>NZ_JAHRDV010000020.1 GCF_019083805.1 Acetobacter estunensis
TCGTGGACGTTCGACATAATATCGGCCATGAAGACATCCTTGGACAGCCCTGTTGAGACACTTAGCGAAGGAGGACAGGACACGTTTCGGCGGATCTTTTTATGCCTTCTTCGTTTCTGACGACGCAGCTTTCTTCAGGGGTCATTCGACCCCGACTGAGCGTGCAATATGGCAACACCACGCTTCCGGTGCCGCAGCGTGTTGAGGTGCGTACGTCACGCATGGCGGAGGCGGCGACATTTTCCGCTGTGTTTGCGTCGTCTCTTTCCGCTCCATTACAGTTGAATCTGGACAGCAGTTCATCGTTCCAAATTTTCCGTGGATTTTCCGATGACGACCTCACGGGGAACTCTTCAAGTCAGACAAAGCTGTTTTCCGGATCTATCGATCATATCGAATATCATCCCTCATCAGGGACTGTGCAGGTTTCTGGGCGTGATTGGTCGGCCGCTCTGATGGCGCTGGAACTTTCCGGACTTTCCTTCATGAATATGAGTGCCGCGGAAGCCATGACCCAGCTTGCTCAATCGGCGGGACTGGAAGCAGATATCGATGCTACCGACGGATTTGTCGGTCAGTTTTATCAGTACGAGCACAAGGCCCATGGTCTAGCGGGCATGCATCGCTACCAGACGGCATGGGATTTCTGTGTCGGGATGCAACGTCATTATGGTTATGACTTGTGGGTCGATGACCGCACCCTTCATTTTCGTAAGCCTGATGAAAATACCGATATCATTACATTGAACTGGAGCGATGGGCAGACGTCTTCATCGGGTGTGGATGCGGCAGTACTCGATATGCGGATGTCTCATAGGCCTCTGTATACGGAAGGTGTGAGCGTGACGGTCTCGGCCTGGGATGCGCGCCAGAAGGTCGTTCACTCCGCAAGCTGGCCGGAAGGAGCGGCTTCCGGCCAGATGTTTACGTTTACAGCCCCTGTTGGAACCACGCTCGACCAGTGTCTAGTGCTGGTAAAACAGCGCTATGGCGAACTGGCTGCGCATGGTCGCACCATTCGCATGGACGTTAATCCCGCTCTCGATCTGTCAGTGCGGCAGAAGGTGCGGATACAGGGAACCGCCACATCTTTCGATGCGCTGGTCTACACCATTGATGAAATTGTGCAGTCTTTTGCGGAGAAGCATGCGACGCAATCTCTCATGCTGCGTCCACGTGACATTCAGTAACTTCAGAAAAGCCACAGGACAATGTCATTGCGCGGTTCTCTTGACATGCTCATGCACGCCCACACTAATCGGATTGCCAGAGCCCGCTTTGGCGTAGTCAGTGCAGCAGATGCGGCTTCCGGTTTGGTAAAAGTGCGTTTGCAGCCGGAAAATACCGAGACGGGCTGGGTCTGTGACACCGCCTGTTCCGTGGGAGGCGTGACCCTTTACGCGCCATCAGTCATTGGCACGCATGTACTCGTGGAAACGGCGCAAGGAGACGGTGATAACTACGTCGTGGTTGCCCGTGTTTTCGATGCGACCTCGCCCCCGCCTGAATTTGCGGCATTGGGCGATAAAAAACTGATAGCGGGACAGGTGGGCATACAGTCGGGTTCGACCGAATTTGTCATGACAAATTCAGGAATTTCCATGATCGGAGATGTCTCCATTCAGGGAGATGTGACGGTCTCCGGCCGTGTCACTGCCAAGGATGAAGTGACAGCTGCGGGGATCGCTCTGACCTCGCATGTTCATGGGGGTGTGAAATCCGGTCCGGATACAACCAGTGGGCCTCAGTAAACGCACAATATTAATTTGGGGATTTATTTTTATATATGTCAGATATTTCTCATGTTGTAGGGGCCGACATTTCCGTATCGGACAGCGGTGATCTTCTGGTGGCGTCCAATGCCGATCTTGGAAACCAGCGTGTGCTGCGCAGATTGTGTACCAACGTGGGCGATTACATCTTTTCATTGGAGTATGGCGCAGGACTGCCGGGTCGGGTGGGAGGAACGGACACGCAGGCGGACATCGAAGCGATCGTGCTCCAGCAAATGACGTTGGAGAGCAGCGTTTCACAGACGCAGACGCCTTCCGTGGCACTCACTACTCCAGCTCTTGGAACCCGTCGAATCAGCATCAGTTACATCAGTACGGCCACGGGCGAGACATCATCGGTGGAATTGTGAGATGAATCTTTCACTACAGAATTTCTCCACGCTGGTGGAAAATGCATCTGCGACAGCAAAAAGTGCCTGTTCGTCTCTTCTTGATTTCTCGACCGGTTCCGTTCTGCGGTCATTGTATGAGGGCAATGCGACGGTAGCTTTATGGCTGCAATATCTGCTTCTGCAGGTGCTTTCCGTCACGCGGCTTTCGACGTCTTTTGGCACGGATGTTGATTCATGGATCAGCCAGTTTGGTATTTCGCGTCTGGGCGCGACATATGCGACCACGACTGAAACGTTCATTAGTCTTTCGCCTGATTCCACGTCGGCTGTGGTTCCTGTGGGGGCGGTCGTCAAGACAGCGGATGGAACCGTTTCTTTCTCGGTAACGGAAGATACGACCAACCAGTACTGGTCCACGACAGCGGGAGGATATGTACGTCCCCAAGGGACAACCTCGATCACCTGTCCCGTGGTTTGTACTGTCGCGGGGTCTGTGGGAAATGTGTCGGCAGGTTCGGTCAACCTTCTGGGAACCCAGATTGCTGGCATCGATACCTGTACAAATCTGGCTGCCGCCGCCAATGGTGCCGATCAGGAAAGCGGTACAGCGGTCAAGAATCGTGTGGCACTGTGGTTTGCTTCTCTCGCTTCTGCCACGTTGACGGCCATTGAGGCGGCGATTTCGGGTGTTGCGTCCAATCTCAGCTATCAGGTGGTGGAGAATCAGACGGTGGAAGGCCTGTATCGTTCAGGTTTTTTCTATGCGGTTATTGATGATGGGTCCGGCAATACACCGCAAAGTCTTTTGGAATCGGTGGAAACGGCCATTGAGGCAACAAGAGCCTGTGGAGTTGAAACATCCACCATTCGCGCGACGGTCATCCCGGTGACGATCACACTTTCCGTAAGTCTGGCAACGGGGGTGGCTCTGGCAACCGTTCAAAACGCGATCGTCAATGAGATTACCAACTATGTTGACGCACTCGCTGTGGGAGAACTGTGCCAGTACACCCGCGTCTCCAGTATCGCTGTACAGGCAGCGGGAAGTCTTGTCAGCAGCGTGGGCGTGCTGACCATCAATGGCCAGACATCCGATGTCGGTGGGAGCACGGCCACAGTGGTGCGTGTTGAAGCTGTCAACGTGACCCAAGCGACAAGCTGAAAAGGCATCAGAAAATGGCAACTGGAGATTTGGAAGATATTGCAGCGCGTATTCGTGCTGTATTGCCTGCCTCATGGTTTCCATCTGTGGCAGAGAAAAATACGCCTGTTCTGGATGGTGTTCTGGCAGGTCTGGCATGGCCATGGACTGTGATGTACGGACTGCTGACCTATATCCGTAACCAGAGCCGCCTTCAGACCAGCACCGGCAACTTTGTCGATATGGCCGCTACGGATTACTTCGGTGATTCGCTGCCGCGAGTGAGTGGTGAAAGCGATGCTGATTATATTGCGCGCATTCAAAAAGAGTTCGTGGTCAAGCGTAACACGCGGGCTGCATTCGAGGAGCAGATCGATAGCCTGACCACCCAGGGACGGATTTTTGAACCTTGGCGTGCGCCGGACTGTGCTTGCTATGGGCGGGACGCTTTCAACGCGGACACTCGCCGTTACGGTTCCCGCTCATCGTCCGGGTGTGTTTTTGTGGAAGTCGATGACGCGAGTGCCGACAGAAGCGCCCTTGCAACGGCGCTACTGAAGACAAAAAGTGAAGGGATCGATGTGTTTATCGCTATCAAATCTTGAGAATAACTAGTTTGTAAGATCATTCTTATGATTTTGAATGCGTATTTGCTCGTTTTGTCATTTCTGCCCAGAACTCGGTCACCGCTGTGGACAATTCCCAGTCGGGATGTTCCGAACACTCTTTCTGCACGGATGTCGTGACCAGTCGGACATCCGTGATTTCGGGCGTTTTGTAAGCCTGATTGCCTTCGTTTTGCTCAATGGCATCGGACGCGGTTGTGAGACCGGAGAAAAATCCCAGAACATTCTGACCCACGGGTTGGCTGGGATCGAAGGAAAGATGCTCCACTTCCGAGCATCTGGATGAAATGAAGCCCAGACCCTGCGCGCTGGCATGAGCCTGTCCACTGAAGAGAGCAAGGGCAAGGAGGGGAAGCGCGGCGATGGTTTTCAACGCTGTAACTCCGGTCAGAACTCAATGAATGCAGCGTAGATTCCATTCGTTCTAAAAATCAACATTCATTTTGATCTCGAATTGTATTCGAACTTTTCGCTGGCGAAAAAAGCCCTTCTTCGGACCTTGAACCTATGAGCGGTGCTCATTTTTCTGAACGAATCATTCTGCCAGATTACCGTCCGATATCCGGATGCGGTCGCGAGGTCAGTTGAGTTTGTCCAACTGTCCGGACAGTTGGCTATGATCTCTTCCGCCTGTTCCAATATAAGGGAATAGGCGGAAGAGAAAAGGATGGTGCGACAATGGAAATATTTGTCAGTTACAGGTTCTTAGTGCCGATTTGACGCCGGTTGTGTCGTCTGGAGCCTGAGGTAAATCGGTTGGGCAGCCTGCATGTTGCATTCCGCAGGCGGTTAGGAAAAATACAAGACCAATGGCCAGTAATTTGTTCATGTGAACTCTCCGTAAATGTTTGCGGAGGTTACGCTTTGCCCTGCGTGCTGGAAAGGGCGCTGCCATCTATTGAGTGGAATAGGCCCGAACCGGTCGCTCTCGTTTTCATTGGCTTGGATCAGTTGATCGGAAGAAGTGCGAGGAAGAGGAGATGATGTGGCGGAGTGTATAAATACGCTTTTCGCCCGAACAGATTTCTACATGCCAAATTTTCTCTGAAGAATCTGGCCCAGCTTTATTTTGAGGAGAATTCTTGCGAAACCGTGGTGGGTGCGACAGGGATTGAACCTGTGACCCCCGCCGTGTGAAGGCGATGCTCTACCGCTGAGCTACGCACCCGGTCTCGATGCGCTGCTCATACTGACATATGGGAAGGAGCGCAAGAGGACAGAATGATTTTCTTTTCCCTCGTATGATCTTACGGCGCTACATATTCGACATAGACTTGGCTTTCGGTGTTGAAGGGGCGGGGGTCCGTCATATCTCCGCTTGGGATGATGGCATCGACCAGGCAATCGCCTTCATGCACCACCATCGGCAGTCGACCGGGGACAGCCACCGCTGGGCCGACTGTGCTTTGATCCCCAATACCTCCCAGATCGACCGAACCTATTTTCACAGCGTCAGTCCAGAAGGCGGAACTCATGTTGGGATGGGACGCGGTGCCGCTCAGATCGTTCCACATGAATTTACCGGGAATATGATTGTGGAAGGCGCGCTGGCAACTGTCCTTTGTATAGACAAGGATGTTGTGGGTTATGTTCCATTTCCCCGTAGTCGCCAGTGGAAACGGCCGGTGAGGATCACTGCTGGCGGTCGCGTTCCCAAACACATGCAGAATGGTTGAGCCGGGAGGAATCTGACCTCCTTGGTGAATGGGTATGCCGACATAAGCGTTGAGAGATGGCGCATCACGGTTGTTGACGCTCACAAGAAACTCGGCGTCCAGCCCTGCGATCTGGCCTTTTTGTGCTGTGGTGCCCGTTGGAAGCAGGGAGCGCGTAAGAGAACGCGCCTCTGATTCCGTGTCATAATCGACTGTTATATGAGCGCCCATCGTATATTCGCCATTGGCAAAATCGCTGCCGTCAAAATTCATGAAAAGGCAGCTTCCCTGTGCAGCATGGACCTGAAGTGGCACGGGAAACGTGTAATCGAAGCTGAAGGTCTTGGTGCCAAGCTGTATCTGTTTGAGGATGGTGGCGCCCAGTCCGAAGCTGTCATAGCGATTGTAGATATCACTGTAATCGTTCTGTTTTTCACCATCGACTGGGCAGTGTCCATTGCGTGCGATGGTCAGGCTGAACAGCGTTTCAGAGGAAATCGGCTCACCAGCCTTCTCGCCTTTCCGAGTGATGGTGAAGACTGTGCCATGAACGCGCTTGATCCGCGTGGCATCCGTCACGGGCAGGAGAGGGAAGGAATTTTTCACGAAGAAATCCGTCGACCGCTTGGTGAAACTGAGATCGCGACTCACCGTTTGTTCCGCATGAACCGGCGATGCCAATTGCGTCCCGCACAGCAGGAGTCCAAGTGCTGCAATCTTTTTTCCGTCATTCATGCTGGCGGCCTCCTTGCTCTATGAGACGTTGGAGGCTCCATGCACCATTGCAAGGTCCTGGCTGTCAAAGATTTATCCGTCGCATACTGACAGGGATGTCGCGTTTATGCGCGAACAAAATGTGACATTTTCTCTTGCCGAAATGGCTTCTTTAGTTAACATTCCAAAATGTTGCGAAACCGATAGAAAAGAGTCACATGACCCTCCCGAATTCGCGTAACTCCGCTGGCCGCCGCGTAACGCGCGCCGCCATGCTGTGCTCGCTGGCGAGCGGCCTTGCCCTGCTGGCTGGAGCCACTTCCGGCCGGGCGGAAGTGCCTGTCCTGCAGACGGAGCAGAGTGATACCGTCAAGCTGGCCCCTTGGTCAGCGCACACCATCCTCGTGGTGGACGCTGTCTATCAGCACAACAAGGACGGCCGTACCTATATAGTGGATGCCGACAAGGGGCGTCTTCTGGGTATGGTGCAGGCCGCCTATAACGCCAATGTCGTGATGACGGCCGATGACGCCAGCAAGTTTTATGTGGGTGAAACCACATGGGAACGTGGCAATCGCGGCGAGCGGAACGATCTGCTGGCCGAATACGATTCGTCCACGCTCCAGATCATCGCAGACGAAAAACTGCCGTCGCGCGCACTGGTTACGCCCAAGCGCAACGATCTCGCGATCAGCGCCGACGGCTCGTATGTGTATGTCTATCAGATGAGCCCGAGCAACGCGGTCGAGGTGGTGGACACCAAGACGCACAAGGTTACCCAGACCGTGGATATTCCCGGCTGCGCATTGGCCTACTCGTGGGGCAATAGCGGTTTCTCATCGCTCTGCGCCGACGGCACTCTGGCCAATGTGAGCCTGGGTGCGGATGGCAAGCCTTCCATGACGCACACAGCAGCATTCTTCGAACCCGATCATGACGGGATCTTCGAACAGAGCCCGTCCGTGACCAAGGACGGAAAGGCGTGGTTCATCAGCTACACCGGCAAGGTGTACGAGGCGACGCTTGGCGCGGACTCCACGGTGGCCAAGCCATGGTCGTTGCAGGAAGGCGCGGGTCTGAAGGCCGCTCCGGACTCTTCCAAGCCTTTTGAAGTCACATGGCGTCCGGGCGGCTGGCAGATGGCCGCGTTGCACAAGAGTACGCACGAACTTTACGTGTTGATGCACAAGGGCACGTTCTGGACGCACAAGGACGGCGGCACGGAAGTGTGGGTGTATGACACCGAGACCCACAAGCGTCTGCGCCGGATGCCGTTGCCTGTGGCAAGCCCCATGGTGGGCGTGACACAGGACGACAAGCCGCTGATGTTCGCCACCGATGAAGATACGGGCGACTTTTTCATCCTCGATCCGAAGACCGGCAAGCAGCTTCGTAAGATGAAGGCGCTTGGTGGCTCCCTGATCTTCACTCTCGCACCCGGTGAAGGATGAGGCCGGAGGTCTTCGGTGTGATGACGGAAGGCGTGTCGGCTGTGTGCGCGGGGGGCATCGGAATGATGTTTCTCGTGGCGGGCATCGCCAAGCTGCGCGAGCATGATCTGTTTCTTGGCGTGCTTGCGTCCTATCGCCTACTGCCCGACTGGACGCTGGAAGGCGTGGCGTGGGGATTGGGTGTGCTGGAAGTAGCCGCGGGGGTTTCGCTTCTGTCGGGTTTGGGCGCGCCTCTCGGTGGTATGCTGGCCGCTCTGATGCTGGTGGTTTTTGCTGTTGCCATGGGTGTCAATGTGGTGCGTGGACGTGCGGATCTTTCGTGCGGCTGCACGCCGGGGATGAAAGGGCAGCGCCTTTCGTGGGCGCTGACCTTGCGGACACTGGCGTGCGTCATGCCTGCGCTCGCTCCCGTCATGATGATGGGCGAGAGTGGCTCACTCTTGCTGCAGGTGGAAGGCGTGGTGTCCGGCGTGGCCCTGTGGCTGCTGTGGCAGTCATTGCGTGCTGTGGACAGTGAGGCTGTGAGCCTTGCCGAAAGTGGGCACGCATGATGCTGGCTCTTGTCATCTGGCAGGTTATGCTCACGGCACTGCTGGCTGTGCTTGCCGTTACGCTGTTTGCGCTGGCGCGGCAGATTGGCGTTCTGCATGAGCGGATGGCGCCCATCGGTCCACAAGAGGCGCGGTCCGGGCTGGAGGTGGGGCAGGTGGTTCCACGTCTGGTGCTGCACACACTCGAAGGTGCTCCGGTCGTCATCGGAGATCCACTGGCGCCCGGTCATTTCCAGATGTTGCTGTTCGTCGCTCCGGAATGTCCTGTCTGCAAACGGGTTATTCCCGTTGTCCGGCAGATGGCTGCGGAACGGGGCTTCGAGCTTCTGTTTGTCGGAGATGGGCCGGAACCCGAACTCAAGACCATGGTGGCCAGTCGCGCCGAAATGCAAGGAGTTCCGCTTCTGACGGGCGTGGAACTCGGACTGGTTCTCCAAATCAACCGTCTGCCCGCGCTGGTGGTGCTCGATGAGCACGGCACCATCCGGGTGAAGGATATCGTCAATACGCGACGCCAGATCGAAGGGTTGCTGGAGGGCATTGCCGCTCCAGCGCCGCAGGCTCGCGCCCAGATAGGGGAGATTTCTCATGCTGCCGTCTGAGACTGCCACAAAGCAGGGCTCCCTGCTTGATCGTCTGACCGAATCCGTGCTGCGCCGCATTGCCGGGCACAGTTCGCGTCGTGACGTGATCACCAAGATTGGCGGAGCTGTGGCTGCCGCTCCGGCCTTCATGCTGTTGCCCGTCAGCCGGGCCGACGCGGCCAGTGCTAAGCCGAAAGCCATGACGCCATTCGGTTCCAAGGCACAGGCGAAGGATGAAAACGCCTGCGATTACTGGCGCTACTGCGCCATCGACGGGAACCTCTGCACGAGTTGCGGCGGTGGTGTGCACAGCTGTCCGCCGGGCACGGCTCCGTCGCCCACCTCGTGGATTGGCAGTTGCTACAATCCGCAGGACGGCAATTCCTACATGATTGCTTACCGCGACTGCTGCGGACAGGATTCCTGTAACGAAGTGACGTGCCTCAATACGGATGGGGACCAGCCGTCCTATCGTCCGATGGCGAACAACGACATCATCTGGTGTTTCGGTACCGGAACATCGGAGATGTACAACTGTTCGACCGCCGCCGTGATCGGCAAGGCGTCCTGAGACACGAATACGAAGAACGGATCATGAAGCTTACAAAAAAGACTTTCGCTTTCCCACTTCTTGCGGCTCTGGCGGCTGGAGTTGCTCTTTCCGGCTCCGCTCATGCGGCAGCGGACGGGCAGCAGCTCTACAACGCCAATTGCAGTCTGTGTCATCAGGTCGGTGGAGCGGGCGTTCCGGGCATGTACCCTACTCTGAAAGAGCGCATCGGCACCATTGCCTCCTCTCCGGAAGGCAAGACCTATGTCATGCACGTTCTGCTCAACGGTCTGTCCGGCACCATCAAGGCTGGTGGTAATTCTTACACGGGTTACATGCCGTCTTTCGTGGCGCAGACGGATGAAAACGTCGCGGTCATCCTGACCTATGTGGCCTCGCTGGGGGATGCAAAGCCGGCTCCCATTTTCACGGCGGATGACGTGAAGGCGGCGCGGGCTGCCGGAACACTGGCGCCTGCTGCCATTCTGGATGAGCGAAAGAAGCTCGATGCTGTCCACCCTATTCCGTAAGGCTGTCGGAAAGCGGCTTTGCCATTGGTCCCTTTATGGGCTGATGGCAGCCGCCATGGGAAGTGGTCTCATGGTGGGGGCGGCTCGTGCAGCCGATGCGGTTCCCGGTGCGACAACTCTCGATCATACGCAGGTGGAATATGTCTCCCATTGCGGCGGCTGCCACGGCATCGAGGGAATATCGGGCAACACATTCGTGCCGACCATGCGTAACGCCGTGGGCGCTTTCGCCTGCACGGACGAAGGGCGCGCCTATCTCATCCGGGTGCCGGGCGTGTCGATGTCATTGATTCGTAACGATCAAACGCTTGCGGATGTGATGAACTTCGTGATGTTGCGTCTGGCGGGAAGCAGTCTTCCTTCGAACTTTCATCCCTACACGGCCTCGGAGATTCACGACCTTCGGCAGCACCCTCTGTCGGTGCCGGGTTTCATGAAGCAGCGGAGCGAAGTGCTGGGACGTGCCCTTGCGGCCTGCTCCAGCAAGAAAAGCGGAAAGGAGGGATAGGAGGGGCAGAAGTGTCTCTCCACAGCAAGGGCCGCTTCTTGAATGCAGGAGAATGCCCTGTGCCGACAATCTGTTCCGGTATCATATCGAAAATCAGGGAGTTCCTGCCGTATGAAGTTTTGCTATCGCCTGTCCATGGGGGCCTGTTTCGCCCTTCAGCTTGCCTCCGTGCCCGCCTTTGCTCAGGAGCGTCTTACGCCCGAAGAAGCTGGTCGGCCGCTGGTGAGCGAAGAAACAGCGGCAGAAAAGCAGGACGCGGCGAAAGCGGAAGTAAATCTCAAGCCACCGGAGAGCCACAACTGGTTCGACGATCTGGAAGGCCATATCGTGGTCGAGGCGGGTGTGAACGGCAATCCATGGACACATACTGGGCGCAACTGGGCCCAGTCCTACGTTGACCGGGCCAATACCGCGACGCTCAACCAGATTACCGGCACGCTCTCCCATCCGGTCTCGGATCTGGGAGATGGGTATGGCCTCGGGTTCGTGTTCGAGGTGCTTTACGGTTCCGATGCTCGGTTTAACCCGACGATCGGCATGGGCGACGGCAATCTGACCGGCATGTATCAGTGGGCGCCCACGCAGGCGCATATCGACGCGCATCTTCCGTGGTTTACAAAGGACGGTGTCGATCTCCAGATCGGCCAGATGTACGGTATGCAGGGCTTCGAGGGTACGGACGCGCTGGAACGGCCTTTCTACAGCTACAATTATTCATCCGATTTCATTGTGCCGTTCGAAGTGGTGGGTGTGACCGCAACCGTTCACCTTGCAGAGCATTTTGACTGGATTTTGGGGGTCAACGCGGGCAACTCGACCACGTTCGGTGGCGCGAAGAACAACAGCCGTCCCAAGGGGTATTTCGGATTTGCCTTCAACGGTCTGATGGATGGCAAGCTGGATATCACCGCGACCGCCTATCTTGGCCCGCAGCAGAGTGTTTATGCCATCGGCCGCGAGGCTAATCATGCAATGGAATACATCGGAGATCTGCTCGCCACTTACAAGATCGATGACAAGACCAGCGTGACCCTCAACGGCACATATTTCCATGACGATTACCTGCAGGACGACGTCTATGGCGTGACCGTCTATTACGCTCACGACTTTTACCCGTGGTTGACCTTCAACGCTCGCGGTGAAGTCTTTCGTGACAACAACGGTGGTGTGGTCGGCAACAACATCGGCACCATGTCCTACGTCAATGAACTGCGCGGCCGGAATTACGCGTATGACTACGCTCCCGGTACGACCTATGGCGAGCTGACGGTGGGCGTTTCCTATCGGCCCCAGTTCATCAATGACAATCTTGCCAAAGGCAGCCTGACCATTCGTCCCGAACTCCGTCTGGACAAGTCGCTCAATGGCACGCGTCCGTTCAACCGCACGTCGGCCACGGATACGCCGGGTGTGGGGTATGCTGACAAGGGCATGAACAACATGTTCTGGTTTAGCTGTGACGCCATCTGGGCGTTTTAAGAGGTTCGGATGATGCCGCTGATGAATATTCTGATCGCGGGGAATGTGCTGCTGACGGTCGTGCTGGTGGCGGCGCTCTATGTCACATGGCGCGTCATGGCCCGCGTGCGGCAGCTTTTTCGGGAGGTGGCGCCGGTGGGCGCCCTGACCAATTCACGCGGACCGCAACCGGGTGAAGCCACTCCTTCGCAACCGTTTCATCTTCTCAACGGCGGCACCATTTCCCTCGCGACCGGCAAAGGGCCGCGGCTGCTTCTGTTCGTGTCGGCTACTTGTCCGGTCTCGCGCAAGGTGATCCCCATCGCGCAGGATTTCGCACGGCGTGAGCAGGTTGACCTTCTGTTCGCGGGAGATGACACGCAGGCGGTGCAGGAGCGTTTTATCGCGGCATCCGGCATGCCTGCGGATCATTTCGTCAATGACCCCGCGCTTGGCCGTGCGCTGGAAGTGGACAAGTTGCCGGCCGCGTTTCTGCTTGCTCCGGACGGCGTCCTTCTCGCGCGCGGGTTGGTGAACAGTCGCGAGCATCTGGAAAGTCTGCTCAACGCTTGGGAAAGTGGTTTCGCCACCGTGCAGGATTACATTTCCCACACACGCAGGCAGAAAACCGCTCTGGCATGAATGCTCGGTGCCCTGCCTGATTATGTCAGGCAGGGCACCGAGCTTATTTGGCGTTCATCGCCTTGTTCAGTGCCGCTTCTGAAGGCGTGGCTTCAGTGAAATGAGTCATGACGAAGCTGGCGATATCCGTCAGATCTTTCCGGCTGTAACCTCCTCCCGCAAAGCCCGGCATGGTGTGTGTGCTGCCGTCTTTCGTCGTGAGGGACGATCCGTCCATGATGATGCGGATCAGGTTATTTCCTTCATTGGCGCTGAGGGAGCGTGCTCCTGCGATACTGGCGTAAGGTGTCTGTCGTCCTGATCCGTCCGTCAGATGACAGCCCGCGCAGGCAGAGACGAACAGGCGACCACCGCGCGTATCCTGAGGTATGTTCGCATCTCCCGTGATCGGTGTGCGGGATGGAGCTGGGGCATCCTCGGAGGCGATGGGCCTGAGATCACGCAGATACACCACCATCGCATGCACATCTTCAGGCGTGAGATGACGCAGGCTATAGGTAATGACTTCGGCCATATCGGCAGACGCCGTGCCATGACCGTCCGCGTGACCGGTGGCGAGATATTGGGCCAGTGCCTCGTCCGTCCATCCGCCAATGCCGCTCGTGCGGTCAGGCGTGATGTTATAGGCGCGCAGTCCGTTGATTGTGTTGCCTGCAAAAGCGCGATCTGTAGACAGACCGGAGGTCAGGGTGCGGGGTGAATGGCAGTCCGCACAGTGTCCCGGTCCTTCCACGAGGTAGCGACCTCGGTTCCATTCGGCTGACTTGCTTGGATCGTCCGGATAGGAAGAGCGCGGTCCGTTGAGCAGGTTCCATCCGATCATGATTGCGCGGATGGAAAACGGAAAGCGCAGCCTGTTGGCGGGTGGCGTGTTGGCTGATTTGGGGACAGTCGCCAGCCATGCCCGAAGATCTTTCACTTCGGCCGGGCTCATTCGCGCGTAGGCCGGATAGGGCATGGCGGGATAGAGATGCTTCCAGTCGGGGGAGATGCCTTCGCGAACGGAGCGGATGAATTCCTTATCGGTCCATTTGCCGATGCCGTGCTGCGGATCGGGCGTGATATTGGAAGAATAGATCACGCCCATGCCCGGCACATTGAAGGCGCGACCACCCGCAAACGGAACACCGCCCGGCGCGGTGTGACAGGCTTCGCAGTCTGAGGCGCGAGCAAGGTATTCGCCTCGGGCAATGGCGGTACTGTCTGCGCGTGCGGTGTTCAGGGAGGAAAGGAGCGCCAGCGTGGCGAGGCCTGTGCCGGTCAGCAGGGCACGCGCGTGAGAAAAGCGGCTCATTTCGCAGCCTCCTTCTCCAGATTGCGGGGAGAAAGCAGGGGAAGCGTGCGGTAGCGATGACCCTGTGCTGCCGCCATGGCGTTGGCGAGTGCCGGTGCCGCTGCGGCTGTGCCGACTTCCCCGATACCGCCGGGGTCTTCCGAACTCTCCATCAAATGCACATCGATCCGGCGCGGGGCCTCGTTCATGCGCATGACGCGCCATGTGTTGAAGTTTTTCTGCTCCACCCGTCCGTCTTTGAGTGTGATCTCATTGTAGAGCGCGGCGCTGAAACCGAAGATCAGACCGCCTTCGATCTGTGAAATCACCTGATCCGGATTGACGACCTGTCCGCAATCGACTGCGGCTGTGACACGATGGATGATGACGGCGTCTTTCTCTGGCATTTCGATCTCGGCGACAGTTGCCATGTAGGAACCGAAAGCGAACTGGAGCGCTACGCCACGCGCTCGCCCTTGAGGCAGGGGCGTGTTCCAGCCCGACTCTTTCGCGACACGGTCCAGCACGGCCAGTGCGCGCGGGTTGTCTTTCACCATCTCGCGGCGATAGGCCACGGGATCAATGCCTGCGCGTCCAGCCAGTTCGTCGATGAAGCCTTCCACAACGAACAGCCCGCGCGTGCCGCCCACGCCGCGCCACCATGCAGTGATGACCCCCGGAGCCTCCCGACGGGCAAATTCGAGACGATACGCCGGATAATTGTAAGGAGTGATGAGCGTGCCGACCGAGAGGTCTTCATCGTAACCTTCCTTGGTCAGCTCCGGCGGATCCCAACGTGCGACCACGGCGGGACCGACCACGCGATGTGTCATGGCCGTGACGTGGCCTTTCTCGTTCAGCCCCGCCGTTACTTCGTCCACATAAGCCGGGCGGTAGCGATCGCGGGTGATGTCTTCCTCACGGCTCCAGACGATCTTGAGTGGATAGGGCACCTGTTTTGCGAACTGAACGCATTGCGTGATGTATTCATGCTCCAGCCGTCGCCCGAATCCGCCCCCGATATACTGGCTGTGAACCGCAATCTTTTCCTTGGGCAGCCCTGTGATCTCAGCGGCAGTGTCGCGCGCGCGATCCGCGACCTGCGTGCCGGTCCACACGTCGCAACCATCGGGCCGTACGTGAGCGGTGCAGTTGATCGGCTCCATTGTGGAGTGAGCGAGAAGCGGTTGCTGATAAACCGCGCTGTAATGAGCGTGAGATTTTGCAATGATGGCTGGCGCGTCGCCCTTGAGGCTGGGAACGATGGCTGGTCCTTTGAGGCCGTCGTGCAACTGGTCATAGACAGTCTGGGTCGTGACCTTGGCGTTCTCACCTTCGTTCCATTCAAGGTGAAGGGCCATCAGTCCCTTATGGGCCGCCCAGTAATGGTCTCCTACGACACACACAGCATCTTTCGCATCCGTGACGAGAACGGCCACGACACCCGGCACGGCCATGGCCGCATCGCGGTTGAAGCCTCTCAGAGTGCCGCCGATGACAGGGGATGCCGCGACCGTGCTGATCTTCTGACCGGGGATCTGCACATCGATGCCGAAGACCGCGCGTCCCTCCACCTTCACGATGCTGTCGAGCCGATGCTGGGGCTTGCCGATCAGGCGATACTGGGCCGCGTTCTTGAGTTGCGGCTCTTTGGGCAGCGGCAATTTGGCGGCATCCGAGGCTACGGCGCCGAACGTCAGTCGCAGCCCGGAAAGATGTCGGATTGTGCCTGATTCGACCGTGCAGCTTTCCGGTTTCGCGTTCCAGCGTTTCGCGGCGGCCTGCACCAGCACGGTTCGGGCGGCAGCTCCGGCTTCGCGCAGCGGTTTCCATTCCGTCATGATGGACATGGAACCGCCAGTGATCTCCGCTCCTCCGCCGGGAGGGGCGGCTTCCATTTCAATCTGGTTGAGATCGACACCCAATTCTTCGGCGATCAGCATGACCGAGGAGGTGTAGATACCTTGTCCCATCTCGATATTGGGCAGGATGAGCGTGATACGGTTGTCAGGGGTGATGCGGATATAAGCGTTTGGCGCGAAGGGGGCTGTGCTGTCTTCCACGAGCATCCCGGCATCGGCACGGACGCCTTTGACTGGCCAGAGAGTCGCCAGAAGAAGACCGCCACCGCCAAGGAGAAGACCGCGTCGTCCCGTGTGCGGCCCACGGCTGGGTGCGTTTTGCGTCATGCCACGTCTCCCGCTGCCTGATGGATGGCTTTGCGGATGCGCATATAGGTGCCGCAGCGGCACATGTTGCCGGACATGGCGCTGTCGATCTGCTCGTCACTCGGGTTGGGCGTGGAGCGGATCAGCCCGACTGCCGCCATGATCTGTCCGGGTTGGCAGTAGCCGCATTGCACGACATCGAGGTCGATCCACGCTTTCTTCACAGCATGGACGACGGGATCGGCCTCATCCAGAGCCTCGATGGTGGTGACGGCACGGTTGCCGATTTCTCCCACGAGCAGCACACAGGCTCTCACGGGACGGTTGTCCAGATGCACGGTGCAGACGCCGCACTGCGCGATACCGCAGCCGAACTTGGTGCCGTTCAGGCCAAGCACATCCCGCAGGACCCACAGCAAGGGGATGTCCGGCTCGACATCCACCGTGTGCGTCTGTCCGTTCACGCGAAGTGTCAGCATGAAGGCTCCCTCTAATTTCTCGTTTTGTAATGAAATCATTACATGCGGGAAACGCGGGAGGAAGGAAGAAGATGCGTTTTTTCAGAAAAAACAAAACATCTTCTGTATATGAAGAAACATAGATGAGATGTTTTTTGAGGCTGACGAAAGAAAATCCGTATTAGAACACCGCCATCACATGTGTGACGACGGTGAGTTGGAGGTCAGATCTGCACGATGGAGGAGAAGTCGAAAGACTTGCCCTGCGGGTTCTCACCCAGTCGCAGCGTTGTCGCGCTGGTCATGACGTGCGGAGGCACCGGCAGGTTGTAAGGGGCGGGCACACCTTTCCGCACCCGTCCGGCCAGATCGAATTTCGAGCCATGGCAGGGGCAGTTATAGCGGCCGCCGTTTGGGCTTCCTGTTGCAGCTTCATAGGCTGGCACGCAGCCCAGATGCGTACAGACACCGACATAGACGCCGTACTCCGGCACCAGAGATCGGTGCCAGTTGCGGGCATAATCGGGCTGCTGGACGATGCTGGAATCCGGATCGCGCAGATCGGCAACGAGCTTTGCGTCCTGCAATGCCTTCAGGTCCTCAGGGGTGCGGCGCAGGATGAACACGGGCTTGCCCTGCCACACGGCGGTCATCTGCTGACCGGGGGCGAGTTTGGAGATGTCCACATCGACCGGCAGATGGGCGGATGCGCTGTCCTGTGGTTCCAAGCTCTGCACGAAGGGCACGGCGCAGGCGCAGGCGCCCGCTGCTACGCCTGTCGTGGTGACAAGACCGAGAAAATCGCGACGGCCGGGTTCAGGGGTGTCGGTGGTGTCTTGGCTCATGGTTCGCCCGTTCTCACTGTGCCTTCACGCGTTTCCAGGTCTTCAGCTTCCAGGCAATCGCGAGGCCGAGAAGGAAGAGAAGATAGAGCACCGTCGAGACGCCGATCCGGTGGCGCTCGTTGCGATGCGGGTCCGACGCCCAGACGAGGAAGGTCGTCACGTCGCGGGCCTGCTGTTCCACGGTCGCCGGTGTACCGTCGGGATATTGGATCATCCCGTTCATCAGCGGCGGCGGCATGCCAATCAGATGCCCGTCCACCCAGTCGTTGTAGAACTTGCCCGGCACCATGGGAGCGCCAGCAGGCGGCGGCATCTTGTAGCCGGTCAGGAACGCATAGAGCCAGTCCGCGCTATGGGGTTGGATGGCCGCCAGCCGCGACTGGTCAGGCGGTGCGACCCCTCCCATGACGGCCGCTGCTGCGGCTTCGCTGGGGAAGGGCGAGCGGAAATGATCGTCCGGCAGACCCGGACGCATGGTTGACTGGCCTGCCACGTCCGGCGGCCCGGCAATCATCTTGGAATGTGCCAGATCGGTGATGGCCTGCTGGCTCATCCCGATGCCACGTAGGTCGTTGTAGGTCAGGCTTTTCATGCCGTGGCAGGTCGAGCAGATGCGGTCATAAACCATGAAGCCGCGCTGTAGGCTGCCCTGATCGAACCGGCCCAGAGGTCCGTCGAAACTCCACGTTTGCTGAGGCGGCACAAGAGATTCAGGAATGGCGGCCTGCGCCGAAGCACTCGCCGCAGCCAGTCCGGCGACGACCAGCAGGGTGCTGAGGGGGCGCGCCATCATGCGTCTCCTTGTGTCGCGGCTGCGATGGAGGAGGGCAGCGGGCGTGTCTTTTCGATACGTGATGCGAGCGGCAGCAGCACGAGGAAGTAGGCAAAATAGTAAAGCCCTGCCAGTCGTCCGACGAGCATCCAGCCGCCTTCGGCATGGTGCTTGCCTGCCGCGGCCAGCAGCACGAAGGCTGCCACCAGTCCGAACAGACCCACGCGGCAGATGGGCCGGAAACGCGCCGAGCGTACGGGCGAGCGGTCCAGCCAGGGAAGTGCGAACAGCACGAGCAGAGACGCAGCCGAGATCACGAGGCCGCCAAACTTCGACGGCACGGATTGCAGCAACCCATAATAGGGAAGGAAATACCACTCAGGCTCAATGTCGGCAGGTGTGTGCATCGGGTCGGCCGGAGCGTAATTCGCCGCTTCCGTCAGAATGCCCGGCCAGAAGAACATCAGCGCCGAGAACACCAGTGCGAAGATCAGCAGGCCAACCAGATCCTTGGTGGTGTAATAGGGGTGGAAGGTCAGCGTGTCCTTCTTCGTTTTCGGTTCGATACCCAGCGGATTGTTGGAGCCGCTGAAATGCACGGCGGCGACATGTAGTCCCACCACCGCCACCACGAGAAATGCCAGAAGGAAGTGCAGGACGAAGAAGCGGTGCAGGAAGACATCGCCCAGATGATCACTGCCGGTCAGGACGTGCTCCAACGTGTCACCGATCAGCGGCACGGCGCCCACGGCCTTGGTGATTACGTCCGCCCCCCAATAGGACATCTGGCCCCATGGCAGCATATAGCCTGCGAAAGCCGTCGCCATGACCATGACCAGCAGAATGAGGCCGGTCAGCCACAGGATCTCGCGGGGCGCCTTATAGGAGCCGTAATACAGGCCACGGAACAGGTGGATGTAGAGGGCCGCGAGAAAGAGATTCGCGCCGGTCATGTGCATGGCCCGCAGGAGCCAGCCACCCGAGAGCTGCCGGTCGATGGCCTCGACAGAAGCGAACGCGCCGGCACTGGTGGGTGTGTAGTTCATGGCCAGAAACGTGCCGGTTGCCAGCATGAGCAGCAGCACGACGGTCAGAATCGCGCCGAAGTTCCACAGCCAGTTCAGATTCCGGGGCATGCGGAAATCGATGTATTCCGCGCGGAAAGCGGAGATGACCGGCAGCCTGCGGTCGATCCATCCTGTCAGACCGGATCCGGTCGATGCGGGCGTTGAACATTCGCCCGTGTGGTCGGGCGTTTTCATGCGGGAAATCCAGGTTGCACGTGTCGTTCCGGTTCAAATCGATGACCGGCGCAACCTATCATGTTGTTTCGGACATGACACGTATCTGTGTGTTTTCATGTCCGAGGTCGCACGAAGAGTTCAGTCCTCGCGGCAGGGATGGCTTCCCAGACGGTCCACGATGGCAAGTTGCACGGTCTGGCGTGTTTCATCCACGCTGATGAACACATGCATCCGGGCGCGACGCTCGATTTCCACGGCCTCGGGGCAGGCGTTCGATCCGCAACAGCCGGTTTCACGCATGAGATCGCGCACGGTCAGGCGGGATTGCACGGCTTGGCGCGCCACCCGGAAAGCAAGGCTGTTGACGATCGCTTCTCCCTCCAGCCGGCCATGGGCGCTGCGATGTTGCAGAAGTTCGGCGCTGGCTTCGCGGTAAAGCGCGAAGATGTGACGTTCACAGCAGGCGTGAAAATGCCGTTGGTGCCATGATCGGGCGCGTTCGTGCTCGGCCTGCGCAAGTGAGGCATCCCGCGCGGCTTCGCGGTCTCCGGCGTTGCGGGCGCGCAGTGTCCGGGCCGCCAGCCATGCCCCGGCAAAATCCGGCCAGGACGCTTCCTCCCATGTCGGAGCGCAGCCTCTCAGGGCGTGGGCGAGACGGAAGCGTCTCTGACCATCCACGCCATAAAGGATTTCGGCCATGCGGGGTTCGGGATCGTGTCCGAGGATCAAGATGGTGCAGGCGTCACCTCCATGCAGATGGCGCTGGAGCGTGAACAGGTCATAGAAGGTGTCGTCTTCTATGGAGCGTTCGGTATGCGCTCGCACATGCGCCAGAAAGCGCGGGGCCTGTATTTCCAGAGTGCTGCGCGGACAGAAATCGAAGTTCCACCACCGTGACATTTTCACGAGATGAAAGGCAAGGGCATCGCGCAGATGGAGCAGAGCCTCGGGGCGTTCGCCATGTTCGCACAGGAACTGCACGTCGCGGAAGCGGGTGACGAGGCGGTTGATCTGTCCGATGAAGGGGCGGGAGAGACCGAGATAGGAAAGAAGCTGCTCCGGACGGGAGCGCTCCAGATGCCATTCGGTGGTGAATTCCGTTGTCGTGTTCATGACGGGCGAACTCCTGACGCGGCGGGATATGTTCACCATATTGCAAATGATAATCGTTATCAATTATCATCCGCGTAATTGCTGTCATGCGGGCAAAAGAAAAGCCCGCCGGGCACGGGGCCGGGCGGACTTTGACCAGAGCGAGGAAGAAAGCGCGGTTTTAGCTGTGCCGCGCATGTTTCCGGAAATGTGCATGACGGCGGGAAATGACAGCGCGAGGAGCGGGGGCGCGATACCCTTCTTCGAGTGTGCCGACCGTCTCGGGAGCTTCGGCCACCTGCTGAAGACCGGGGTCCATCTCGAACCGCTCTGCGGATGCGGTCATAACCGGGGAAGCGCCTTCGCTACGCGGATAAATGAAGCCGAATGTGGGGTAGATCGATCCGAACGTGCCGTTGCGTCCGTTCAGTTCCACCCGAACGGCGGACCAGTCGTTTTCGGGAGACACATCCACCACGCGCACATTGCGACTGATGCCGTTCTGGGCCCAGTGCGACTGATCGATGAGGATCACACGGTCGTTGACGCGCCCCGTGACGACCGCGACATGTCCGAGCGGCATGCGACGAATGGGCCGGAAATTGAGCACGCTGCCGACTTCCGGTGCGGCGCCACGGGCATAACGACCGGCGGCATTGTGCCACCAGTCACGAGCGTTGCCATGCAGATCGACAGCGGACTCGGCCTGCGCAAACGCCACGCACTGAATCACATGGCCGGAGGAATGAATGCGGCCCCAGTGGCGGTGCGCACTGCGGGATGAGGCGACATTGAAAGAAACGGAATGCAGATGACCATGCGCGACTTTGTGCGCGTGACGAACGCGGGCTTCGCCCGGCGTGGAATGAAGGAAGTTCGCGGCAGTCATGGTGACGGTCGCCATCATGAGGTGACGGACGCGCAACTTCCTCTTGTCGTTCATCTTTCTGTAGTCCTGCCTTTTTTCTGCAGTTCTTGGGTAGCAAGCCCCATTCGGGGCTGACAAGGGTGTGAGGGAGACTGAATTGTTCCCAAAGGCGATATTGATACAGGCGCCTGCCTGAATGGACGCGAAATAGGAATATAATCCTACAACAATGAATGCGCCTAAACATTCCGCAATGTCATGGGGGGCATGAACGCAGGGTATTCCTCTTCACGTGCACGCTACTTCCCCAAGATATGCGCGTACCGATTCGGTATTCAGCCTGCTCGTTGCATGCGGTCGAGAAACCACTGTGAAAACGTGGCAAGACCACTTTCTAGATCAGTGGATGGCTGCCAGCCGGTGAGATCACGAATGCGGTCGATGGATGCCCACGTATATTCCACGTCGGCTGAAGGACGAGGCGTCAGACGGATATCCGCCCTGCGGCCCAACTGACGTTCCAGAATGCTGACCAGCCGCGTGACAGGTTCCGGGGCGTTATTGCCAATGTTGAGGAGCCGCGCCCCATCTTTGGGAGGATGGTCCATGACCTGCACCACGGCCTCCACCACATCGTCCACATGCGTGAAGTCGCGCGCGAGATCGGCCCCTTCATAGAGCGTCACCGGTTCCCCGGCGAAAATGGCACGTGCGAACTTGTAATAGGCCATGTCAGGACGCCCCCACGGCCCATAGACCGTGAAAAAACGTAGCCCCGTAACCGGCAATCCGTGCAGGTGATGATGGCATTCGGCCATCAGTTCACCGGTTCTTTTGGTGACGGCATAGAACGAACCCGGACGATCCACCCGATCGGTTTCACGGAATGGGAGCGCCGCATTGCGTCCATACACAGAGGATGATGAGGCATAGACCAGATGGCGTAGGGCGGGCAGATGTCGCGTCAGTTCAAGTATTGCGAGCTGCCCCTGAATGTTGGCGTCGATGAAGGCCGCCGGCACTTTCATGGAATGGCGCACGCCGGCCTGTGCCGCGAAGTGCAGCACGTTGGTGATGCTGCGTCGCTCATGTGCTGGGATGCAGGCCATCAGATCGTCCTGAGCAAGATCAACGCGCAGGAAGGAGAAGTTGGCGCTCTCCTGAAGAATGGCCAGTCGGTCCGTTTTCAGCGTTGGGTCATAATAGGTGTTGAGATTATCAAGCCCGATCACGCGCTGGCCATCCGCCAGCAGGCGCCGGCACACGCTGAAGCCGATGAATCCGGCCGCACCCGTAACAAGAATGGTCACGTGCCGGCTCCATCCTTGCGATGTGGAGCGATCACGTCCTCAGCCGGCATGCGGCGTCGGGGCGCCAGTGGTCGTGCCATGAGCGGGCGTGTGCGTGAGAGACGGCGACGTCACGACATCGCCCACTGTAATGCCGAGTTTCGCTGTCAGGCCGCCCTGCAATTCCAGCGTGGCCGCGACGGGGCCATGGCTGCTGATCCGCGCAAGGCTTTGTGGAACGGCGTTTTCAGTGATGGATGTGATGTGTCCGTCCGCGCCGATAAACACGATGTCGAGCGATACGAGCGTGTTTTCCATCCACATGTCGCTCTGCTGAGGCTGATCCCACACAAACAGCATGCCCTGATTTGCGGGGACATTGGTGCGGAACATCTCGCCCACTTCCTGCTCGTGGGGGGTTTTGGCCAGTTCCACCGTGAAATCGTGCGTGCCGTTGGCGGAACGGATGCTCAGCTTTTCCTGCGGCAGCGTGGGTTGTGCGGCGGTTGGCGCACCCGATCCATCGGCGTGGGCCATGGATGAGACGACGGCGGGCATCAGGCCGGTGACGAGCAGGCCGGAGAAAAAGAGTGTGCGGAAGGAATGACGGGTCACCGGATCGTATGCCTTATCGATAATGGAAAAAAAAGAGCGGGTTTTAGCCCAGAAAACGGTTGGTTTCGCGTTCTATCCCGATCGTGGTGGGCGCGCCATGACCGGGGACGACCACGACGTCATCGCCCAGAGGCAGGATATGTTCGCGAATGGCGGAGACCAGCATCCGGCTGTCGCCATACGAAAAATCGGTGCGGCCGATGGTGCCGCGAAAGAGGGTGTCCCCCGCAAAGAGGATGCGGTCCTCGGGATCGAAGAAAACGACGTGTCCGGGAGTATGACCCGGAACGTGCAGGACTTCGTAGCGGCGTCCAAGAAGATCGAGCGTGTCGCCGTGATGCGTGAAACGGTCGGGACTGACGCTGTGCAGGTCGGTCAGGCCGAAATGGCGAGCCTGTTCCTCGACCGAACGCAGCAGGAAGTCGTCTTCCTCGGTCGGTCCGATGATGAGGGGCGGACTGTCTTGTTCTGCCGCGAGAAGATCGCGCAGGGCAGCGGCCCCCCCCACATGGTCGAGATGTCCGTGTGTAAGCAGCACGGCCTCGACCGTGAGCGCGGCATCGCGGATGTGTCGGAAGAGACGCTCGGCATCTCCTCCGGGATCGACCACGATCGCACGGCCCGTTTTCGGATCGGAAACGAGGGAGCAGTTCTGATGAAAGGCCGTGACTGGAAAACGTTCCGTCTTCAGGCGGTCGGAATCTGTCATCGAACGGGTCTCCCTGTTCCGATAGTGAGCGGGTGAAGGCCGATCAGGCCGTCTGCCAGCCCGTCTCCGGGATGTCGAAATGGGAGACGAGATCGTTCGTCGGGATGTTGATCAGATCCTTGTCGATGGACTTGATCAGCTTTGCCTGCGTGGGCTTCGCGAGGTGTTCGCGGATGACATGCAGAACCTTCGCCGGAGCGGCGAGGACGAAGCCATCGGGGGTGTTGCTGCCGTGCAGGGCGTCGTTCATCCACTTGGCGACGCGACGACCGAACTCTTCCTTGTGGTGATCGGCCACGGAGAAATCGCCACGCCCGTTGTCGGACGATCCCGCGATCTCGGCCGCTGCAAACGAGGAGACCTCGTGCATGTGCCCGTCCTTGTGATGCAGGATGCGGGCCTTGCCGCCATCGGCGACGATATAGACGACCTTGCCGTCGAGACTTTCAGCCATCGTTCATGCTCCATGTCTTCTCGTGGTGTCCAAAGGCGCAGCAACTGGCGGATTCGGACCATGGTGGGAGATAGAACCCGATCAGGAGCGGGAGCAACCCCCCAATGCATATGGGCAGGGTGAAGCCTCGCCCGGTTCGCTGTATGCTGCCGAATATGACGACGTCTCCTCTCCCTGCCCGAATCAATAGCCCCTGGAGCCATGCCCTGCGCTGGATGGAGGAGGGGGAGAGCGTGGCGCTCGCCACCGTCATCGCGACGGGTGGGCGTTCGCCGCGCCCGGTGGGCAGCGTCATGGTGATGGCCGGCAATGGCCGCGTGGAAGGCTCCGTCAGTGGAGGATGCGTGGAAGCGGACGTCATGTCGAATGCCCGCGAAATCATGATGGGCGATGCGCCCCGTGTCCTGACCTATGGCAGCGCGGAGATGGGGCTGTGGTCCGTCGGTCTTGCCTGCGGTGGCCGTCTGGATGTGCTGGTCGAGGCAGTGCAGTCGTCATCTGCACCGCACGGCACGTTCCCGATGGACTTTGTAAGGCACATTGTCACCGCCACGGGACAGGGGCGACCGGCGATCCTTGGCTGCGCGCTGGATGGAACCGGGCACATCCTGCTGGAGAGAGAGAATGATCTGCTGGTGTCGGGGGCGGTGCCGGAAAATCTATCCGCGATGTTGCAGGAAAACGGCTCTGCCCGTGTGATTGCGGGGACGCCGGAATGGTTCGTGCAGACGGTGCGTCCTTCGCCTCGGCTGCTGATTGTGGGGGCGGTGCATATTGCGCAGTGCCTTTCCGACATCGCAGCGCGTTCCGGCTATGACGTGACGATCATCGATCCGCGCGCCGGTCTGGCAACGCCCGAGCGTTTTCCCGGCGTACGGCTGATGTGCGACTGGCCGGACGAGGCACTGGCGGAACTGGCTCCGGATGCTTCCACCGCCATCGTGGCGCTCACGCATGACAGAAAACTCGACGATCCGGCGCTGTGCGAAGCGGTGAAAGGATATGCTTTCTATATCGGTGCGTTGGGATCGCGCGGAACGCACGCAAAGCGGTTGTCTCGGCTGCGCGATGAAGGCGTGGAGGACGCGGCGCTTGCGCGGATACGCGGTCCCGTCGGTCTGCCTATAGGTGCGATTGAGGCGGAAGAAATCGCAGTCTCCATCATGGCCGATATCGTGGCTGTGCGCCGTGGTGCGCCGCTTGCGCAGGGAGTGACGTGGTGGTCTCCGCAGCAGCAGGTCGGTGCGTGAAGGACGAGAGTGTCGCCGTCGTTCTCGCGGCCGGGCGATCCTCCCGCTCTGGAAATCAGCACAAACTTCTTGCGCGGGATGCGGCTGGGCAGACCATGCTGGCGCGCACACTGACCCAAGTGCTTGGGAGCCGCGCGGGAGCCGTGTGCGTGGTGCTGGCACCTGATGGAGAGGGTCTGCTGACGGCCGCGTATGCAACCTCTCCTGCTCTGCGAACGGCGGGGCAGCGGCTGGACGTATGTGTCGCGCCGGATGCGAGAGAGGGCTTGTCGGCCTCTCTGCGCGCAGGCGTGAAATGGGCAGAAAGCCGGAACACCAGCGCGGCGCTCATCTGTCTGGCGGACATGCCGTTGGTCAGGACGGGCGTGATGGACGATTTGCTGGCGCGGTATCGATTGGGCGGAGTGGATGTCGTAGTGCCCGAATATGACGGGCATATGGGCAATCCGGTGGTGTGGGGAGCGGCCTGTTTTCCGGCTCTACAGGCTGTGGACGGAGATAGGGGCGGTCGCGTGCTGCTGCGCTCGACCAGTCTGCGACAGGCGCATGTGGCTGCGGATGCGGGCGTGCTGGAAGATTTCGACACGCCAGAAGCGTTGGAGCGGTTTGTGGCCTGTCAGGGCTGAAGGTGCAGGCTGTTCGTAGAGGCTTCAACTGCCTCGATAGGTGGAATAACCGAAGGGCGAGACGAGAAGCGGCACATGATAATGTCCGCGCGCGTTCCCGGATGTAGGATCGGCAAGACCGAAAACGATGGGCACGGTGTCGAGAAAAGGCGGCTCAGTGAGCGTGACGCTGTGGCGGCGGAAATAGGGGGCGACAGCGAATTCCAGCCGGTAGTTCCCGGCTTCCAGTTCTCCCAATTGGGCCATCTCCGGGCAACGGCCGTCTTCATTCGTTACGCCCGCAAACAGCACGGTCTCGCCCCGCCAGAGCGTGACGGACATGCCGGCGGCAGGAAGGCCAGAGACCTGATCCAGCACATGGGTCGAAAGCGTGCTCATGCGTTTTCTTCCATTTCCTTGAGAACATCCTTGCAGCGCAGAGCGGCAATCTTGTCAATTTCGGCCAGCGCCGTGCGGCGTTCCTCATCGGGTGTGTTGCGGATGCGGCGTTCCATCTCGGCAAGGATGCGATCTTTTTCGCTCAGCCGCACGCAGATGATGAACGGCATGGAAAATCGGGCACCATAGGCATCATTCAGCACCGTGAAACGTGCGTGTTCGGCGGGTGAAAGACGGTTCAGCCCGGCGGAGGCCTGTTCCTGTTGGGAAGCCTCCGTCAGACTGGCATCCACCCCCACGCGGCGCGCCAGTTCCGGATGGGCGCGGATGAGCGACATCTGCCTGTCCAGCGGCGCGTCACGCACCACGCTCTGGAACGCAGTCAGCAGTTCAGCTTCGTCACGGAAGGGATGTTGTTCCCAAGCTTTCTGCGCAATCCACGGTGAATGTTCATAGAGCGCACCGAACAGTTTTGTGAAAGCGGATTCATCCAGTGCATTGAGCCTGTTCCATACGTCACTCATGCGGGGTGCACTTTCAGCCAATGTCGGGCGATATCCAGACGGGTGGCAACCCACACGTTCTCCCGTGACATGACATAGTCGAGAAACCGGGCTACGGCCCGCGCGCGCGCCGGTCGTCCGGCAACGCGGCAATGCAGCCCCACCGACATCATGCGCGGCTGTGTTTCGCCCTCGTCCCAAAGCTGATCGAATGTGTCACGAAGGTAGCGGTAGAACTGCTCACCTTCCGTAAAGCCGTTGAGAGCCACGATCTTCATGTCGTTCACGTCCAGCGTGTAGGGCACGATCAGTTGGGCGCGGCCTGTCACGTTTTCCCATGTGCGGTCATAATAGGGCAGGTCATCGGCGTATGAGTCTGCGTCGTAGAGGAAGCCCCCTTCTTCCGCGACAAGACGCGCCGTGTTCGGGCTGGTGCGGCCCTGATACCACCCGAGCGGACGGCTTCCGGTAAGCTTCGTCTGAAGTGCAATGGCGCGGGCGATGTGCTCGCGCTCCACATCTTCCGGTACATCCTGATAATCGATCCACCGGAGACCATGACTGGCGATTTCCCATCCAGCTTTCATCATGGCGTCAACGGCGAGCGGGTTGCGGGCCATGGCCTCGGCCACACCGAACACGGTCAACGGCAGATCGCGTTGTGTGAACAGCCGGTGCAGCCGCCAGAACCCGGCGCGCGAGCCGTATTCGTAAAGGCTCTCCATCGCCATGGCGCGAGCACCGGGAATGGAGCGTGCGCCGACCATTTCCGAGAGGAAGGCTTCGGAGCCGGCGTCCCCATGCAGGATGCTATTTTCACCGCCTTCCTCGTAATTGATGACGAACTGCACGGCCACGCGCGCGTCATTCGGCCATTTCGGATCGGGCGGGGTGGGGCCGTAGCCCACCATGTCGCGGGGATAGGGACTCATGCACGGTCGTTCCTCAATGCGGCGGGCAGAGCGTGGTTCCAGGCCATGAGCGCCGCATCCACGCCCGCACCGCGAGGCACGGCAAAGCCTTCCGCCGCCAGCGTGCTTTCGAGCGCCCCAAGCGTGAGCAGGACTTTGTGCTTCATGGCGTTGTAACCCATGGCGCCGATACGCCAGATCTTGCCAGCCAGCGGTCCGAACGCCTTGCCGATTTCGATCTCGAAATCCTCACGCATTCTGTGGCGTATGGTCTCTCCATTCACACCATCGGGAATCCATACGCCCGTCACGTTGGTCATGCGGTGCGCATCGTCACCGAACACTCGCAGGCCCAGCGCACGCAGTCCCGCTGTCATGGCGGCGCCTGCCGCACGATGACGGGCAAAGCGGTTTTCCAGACCTTCCTCGATCATCACGCGGGCACATTCGCGCGCGCCATAGAGCATGGTGGTGGCTTCGGTGTGATGATTCAGGCGGCGTTCGGACCAGTATTCCATGATCATCGCCAGATCGAAGTAATTGGAGCCGATACGCGCGCCATAGCCATCGTCGGCGTCTGCACCACGGATGCCTTTTTCCACATGGCGACGGGCGAAAATGTGCTCAGCCGCGCGGTCGGAAATGGTGATGGGGGAGGAGCCCGGAGGGCCGCCCATGCATTTCTGAAGACCCGCCGTCACCACATCCAGCCCCCAGCCGTCCACATCCACGGCCATGCCGCCCAGTGTGGCAGTCGCGTCCACATAGGACAGCACGTCATACCTGCGACAGATTGCGCCAAGATTCTCCAGAGGCTGTGTCATGGTGGTGGAGGTGTCACCGTGGATGCAGGCCAGCACACGGGGTTGATGCTCGCGGATCGCCGCCTCAATCGCTTCAGGCGTTGCGACCTCGCCCCATGTCAGATCGAGCGTGCGGATGTCGGCTCCGATGCGCTCGGCAATTTCCGAGAGCAACAGTCCGAACCGGCCCGCACGGATGAGCAGCACACGCATGCCCGGTTCGATGAGCGACACCAGAGCGGCCTCGATGCCCGCCCGCGCCGTGCCGTCGATCAGGAATGTCCAACGGTTCTCGGTCATGAACACCTGACGGTAGAGCGCCATGGTCTGGTTCATGTAGGTCGTCATTTCCGGATCGAACTGCCCCAGCATGTCCGCGCTCATGGCGCGCAGCACGCGAGGGTAGACGTTCACCGGACCTGGTCCCATCAGCAGACGCTGGGGCGGGTCGATTTCTCCGAATGCGGGCACGGTCATGCCGGGTTTCTCCTTTGCGAAAGCTCTGGATTTCCAGCGAACAGCCGGACGAAGGTAATGAGTGCCTCAATGGCTTCATCCACATCCGCAGGCATGACGGCTTCAGCCGGGTTGTGGCTGATCCCTTTTTCGCAGCGGATGAACAGCATGACCATCGGTGCCAGCTGCGCCATGATCATGGCGTCATGTCCGGCGCCGCTGACTAACACGCGGGCGGATTGTCCCGTGATCTGTGCCACGGCCTGTTTCATCAGGCCGAGCAATCGGGAATCACAAGGTGTGGCAGCCAGATTTTCACGGGGGATGAGATCGAGTTCGATGCCGCGGCGTGCGGCGATGCCTTCCATCGCCGTGATGATCGCCGCCACTGCGTCATCCCGCCGCTTCTCGGTGCCGGCCCGCACATCCAGCGTGAACGTGACGTCACCGGGCACCACGTTGACCACCCCCGGCCATGGCCGCAGTGAACCGACCGTGGCCACCAGTCCTTCCGCGCCCTGTGCTTCGGATGCGACGCGCTCTACCGCCAGCACCATCTCGGAGGCGGCGGCCAGCGCATCCCGGCGCAGGCTCATCGCCATGGTGCCCGCATGACCGGCCTGTCCATGCAGGCGGATTTCAAAACGTCGTTGTGCTGCAATACCGCTGACGACACCCAGAGCACGATTTTCGGCCTCCAGCACGGGGCCTTGTTCGATATGCGCTTCGACGTAAGCCAGAACGTCCTCGCGGCGACGGCGCGCCGTTATCATGCCGCGAGGCGTCAGCCCCTTCCCGGCGAGAGCCTGCTGCACGTTTATGCCGTTTGCATCACGCAGTTCCGCGAATGCGGTATTCGGATCGTGTTCTTCCAGCACGCCCGCAACGGCGCGAGTGGTGAGCATGGTGACGGGAAAGCGCGAGCCTTCCTCATCCCCAAAGCCGATGATCTCGATGGCGAACGGAAAACGCTCTCCTCGCGCCTGAAAGTCTGCCACCACTTCGATGGCCGCGATCACGCCCAGCATACCGTCATAACGACCGCCATCGCGCACTGAGTCCAGATGGGAGCCGAACAGCAGGGCTGGGGCATCAGGTGTCGTGCCTTCGTAACGCCCGATCAGGTTGGCGGCGGCGTCCTCTCGCACGCTCATCCCGGCTTCGCGCATCCACTGTGCGACGGCCTCGACGGTCGCGACAAAGGCAGGGCCGAGCCAAGGGCGATACAGCAGCCCCGTTTCATCGCTGAAAGGGAGGCCGCCCAGTTGGTCGCATCGCGCGATGGCGCGCTCTCCGGGCGAAAGGGTGCGGCTTACCATGCAGCCACGCCACCGTCGCTGCGTGGATCGGTCGCGCCCTCGATCACGCCGTCCGGGTGGCGCACCAAGGCGCCCGCATGTCCCATCATGGAGGTAAAGGGCGCGACCCGTTCAATGGCATGTCCCGCAGCACCGAGGGCTGCGATCAGATCCGGGTCGAAGCGGTCCTCGTATTTCAGGGTCACGCTCTCTTCGCCCCATGTGCGCCCCAGCAGCCAGCGTGGAGCCGTGACGGCGGCCTGAAGACCCATGCCGTAGCGGGCGTAACGGGAGAAGATGGCCGCCTGTGTCTGCGGTTGGCCTTCGCCGCCCATGGTGCCGTACACCATCACGCGGCCATCATCGAAGCGGGTGGCGGCGGGATTGAGCGTGTGGAACGGCTTGCGCCCCGGCTTGAGCGCGTTCCATCCGTCTTCCGCCAGCAGGAAGCTCGCCCCTCGGTTCTGCCATGTGATGCCGGTCTGTGGGAGCACCACGCCTGAGCCGAACTCGAAATAGGTGCTCTGGATCATGCTCACGGCCAGCCCCGTGCTGTCCACGGCCCCCATCCACACCGTGTCGCCCTGCTGGGAAGGATACGGCCATGGCGCGGCACGATGTGGGTCGATGGCCGCCGCCATGGCGTCCAGAGCGGCCGTGTCGTCGAGGATGTGCTGAGCTTCCACTGTCATCCATGCCGGGTCTCCCACATGGGTGTCACGATAACGGAAAGCCTGTTTTGTGGCCTCGATCAGTCCGTGAATATGCTCGAAACTCTCGCCTTTGTCGGCTTTCAGCCGGTCGAACAGAGCAAGGATGAGCAGCGATGCCACGCCCTGCGTGGGAGGCGCCATGTTGTAGAGTGTCGCGCCACGGATCGGCACCGACAGTGGCGGGCAGGATTGTGCCCGATGGGCGGCAAGGTCATCCGCCGTGAGAGGACTGCCGGCTTCGCGCAGATCGGCGGCGATGCGGCGCGCGATTCCGCCCTCATAGAACGTATCCAGCCCGAAAGTGGCCAGCGCCTGAAGTGTTTCGGCCAGCGCAGGGTTGCGCAGGATATCGCCTGTCGCCAGAGGGCATCCGGCTGGCTCGAAGACGTCCGCATAGCCGGGCGCGGCTCTCAGTTCAGCGGATTTCAGGCGGGCAAGTTCGGCCCAACTGTCTGTGACCGGCACACCTGCTTCCGCGTGATGGATCGGTTCGGCCAGCAGGCGTTTCAGGGGCAACGTGTGATCGCGCATCGTGGCGTTGCGTTCCAGCGCAAGCGCCCAGCCCGACACGGTGCCAGCCACGGTGTTGGCGGCCAGTGGCCCGCGCCACGGGATGCTCTCGCACCCAGCGCTGCGATAGAACGCCAGATCGGCCCTTTCGGCGGCGGCTCCGCAAGCGTCGATGGTCTCTGTGCGGCCATCGGGCCAACAGATCAGCCAGAAGGCATCTCCCCCGATGGAGGTCATCTGTGGATAGACCACGGCCAGCGTGGCGGCTGTGGTGACGACGGCCTCGATGGCGGAACCGCCTGCGCGCAGGATGTCGAGGCCGGCCTGTGAAGCGAGGTGGTGCGGGGCAGTGACCATTCCGCGAAGTGAACGCGCCGTGTGCAGCATGAGGCGTGCGTCTTTCTTGTTTCTCTCGGCTGAGTCTCACTCTTCGGGATATTGGGGAAACCTGCAAGTTCGGGATATGCCAGCGCATACGTCATGGTGGAAAGGAGGACTTCGCCTCCGGGTGTGCCATGATCTGGATGCCGTCTCACTCAGAATGCTGCGATCATTCATGCGTCGGAGGAAACATGGTTCAATCCACGTCCTCTGGCGCTCAGGAAGCAAAAATATCTTACTCACAGGCGTGCTCTCTATCGAGAGGCCGATGAGTCCCGGATCGCTGTTCAGGACAATCGTTCAAGAGATCGTGAGTGTGGGAGATATACAAGAATGGTCCGGGTGTGAAACATTGAAGCATGTTTCTGCTGGTGCGACGTATCCAAGGTTGATGAACAGGCATGGAAGATATCGACAGACGTGTTCGCGAAGACCTCGCGAAAATCAGCTACGCCACGCGCGACTGGAATTTTCCGCGTGAACATGACGGTCAGCGCGTGCTGGATGTCGCTGTCATCGGGGCAGGACAGGGGGGGATCGCCACCTGTTTCGGTTTGATGCGTCGGGGCATTTCAAATGTGTGCATGTTCGATCGCGCGCCCAAAGGCGGTGAGGGACCGTGGATCACATTTGCCCGCATGTTGACGCTGCGCACGCCCAAATACGTGACAGGACCGGATCTCGGCATTCCTTCCCTGACGCCTCAGTCATGGTTCGAAGCGAAATATGGCGCGCAGGCGTGGCGTGATCTGGACAAGATTTCCCGGCAGGACTGGCAGGCCTATCTGGACTGGGTACGTGACGTGCTTAATTTGCCTGTGCGTAATGAGTACAATCTTCTCGATCTGGACTGGCAGGACGATCTGGTCGTGCTGACCTTCCGTTGCGCGGCAGGAGAAGAGAAAAAGGTGCGAGCACGTAAGGTCGTGCTGGCCACCGGCATCGAAGGGGGTGGAAAGTGGTACGTCCCTGAATTTATTTCGGAAAACTTGCCCGCCAATCGATATGCCCATACGTCTGCGACCATCGATTTCGCGGCTCTCAAGAACAAACGGATCGGTGTCCTGGGAGCGGGCGCTTCAGCGTTCGACAATGCGGCCACGGCTCTGGAAGCGGGGGCTGCCCGCGTGGATCTCTGCCTTCGCCGTAAGGAGATTCCCTCCGTCAATCCCTATCGCTGGATGGAGAATGGGGGATTCCTAAGTTATTTCTCGGAACTTCCGGATCCTGTGCGCTGGCGGTTCATGCGCCGGATATACGATCTCAATCAGCCGCCTCCTCAGGATACGTTCTGGCGCTGTCGGCGTCATGAAAACTTTGCCTTTCATGTCGGGACGCCATGGACAGGCGTGCGGATGGAAGGGAATGAGGTTGTCGTCACCACCCCGAAAGGGGAGATGCGGTTCGATTTCCTGATCGTCGGCACCGGTTTTCTGATCGACATGGCCCAGCGTCCTGAACTGGCGCGGCTCGCACCGCATGTGGCGCTATGGCGGGAGAAATTCACGCCCCCCATGGATGAGGAAAGCACGCTGCTGGGCAGCTATCCTTATCTGGGCGCAAAATTTCAGTTCCGGCCCAAGGACAGCGCCGATCCGCTCGCTCCCATGTTGGCGGCGATCCACAATTTCACCTTTTCCGCCACGCCCAGCATGGGCCTTTCAGGTGCTTCCATCAGTGCCATGCGTTTCGGGGTCGAGAAACTGACCTTTGGCATTGGGTGCGATCTGTTCGTTGAAGACGGTGAGAGACACTTGCAGAGTCTGCTCGATTACAACGTGGAGGAGCTTATTAGCCTCGATCCTCCGGGTTGATACATTTCAGTTCTCAAATTGGAGGCGGTGATCATTCTGAGCTTTTTTCAGCCGTTAGATTTCACCGTCGTTTTCTGCGGAGGCTGTTTCAGTAGTGCGTTTCGTTAGTTAAGTTCGAGAGTTGCGGAGGCGAGTTGCGCTGCTACGAAGAAGGTTGATTCAGTTAATCATGGCGTGTTGCGATGTCTCTGATCTGCTTCAGTTTGGCGAAGAACCATTCAAGGATGTTTCGCTTTTTATAAAGCGAGAACAGGATTTTCGGGAGAATGCGTCGGTTTCTCTTTGAGGGGACGATCGGTGTGATCTGCCGTTCTCCAAGCTTTTCAATGTGCGGATCGGCGTCATAAATCTTGTCGGCGATAAAGACCTCGGGGTCGACTAGAGATGGGCCCGTCCATTCGGACAGTTTTGTGAGCTTGATAAGCTATACCCGTTTATCGTTATGCCGCCATTCTGACGGTGCTGCTGTTGGCCATCTGGTCCGGGGTTAACCCCGGACCAGATGGCGTCGGCACGTCATGATACGCCTCATTAGGCATGCGTCCAGCCAGCGCCACCCTGCCCATCCATGTCGATGCGAACCTGACGTCGTTTCAGGATTTCAGTGAACCGGAGCGTCGGGAATTGTGCTTCCTGGTCCGTATTGAAAATCTCCGGGGTGCTGTAGCGCACCCACGCATCCCAGAACACCTCGACACAGAACTCCGT
>NZ_JAHRDV010000021.1 GCF_019083805.1 Acetobacter estunensis
ACCAACCGATCCCATGACGGCTGCCTGCTCCATAAGAGAAGACAAATTCATGGCTTTCACAATCTGACGGATCGTGTTTTTGGCCTGTTCGTCTGCTCCATGGACCGTGACCGATGGCCAATGCGACGCTCCAAACAGAAGAGAGACCGAATCATCCACAACAACGTTACACAGATTCGATCTGACCGAGGGACGCCGTCTGTTTATGGGAATATAAGTACCGTCCGTGTCGCAACTTCTGAAAAACGGATGATGGATATGATCGTACAGCGTACCGTCAAGAACACGCTCAAGAGCCAGAAGTTCCCGTGTCCGGTGAGAATACCGGGGCGGGAACATCATGCTCCGCTTCAATTCCTTCCAGTCCAATGATTACTACCTTTTCAGATTGCCTAACGCTCAAGAAATCTCAAACGACTGCCGTCAACGGCTTGGGATGCGAAACGAAAGAAAAGGTAGTATCCGGTCGCATCGACCAGATGATCGTACCCTCCACTTTTATCCGGCTCCGAAGAGTTCACGAGATAGGCGTATCGTTCATAGCTTTCGATGCTTTGTGTGCACCTTGGTGATACAAATGCCCGTCTCTTCCCCGATGAGGTAAGGAACATGGAATTTGTAAAATTCAACCGGTCCCTTACGGCAGGTGCTTTTCGCCGGGTTACCACCGTCAATCCATAGGACTTCAGAATGGAAATATCCGTATTTCCACCAGAAGACGTGCGTCGACATCCACCGGAAGGATCGGGATAGACCGAAATATGTCCTGCCTGCACGGTGGCATTACCCGAGAAATCCGATGCCCTGCTCCCGTATCGCGCAACAATCTCTTTCGCCATCTCATCCGTGTTGGAGGTGGGAAGAACAATCTCGTCAATCTGAAACGTGATCGTCTCTCCTTCTGGCGTTACCTGCTCCTGCCAGACCGTGGCAGACATAGGATTAATGTTGAAATCCAACCCAATAAAAACCGGACTATCCGGATCATAGGTTCGATCTCTGACTGATCCAGCGCGTGAAAACGCGTAAATGCACTGACCTGCGAAGCTTTCGAAAGATGCTTCATACTCCTGACGAAACTGCCGTGGGTCTAGTGAACTGCGTGCAGAGACGATCTCCTCTTCAGAAACATTCCCTCCTTCAATCGTGGTATAGGAGCATGACCACCATCCGTGCTCATGGGTCGGTCCATCCTGACCTTTTTCATAAATTTCATGAAAATGATCACGCCCTTTTGGAGTTCCAATGAACAGCGCATGCCCCTGTGTCGTCGAAAGCATAGGTCGAATAACCTCGTTCCACACACTCGGGCGCGTATCCGCCCACTCATCTCCCACAAAGAAAAACAGACCCGAGCCTCGTAAGGCATCATAATTTTCAAGATCCACGACACGAACCACATGTCGATATGGTCCCACCTCCATGGACAGATCGGACTCGCGTGGCTTTGTCCACAACCATGATGGTGGGAAAAGCTTTTTCAGTTTTGGCCAGAATATCTTCCGCGCCTGACGAAAAGTGGGCGCCGCATACCAGATCTCGTTATCGACGGGGATCCGGCGCTCCACTGCAAGACGAACCACACGCCTGATTTCTTCTGTCGTTTCAAACGTCTTCCCGAATCGTCGGCCGCATACCGCAACACGGAAACGGGATTGCTCCTTCCAACCCGCCTGATAGATCGTCATCTGCGGATTGGTCAGAGATACCCTTGTATTCTTTCGTCCAGCCGTCATTTTTTCCCAATATCGATCCGACCCGGCGGCGCGTCCGACAGAATCTCCTCACGCATGACATCTCCTCGCCCACGGTCGGTGGACTTCAACGCCCGCACGAGATCGTTCTTCTCATCGCGAGCCAGACGACTGGAGTGTTCTTTGAGAACAGCCAGCAACAACGGCACATTCGGCGCAATTTCCTCGTTCCCTTCTCCCTTTTTTCTACGAATGGACACACTCTTCACACCCGACAAAGCCAAATCCCGCACCGATGAGGTCAGATCGTCATGAAAGAGACCACGCGCCAACGTGATCCGTTCCTTTTCGTCAGGATTTGTCTTCAGATAGAAGTAAAGAGACGACAAAGACGCCCCAATTGTCCGCAGACACTCAGAAATATTTCCATTTCCTGAGACACATTCACACAGGGAATCAAATTCGGAATCCGTCAGGGGCCGACGCTTCTTCTTCATGGGAGGCAAAATTTTCGAATCCGATACCCGGGAACACGATGTTTCAACGCGAAGCCGAAGAGAACCCGAACGACTTCAGCCCAATCGCTTCGCAGGAAATCGCGCTACCGGGAGCCAGAGGCTCCCAACCCGCTTCCTTGCGTCTCTCGGTGGCCGAATGCATCGCACCGCATGATACGCCCATCTGTACAGTCAGACGATGAATGTAACTGCGACTGACCCCAATATGTCGCGCCATTTCCCGAATGGACATACGCTTCTTCTGGCACACACGTAGTGCATCCATGCAGCGCAGGCGCTCTTGCTCATCAAATTTCTTTGCCATGTGACAACCTGGACATGAAGAACCAGCGTGCATTCGTGCAAACGCGCGCCCGTTCAAGTAAATTCATGGGGAATTGCACATTAGTTCGTGCAATCATGTCCTTTTGTTAAGTGTCCCCATCCACATCATCAATCGAATACCTGAAATAAACCACTTGATAAGACAAATGGGACACCGACCTCATTCCACACCCACACAGCCAATCCCCTTTTCAGACCGGACGCATTGAGGCAGCATCCGCCCCATGACAGACATCACCTCCTCCCTGCTGCCGCTCGTGCGGAAACTTGACCCCGAACAGGCCCATCGTCTGGCCATCGAAGCCCTGTCGCTGGGCGTGGGTATTCCGGTCGCACGCCCCAAGGATGATCCAGCCTTGGCCGTGCGCACGCTGGGCATGCGTTTCCCCAATCCGATCGGCATGGCGGCAGGTTTTGACAAGGATGCCCGCGTCCTACGTCCGCTCGCACGCCTTGGGTTCGGTTTCGTGGAAGCAGGAACCGTCACCCCACGTCCGCAGCCCGGCAACCCGCAACCGCGCCTGTTCCGGCTGGATGAAGACCGCGCCGTCATCAACCGTATGGGCTTCAACAATCAGGGAATCGACCGCTTCGCCGTACGTCTCGCCCACCTGCACAGAGGAAAAGGCTTCCATCCGGGCGTACCGGTCGGTGCAAATCTCGGGATCAACAAGGTCGGCGCCGTTCCCGAGCGCGACTACCCGGATCTCATCCGCCGCGTGAAGCACTATGTGGACTATATCGTCCTCAACCTGTCCTCACCCAATACCCCCGGCCTGCGTGCCCTTCAGGGCGCCGAGCGCCTGACCGAACTGCTCGGAGCCATCTCGGCCGCCCATGCCACACGACCACCGCTGCTCATCAAACTGGCCCCGGACCTGTCCGAGGACGAAATCGGCCCTATCGTGGAAGCAGCCATCGCCGGTGGCGCGCAGGGCCTCATCATCAGCAACACCACTCTCGCCCGCCCGGCTGATCTGAAAAGCCGTTTCGCGTCCGAAGCGGGAGGCCTGTCCGGCCGCCCGCTCAAAAGCCGCGCCCTCAGCCTTCTGCGTGACGTCGCCCGTCTCGTGAACGGTCGCATCGCTCTCATCGGCTGCGGTGGAATCGAGACAGGAGCCGACGTCATCGCCCGCATCTGCGCAGGCGCAGATCTCGTGCAAGTCTATACAGCCTTCGCCTATGATGGCCCGGCCCTGTTGCCTCGCCTCAAACGCGAAATGCAAACCATTCTGTGCGAGGAAGGTATCGAGACCATCGCAGACCTGAAGGGAGCCGATCTGTGACCACCCGCCGCCCCATGGACGTACTCAGCGGTGTCGCGCCCCTCGCCCCCCGTTATGACGGCTTCATCGTGGACCTGTGGGGCACAGTCCACGACGGCGTGAAACCCTTCCCCGGCGCGCTGGAATGTCTCACCGCCCTTCGGAAAGCGGACAAGAAGATCGTCCTGCTCTCCAACGCTCCACGCCCGGCCAATGTCGTCCGACGCCAGTTGCGCACCATGGGCGTTCCTGACGAACTGTATGACGGCCTCGTCACCAGCGGGGAAGTAACGTGGCAGATTCTCGCCAACAGCAGCCAGCACTCGGCGGCAAACCGCTGGCCATGGGCCAAGAATCTAGGCACCCGCGTCTTCCATATCGGAGGACAGCATGACCTCGCCCTGTTCGAAGGACTCGGCGTCGAACTCGTGAGAAACCCGGCGGACGCCACCTTCGTTCTCAACACAGGACCAAGTCAGGAACGCGGTCAGACCGACATCGAACCTTACCTTGAGCCGCTGGCCGCCTGCGCCGTGCGCGATCTGCCTATGGTCTGCGCCAACCCGGACATGGAAGTGATCCGCGGTGGTGTGCGCCTCATCTGTGCCGGTCTCCTTGCCCGCACCTACGAGGAAAAGGGAGGCGTCGTCCACTGGATCGGCAAACCCTTCGCGCCCGTCTACGAACCCGTCTTCGCCACCCTCGACATGCCGCGCGAGAAGATCATCGCCGTGGGTGACGCCCTCGCCACCGACATCCGGGGCGCCAAGACGACCGGCATCGACGCCCTTTGGGTACTTGGCGGCATCCATGGCGAAGGACTGGGCAACGACCCCGCACTTGCGCAGGAAGAAGCCGACGGCGCAGGTCTCGCCCCCATCGCCACGGTCCCCGCCTTCGTATGGTGACATGCCGTCCGTCACGCCGGTTGAGAGCGATTGCCCCGCTCCGCCCGGCATGACAGAAATCAGGCCATGAGCACGGACCCACACAGCCTTATCACCCACTCCGGCCTGTTCGACGCCGCATGGTACCGTGCCCGTCTGCCCGAACATGAACGTGACACGCCCGATCTCGTGGCGCATTTCCTCACCGAGGGCACACGTCGCCACCTCAATCCCGGCCCCCTCTTCTGCACGGACCGCTACTTCACCCTGTGCTGGCACCTCGTTCCCGGCATCGACAACGCTCTCCTGCACTATCTCACACAGGGCATCGCGGAAGGACGTAGCGCCGAAGGCGTGGAAGATCGCGGCCTTCACAATGACCGTGGCCCCACCACGCCCACACGCCTCACGCCGCTGCCAACCCCCTGCCCTTCCATCGCAGTGGCCATCCACGCCTATCATGTGGAGGTTTTCGAACACGACATCCTGCTACGCCTGCACGGCTTCCCCTGCCGTACCACCCTTCTCATCAGCACGGATACGGACGAAAAACAGCGTCACATCGAGCATCTTCTGCAAGATGCCGAACTGAACGCGACTGTCCTCACACGCACAGCGCCCAACCGGGGACGCAATTTCGGCCCCCTGCTCTCGCTCTTTCGCAACGCCATCCTCGGTCACGACCTTCTGCTGCATCTGCACACCAAGAAATCGCTCTATACCGGAACAGAGCAACACGGCTGGCGCACGACCCTGTTCGACAACCTCCTTCCTACACAAGAAGGAATCGCCGGCATCATCCGCTGCTTCACGGACGATCCCACACTCGGCCTCCTCCAGCCCGCTCCCGGCCCCGCCGTGCCATGGTGGGCCTGGACGTGGCTCACCAACGCTCCACAGGCCGTCCCCCTGCTCAAGCGCCTGAACATCACGCCGCCCGCAGGCTATTTTGACTATCCCGCCGGCGGCATGTTCTGGGCACGCACAAGCGCCCTCGCACCACTCCTGAACCTTCCTTGGACATCTGAGGATTTTCCCCCCGAACAAGGTCAGACCGATGGCACGCTGGCCCATGCCATCGAGCGCTGCCTGAGCCTCATTACACGTGCGACCGGTCACCGCATCGATGAATACGACCGCAGCGCCGGTCTCATCCGCATCGGCACCGGGCGCAAGAACCTCGACCTCTACGAATGCATCACCCCCTCCACCCTCGATGCCGAAATCCGAACGGCCCGAACCGTGTCCTTCGACCTGTTCGACACGCTGCTTACCCGCATCGCGCTCACCTCCGATACGGTGCACTACACCGTGGCCGATCGTCTCGCCCGTACGTTTCCCGCGCTCTCCCCGCCGGGCCAGCAGTTCGTCACGCTCCGCAGCAAGGCCGAGCATCTTGCCCGCAAGGCAAAATTCGACACCGATGACGTCACTCTGGCCGACATTCACGCCGCCCTCGCCACTCTCACCGACTGGCCCCGAGAAGCTCTCGATCTCGCCCGCACCGAAGAAATCCGGATCGATCAGGCCATCCTGCGCCCCCGTCCACGTGTCATCGACGCTCTCCGCACAGCCCGCAACGCCGGGTGCCACACCCTGCTCGTCAGCGACACCTATCTCACCCGCGCCGAACTCGATCCCGTGCTGGAACGCACCGGCATCGCCCCGCTGATCGACGAGATCTATCTCTCCTCCGAGCGCCTCGCGCGCAAAGACCGAGGCGATATGTGGGATCTCCTCAAGGCACGGGAAGACACGACAACGCTTCTTCATGTGGGTGACAACGAACAGGCCGACATCCAGCGCACCGCCGATCTCGGCATCCGCCACCAGCACGTCCTCTCCGGTCTCAACCGACTGCGTCTCTCTCCGCTCGGTCCCTTGGTTCATGCCAGTCTTGCCGCCCCACCCGGCGCCTCTGCTCAACTGGCGCAACAGCATCGCCTCGCCGGAGATCTGCTCCTCGGGCCGCTCATCACCGATCTCTTCGGCTCGCCTTTTCTCTTCCCGCCCACACCGGGAACCCGCACAGACAACCTCACCTCGCCCATTACGCTCGATTGTCCTGAAACGGTCGGGCGCGTCCTTCTCGGTCCCCTGCTCACAACTTTCCTCGCACGCCTCGCCCTCCATCCCGCTCTCACGCCACTGGACCGGCTGTATTTTCTCTCACGCGAAGGCGTCTTCCTTGAGCGGCTTTACACCCATCTGCGTGAACGCTGGCGGCCCGACCTTCCCGAAGGCCGCGTCTTCCCCATCTCGCGCCGTGTAGCCATAAGCGCAGCGCAGGCCGTCCGTTTCGATCCAGACATCCTCGCCCGCAGCGGTGATGGCTATCGTGGCACCATGGCCGCCCTGCTCGAAGCCCGTCTGGGTCTCGTGCTACCCCCCGATCACTCTCTCCACGACCTTCCCATCGCCCTGCCCGAAGATCGCGCAACCACCCGCAGCCTCACTCTCCTTCTACGCCCAGAAATCGAGCGACAGGCCGTCCTCACACGCGAGGCACTGCTGTCTTTCGCCGCGGCGCAAGGAATGAAAGCACATGACGGCAACCGTCACGGCGTCGTGGACGTGGGATATGGCGCCACCATCCAGCGCCATATCCAGACCGCCCTTGGCCAACCACTGACAGGATTCTACATGGCCGCCGAGCCCGGCACCCGGCGTGTGGAAAAGACAGGCGGCCTCGCCTTCGGACTGCTGGCGTCCGATACAGAAGCCACAACCTTCCGTGTCGATCACTCGATCTTTCTCGAATCGATCCTCACCGGCCCCTGCGGTCAGACCATCGGCTACAATACAACACGCACGCCCCCTGCGCCTCTGACGGGCCCGAAAGGCTTCAGTCAGCACCATTTCCCCATCCTGGCGCGCATCATCGACGGCGCGGAATCCTTCCTCACGGATCTGCTCGACAGTTACGGACCGCATATTCTCCCGGCTCTCACGCACGGTCCCACAGCCGCGCTCACGCCTCTCAAGGCTTTCAAAAAAGGCGCTCTCCTACTGTCACCGGATATTGCCGACGCCCTGTTCACCGAAGACGCTTTCTGTGGCCGTGGAGAAGTCGCCGCACACCCCTGACGCTATCGCACACCCTGCACAAGCGCCCGTACGCCCGGAACGATATCGATCAACAGCCCACCAGCCGGCGGCACGCCCGGACCGGGCAATACGTTCCACGAACAGGACGCCAAGGCCTCGGCCTGTTCGGCCAACAGCCGCTCCGCATCCATCCGCCAGCCCGCATCATTCTCTTCACGCAATGCTCTGAGAGAAACACTCGCCAGTTGTGACAACTGCCGTGAAATCGGACGAACATCCATCAAAGCCTGTGAACGCTCCGCCACCGATGCAAAAGCCGCATCGTTGGCCGCCCATTTCACCAGCATCGCTTCCAGTTCCGGGCGCACCGAGCGCTCTCCACGCGCATAAGCCAACGCCAGCGCATTGAAATGGAGTGCGGCCACATTATCAGGAACCGCAATCGCCACCGGCCATGTCAGCAGAGCCTCACCCGCAGTCTTGGCCATTCGGTTGATACCATAATTCCGAATAGGGCTTGTTACGTCGAGCAACGTGCGAACCGGCTCCACATCCGCTCCCGCCAGATCAGCCATCATCGCCGTCCGCTCGTGCTGAGTCCTGAGTCCCAGCCGCTCCAGTTCATTCTCCACCAGAGGAAGACGCCGCTCCATGTCCGTCACATCCCGCACGGACGCCGGAGACCACAGCCGCTCGGCAATCGCTACCGCACGCGGCCACAACCGCCCGTCCAGCATGGGTTCGGACACTTCTTCCGTCCATAACGGCATTTCCCCACCGAGAACATGACGCTCCTGCTCCGCATCGAGCGCACGCGCCTGCGGGTCCATGGCAAACGCCTCCGCATGCGGAAAATGCTTGCGCTGCGCCGCCGCCAGTTCCGCTGCCGACATACCCTCGGCCTTCACATCCAACGGATCCACTTCATAAGATTGTCGCGCCGGACGCAGAAGATCGAGATAATAGCCAGCCGCGACAATTGTCGGATGTCCTCTCGTCGTAGCCTCGGCCGTCCATTTCGAGGCTCGCCAGACCTCCACGGCCACCGACCGGGGCACCGGTGCCGTCATCACCTCATCCCACCCAATCATCGTACGGTCCAGAGAGGTAAGCACCTGTCGCACCTGTTCGGTGAAAACCGCCTGTAATGCCGCGGCATCCCGGTATCCGTGCGTCTGCATCCATGCCGCAATCCGGGGCGATCCGGTCCACTGCGACGCCACCACCTCATCTCCACCCGCATGGAAGTAAGCATCGGGAAAAAGCGGCACCATCTCGGCAAAAAGCGTTTTCACAAAAGCCAGCGTGCGCGGATTAGTCACGTCCAATGCCGGATTGTTCGGATTGCCTGTCGCTACCGTCTCCGGCCGCGCCGCCAGCTCGGGATAAGCCTCCAAAATGGCGCGCGCATGCCCCGGCACATCGAACTCCGGCACCACGCGAATACCCCGATCCGCGGCAAAAGCAACAAGATACCGGATATCAGCCTGTGTGAAATACCGGCCGTGCGACGCCACCTGCTGCAACCGGGGAAAACGACGGCTTTCCACACGAAACGCCGTGCCGTCGCTCAGATGCAGATGCAGCACATTCAGCTTGGCCAGTTCCATCACGTCCAACTGACGCTCAATGGCTGTCACCGACAGGAAATGCCGCACAGGGTCGATGACAATACCCCGCCACGCAAAACGCGGTGCATCGTCGAACACAGCCTCAGGAAACTCCAGTCCCCCACCCGAAGATGCGCGAAACTGAAGAACCGTCGCCAGCCCACGCAGCACACCCGCCGCTCCATCGGCTTCCAACGTCGCGTGCCGTCCTGTCACCTCAAGTCGATAGTGCTCGCGCGCGGCCACTGTCAGCCATCCGGCATCCGGCGCATACCGCACCGAGAGCGAACAGACCGCCCCACCTTTTGCAAGAGCGCTGACCCGATGACCAAACCGCGCCGCTGCACGCCGAAGTAACGGCGTCGGTGCGGTGGCCCATGTCACCTCAACCCGGGCACAGGGCGCTGCCGTCTCCCCCTTCCACGTTACAGAAGAAGGAAACGGCATAAGGGGGTACCGCCCGGCATCGGCCGCCTCCGCCGCAAATGGGAAGGCAACCCCACTCGCCACCAGCGCCAACAACCCGACGATACAACCCCGCTTCATACGCCTGCGATCACTTGCACCGCGTGAACTTGCCGCGCTCATCCCGACAACGCGGAGGACGGGGCGGCGAACATTTCGTGAATTTCCCCTTCGCATCGCGGCACGCTGGCGCCGCGTGGGCCACACCCATCACCGTGAAAGAAGAAGGAACCGCCACGCTGGTACACGCCATCATGGCAAGCCCGAAACAGGCTGACAGAACTCGCGAACGCATCATCTTTCGTCCTCACGACCGCCCGCCACAATCGACGACCGGGCATCTTCACGATGCCTCACCGTCAAGGCCTCCCGCAAGGGAGACACAATCACACGGAACGGCTAACCAGCATCCGCAGACGACTGGAAATTTCATCGGGCAGAGCAAAGAGCCCCTCATGATAATCCCACTCGCCCCGCACCTGTTTGAGGATAAGCTCGTCATGCATGTCCCCCATCAGCCCGTTGATGGTGGCGAGATAAAGCGACAACGCATTCAGTTTCACGGACGGACGGACGACACGCAGCGTATCCACAAACGCCGTCCGGCGACTGATGATCTTGCGCAAGGCATGAAACTGTCGCCCCGTAATCGGCTTTCCACCCTCCAAAGCCGCCGCCAGCTTTCCAGTCTCGGCTTTCTGGAACGTCATGAACTCGTCCGGCGTGGTCGGTTGGAAAGCCGCCAGACGATGCCGGATCATGGCAAAAGGCCCTCTCGTGAGAGCCAGTCGAAGCACAACGGCCAGCCAGACAGTCCGAAGCTGCTGCCCGTTTTTGAAAGCGTCCTGCAAGAACCCCATGAGGCTGGTAATGAAGTGAAGCTGCCGGGGGTAACGATGGCGGCGATCGAAATTGGAGCAGGCAAAACGCATATGCTTGAAGCGCGCCCGAACCTTCTTGAAAGCAGCGCGTTCCTCTGCATCGGGAGACCGCGTGAGCGCAATACGGACGATCAGACGGCGAAAGGCGTTCATATCCACGCCCCGCTCAAGCAACTGCCAACAGAGACGATAGCACGCCTGCAATTCCTCTTCCGTGCAGCGGGGCGAAACGTCATCCGGACACAAGACAGACAGATCGATCTCGTCGTCCACCATGATGTTGTGGAACAGAGCGGCAAGCTGAGCATCGGACGCTCTTGGAACATCAAGCTGAAAGGACATGCTCTCCATCCGGCTATGCCGTGCAGGGGCCAAAAAGGAAACGCCGGACACGCATCCGACGCGCCGACAAAAAGACACGGTTCCATCCCGAAGTCGATACATCCATCACACGAGCTGTATCCCGCACCCGACATGAACGGCAGAAAATTTTCCAAACATCGTCAGAGTTAACAGAAACAAAAACATCCTCTGAATAATACGAAACAAAATGCAAGACTTCAGGTAAAATTCCATCTCCTCATTGAAACGAACAGAGATTTTACACTTCACACCCCGCCCAGCGATGCCTCACCATTGACACCGCATGACCAATCCACTTTCTTCCACCCCACATTACTCACATGCAGGTCCATCAATTCATGACGACAAGAGCGGCTCGCAGGCCCGGTTTCATTCTGACGGCAACAGCACTCGCAACCGGCGCACTTGGGCTGATCCTTGCCGGCGCCGGAACGTGGCTGGCCACCCTCGGCGGTTCGCTGTTTTACGCACCCTGCGGCCTCGCACTGCTTGTGGTCGCCGTCCTGCTGTGGAAGCGCAACCCTGCGGCATGGTGGCTCTACGCCGCTCTTGTCGTCGCCACACTCATCTGGGCCGTTACGGAAGCCGGCTTCGACTTCTGGACGCTCGCACCACGGGGCGACATCATCCTGCCGCTCGGCCTGTGGCTCCTGCTCCCCTTCGTCACCCGCGATCTCGGGTCCAAAGCATCCCGCGCCCGCGCGCCTCTCGCCGCCAGCATCGTCGCTGGCATCGCTGTGTTCGGCTATGCTCTGACGCAGGATCCACAGGACCGCGCCGGCTCCCTGACCCAGGCCACCGCTTCCGTCACTCCCGCCGATGCCAACGAAAAGCCTCCTGAGGACTGGAGCGCTTACGGCGGCACCCAGTTCGGAGACCGCTACTCCCCACTCGCACAGATCACGCCCGCCAATGTGAAGCAGCTCAAGGTCGCGTGGACCTTCCGCACCCACGACCTCAAACGCGCCGACGATCCCGTCGAGATCACCGATGAAGTCACCCCCATCAAGATCCACGACACCGTCTATCTCTGCTCGCCTCACCAGCTTGTCTTCGCGCTCGACGCCGCGACCGGAAAGCAACACTGGGTGTTCGATCCCAAGATCACCTACAACGCCACCTTCCAGCATATGACCTGTCGCGGTGTGTCGTGGGCCGCAACGCCTCCCATGGACACACCCGCCGCGGATGACTGCGCCGAACGCATCTTCCTGCCCACAAATGATGGCCGCCTCATCGCGCTGAACGCCGCGAACGGCCAGCTCTGTACCGGCTTCGGTCGCAATGGCGCGATCGACCTCACCGAGGGCATGCCCATGCGCACGCCCGGCTTCTACGAACCCACTTCGCCGCCCGTCGTCACCGACAAGGTCGTCATCATCTCCGGCGCCGTGACCGACAACTACTCCACGCACGAGCCCTCCGGCGTCACCCGCGCCTACGACCTCCGCACCGGCCAGCTTGTCTGGGCCTTCGATCCCGGCAATCCCGACCCGAACGAGATGCCCTCCGCCACCCATCACTTCGTGGCCAACTCCCCCAACTCGTGGATCACTTCGTCCTATGATCGCAAGCTGGGCCTGATCTACATTCCCACCGGCGTCGCCACCCCCGACATCTGGGGCGGTCACCGCACACCGGATCAGGAGCGCTACGCCTCCGGCATCCTCGCGCTCGATGCCAACACCGGCCGGAAAGTCTGGTTCTATCAGACCGTCCATCACGATCTGTGGGACATGGACATCCCCGCCCAGCCCAGTCTTGTGGACATTCACCGTCCCGACGGCACCGTCATCCCCGTGCTCTACGCCCCCGCCAAGACCGGCAACATCTTCGTGCTGGACCGTCGTAACGGACAACTTGTCGTCCCGGCTCCCGAAACGCCCGTGCCACAGGGTGCCGCCCCGGGTGATCACCTCTCTCCCACACAACCTTTCTCGGCCCTCACCTTCCGTCCCAAGAACAAGCTGACGGACGCGGACATGTGGGGGGCGACCATGCTCGACCAACTGGTCTGCCGCATCATGTTCAAATCGCTGCGCTATGAGGGACCGTTCACACCACCTTCCCTACAAGGCACGCTCGTCTTCCCCGGCAATCTCGGCATGTTCGAATGGGGCGGTCTCGCCGTCGATCCCGTGCGACAGGTAGCGTTTGCTAACCCCATCGCCATCCCGTTCGTCTCCACGCTCATTCCGCGCGGCCCGAACAATCCTGCCTCGCCTGACGCCGCCGGCCCGTCCGGCTCGGAGAGCGGCGTGCAGCCACAATACGGCACGCCGTACGGCGTGGACCTGCACGCCTTCCTCTCGCCGCTGGGCATTCCCTGCAAACAGCCCGGCTGGGGCTATGTCGCGGGCATCGACCTGAAGACCAACCGCATCATGTGGATGCACCGTAATGGCACAACCCGTGACAACTCTCCGTTACCGATCGGCTTCAAGGTCGGCATTCCCTCCCTCGGCGGCCCCATCGTCACGGCGGGCGGCGTGGCGTTCCTGACCTCCACCGCCGACGCCTATATCCGCGCCTATGACGTCACCACCGGTGCGCAACTGTGGCAGGACCGCCTCCCCGCTGGTGGCCAGTCCACACCCATGACGTATGAGGCAAATGGCAAACAATACGTGCTGACCGCCGATGGCGGCCATGGTTCGTTCGGCACGAAGCTGGGAGACTACATCGTGGCCTACACGCTCGCGGACACGCCGACGGAACATTGACACCCGGTGGCGCGTTGCAGGTGAGACAGACACGGAGAACCATTCCCTTCTCCTTGTTCTGTCCCACCGCCGCCCGGTAAATCTCAAATTAGAGATTCATCTCTAATTTGATGGGTCAGCAGCGCGAGGAGGTCGAACGTGTCCCATTTCTCTGCCACTCAGGAGACAGTGCGCGCCACAAACGGCCTTCCTCACGCACACGCCACACCCTTGGCCGGACTGTCCACCTTCACCCTCGACCTGATGCCCGACCTCATCTGCGTCACCAGCGCGGACGGTCACGCTCACTGGAGCAATAGGGCATGGCGCACCGCGCGCCACCTCGGCCTGTCGGAGAATGCTGAATGGCTCCGCAGCGTAGCACCGGAAGACCGGCTTCACGTCCTGCGCACGCTGAAAAAAGCCCACGCCACCCGTCAGTCCACCGAAACCGATCTGCGCCTGCGCGCACCGGGACAGTCACCGCGCTGGTTCCTCCTGCGCATTGTCCCCGACCACGATGAACAGGGCGACATCCAGTTCTGGCTCAATATCCTGACCGACATCCACACCCGCAAACAGCGGGAAATCGGGCACGAGAAACGCGTCGCACTGATCTCTCACATGCTCGATGCCAGTCCGGACTGCATCAAGGTCATCGACGCACAGGGCGCCCTCGTCCACATGAACCGCGCGGGATGCGAAGCGCTCAACGTCGATCCCGACAGCGGCTTCGGCATGAAATGGCTGCCGCTCCTCCCACCCGAGGTTCACCCCGATGGGCAGGAAGCCCTGGACACTGCAGCACAAGGTGAAAACGTCCGCTTCCCCGGCGAAAGCCGCGTGCCGGGCGAACAACCACGCTACTGGGACAACATGCTTACCCCCATCACGTCGGCCGATGGCAGTGTGCGCTCCATCCTCTGCGTCTCACGCGACGTAACACTGGCCCACGAAAATCGTCGCCAGATCGACATTCTCCTGCACGAACTCAATCACCGCTCACGCAACCTCCTGACTGTGATTCAGGCGCTCATCCGCCGCTCCGTCCCCAACCCGGACGAGCCGTTCGTGGAAACCCTCACACGGCGCGTCTGCTCCATTTCCCGCAGTCAGGACATCCTGCTTCAGGGCGCATGGATAGGCGCCTCCATCTCCGACCTGCTGATGACCCAGACCGCCGTCTCGGGCGACAGTGCCGGTCATCAGACCGTCTTTCGGGGAGATCCCACCCTTCGCCTCCTGCCCGATGCCGCCGAACGTCTGGGCCTCGCCATCCACGAACTGACCACCAACGCCATCAAATACGGTGCCCTCTCCACCCTCAGCGGAACCGTCACCATCGAATGGGGCATTACAGACACGTCCGACAAAGAAACTTTCTTCCTGCGCTGGACCGAAACCGGAGGCCCCAGCGTCATACCCCCCGCACGCCGCGGCTTCGGTTCGATCGTCATCGAACATAATCCCCGCACTCTGCGCGGCGGAAAGGTCCACTACGATCTGAAAAAAGACGGCGTCATGTGGGAATTTCAGGCTCCAGCCACCTCCGTCCTACGGCTGAAAAGCGATGAAAAATCCACCTGCCTTTCTCCCGCAGACGTGAAGGCGTAACCGTCCTTTTCTCCTGCCTACCCAACTCTGCTCTGAGTGCAGAAATGTGTTAGCCATAAACCTTCTGCCGATACCGGATCAGAAGGAATGGTCTCGTGGTTGCTGATTTCAGGCGGCTCAAGAATCTCAGTCCTTTCGAACTGAAGGACAAACTCATCCGCATGGCCACCCGCAAATCGGGCCGTCTCATGCTCAACGCCGGTCGCGGCAACCCCAATTTCCTCGCCACCTTGCCTCGCTCCGCTTTCTTCCATTTCGGTCAGTTCGCCCTCGCGGAGTCCGAACGTTCCTTCTCCTACATGAGCGCCGGGGTCGGAGGACTGGCACGCATCGAAGGAATCGAAGATCGCTTCGACCGCTTTCTCGCAGAACGACGCGGCCATAACGGCACACGGTTCCTCGCCCGCGCCCTGAGCTATGTGCGCGACCAGATGGGCCTGCCCGCTGACAAATTCCTGCACGAAATGGCCGAAGGCATCCTCGGCTGCCACTACCCAACGCCTCCGCGCATGCTGCCGCTGAGCGAACAGGTGACCGGACACTATGTACTCAAGGAAATGACCGGCGACACACTCGCCCGTGACGACGTCGATTTCTTCGGGGTGGAAGGTGGCGCGGCCGGCATGGCCTACATCTTCAACTCGCTCAAGGAAAACGGCCTTCTGAAAAAGGGCGACAAAGTTGCGCTCGGTATGCCGATCTTCTCGCCCTATATCGAGATTCCGCATCTCAAGGAGTTCGAGCTTGAGCAGGTCGCCATCCATGCAGACCCTCATCAGGACTGGCAATATCCCAAATCCGAACTCGACAAACTGCGCGATCCCAGCGTGCGCATCTTCTTTTGCGTCAATCCGAGCAACCCCACATCGGTAAAGATGGACGACGCCTCCATGCAGGAGATAGCCCGCATCGTGCAGGAAGAACGTCAGGATCTCATCATCATCACCGATGACGTCTACGGCACGTTTGCCGACAATTTCCGCTCCCTGTTTGCCGTCTGCCCACACAATACGATCCTCGTTTATTCCTTCTCCAAGTATTTCGGCGCAACCGGCTGGCGACTGGGCGTGATCGGCATACACAAAGACAACGCCATCGACGGACTGATCCGCAAACTTCCTGCTCCGCTCACGGCAGAACTGACTGAGCGCTACTCCAGCCTGACCACCGATCCGAACAACCTGAAATTCATCGACCGTATCGTGGCCGACAGTCGCCTCGTGGCACTCAACCACACCGCCGGTCTCTCAACACCACAACAGGTGCAGATGGTCATGTTCGCGCTGTTCTGCCTGATGGACGAAGGCGACCACTACAAACAGACCGTCAAGAACATCATCCGCCGCCGCGAAGCCACGCTTTACAAAGCGCTTGGCGTGGAACCGCACGAAGATGCAAACGCCGTCCATTACTACACAATGCTCGATCTCAAGAGCATCTGCCGCTCTCTCTACGGCAACGAATTCGCCGAATGGGTGGCCGAACGCTCCAGCACCAGCGAGATCCTGTTCCGCATAGCCGATGAAACCGGCGTCATCCTGCTACCGGGCGAAGGCTTTGGCGTGAAACACCCTGCCGCCCGTGCCTCTCTCGCAAATCTCGATGAATATAACTACATCTCCATCGGTCGCTCCCTGCGAAAGATGGCAGATGAATATTATCAAGCATTTCTGAAAAGCCGTGATTGAAGATTGACCGCACAGGCGGATTTTATTTCCCATGCGAACAAAATTCTTGCGTGGGAAATGAAATTCCCCCTCTGAGCGTCGCACATATTTTTCACCACCAGCGGCATTGCGAAAGAGACGGCGATAGAAACGGTCGCCCATCACGGTGCACACAGCCTGTGAAGCAGCATGTCCACAGCCTCCTCGAAACGATGCCGCGTCGCTGTTCAGCCAAAAAACCTTTCCAGCGCAACCCTCCATTTCAGAACGGGAAATGCTACGCAGTCTCCTCGCTCGGTACCAATGGACCTGTCCGAAGGCGTTCCCTTGTCTGGCAGACGCATGGCGGGACTAATGCGCCAATCCCCATCACGACGTTCCACCAAAAAGCAATTCCCGCCGTGTCGGCGTGAGACCGGGGAAGTGAAAACGCGCCGTTAAGAGATGGCGCATATCCTCGCTTGAGCTACAACACCTCTCATGAACTACCGCCACGCCTACCACGCCGGAAATTTCGCAGATGTGATGAAGCACGCCCTGCTCGTCACTCTCCTGCGCCTGCTCACCCGCAAGGAGACACCCATCTCCGTGCTGGACACCCATGCTGGCATCGGTCTGTATGACCTCTCAGGGCCCGAAGCACAGGCCACTAGGGAATGGCGCGAGGGTATCGGCCGTCTTCTGGGCCTTGATCCCGAACTCCCAGCTTTGAGCCCCCTGCGTGACTGGCTTCGCATCGTGCATGATGTCATCAACGAGCATGACGGAAAGCTATTCTATCCCGGCTCTCCCGAACTGATCGCACGCCTGCTACGGCCCGGTGACACGTTGGCCTGTTGTGAACGTCACCCAGAAGACCAACCCATCCTCCGTCGCCTGTTTCGCCGCGATCCCGCTGTCGCCGTCCACGCCCGCGACGGTTATGAAGCCATCACTGCGTTGCTACCTCCAAAAACCGCCCGGCGCGGTCTCGTCCTGATGGACCCACCCTTCGAGCAGCGCGACGAATTCGCCGCCCTCAGTCACGCCATCATCACAGCCCGTCAACGCTTTCCCACCGGCGTCATGGCGGTCTGGTATCCCATCAAACACCGCACACCCGTCCGCACCTTTTTCAACACGCTGAAAGACGCCGGACAGCGCAAGCTGCTCGCGCTTGAGTTCACACTGCGCCCACCGCTCGACCCCACACGTCTGAACGGTTGCGGTCTGCTCATCGCCAACCCACCTTTCCAGCTTGACGAAGAGGCTGCCGCCGTTCTGACGGTCCTGCGTCAGTATCTTGGCACTGAAGACACGGAAACCTCCGTACAATGGGTCGTCCCGGAATGAAGCGCATCGCCGTCATCGGAGCCGGTTCATGGGGACTGGCACTCGCCCTTCAGGCGGCCCGCACAGGCGCGGCTGTCCATCTGTGGGCGCGTAACCCAACAGCCCGTCTGGCCAACGGCGCAATGCCGCGCCTGAGCGCCCACCCCCTGCCCGATTCCATCCGTGTCACCGATAACCTGAAGGTGGACGCGGACATGACGCTGGTGGCCGTGCCCATGCAACATCTCGCCGCCGTTCTGGCTCGGCTGGACACGGCCTCCCCTCTTGTCCTGTGCTGCAAGGGCGTGCGCCCTGACAGCCTGCACTTTCCCCTCGACATTCTTGCTGATGTAAAACCCGGTCATGCTGGCGCCGTGCTGTCTGGGCCGAACTTCGCGCACGAAATCGCAGCAGGCCTTCCCGCCGCTGCCGTCATCGCGGCAAAGGAAGACGGACTTGCCCGCCATCTGGCCGATGGTCTCGGCACGTCCACCTTCCGACTCTATGACAGCACCGATGTCATCGGCGTGCAGCTTGGAGGCGCCGCCAAAAACGTCATCGCCATTGCAGCAGGAGCCACTATCGGCGCGGGATTGGGAGAAAACGCACGCGCCGCCCTCGTCACACGCGGACTGGCGGAAATCAGCCGTCTGGCTGAATCGCTGGGTGGCAAGGCCGCCACCATGTCCGGTCTCGCAGGCATGGGCGACCTTCTCCTCACCTGTACAGGAACATCTTCGCGTAACTTTCGTGTCGGTCATGCGTTGGGAGAAGGAATGTCGCCTCACGACGCGGAAAAAACGGCTGGCGGCGTGGCCGAAGGAGTGGCCACCTCACAAGCACTGACCACACTTGCCGGTCAGCAGCAGGTGAGCGTGCCGGTGATGGAGGCTGTCGCCGATATCGTCACCGGCCGCGTCGCTCTGAAAGACGCGACGGAGCAACTCCTGACCCGCCCACCCGGTCCGGAAATGAAAACGACAGGTTTTCTTAATTAAAACTCAGTTGCAGCAGCCCAAAACGGCTATTGTGATCGAATTATGGCGACCCTATTGCAAGATGACGGCATGATGAAAACTTAATACGAGACACTATTCGAGACGAATGATAAAACAACCGCCACTGGTCCGCACCGATAATTGCCGGACCGGAGTTTCTGGAGACTGTTTCATGAAGTCATCGCGCCTTTTCGCAGCCCTTTCCATCGTGGCCCTGACGGGCGCGACAGCCGTACCGGCTCTTGCCCAGACGGAAACGGCACCTCCCGCCGCCACGACGGAGGCTCCCGCCAGCCCCGCTCCGGATGCCACGACGAACCCCGGCCCAGCTCCGACAGCCACCCCGGCACCCTCCGAGACCGCACCCGCCGCTGAAGGCGAGAAGTCGGCCACCGAGTCCACCACGCACCACAAGCATCGCGCTCACAAGAAGTCGCACAAGCACCACACGCACAAGGCGAAGAAGAGCACAGCTACGACCGACAGCACGGCGACTGACAGCGCCAACTGAGAATGCGCATCTGACCTTTCAGCAGGTCGGAATGCCAAAGGGCCGGGACGCACGTTCCCGGCCCTTTTCTTTTGCCTGTAACCTCAGCGGCCCGGCAGACGCCTCAACGTCCCCGCAACCGTGCGCGCCAGCCCACGATAAGCCTGCGCTCCCTCACTGTCCGGTGCTGCGATCACAAGCGGACGCCCCGCATCGGCGCTCATGCGAATGTCCGCCAGCAGCGGAATCTCGCCCAGAAACGGAACATCCAGCTTCCGCGCCTCATCGCGCGCGCCGCCATGCCCGAACAGTTCCGTCCGGTGGTGACAATTGGGGCAGCAGAAATAGGACATGTTCTCCACAATCCCCAGCACCGGCACGTTCGTCTTGCCAAACATCGCAATACCGCGCCGCGCATCCAGAAGAGCGATGTCCTGCGGCGTTGAGACAATGATCGCACCGCCCAGCACCCCTTTCTTCGCCAGCGTCAACTGTGCGTCGCCCGTGCCCGGGGGCATGTCGATGACGAGCACATCCAGCGCACCCCACTCCACATCCCCCAGAAGCTGACCGATCGCCCCCATCACCATCGGACCACGCCAGATCATGGCCTGTTCCTCATCCACCATCATGCCGATGGACATGGCCTTCAGACCATACGCCTCCAGCGGGATCAGCTTTCCATCCCGCACTTCCGGCTTTGCCTTTATCCCCAGCATCCGCGGCAGCGACGGTCCATGAACATCCGCGTCCATCAACCCCACCGACAACCCTTCCAGCGCCAGCCCCGCCGCCAGATTGACCGCCGTTGTGGATTTACCCACTCCGCCCTTGCCGGACGCCACGGCAATGACCGCCTTCACACCCGGCAGAAGCGGCGCATCCGCCGCCTCCGGATGTCCCACGCCCCCAAGTGGTCTGTGTCCGCCCCCCGAAGCCCGTGACGGCGGAGCGGCCGCCATCGTCCGATGCGCGGTCAACACCACACGCGGCTGCCAGCCCGGAAAAGCACTCGCCAGCACCGATTCGAGACGTGGCGCGATGTCCCCCATCCGCGCAGCAAGCGCCTGCGGCACACTCAGCGTCACCAGCAACCGCTCACCTTCGACGCGGCAGGACTCCACAGCCACATCCTCGCCCGCCTGCGCGCCGATCACGCCGCCCAGCACACGTCCGATGTCCTCACGTGAGGGAATGTGTCGCTGCGTCATGAGAATGTCCTTTTTCTGCCGAAGCGCGTCTGTATGACCAAAATGGGGACCGCAGACCAGCGGACAAGTTCAGGGCCACCATCCGATTATGTGCATGAACGAAACATTATCCATTGTACAGGAACGTGCCTCCGCACTGGTCTTTCGTGACCCGATGCACGATAAACGCGCCCGCACCAGCGGAGATCCGCTACAGCCGGAACCCTTACGGGACAGGATATGACGGTCATCCCTTCCTCCGCCACCCTGCCAGCAGGCGCCCAGCCCACCACGGCCACGCCTTCGGTCGCTCGTCCTACCCGCACCCGCGATCACCGCATCGATGCACTGCGCGGCATCGCACTTCTGATGATGTTCGTGGACCATATGCCACAGAACCTCCTCAACCGGCTGACCCTGCGCAATCTCGGCTTCGCGGACGCCGCCGAAATCTTTGTTCTGCTGGCCGGTTACGCCTCGTGGCTGGCATACGGACGCGGCTTCCCCCGCTACGGCGCACGTGAGACGCTCACGCGTCTCGCCAAACGCTGCGTCAAACTCTACGTCTCCCAGACACTGATGATCATGGCTTTCATCGCCATCATTCTCACATGGCGGCAGTTCACACCCGTTCCAGTCGATTTCCTCGAACCCGAACTGGCCCATGGCGTTTCCAGCTTCTGGCGCGTGTTCCTGCTCGACGCCCTGCCGTCCAACCTCAACATTCTGCCACTCTACATGGTGCTACTGGCCGCGTTTCCGCTCATGTATGTGGTGCTGAAATTCAACCGCTGGCTGGCCCTCGGCCTGTCAGCCGCGCTCTGGCTGCTCATCAACATCGACCCGGACGTGAACTTCCCCAACTGGCTGGATCCGGACGGCTGGTATTTCGATCCACTGGCGTGGCAGTTCCTCTTCATGATCGGCGCGTTCGGTGCCATCGAAGCGGAAAAATACAACGGCAATCTACCCGCCTTCCCATGGCTGAAAGTGGCCTGCGGTCTCTATCTCGTCTTTTCGCTGTTGGAGGCCTTTCCGTGGACCCAGTGGGGTCTGCCCGTCATCCGCCCACTCGCCCTGCCATCACCTGACAAAAGCACCCTCGCCCCGCTGCGCCTGCTCGACGTGCTGGCCATCTTCTATCTCGTCCAGTCCTCCCCCCTCGCGAAACGCTTTTCCGAAACCCGTTTCGGACAGGCGCTCGCCCTGTGCGGCCGTCACTCGCTGGAGGTCTTCACCGTTGGGACCGTCCTCGATCTGATCGGCCGACTGATCTTCACCACCTTCGGCGAAGGCTGGCTGTTTCAGGTGGTCATCAACTGTGCCGGACTGGCAATCCTCTACGGCGTGACCGTGGTGTACGAACGCAAACGTAATCGCGCGCGGGCACAGGCCGCCGCCCATCGTAAAGCCACGGCCTGATCTTTCGCGCCCCATCTGTCAGGGACATTTACGCATGTACACACTTCCCCGCCTCACGCGCCTGCTGGCAGATTCCGAACCGGTCCGGATCTGTCTCTTCGGATCTTCCACCGTGGAGGGCATTGGCGCCAGCACGCCTGAGCATGGTCTGTGTCCCGTCTTCGAGCACACGTTCGCCCCAGCCGCCCCGGGCGGTCTGACCGTCATCAATCGCGGCATCGGCGGCAACGGCGCGCCCGAAATGCACGAGCGCCTGCAACAGGTAATCGACGACCGCCCCGATCTTGTCATCTGGCAGGGCGGCACCAACGATGTGTGGAAAGAAGAGCCCGTTTCCATCTTCATCGACCTGACCCGCGACGACCTTCAGATGCTCCGGCGTCAGGGCTGCGATCTCGCCATGATCGGCCCGCAATGGTGCAAGATGCTGGAGGAACTGCCCAACTTTCCCGCGTTCCGCGATGCCGTGCCCGCACTGGCCATCGAACTCGGCATTCCCTGCTTCGACCGTTACGACGCCATGAAACAGTGGTGCCAAGAGCATCACATCGAACGCGACGTCCTTTCGCCGGACGGGCTGCATCTGGGCGATTTCGGCTACACACTTTTGGGAGAGGCTCTGGCGCGCTGGATCGCGGGCCTTGCGAACGTCACTCTGCCCGTCAGCGCCTGAGAAAAAACGAAGACGGGCTCCTGTCTGATCCAGACCAGGAGCCCGCAAATATCCTCATTCCTTGCCCAGCCCAGCGCGCCCCTCCCCGAGGCAGCACACCGGCTGACGGCCCAACCTTACCACCGCGTACGTTTCGCGCCACGCAATGCGTGCATGGCATATATCCCCACACCCAGAAGCACCGCCGCAAAGGTCTGGTGAATCGTCCCGGCCCACACCGGCACCACCAGCAACAACGTCGTCACGCCCAGCGCGTACTGAATCAACACAGCCCAGCCCATAAGCGCCACAGCCGCATGCGCGCGCGGTCCCAGATTCGCCTTCATGCCCAAGAACACCGTCAGCCCGATGGCCAGCACCGTAAGCGTGGCCAACAGACGATGATCAAATTGCACGGCAGGAATGTTCGCGATCCAGTTAAACCAGAACGGATGCAGCCGCGCGTAGCCTTCCGGCACCAGATGACCGTCCATCAACGGAAAGGTGTTGTAGGAAAAACCCGCATGGGTGCCCGCCGTAAAGCCGCCCGCCACAATGGTCAGTCCCACCAGACCCAGCGCCCCATGCAACGCCATGCGTGTGCGGCGACCGCCCTCACGATCCGGCACCGGCTCCACCGTAGGGTAGCGCACCGAAAGCGCCGTCCACAGGATCGCGCCGTAGAGGATCAGCGCCATGCCCAGATGCAGCACCAGACGCACCGGCTCGACCGCCGTGCTGTCCGGGCGGAACCCCGAGGCCACCATGAACCAGCCAATCGCCCCCTGAAGGCCGCCGAGGACAAAGAAGAACGCCAGCCGCAGGATCAGACCGCGCGTCAGCACCCCCTGAACCGCGAAAATCACCAGTCGCACCAGCAGGTAAAGCCCGATGACGCGCCCCCAGAAACGATGCGTCCATTCGGCCCAGAAAATCTTCTGGAACCCTGCAAGGCCAAAACCTTCATGCAGGATCTTGTACTGGGGAATACCCTTGTAGAGTTCGAACTGCCGCTCCCACTCCGCATGGCTGAGAGGAGGAAGCATCCCCGTAACGGGACGCCAATCCATGATCGACAGACCCGAACCCGTCAGGCGCGTCGCCCCCCCCAGCGCAATCATGCCCAGCAGCATGACGCAGATCGTCAGCAGCCAGTTGGAAACGCGCCTACGATCACGCATCGACATGCCGTCGATCACGGTCGAATCCGAAAGTCGAGCCGCCTGCGCGCCCGAAGAGGTCGTATTGGACATGCGCCCCTCTACCGCGCTCTTGCAATCGCGGGCAAGGAGGTGTTACCGCGCGCGCCATGCCCGACATCGCGCCGCCAGAGCCTCCCGCGCCATCTGACGCGCCCTCCGGCTCCAAAGACATAAGGCGGCAGGGCATCGCCACTCTCCTGCGGCCCGCGCTGATGCTGCTGGTCCTTGCCTGTGGCGCACTGCTCCTGCCCTCGGTGCCCGGGTTCCGCCACCTGCTCGATGACACCGCCACCCTGCGGCTCGGCCTGAAGGGACGAAGCCTTTTTACAATGTGTGGCACGCTATGGTGCCTCTTCGGGCTTCCCCGTCAGGTGCTCTGCTTCGCCGCTGGCCTCGCCTACGGTCTGATGGAAGGCACACTGCTCGCCACGCTGGCCACCGTGATGGGAGCAGCCGCCTGTTTCGGCTGGGCACGCTGGGGCGGTCGTCACTGGGCACAACAAAGACTTGGCATCAGAGACAACGCAACGCCTCCACAGGGCTTCCGACGCCGACTCGCCCATCTCGGGCGCGCGACACAGCAGCATCCGTTTACCACCATCGTCACGCTGCGCCTGCTGCCAGTCGGCTCCTCGCTGCTGCTCAATCTCTTCGCAGGTGTGAGTGGATTACCTTTCACGCCCTTTGTCGCCGCCACCACTGTGGGCAGTCTGCCACAGACGATCATTTTCGTGCTGCTCGGCTCGGGCGTGCAGCTTGACGGACGAGGACGGATCGTGATGGCTGCGCTGCTCTTCCTCATTTCAGGGCTTCTGGGTATGTGGCTTCTCCGCCGTTCATCCACGGCAGCAGAACCACCTCAGACATACCTCTGAAGCAACCCACCCTTTCCGACACATATCTTCATCGCCCGCCTACCTTCACCCAGCGGACCCATGATCAAAACGGTCATATTTACACCGTAGGGTCTGCGACATCCTGTGCCCACATCGCGGAGTCGGCATGCCTGCCAACGGCCAGCCCAAGCTTTTTCACACCTTCCGGCCCCCCAATCCCACGGGCGCGCTGCCATGGTGGCTGCCCATCCTTCTGGGCTTCCTGACCGCTGCCGGTCCTATCGCGACCGACATCTATCTGCCGGCCTTCCCGGTCATGGTGAAAGATCTCCACACCGATCTTGCGGGCGTGCAGCAGACTCTCTCCATATGGTTTATAGGGCTGGCCATCGGTCAGCTCACGGTTGGACCAATGGCGGACCGCTTCGGTCGTCGGGCACCGCTTATCATCGGCAACCTGATCTTCGCCTTCGGCTCTGCCGTCTGCGCCGCCGCTCCCGACATCTACACGTTCTTCGGTGGTCGCTTCGTTGCCTCCCTCGGAGCCTCGGCCAGTCTGGTCATTCCCACGGCCTGCGTGCGCGATCTTGTCCCTGACGTGCGGGCGGGCGCACGCATGATGTCACGGCTCGTCATGGTCATGGGCGTGGTGCCCATCCTCGCTCCCATGCTCGGTGGCGTCGCGGTGACGTTCGTCTCATGGCGCGTCATCTTCTGGGCTTCAACGGGCTATGGCGTGCTCTGCACCCTGCTTGTGATCCGCCTCCTGCCCGAAACCCTCGCACCCGACTTACGCTCGCGACTCTCTCCCATCTCGCTGGTGACGCGCTATGTCGGGCTGCTCAAGGACCGGGGATTTCTCTCTCACGCCCTGATCGTGGGTTTCTCCACCTTCATGTCGTTCAGCTACCTGACCGCCGCGTCACCCGTTTTTATCAATGGATTCGGTTTCACGCCCCTGCATTTCTCAATGCTGTTCGGCCTGTTCGCCGTCTTCATGATCGGCGCATCCCAGCTTAACGGCATGCTCGTGAACCGCTTCAGCCCTGAGCGACTGCTCGCTGCGGCTGTCATGCTGGCCGCCGGCGGATCGCTGGCGTTGCTGGGCGTCTCGCTGTGGGTTTCGGGGCATATGCCGCTTCCGCCCGGCATTTCACTGGAAGCCGTCGTTACCATCGGCACCATGATCGTGGCCCTCGGCGCCACAGGCATCATCTACCCCAACGCCATGATGGGAGCCTTGGCCGATCACGCAAAGGTGGCTGGCGCGGCCTCCGCGCTCGCGGGCACCATGCAGTATGTCTTCGGCGCCCTGACCGGCGGCCTCATCGGAATCCTCTCCGCACAGGTGTTTCCGCGGGAGGGCAGTCCCATGCCGATGACGATCGGCATGTTGCTCGGCGCTCTGATGATGGTCGCAACCCTGCCCCTGCGTCCACGCGGGAAGTAAATCTGCGGGGTTGACGGATGCCGCCCAGTTGCGGCGACTATCACGTCTGTCAAACAACGGACGAAACACGCGATGGCACGTCATCCGGCCAAACGGGCCCATGTGCTCGCCCTCCTCGGCGCCGCACTGCTCATCGTCACCTTCGGAACTCTGGCGATGCAGCTGGGCAACGAGATGGCGCGACATGGTCAGCTCGATCGCCAGAGCGCTGGAGCCGATGCCTATATGCGCGATCTGGAACGAGAGGTCGGCACCGCGCGCATCTGTCATTTCGCGTGGCTGGCCCGGCATGAGGACAGCGACGCCACCTGTTTCGTCCATGCCATCGGCGCCATTGCCACCGCCCGCGAAGCCTTCCCGTCCGTCGTGGCCCTACAGGAACGTCTCAGCCACACCCATCCACCCAGCCTCGACCAGATGGGGCACGCGCTGGACCGTATTGCCGACTGGCAGGCCACGCCCCATGACGCCCTGATCCACACCGAAACCGACACTACGCTTGCGGAACTCGATGATGCACTGACAACCCTGAGCAGCGTGGACACTGCCAAACGCGAAGGGCGGCTTGCCGACATGCTGCGCAACACGAGCTGGCAGAAACGGCTCGACGCGCTGGGCATCGTCATCGGCGTGCTCATCATGATCACCGCCGGCTGGGTGCTCGACCGCACTTCCCTCGCCGCAGCCCGCGCAGAGGCACGCAGCCGCAACCTCGCTCTTCAGCTTCGCGCAGTGCTCGACAGCCTGACCATGGGTGTCGCGGTGTTCAGCACGGAAGGCCGCCTGCGCCACTGGAACGACCGTTTCGGCGCGACACTCGGACTGGAAGACGGCTTTCTCCATCAGGAGATGTCCTACGAAAAACTCAGCGACGCACTTGTGGTGGATGGCCGTCCGCTGCTTGAGCCTTTCACTCATGTCGAACGCGCGCTCCAACGCGGCGAATGTGCCCTGCCCGTCATGGTGGAATGTCGCGGAATCAACGGCGCCGATCTCGAACTCTGCCGCACCCTGTTCTTCGCGTCCGATGACGTGCCCGACGCCGAAGACCGCCGCGGCTTCGTGCTCACCGCCAACGACATCACGCTCCGTCTGCGCAGCGAGCGGGCGCTGGGAGAAGCGCAGAAACTCCGCGCCGTGGGGCAACTCACCGCCGGTATCGCGCATGATTTCAAAAATCTGCTGACCATCATCCTCGGCAATCTCGAACTCGCATCCGAAGCCGACAGCGCGCAGGACATGGCCCGTCGCCAGACCTGCCTCGAAGCCGCGGCCCACGCCGCACGCCGCTCCGAAACCCTGACCGGCCAGCTCCTGTCCTTCACCCGCCGCGAGAAACCCGCGCCCGACACGGTGCGACTGGCCGACATCTTCGCACTGACCAGCAATCTGCTCGCCCGCGTAATCGGCCCGCGTATCGCCGTAAACTGCGACAAGGCCGAGACCATCTGGCCAGTGCAGGTCAATCCGGCTCAACTCGAAAGCGCGCTGCTCAACCTCGCCATCAACGCCCGTGACGCCATGCCAAAGGGCGGCACCGTCAGCATCCGCGCCGCGAATGTCAGCTTCTCCACCGGCATGAACCTGCTGGCCCTCCCAGTGGACTCCGACCGCTCCCTGCGTGTCGCCTCTGACAGCACGCCCCTGCCTGCGGGCGCATGGGTCCGCATCGACGTCAGCGATACAGGGTGCGGCATGGGGCCGGAGGTGCTTCAGCAGCTTTTCGAGCCTTTCTTCACCACCAAGGACGAAGGCGCCGGCACCGGTCTGGGCATGGCGATGGTGGTGAATTTCTGTCGTCAGAGCGGAGGGCGCGTGGTTGTGGCTTCAGCGCCCGATGAAGGAACCCAGATCACACTGTGGCTGCCCCGCGCCGTCGAACAAAGGCCGTCACCCGTAAGGGAACCGGAAAGCGCACCCGCAGCGGCCACGTTCCGCGCTCTGGTCGTGGAAGACGATCCCGCCATCCGCGATATCGTGGCCACGATCCTCGGTCTGGGCGGATACCGCGTGACGGAAGCCGCCGATGGCGAAGCCGCCTTCGATCTCGTGGAAGATGCGGGCAACAGCTACGATCTCCTCGTGACCGACATCCAGCTTCCCGGCCTGCTGGACGGTTTCCGTCTGGCCACCCTGCTCCGCGAACGGCTGCCGATGATTGGCGTCGTCTGCATGTCCGGCGATTTCACGGCAGATGGCCCCCGCCCGGCAAACGCACCGCCCGCAGTCCAGCTTCTGCCCAAGCCATTCCGCCGTGACGGGCTGCTCAAGGCCGTCAGCGCCGCCATGGAAGAACGCATCTCCGCCTGACCTCACGCGCCCGATCTCACATGAGGGTAAGCGAGAGTCTTGCCCCCCACCGACACGGGAGGTAGTGTCCGCGCCGCCAGCACAGCCCCGGCACTTGTGTGAACCGGTTCGCTCCCGCCACGATGAACATCCGGCAGCGGCCCGCCCTCTCAACCCCGCTTCCGGCACGGCTTCATGAACGACGACATCGATCTCAAGCAATATATCGACAACATCCCCGACTTCCCCAAGCCGGGCATCCTTTTCTATGACATCTCAAGCCTGATGCGGAACGCGGATGCGTGGCAGCTCGCCACCTCCCGCATGGCCCACGCTGTCATGCCATGGCAGCCGGACCAGTTGGCCGCCATCGAGTCCCGAGGCTTCCTGACTGCGGCCCCCCTCGCCACACGGCTGGGCTGCGGCATCATCATGCTGCGCAAACCGGGCAAGCTTCCGGGCGAGACTGTGTCCCTGTCCTATGATCTGGAATACGGCTCCGACAGCCTGCACATTCAGGCAGAAGCCATCAAGCCGGGTCAGCGCGTGGTGGTCACGGACGATCTTCTTGCTACCGGCGGCACGCTGGCCGCCTCCATCGCCCTGCTGCGCAAGGCCGGCGCCAATGTGGTGGGCGCCTCCGTCATGATCGAACTGGCAGGACTGCGCGGTCGCGACAAGATCGATGTACCGCTTCACGCCCTCCTCACATACGAAGACTGAATCCACTCACCCGTTGGCGGCATTCCAGCCTCCGCCAACGGGGAATTGAGTTATTCATTCCGTCGATACATGCTTGAAGCACGGCTGGTGTAAGGCAAAGGCCATGACAGTCGGGTTTCGGAAGCATTACGGGGTACAAGCATGAGCGGCGGGGCCATTCCCGAAAAACACCCTCTGCTGGTCGCCCTTGAAAGCCTTCTCGCCCGCACCGGCCTGTCCGCCCCACTCATGTCCGGGTGGATGGGGCGTCTGCGCTGGCTGATCGCCCCCGATATCTTCAATTTCGGTTACGCGCTGCGAACCACTCTCGCCGCCCTCATCGCGCTGGGAATCGCGCTGTGGTGGGAACTCGGCAGCCCGCAATGGGCACCACTCACGGTGTGGATGATCGCGCAGGGCTCACGCGGCAAATCGCTGGCCAAGGCCCGATGGCATATGTTCGGGATGGTGGTGGGCACATTCGTGGCCATCGCGCTGGTGGCCGCCACGCCCCAGCAACCGCTCATGTTCATCCTGCTGCTCTCAGCAGCGATCGGCATCCTGTGCTTCATCGGCACGCTGCTGCCCGGCCCGGCCGCAATGACCAACTACCGTATGCACGGCATGCGAGCGAGCGGCTTCACCCTCACCATCATCGCGCTCGACGGGTCCGCCGATCCGCACCACATTTTCATGATCGCAGCCTCACGTGCGACCTACATCACACTCGGCATCACCTGCGAAACCGTCATCTCCTCGCTGTTCCAGTTCAAGCTGACCGAACGCGCACGCGACCGCCTGACGGAGAACTTCATCGCGGCCATGGACCGTGTGTGCCACACCCTAGCCGCCCTGCTGCAAGGCAAGCCGGACGCGCTCAACACCTCTCCCGAAATGATGGCGGCCATGGCGGCCATGGGCGATCAGATCGAGTTCGCGGAAGTGGAAATGGGCCGTCACGGCCACGAAGGCGACCACGCCCGCGCCGCGTTGGCCGGCGTGGTCAATCTCTTTTCCTGCGGCCTCAATCTCTCGGCACTGATGCGCGATCCCGCTGCCCACGGGCAACGCTGGCAGAAAATTGCCGACCGTGGGAGCAACTTCCTCCTCTCCCTGCCCGACCGTCTGAAAAATCCGTCCGAATTTCCCAACGTCATGACCGATCTGGCCGAACTCCGCGCGGCGACCCGCGTGGACGCCGCCGACTGTCTGGCCCTTGAAATGGATATGGTCACGCATCCGCCAGTGAATACGGCGCTGGAGGAGCGTGTCACCCGTGAAGGTCAGACCATTCATGTTCTAGGCGACATGCTCGACGGACTGGATGCGTCCCTCACCCAGTTCGAGGAAAGCCGCAACCCTCCCGCGCATGACCGCTTCCGCTACGGCATCCAGACATGGCGTGACTGGCATATCGCGACCGCGAACTGCCTGCGCGCCAGCGTGTCGATGTTCCTCGCGGGCGTCATCTGGATCACCACCGCCTGGCCGGACGGGTTGGTGTTCATGATGTTCGTGGGCATCGTCTGCTCGCTGTTCTCCACGCTGGAAACGCCCGCCATGGCCAGCCGCGCCTTTTTCCACGGCGCGGTGTGCGTCTCAGCGGTCGCGCTCATCATCACCTTCTGGGCTGTGCCCGCCGTGACCGTCTACGAAATGCTCGCCATGGTGCTGGTGCCTCCGATGATGCTCGGCGGCCTTGCCTTCTCCAATCCCCGCATGATCCTTGGTGCAGTCGCCTACAACCTCTTCCTGACCATCCTTATCGGTCCGCTCAATCAGGGCCGCACGGACGAAATCCTGTTCTTCAACACTGCCATGCCGCTTTGCCTTGCCATGGCATTCTGCACATGGATGTATCGCACATTCCTGCCGCTGGACCCGGATGGCGTACGCTGGAACATGCGTGTCCAGATCCTCCAGATGCTGCGTGGACTGGCGAAAAAGCGCTACATCCTCATGCCACGCGATGTGATTGGTGTAAGTGTGGAACGCATGGTCCGCCTGCTCAACACCGTGGCGGGCCGACGTGGGCCAGTGATTGACGCCTATCTGCGCGGTGTCCTGTCCGGCATGACCGTCGGTCTCGCCATCCTCAACCTGCGTGGAATCCTCGTCCGGAACGAACTCCCGCCCGCCGCCGCCCGCGATATTCAGGACATGCTCGGTCGTATGGCCCAGTTCACAGGACGCTATGGTGGGCATTATGGACGCACGGAACGCGCCACCCTGATGGCCGTGAGCGCCCTCACACATCTGGAGCAGCACGAAACCAATCTGAGCCGCCGCGTGGAAATCCTACGCGCACTGGCCAGCCTACAGGTCATCGCGGAAGAATTGGCGGAGAACCGACTGTTCTTCGACGCATCCAGTCCCTATCTGGACCCGGTGTTCTCGTAAGAGGCTGTTTCGGACGTCAGCAGCAGGAAACTGGCGAGAGATTTTATGTCTGAAAAGGCAGCCCAATACAGGGTATCGGAGCTACCCATTGGAAGCCGCCGGCCAATTTCTTGCCCATAGTCTTCCGTGACAACCACGGATTGACCGAATGTATCCGAACCGATCCAGCGCGCCGCCCTATGCCGCATTGCAGACAGGCAAGTGCCAATCGCCCCATTTCCAA
>NZ_JAHRDV010000022.1 GCF_019083805.1 Acetobacter estunensis
GCGGCGGCCATTGCTGTGCCGGAAACATGCCGGGCGGAAGCGCAGGCGGAGGAAGGAAAATGTTACGCCGCATCGCTCGACCGGGTGGCGGCCCGTTACCGCGAGCGCCTGTCAGGGAACGCTCTGGAGGAGGCTTTGCGCCCCATCGACCGTCATATCGCGCTTCAGCAGAAGTTACAGGATCTGGGGTTTCTTGCGCCTGAAGTGCCGGTGGACGGCGTTTATGGCGATGACACGCGGCAGGCCATCGCGACATGGCAGCGCGTGGCCCATCGTCCTGTCGCGGACGGTTTCCTCTCCAATGCGGATGCGGCAGCACTCGACGATAAGGAGAGCGTTCAGGAGCAGCCCGACGATGATACGTCCGCCGATGCGCACGAACCCCCGCCATGGCCGGGGGGGACGGGCATGGAAAAAATCATGACGGTGGATGAGGTGGTGGGCCGTCAGCGCCATCTGGACCGGCAGAAAGTGACGATCGTGGCAAGGGTGTACTGCGCGGATGACATCTGTCAGGCAACACAGGGACGTGGGCATCCTTCCATCACCTTCTCACCTGACGATCTGGATGCGGCGTCCTGGACCACGCTTTCGCAATGCCATCAGCCGGAGGATGGGTGCGTGGGCAAGATGACGGGCACGACCATCAACAGTTGGACAGGTTTCACGGTCGAACTGTCGGACATCAAGGTGAAGTCCCTTCGCCAGACTCCCTGAGGCGGCTTATTTAGGGAGCAGCTTATTTCCGGAGTGAGGACAGGCATTGTCCGCAGCGTCGAGGCCTTGACGCTCACTTTCCTTGTTCCGGAGAAATATATTGAGTTCCTATACGTCGCGATGGACGATCGCTGATGCGCTGAAGGTCCATGCTGACGATCCGACGACGACCATGCCGGTCATCGCGCAGGATTTCCCGACCATGGATGAGTCGGTGATGATCTGGGACACCGGTGCTCTTCGCAACATCCATGGCCAGACCGTCACTTTTAAGGGGTGGCATATCATCTGGTCACTGGCGGTGGACAAGATCGACCTGACCAATGCCGACATCTACGATGAATGGCATTCGCGCAATAACCGCGCCTATATCGGCTATTGGTATTCACGCACCGGCAACGGCGCCGACTGGCAGTGGGGCGGTCGCCCGCTGAACACGTCGGCCGATCTGCGTCCGCATGAATGGTCCGGTGGTCTGGTGATGCGTGAGGGCACGGGCAACGTCGTGGACATGTTCTACACGTCCGAGGCGGACTCGCCCGTCAACCAGTCGGTGCCATCCGTTTCCTCCGGTCAGATTTTTGCCGATGAGAACGGCGTCTGGTTTGGTGGATTCGAAACCACGACCGAAATGTTCTCGGCGGATGGCATTCACAACGCCAATTCGCAGCAGGACGAATATTTCGATTTCCGCGATCCGCATCCTTTTATCAATCCCGCTGATGGTCGCCTGTACTGCCTCTATGAAAGCAACGTCGCTGGTATGCGCGGTGATTTCGTCATTGGTTCCGATGAGCAGGGCGCACTTCCGCCGGGCTTCGAGGTTGGGTCTGGGGCGCAGTATGGCGCGGCTTCCATCGGCATCGCGGTGCTGGCGGATGGTGCCTACAAAAAGGGTGATTTCTCAGGCCAGAACTGGACCCAGCTCGATCCGCTGGTGAGCGCGCTGGGCGTGAACGACCAGATGGAACGCCCGCATATCGTGTTCAAGGACGGTCTGACCTATCTGTTCACGATCAGCCATCACAGCACGTACAGCGGTAATCTGGGCGGTCCGGATGGTGTCTATGGCTTTGTCTCGGAAAAGGGATTGTTCGGTCCATACAAGCCGCTGAATGCCTCCGGTCTCGTGCTGGGCAATCCTTCGGCCGCACCCTATCAGACCTATTCCCACTTCGTGGACCCGGCCGGGTATGTGCAGGCTTTCATCGACACCCTGCCGGGTGTGGGAGAATATCCGAACAACCCTGCTACGTTCCGCATCGGTGCCACGTTGGCGCCCACGGTGAAGATCGAATTGGATGGCGACCGTACCTTCCTCACGGAAGTTCATGGCTACGGTCAGGTATATGCGCAGGCGGCGTGGCCGGTCGGCGCGGCCTGGGACAAGCGTCCGGCCAACTGATCGACTGATCGTTTCATAGACAGCCTGTCTGAGAGACATCAAAAGGAGGCCCGGCGAGGCGTCGTCGCGGAACCGGGCTTCTCACCTGTCTACAGGCGACATCTATTCGCGAAAAAGATCGGGCTTCCGGCGCTCCAGCCAGCGCATGCCCTTGAGACCGATTGCGCGGAAGAACGGGATGTCTTCTGCAAGAAGCACAATACCAACGGGTGCCATCCACAGTCCCAGAATGGGAAGAAAGGAAAAGAGTCCTCCAAGCAGCATCAGAATGCCGGTGATGAGACGGACAAGCCGGTGTTCTTCCGCCATGAGCCAGAACAGCGGCCGTGTGGACCAGCGGGGAAGATGGGCAAGCAGGCGATGCTTGTAGCGCTCCCATTCCGTGTGAGCGTCGTTTTCAGCAATAGGCATGATTTCACGTGGAGGAGGATTCATCGCGGCTCCTGAAAGCGCCCGCCTGTGACCTATGCGTTCGCGGTGGTTATTGCTTCGAGCCTACCTGAAGGCATACGCATCAGGAGATGACGACAGGCAAGATACCCTGACGCATTCGTCACGTTTTTCTATTGGAAAAAAGAGAGCCTTGAGTTCACACTGAACATTGAGGCTCATGTCACTTCGGGAATGTGACTGAAAACCCTGGTCGGAGTGAGAGGATTCGAACCTCCGGCCCCTGCGTCCCGAACACAGTGCTCTACCAGGCTGAGCTACACTCCGATTGGGTGGGCGCGTAATACCGCTCCTCGTCGTGGGCCGCAAGAGGAGAAATGCGACCCACAGCCTTCACGCAGTATTTTTGCGCGTCAGACCCGTTCTTCCTGTCGGCCGCTGGTGGCCTCCGTGGAGGATGTTGTGCACAGGCGTTTCATGGCGCTCTCCACATCGGGCACCACTTCCAGCAGACCGCGCGCATTGGGAGAGGCGAAACCCTGCTCCACGGCCGTGTCGAGCATACTCACCAGAGCCTTTGCCCAACCGGCGACATCGACGATCAGGATGGGGCTTGTGTGCAGGCAAAGCTGCTTCCACGTCAGGATTTCCATCAATTCGTCAAACGTACCGAAGCCGCCGGGTAACACGACAAAGGCTTCGGCCAGCGCAAACATCTTCTGTTTGCGGGTGTGCATGGTTTCCGTGACGATCAGGTCCGTCACGCCATTGTGCATGATTTCCCGCGCCTTGAGAAATTCGGGAATAATACCCGTCACCTTGCCGCCAGCGGCAATGGCGGCGTCGGCCACAGTGCCCATCAGGCCCACATCACCTCCACCATAGACCAGATGGATACCCGCTCGGGCCAGACTTGCTCCCATGGCTTCCGCCGCAGCACGATAGTCGGGCAGATTGCCAAAACGGGAGCCGCAGAAGACGGCGACAGCGCTGATGCGGGCAGGCATGGGGCGAGAGCTCCTCAGAACATGTTTATGCGCTCTCCGCGGGTGTGCGGACGCATGCCCTCCTTGCAGGAGGGGAAGGTCATGATACCTTGCTCACAGCATGCGCCAACCCGTGCGCGGGTGTTAACGTCGCCCGCGCGGCAGGGCGACTGTCAGTCCAAGCCCGATGAGGGAGAAAACCGCGGCAATTGAGAACAGCGCGGTGAAGCCCCATAACGGGATGATGAGGCCAAGCCCCGGTCCCGAAACACCGATGGCTAGGTCGAGGAACACGGAGAATCCACCCAGCGCCACCCCCCGATTCTCCGGTCCGAGCCGCTCGATGGCCAGCACACCCAGAGCGGGAAAAATCAGCGAGAACCCGACTCCGGTGAGAGACGCACCTACATGCGCGAGTAAAGGCGTGTGCCCGAAGGCGAGAACGAACAGTCCCAATGCTTCCACGGCCATTGAGACGATGGCCACCTTTTCGCCGCCCACGCGGTTGATCATGCGTGAGAACACGAAGCGGGTGAGGACGAAAAAGGTGCCGAACAGCGTCAGCGAGAAGGCAGCACCTTTCCAGTGCTGCGCATCGAAATAGAGCGTCAGACATGACACGATCGCGCCAAACCCGATGGACGCCGCGCCCAGCGCGCAGCCATGCGGCAGGACACCACGGATCACCGCGCCAAGAGAGAGCTTCTGCTTGTCGGTGTTCTGAGGATGCGTCGTCTGCATACGCATACCCGGAAGCACGCATGCTCCCATCATCACGGCGCAAAGCACGCCCACGCCGGTCAAGCCGCCCAAGGAGCTGTGTGAGCCGAAGATAAGAGAGGCAATGGGAGCGCCGAGCGCGATGCCGCCATAGGAACACACGCCATTCCACGAGATCACCGTGGCGGCGTTTTCCGGTCCGGCGCGGTACAGGTTCCACATGATGACGCCCACGGCCACCCAGCTTTCGCTGAACCCCAGCAGCGCGCGTCCCGCCAGCAGCAAGGTCAGTGAAAGATCCGCCCTGTGGGAGCAGAGATCGGAGGCGATCAGGAGCAGCCCGGACGCGGCGCCTGCGATCAGGCCCGTGATGACGACCGATCGCGCGCCCGTCGTGTCCAGTCGTTCGCCCGCCCATGTCCGTGTCGCCAGAGTGGCGAGATACTGCGCGGAGACGGCAAAACCCGCGAGTACGGTGCCCCAGCCTAGCACATGATGGACAAAGAGCGGGACGACCGACATCTGCAGGCCGATCTCGGTGTAGCAGGCGAGAGTGAAGAGAAGGGGAGCGAGCGTGAGAAGGAGCGGGGCGGCAGAACGGGAGCTGGGCCGGGGCATGCGGTTTCCAGAGTGATTGGCGGGACGGTTTCTCGAAGAAGCCGGGGAGACTACCTTGTGTAACACACGAAGGCCCGCACGTTTCCCGCAGGCCCATCATGATCTGAGGACGCCCCATCATGACGACCGATTCTTCCGATTCCCTTTCCCAGACCGGCACGCCCGACGATGGTGGCTATGTCACGCTTTCCAGCCGTGTGGCGTATGAAAACCCGTGGACACGTCTGCGTGAGGACATCATTCGCAGACCCAACGGCAAGGATGGTCTCTATGGCGTGGTGGAGCGTGGTGATTTCGTGGTGATCATGCCGGTCGGAGGCACAAAGGATGCACCCACTGTCACCCTCATCCAGCAGTTCCGGTATCCCGTGCAGCGCCGCATGTGGGAGTTTCCCATGGGCATGTGGGAAAGCCGTCCCGGCACCGACCCGGACATTGTGGCTGCGGGTGAGTTGCGCGAGGAAACCGGGCTGACAGCGGCCACAATGCAGCATATTGGCGTGACCTATCAGGGCGCGGGCTACACCACGCAGCTCGGTCACGTCTATCTGGCGACGGGGCTGACGCAGGGCGAGCGGGCGCTGGAAGAGACGGAACAGGACATCACCTGCCACACGCTGCCGCTTGCGGAGTTCGAGCGGATGGTGCGTGAGAACGAGATCACCTGCATGGTCACGCTGGCGGCGTTTGCCATGATCCGCGAGCGTGGGCTGATCTGACACACGACGTCGTGTCCGAATGGCTGACGTGAGCGCAGGGCGCGGCTTGTCCGGTGTGAAATTGACAGACGCGCCATTGCTTGCCTTGTGTGGCGTTCCGGATGCGGGGAAGGGGTTTCCCCGTGACGGACTGCGACTGACCGCAAGGTCGGCAGGGGAGCGGTTCAGGTGGTCATGCGAGGCGACACCAGCGGTTCGGAGCCGCGCACTCCGGCAGGCAACGCGCCCGCCCGATCGTCGCTCCCTCCTTCTGTGCTTGCCACCGAGCAGGTCGATGACGCGGAGGCTGATCGTCTGCAGCAGGCCCGTATGCACGAAGCCGTGCGGCGGGTGCGGCTCGGGGTCAATCAGGTCTGTCTGCTCATCCTGACCGTACTTGCGGTGCTCTACACGCTCAATCTGGCCGCTTCCATCGTCCTGCCCATGGTCATGGCAGTGGTGACCAATCTGATGCTGGTCACGCCCATGCGGCTGATCACGCACTGGACGCGCCTGCCCAAGCCGCTTGTGGCGCTGCTGCTGATCAGCGGCATGTTCGGCTGTCTGGCCATGGTGGGCATGGCCGTGTCCGGGCCGGCCGTAGCGTGGCTGTCGCATCTGCCAGAGGAAATCACCGTCGCTCAGTCACGGCTGGTGGTGCTGCGCACGCCTTTGCATCTGTTGCAGGCTACGAGCCAGCGGGTGCAACTGCTTCTGAGTGAAGGCGGCGGAGCTCATGCCGCGCAGGCTGCCGCCGCACCCTCCATGGGGGGCTTCATGCCGCTTGGCTCCACGCTGCTGGAAAGCACGCAGGCTTTCATGGGGCAGCTTTTCACTTTCTTCATTCTTCTGTTTTTCCTGCTGGCACAGGGCGATAGCCTGCTGCGTCGTTTCGTGGAGATCATGCCGACCTTCAACGACAAGCGGCGCACGGTGCAGATCGCCTCTCATATCGAACGGAATATCTCGATCTATCTCGCCACCATCACGATGATGAACGTGTTCGTGGGGCTGGCGAACATGGTGCAGTGCTGGCTGGTGGGCATGCCCAATCCGCTGCTGTGGGGCGTGGTGGCCTTCGCTTTGAACTACATCCCCATCATCGGGCCGTTTACTGGCATGGTGATCTATTTCTGTGTGGGTCTCTTCACCTTTCCCGTGATGCTGCATGCGTTCATCGCGCCGGCTATCTATCTGTGCATCCATGTGCTGGAAGGCGAGACGATCACACCCATGCTTCTGGCACGGCGTTTCACGCTCAACCCGGTTCTGGTGATGGCGTCACTGCTGTTCTGGGACTGGATGTGGGGGATCACCGGCGCGTTTCTTTCGGTGCCGATGTTGGCGGTGTTCAAGATCATCTGTGATCATGTGGACTGCCTGACGCCCATCGGCCACATGATCGGTGGTCCGGGGCAGACGCATCATGACCATGAAGAACATGTTTCCGGAGCGTAAAGCGTTACTCCCGTCGCAGAACCTGATCCGTCACGAACGATGCCAGCTTGCCTGCCACGAAGTCTCGCTTGAGCGCGACTTCGTCGTATTCATGTTCCACCCACTCAAGAAACGGCACGCGCCCTTCCGCCTCCGCTTTGTAGTGCAGGAAAAACGCATCGAGAATGCCGGTGCGCGAGCGGTTGAAATGGCCGAAGCGCCATGAAAGCTGCCGTAATGCGTCATCCGCCGTGCCGCCTTCGAACAGCACCACCAGTCCGGCAGCCAATCCCGCCCGATCCGCGCCGGATTTGCAGTGCATCAGCATGGGGAAGGCAAGGGTGCGATAGAGGGTGGCAAAACGTAGGATACGGTCGCGATGCGGTGCGCCCCGACTTTCGAACGCCATGTCCACATGGGTCAGCCCCAATCGGGCGGCGGCGTCGCGCGAGAGAGCATCGGAGCCGCAGCGGCGATGCCCACGCAGATTGACCAGCGTGCGCAGGTGCAGCTTGCGGGCGGCAGCGGCCAAGCGGGCCGGAGTGGGATGATTGCAGCGATAGACCTTGCCCGGGATTACGGTGTGGAAGTTGGTCCACACGAGGCGGAACACCGCGTGATCCACGAACAGGCTGTCCATCCACGCCCGGCTTCGACCGCGCTGGGTCGTGAGACTTCCTTCAAACACGCGCCACTCCTGTATCCGGGCGTGGAATTACAGGAGGAGGCGCGGTTTTGTCCAATGTCGGCCCTTGGGTCGGATCATGGGCCGGAGAGTGTCCGGCCCGCAGATTTCAGTATTTCGGATCGTAGGCGAGGCCCTCGATCCATGCACGGATGTCGGCGGGACGCTCCACCTGCGCCATGCCCTTCTCGAAGATGAAGTCTGCCAGACGGATGGCCGATGTCATGGACACGTCGATGATCTCGCTTTGCGGCGGGAACAGACGGCCACGCTCACGGGTCACGACATTGACCTGATCGGCCAGCGCGCGGGCTGTCTCGATAATCAGTTCGTCCGTGATCAGCTTCGGGCGCGTGGCATACACCGCGAGCGCCAGACCGGGGAAGATGTAGAAATTGTTGGCCTGCCCCGGATAGAAGGTGCGTCCATCCATCTCCACATTGGGGAACTGGATGCCGCCTGCGAACAGCGCGCGTCCGTCCGACCACTGATAGGCCTGCTCGGCTGTGCATTCCGCGTTGGTCTGCGGCAGCGACAGCGAGAAGATGATGGGTTTCTCGTTGAGTTTGGCCATCTCGCGGATGATGGTTTCATTGAACGCGCCACCGCAGGTGGATACACCCAGAAGCACGGTTGGTCGCACGCGCTGGATGGTGGCCAGCAGATCTTTGGTCGGCTTGGCCGGATGCGCGAAACGCTTGTGCTCCGGCAGAAGATCGGTGCGTGAGGATTCCAGCAGACCGTCCACATCCATCAGCGTGATGCGCTCGCAGGCTTCTTCCTCGCTCAGCCCCTCCAGCTTCATGGCGGAGACGAGAATATCCGCTGTGCCAAGCCCCGAAGATCCCGCGCCGAGGAAGAGGTAACGCTGGTCGGAGAGTTTCTCCTCCTTGATCTTCATGGCTGTGAACAGACCCGCCAGCGTGACGGCGCCCGTGCCTTGAATGTCGTCGTTGTAGCTGAGCACGCGGTCACGATATTTCGCGAGGTAGCGCAGCGCGTCCGTGCCTTTCCAATCCTCGAAATGGAGGCAGCAGCCGGGGAAGACGTCTTGCACGGCGTCCACGAACTCTTCGACGAATTCGTCGAGTTCGGCCAGCGGAGGCGGTTCACGGCGCAGGCCGAGATAGAGCGGGTCGGCGCGGAGCGCGGCGTTGGTGGTGCCGATGTCAAGCTGGATCGGCAGCAGGGAACGCGGTGGAACGGAGCCGCAGACCGTATAGAGTTGCAGCTTGCCGATGGGGATGCCCATGCCGTTCACGCCGATGTCGCCAAGGCCGAGGATACGTCCGCCGGTGGTGACGCAGATCGTGCGTACGTCGGCTACGGGCCAGTTGCGCAGCACTTCCTTGATGCGACCACGCATTTCCAGCGTGATGTACATGCCGCGCGGACGGCGATAGATATGGCTGAAGAGCTTGCACGCGCGCGCCAGCGTGGGGGCGTAGATGATCGGCACGAACCGGGCCGGATCGGAACGCAATACCTTGTAGAATAACGTCTCGTTCTGATCGACGAGAGAGTTCAGATAGATATAGCGTTCGAGGTCATCGGGCTTGACCTCCACATGGCGCAGGGAGCGCTCGACCTGACGGTCCAGTGTCTCGACCTGCGGGGGAAGAAGCCCTTCCAGTCCAAGCTCACGACGCTGGTCCTGTGTGAAACCGGTGCCGTGGTTGGATTCGCCATCATTGAGGAGAGCCATGCCTCGCAATGATGTTTTTGATGATGTCATCTGTCCGCATCCCTTGTTCCTGCTGGTTGTGTCAGACCGCCGTTGTGCACTGTGCTGAAATTCCGGGCCTTGTCCAAGAGGGAAAGGTGAGCGGAAAGGAGTGCAGCGGCTCTGTCTGTTCGCCTGCGCCAAGGCAGGACGGCCATCACAGGATCACGTCCTCGTGAAGAAACGCTTTTGACACCACATATGCCCTGACAGAGTAAAGGGGTTTTGGGTGCAGGGGAGCGTCCCGCTCCGCGTAATTTCAAGTGACGTTTCAGCGATTGCGCCGGGCGTTGACCAGTTCTGTGACAACACCGTGCAGAGTGCGCAGTTCCTGTTCCGTCACTTCGCCACGGGTGAAAAAATGTCGGATGTTGCGCACCATGCCCGGACGCTTCTGTTCGTTGCGCAGGAAACCACAGTCGTCCAGTTCCTGCAGAAGATGGCGCATGAAGTTGTCCAACTCGCCCTTGGTGGCCACATGCGTCTCGTTGGTCATCAGTGCGCGTGGCGGCGTGTCGTCCTCGCTCATCCACCATTCATAGGCCATGATCATCACGGCCTGAGCGAGGTTGAGGGACATGAACGCCGGATTGAGCGGATAGCGGATCAAAGCGTCGGCGCGCGCCATGTCTTCATTGTCCAGACCGGCGCGTTCGGGGCCGAACAGCAGCCCGACTTTCAGACCGCGTGAAGTCGCTTCGCGCAGTTCCACAGCGCCACCACGGGCCGTCAGAACCGGTTTGACGATGTGGCGGGGGCGCGGACAGGTGGCGTAAACGTGGTGGAGGTCCGCCACGGCGTCGTCCACTGTCTCGAACACGGTCGCTTCTTCCAGAATGCGGTCTGCCCCGGAGGCGGAGCGCCACGCGCGGCTTTGTGGCCAGCCATCACGGGGGGCGACAAGACGCATGTGGAACAGGCCGCCATTGGCCATGGCGCGGGCCGTCGTGCCGATGTTTTCGGCCATCTGTGGCCGGACAAGGATCACGACCGGGCTGTTGCCGATCGGATGCAGGTCGGCTCCGCCGTCGCGCCCGGTCATGCGCGCCTCCATGTCGTGCCGGATGGTCCGTCTTCCAGCGTCACGCCCTTGTCGAACAGTTCCTTGCGGATGGCGTCGGCGCGGGCGAAATCCTTTGCCTTGCGGGCTGCCAGACGCTCCGCGATCAGGGCGTCGATCTCGTCTTCGGACGGCCCATCGCCAGCCTCTCCGCGGAACCACGCCTCTGGCTCCTGCATCAGCAGGCCAATCGTGCGGCCTGAGACCAGCAGATCGGCGGCGGCATCCTTGTTGCCTGCCAGGGCCGCCGTCGCCATGGCATGAAGTTCGGCAATGGCAAGCGGAGTGTTGAGGTCGTCGCACAGGGCGGCGAGGAACGCGGCGGGCAGGGGACGGCCCTCGACATCGAGCGGTCCGGCCGTTTCCAGCGCCCGGTAGAATCGGTCCAGCGTGCGCCGTGCCTCCTCCAGGCCGTCCCACGTGAAGTTCAGCACCGAGCGATATTGCGCACCCATCAGCAGCAGGCGCAGAGCTTCGACCGGTCCACGGGCCAGCACGTCACGGATGGTCAGAAAGTTGCCCACAGACTTGGACATCTTCTCCCCATCCACCAGCAGCATGGCGTTGTGGACCCAGTAATTGGCGAAGGTGCTGCCGGGAAAGCAGCACAGGCTCTGGGCACGTTCGTTCTCATGATGAGGAAAGAGCAGATCGCTGCCACCGCCATGAATGTCGAAGTTTTCGCCCAGATAGCGGTGCGACATGGCGGAACATTCGACGTGCCAACCGGGACGCCCGCGCCCCCATGGTGAGTCCCAGCCCGGTTGCGTTGGACGGGAGGGCTTCCACAGCACGAAATCGCCGGGATCGCGCTTGTAAGGAGCGACCTCCACCCGCGCGCCTGCCACCAGTTCGTCCGTGTCGCGGCCCGAAAGCGCGCCATAGGAGGGAAAGGAGGCGACGGCGAAAAGCACATGGCCCTCGGCTTCATAGGCATGACCGAGTTCGATGAGATGGGCGATCATGCGCACCATCTCTTCGATATTGTGCGTCGCGCGCGGCTCGATGTCGGGCGGCAGCATGTTCATCGCAGCCAGATCGGCATGGAACTCGGCCGTGGTGCGCTCGGTCAGTTGCGCAATGGTCTCGTTGTTGGCTGCCGCGCGTGCGGTGATCTTGTCATCGACGTCCGTGATGTTGCGCACGAAGGTCACGCGCGGATAGAGGCGGCGCAGCAGACGGGTGAGGATATCCGCCGTGAGCATGGCCCGCAGATTGCCCAGATGCGGCAGGTCATAGACGGTGGGGCCGCAGTAATAGACGCGCACATGCTCCGGATCGAGCGGCTGGAAAGGCACATTCGCCCTCCGCTGGCTGTCGTGGAGCGTAAGCTGGGTCATGAGCGGCGGTGTCTCTGTTATCTCGAACGTGGGGCACGCCCCGGGCAGGGGAGAGTTCTGACCATCATGGTCCTGATGGAGACCGGGAAATGCCCCGGAAGAAAGGGAAACGCAAATGTTTCCCTCCACATTCCGGCTCTGTCGCCGTCAAGTGGTCAGTTCATTTCCGCAAAGGACTAAGGGGTCAGCGCGGTGCGACCCAGCCATTGCCCGTGGAATCGCCCAGCGTGCCCGTGCCGGTTGGGCCGGAGTCCTGATAGGCCGAGCCGAACTTCGACAGGTCAGCACCCGTGACGGCGTCGCGAGTGACATGCTGGGCATGGTCAGGATCGGGGCCGTGGGAAAGCTCCATGGACGGTGCGTCCTGATAACCCGGCGGCAATTTGCGGCGACCACGGACGCGCACGTGTTCATGCTGGCGGGACTGGACCGCTGCTGCGGAGGAAGGGTCTTCCTTCGTGGGATCGCCGGACGTCATTTCCACACCCGCGAACGGGTCGGAGCCGGGCGCAGCCATCGCATGATGCGCCAACGGCCCGCTGACGGCGACCATCGCAAGAATGGCAACCGGAAGGCCGAGCCTGAAGCGAAAAATGGACATGATCGACCCAACCCTCTGCAAACCTTGTCACAGGCGGAAGATGGGAACGCGCCCACGGAGCACAAGACCGCCTGCTTCCTGTGGAGAAATCATTTCGCATGGAGTGATGGCTGACGGCAACATGGAGGACGCGATTTTGTCAAAAGGAGAGGAAAGGCTGGTGTCAGGAAGCGGGCCGCCCCATGTACAGAAAACCATGCTGCGACTGCTCTTTCCATGACCGTCGATCTGTTCGACCTGCCGGGTGCGTCGTCTTTTCGGCAGCGTGATCCCGTCATTTTGGATATAGGCGCCGTCCTGTTTCCCGGTATGGCGCGTCGTGAAAGCGGCCCATTGCTTGACGCGGCCCGTGCGGTTGTCCGCGCTGCGCCTTTCCGACATCTGATCACACCGGGCGGGCGGCGCATGTCGGTGGCCATGACGGCGTGTGGCGAATGGGGCTGGACGTCTTCGCCTGATGGCTATCGCTACAGCCGGACCGATCCACGCACGGGTGCGCCTTGGCCCCCCATGCCGGACCTGTTTCGCGATCTGGTGCGTCGGGCAACACATGAGGCCGGTTTTGCACACGTGCCTCTTCAATCGGGTCTTGTGAACCTCTATCGCCCCGGTACACGCATGTCGTTGCATCAGGATCGCGAGGAACAGGCGCTTGATGTGCCGATTGTCTCGGTCTCGTTCGGTGTGGCGGCGACGTTCCTGTGGGGCGGCATGGCACGCGGAGATCCAGTGCGCAGGATGCGGCTGGAGCATGGGGACGTATTGGTGTGGGGCGGTCCTTCTCGCCTGCGGTTTCATGGCGTGGCACCTCTGGCGCAAGCAGAGCATCCCGAGACGGGGGCATGCCGGGTCAATCTGACGTTTCGACGTGTGACGAAATTGAAGTGACAGAACGGATTTTCGGCTGGCCGTGTTGTCTGTCAATGGTCAGGCTAGAGTTCCATGAACCGCTTTCGGCACTGTTCCTCCGACGGTCACGCAGTATTCTTGAGTGGGACGTGACTGTCACTCGGACAAATGGAGCTATTGCGTGGGATGTGGCGCAGATCGGCCGTCCATGACGGTAAAATCGAGCTGATAGACAGACTGATCTTTCGATCGTTCCTGTCCGGTCACGTGAATGGTCGGGTCTTGTGGAACCAGACAGTTCACCAGATGCACAACATCCGGTTCGGTGGTGGCGTTTGTATAGGTCAGACGGTAATGCCCGGCGGTCATGTGCATGGGCAGATCGAACTGGAGTTCCATGACGCCCGAGCCCGCTCGCAGGAAAGTCGTTGCAGGGAAAGCGCCACCGTCGAAACGAAGAGGGGCGCTTTTTCCGTTCAGTGAAACGGACAGGGCTCGGGCGATCTTTTTCGCATAGGCGGTCTGTTCGTCAGGCGACAAAATCGTGTCGCCGTTGCGGTCGATTTGTCCGATGACCTGATCCGCCACATCGACGCCCGGTGTCAGCCGTAAACGAAAGAGCACTCTGTCGTGTTTCAAGGTAATCGTTGTGGCCTGAAGATATTCATCCAGTCGGTGCGCCATGCCAACACTAGGAAATCCTGTGCTGACAACGACGGCCAGCGCACACCAAACGCGTTTTTTCATCGGACAGTGAATCGGCTGCCATAGCTGTTTGTCGGGTCGCGATAGACCGTGTGAACATGCATCGTAGCATCGCCGCCCACACCCTGCGGAGAAAACTCGATCAGAAGGTGTGGGCCCTGAATCCGGTAATAGGACGAGCCGTTATGTCCGGACACATGCGTCAGTGGCCCGCTCCATGCGAACCATGTCTCATCCAGTCCGGCCTCAATCTCTTTCAGACGCGGAGCGGCGTAAGCGTCGTTGATGATGCCGGCCCATTCCTCAATGACATCCATCAACAGTTTTTTCTGCATGATGGTGAGAGAAGAGCCTTTGATTCCTTCAGGAACGATCACTTCACCATCGTGACCGGGACCGGAGACCAGATCGTCAACCTGATAGGACAGGACGGCCTGTTGACGTTGTTGGGCGTTCAGCGAGGCCAGCAGAGCGAACGCCTTGTCATTCTCTCCCGCCAGCACGCGCACCGTCCGGCCCTCTGTCCGATAGATTGCGGGCTGCGCTCCGGTGAGGGTCGGTGTCATGACGCCATGTTCGCCGTCGATCACTACATTGAGGCCGAGATGATGGCCGCCAAACTGCACCATCCACGGGGTTGTGGTGGACGGCTCACCGAATATGCCAATCGTGTAAACCGCCTTACCCGACGCAAACGGCGTGCCGCTGTCGGCCAGAGCCTGATCCGAGCCCATGATGTCCAGCACCTTCTGATAGCCTTTGGCGCTCAGGAGAGTCTGTAACAGATGCAGCGCGGCGTCTCGCTGGGGCGCTGTCAGTTGTCCCATTTGCAGGCCGGGGCGCGGCACATCGCTGACCGGAAAGTTCGACCAGACCGCTTTGCCATACCGCTCACCGATAAATCCGCCCGGCGGCCCCATGCCCGGTCCCCGCGCCACTGGTGTCTGGGGCTGATCGTCCGTCACCGGCACCACGGGTTGCCCCGGTCCGGTTCGGCGGAACCTTGCCAGCGTGCCCTGTTTCGCGGCTGCAAAGGGAAATTGCACCGTTGGCCGGATTTGCGGGGTGAACGTTTCGAGAAAAGCCTTGGCCGCTTCAGTGATGATTTGGGTCTGGTTTATGGACATGCTGTTTCCCGAAAGTGCCGCCGATGCTGTTTGCGCCGAGGCTTTGTCTCCGCTGACGGGCAGTGCTCCCAACAGGAGAGTGCTTGCGATCAAAAAACCATTTCGTTTCAGAAACATGATGTCCCGCTGGTCATTTTCCGGTATCTGCTTTTCATTCTCAACACGACAAGAGCTTGCCGCGCCCTTGTCATGCGATCAAGGGGTTTACCCACCTCCCTTTTCCGCGTTCACATTGTCGTATCCGTCATGCCGCCCGCATGACGCCCCGAACCATCAAGCTTACCGGGAATCCGTCATGCCGAGCTTTCAGCCTGTTTCTTTTCCACGTTCCAAGCGGCAGGCGCTGTTATGCGTGCTTGCCACGGGTACGTTCCTCACGACCGCTGCTCCCATGCTCCGACCAACCGCAGCGCACGCGGCCGATTGTGCCGATCTCGTGCATCATGCCATTCCGAATGCGACATTCACGACGGTCGAGACCGTTGAGGCCGGGGTCTGGCGCTCTCCACAGAACCAGCTCACACACATCATGACCGCTCCCGGCATGAATCTTGCGGGGCATCCCACCCAACCTGCGAATCCTGCATTTTGCCGCGTGGCCCTTACCCTTCGTCCTTCTTCGGACTCCCAAATACGCACGGAAGTCTGGCTGCCTCTGAAGGGGTGGAACGGCAAACTGCTGGGTGTCGGCAATTTCGGCTGGGCCGGTTCGCTGATGTATGACGGCATGGTCACGGGTGTGGGCGAAGGATATGCCGTCGCCAGCACCGATACCGGTCATGACAGCGCTACGCCGGAAGGGCAGGGCGGACGCTTTACTCTCGGTCATCCGGAGAAGCTGATTGATTACGCGTATCGCGCCGATCATCTCATGACGACCACAGCCAAATCCCTGATTCACGCTTTTTACGGCAAAAATGCTTCCCACGCCTATTGGATCGGTTGTTCTCTTGGAGGACTGGAAGGTCTGATCGAAGCGAAACGCTATCCGGACGATTACGATGGCATCGTCGCGGGCGCGCCTCCCAATCCGATTGTCGATTTCAATGCCGAACAGCTTTGGGCGGGCTGGATGAGCTATCACAACCCGGCTTTGCGGGTGGCGCGTGCGAAATTCCAACTGCTCAATAAGGCAGTGATGAATGCCTGTGCCTCGCCGGTTGGGAAAAAGCAGGGCTTTCTTGATGAGCCGGATGCCTGCACCTTTACGCCCAAGCAGCTTCTCTGCACAGGCGCGGACAGTTCTGAGTGTTTGACCGCATCGGAAGTTCAGGCGGCAGAACAGATCTACCGAGGTCCGGTCAACCCGCGCACGGGAGAGGTGATTTTCCCCGGACCGGCAAAAGGCAGCGAGGACGGTTTTTCCGCCGATGGAAAAGCTTTTCCGGTGGCGCTCGATCTTTTCAAATATGCTGCATTTCAGAATCCGAACTGGGACTGGACGACTCTCAACTGGGACACGGACATCGCTGAGGCGACCAGAAAGGTCGGACCGCTGCTGCACGTCGATGACAATCTGGAACCGTTCTTTCGTCATGGCGGCCGGCTGCTAATGTATATTGGCTGGAATGACGGCCATAATCCTGAGCAACTGGCTGGATATTATCAGTCCGTGCTCAAACATGCCGATCCGGCCGCGAAGGATGCGATGCGGCTCATTGTCATCCCCGGTATGGGTCATTGTTACGGCGGAGCCGGCTGCGACACGTTCAGTAAACTTGGCGCCATGGACAACTGGGTCAGCCGTCATCAGGCTCCGGAAAAACTCATCGCGTCCCGTGTGACAGATGGCAAAGTCGTGCGCACCCGCCCGCTCTGCGCGTGGCCGAGTGTCGCCCGCTATGACGGACAGGGAAACATGGACGATGCCGCGAGCTTTGCCTGTGTTGGGCCCGCTCGTCAGCCGTAAGGGACACAGTTCTTTCCAAAAGTGGCCCAATAAGAAAAGGGCGTCGGAAGGTTTTCCCTCCGACGCCCTTTTTCACAACCTGCGGCAGATCTCAGAGCTTGCGCTCGACCTGCAACTCCTTGATCCGGCCAATCGCCTTGGCCGGGTTCAGACCCTTCGGGCAGGTCTGCGTGCAGTTCATGATCGTGCGACACGCATAGAGCTTGAACGTGTCTTCCAGCGAGTCCAGCCGGTCTCCCTGATGCTCGTCACGACTGTCGGCGATCCAGCGATAGGCCGCGAGCAGCGTGGCCGGGCCGAGGTAGCGGTCCCCGTTCCACCAGTAGGACGGGCACGACGTGGTGCAGCAGAAGCACAGGATGCACTCCCACATGCCGTCCAGCTTGGCGCGTTCTTCCGGCGACTGACGGCGCTCGCCATCGGGCGGCGGAGCGCTGTCGGCTTTCATCCACGGCTCGATGGAACGGAGCTGGGCGTAAGCACCGTCGAGGTTGGACACCAGATCTTTCACGATCGGCATGTGGGGAAGGGGGTTGATGAGAATATCCCCCTTCATGTCGCGGATCGGCTTGAGGCACGCCAGCGTGTTCTCGCCATCGATGTTCATCGCGCACGAACCGCAAATGCCTTCACGGCAGGAGCGACGGAACGTCAGCGTCGGATCGACGTCGTTCTTGATGTGGATGAGCGCGTCGAGCACCATCGGTCCAATGGTGTCGATGTCGATCTCATAAGTGTCCATCACCGGATTGCTGTCGTCGTCCGGTGTCCAGCGATAGATCTTGAACGTCCGCACGTTCTTCGAGCCGGCGGGGGCAGGGAAGAACTGTCCCTTGCCCACCGTGCTGTTCCGCGGAAGTCTCAGTTCGACCATGTCCAGTCTCCCTTGGTCTGACGGCGGGTCAGTAGACGCGCTTCTTGGGCGGGAAGACCTGCACCTCGTCGGTGAGGGTCTTCATGTGTACGGGGCGATACGTCATGTTCGTCTCACCCTTGTCGTTGAGCCATGACACGCTGTGCTTGAGCCAGTTCACGTCGTCACGATCGGGATAATCGTCGCGGGCATGGGCCCCGCGGCTCTCGTGGCGAACAAGTCCGCTTTCCAGCGTCACAGTGGCGTTGGCAAGCAGGTTGTCGAACTCAAGCGCTTCCATCAGGTCGCTGTTCCAGATCAGCGACCGGTCAGCCACCGACATGTCGTCCTTGGCTTTCCAGATGTCGCGGATCTTGTCACAGCCTTCCTTGAGGCTTTCTTCCGTGCGGAAGACGGCGGCGTGCGTCTGCATGTCACGCTGGAGGCGATCGCGCAGTTCGGACACGCGGGTGCCACCCTTGGCGTTGCGCACACGATCCAGACGATCCAGCGCTTCCTCGCCTGCGCCGGCCGGCAGCGGCTTGACGAAGTCGCTCGGCTTGACCACTTCGGCGGCGCGCTTGGCGGCGGCGCGACCGAAGACGATCAGATCGAGCAGCGAGTTCGTGCCCAGACGGTTCGCGCCATGCACGGACACGCAGGCAGCCTCACCCACGGCCATCAGGCCCGGCACCACGGCGTTCACGTCGTCGGGGGTGGGGCGCACCACCTCGCCGTGAATGTTCGTGGGGATGCCGCCCATGTTGTAGTGAACGGTCGGCAGTACCGGCACAGGCTCTTTCGTCACATCGATGCCGGCGAAGATACGCGAGGTCTCGATGATACCAGGCAGGCGTTCGTGCAGCAGGTCCGAGCCGAGATGCTCAAGATGCATCATCATGTGGTCTTTCTTCGGACCACAGCCACGGCCTTCGCGAATTTCCACCGTCATGGCGCGGGAGACGACGTCACGCGACGCCAGATCCTTGGCCGTCGGCGCGTAACGCTCCATGAAGCGCTCGCCTTCGGAATTGGTGAGATAGGCGCCCTCACCACGACAGCCTTCCGTAAGCAGGCAGCCCGCCGGATAGATGCCGGTGGGGTGGAACTGCACGAATTCCATGTCCTGTGTCGGCAGACCGGCACGCATGACCATGCCGCCACCGTCACCCGTGCAGGTATGGGCCGAAGTGCAGGACTGGTAGGCGCGGCCATAACCGCCTGTCGCCAGCACCACCATCTTTGCGTTGAAGCGATGGATCGTGCCATCGTCCTGACACCACGCCATCACGCCACGGCACGCGCCTTCGGCGTCCATGATGAGATCAAGCGCGAAATATTCAACGAAGAACTCGACGTTGTGCTTGAGGCACTGCTGATACAGCGTGTGCAGGATCGCATGACCCGTGCGGTCGGCGGCGGCGCAGGCGCGGGGCACGGGGGCCTTGCCGAAGTCGCTCATATGGCCGCCGAAGGGGCGCTGATAGATCTTGCCGTCTTCAGTGCGCGAGAAAGGCACACCGAAATGTTCGAGTTCGTGCACGGCGGGGACGGCCTCGCGGCACATGAACTCGATCGCGTCCTGATCGCCCAGCCAGTCCGACCCTTTCACGGTGTCGTACATGTGCCAGCGCCAGTTGTCCTCGGCCATGTTGCCGAGCGACGCTCCGATACCGCCCTGAGCGGCGACGGTGTGGCTTCGTGTGGGGAAAACCTTGGTGACGCAGGCGGTGGACAGCCCTGCGGCGCCCATGCCCAGCGTGGCGCGGAGACCCGAACCACCGGCGCCGACCACCACCACGTCATAGGCGTGATCGACAATGCGGTAGGCTCCCCGCGAAGGAGAGGAAATTGCGTTCATCGTGACGGCGCTCCCGTTGTCTTGCGACCAGTCATAAGCAGCATGAAAGTCCGACGGTGCACGCCGGACATGATGGCGATCAGCCCTTGCGTCCGAGTGCGAGCTTCAGCACGGAGACGAGGCCCAGCAGACCGAAGATGCCGCAGCCAAAACGCACCAGCAGCTTTGCAGGCGCTGTGGCCTTGCCGTGCACGTAATCGTCCACGATCACCTGAAGTCCGGCTTCGGCATGATAGAAGCTGGTGGCGACGAGGGCTGCGAGCAGTGTGGCGTTGACGGGCTTGCCGCCCCATTTCGTCACGTCCTCGTAATCCGCGCCGCCAAGGCGGAACATCTGGATCACGAACCAGCCCGATAGCGGCAGCAGGCTGGCGGCCGAGACGCGCTCGACAATCCAGTGTTCCGTGCCGGAGTGACCCGAGCCAAGGCCGCGGGCGCGGCCGAGCTGGGAGCGCATCACGGTATGATGCGAAGGAGCCGTTGCGTTCATCTCAGGATGCCTTCTTCAGCAGCTTGGCGCGGTGGCGCGCACGGCAGCACGATGTGGCCAGAAGGGCGGTGGCCAGCGTGACACCGACACCGGCGATCACGCCGATGGCCACGGGGCCGTCCTCGTTGAGTTCCTTCTTGTCGTAGCGGTGACCGGCATCCCAGATGAAGTGACGCAGGCCACCGATCGTGTGCCACACCAGCGAGATGATCCAGCCGAACAGCACGAGCTGCCCCAGCGGATTACCTGTTACCTTGCGTGCCTTGGCAAAGGATTTCGGACCGCGAGCAAGTGCTGCGAGCCATACCACTCCAAGCGCGGAACCGGCCGTCGCGACGACACCGGTGATGCGATTGGAAATGGAAAGAAACATCGACAGGCGCATCTTGTAGACCTGAAGATGCGGTGACATGGGCCGTCGTATTAGTTTGCCGTCGCTGCGGCTCCCGACATAGAGCGCTTCCCGAACATCCTGCATCGTCGCCTCGTCGTTTCGTCCAACCAGACGCCGTGCATGAACGGCGTCATTCCGAAATCGGTCCTACGCCCGGGGGTTGGGCGGGTCAATTCGAGGGAGAAACACGAGACCGAGAGGGTAGATCACGTTTCTTGAGAGCATGTATGGGATAGGTGCGAGGAGTGTCCGCCCTGACGGCGGACACATATGTCGCAAATCGAAACGATCAGTGTCGTTTCGGCAACAGATCGAGCGCGATCATGGTTTCGGCAATCTGGACTGCGTTCAGGGCCGCGCCCTTGCGCAGATTGTCGGACACGCACCAGAACGCCAGACCGTTGGGAACGGTAGGGTCGAGGCGCAGGCGGGAGACATAGGTGGCGTCTTCTCCCACACATTCGATGGGGGTGACGTAGCCACCGTCCTCGTGCTTGTCGAGCAGCACCACGCCCTCGGCTTCGCGCAGGGCTTCGCGGGCGCGGGCGAGATCCACAGGCTCCTCAAACTCCGCAACGACAGCTTCGGAATGGCCAATGAAGACCGGCACGCGCACGCAGGTGGCGATGACGGACACATCCGGGTCGAGGATCTTCTTGGTTTCGACCGCCATCTTCCACTCTTCCTTGGTCGCGCCGTCATCCATGAAACGGTCGATCTGCGGAATGCAGTTGAAGGCGATCTGCTTCTGGAACTGCTCGATCACGGGCGGATCGCCCACGAAGGTGCCTTTCGTCTGCTGTTCCAACTCGTGCATCCCGTCCGTGCCGGCTCCCGCTACAGCCTGATAGGTGGCAACGACCACGCGCTTGAGCGTGAACAGATCGTGCAGCGGCTTGAGCGCCACGACCATCTGGATGGTCGAGCAGTTCGGGTTGGCAATGATGCCGCGCTTGGCCTTCTTGAGGTCGTTGGGATTTACCTCGGGCACCACCAGCGGCACGTCCGGCTCCATGCGGAACTGGGAGGTGTTGTCGATGACGATGCAGCCGGCCTTCGCGGCGCGAGGACCATGAATGGCCGACACGCTTGCACCCGGCGAGAACAGGCCGACATCCCAGCCGGTGAAATCGAAGGTCTCGAGATTCTGCACCTTCAGTGTGCGGTCCCCGAAGGACACTTCCCGTCCTGCCGAGCGCGGCGACGCCAGCGCCACGATGTCATCGACAGGAAACTCCCGTTCATGCAGCGTCTTGAGGATTTCACGCCCGACAGCCCCTGTCGCGCCCACGACCGCTACGCGATAACCCATGTTCGTTCCTCTCTTCTCCACGTCCGACGCGGAATTGCGAGGTGACACCTATAGCACCGGGGCGTGCGACGAAAGGCCGGTATCCGCCGTCTGCCGCGTCTCCATCGAGGGAGTATCCCGTTCATGACGACCGCCACGACTGCCTCATCCACACCCGCCGCGACTCTTGTTCTGTTTGGCGCACGGGGTGACCTCGTGCGCCGCCTGCTTGTGCCCGCACTTTACGATTTGCGGAGAAGCGGCCTGTTGCCGGAGGCTTTTCGCATTGTGGGAGTGGATCGAGTCGAGGGTGACACCGGGAACTGGCGGGACTCGCTGCGCGATTTTCTTGCCGAGACCACGCGCGATCCGCTGGCGGAGTTTCAGGCCACGGGCATTGATGAGCAGATATGGAACTGGCTGGCCGACCGGCTGGAGTATGTGCGGCTCGACTTTGCCGAATCGGACGGGCTGGCGGGATTACGGCCTCATGTAAGCGGCAATGCCATCTTCTATCTTGCGGTGCCGTCGCGTCTGTTCGGCCCGGTCATCGGGGAGTTGGCGAAGACAGGGCTTCTGGACGAAACGCCGGAAGGTTTCCGCCGGGTTGTGGTGGAGAAGCCTTTCGGGCTGGATCTGGCCAGCGCGCAGGCGCTCAACCGTCAGTGCGCAGCGGTGATGAAGCCCGAGCAGATCTTCCGCATCGATCACTTTCTCGGGAAAGAGGAGGTGCGCAACATCCTCATCACCCGATTCGCCAACGTGCTGTTCGAGCCAGTGTGGAACAGCCGCTTCATCGACAATGTTCAGATATCTGCCACTGAGACGATCACGGTCGGCACCCGTGGCGCCTTTTACGAATCGACCGGTGCGCTTCGCGACATGGTGCCCAACCATCTCTTTCAGCTTCTCTCCCTCGTGGCGATGGAGCCGCCGACCTCACTGGCAGGAGCAGGATTGTCCGAGGCCCGTCAGGCGCTGTTTGAAGCCATTGAGCCAGTGCAGCCTGGTGATGTGGTGCGTGGACAGTATGAGGCCGGGGTCGTGACGGGCGAGGCCGTTCCAGCCTATCGGACCACGCCGGGTGTCGATCCGCAGAGCCGGGTCGAGACGTTTGTCGCTCTAAAACTGCATGTGGACACACCGCGCTGGGAAGGGGTGCCGTTTTATCTTCGCACCGGCAAGGCGATGGGCAATCGCGTGACGGAAGTAGTCGTGACCTTCCGGGCTGCTGAAGCACTGGCGGAAGTGGAAGGAGCCAACCGACCGAATCGAATCATCTTCCGCATCCAGCCCGATGGGGGTGTGCGGATCGGATTTGAAGGGTTGGCGCAGGGTCCGGGACTGTCCAAGACGGCTATGGTGGCTCGCATGTTTGAGCGTGAGTTTTCGCCCGTGCATCCAGATGTGGGTTACGAGGCTCTTCTGTATGGGTGTCTGTATGGAGACCACACGCTGTTTCAGCGCGCGGACAACGTGGAACGGGCATGGGCGGTGCTGGAGCCGGTTCTTCAGGCATGGAAAGACGGTGGCGCGCCGGAATCCTACAGCGCTGGCTCGGACGGTCCCGCGGGAGCGCAGGAACTCCTCGCGCGTGACGGCCGCGTGTGGGAAAAGGCGACGGAAACAGATGGGCAGGTGGGAAGCTGACATGCCTTCTCACGCCGCCTTTCTGCCGTATTGAACAGTCATCACGACTGGCTATGGCGGAAGAGGGGCGCTCCCTGTTCCGGGATCGGTCGGACCGAAAGGATTATATTCATGATGATTCGTCGTTTTGCGGCTTTCGCGCTTGTTGGCGGGCTTGCTCTGACGGGTGCCTCGGCAGCGCAGGCTCAGGGATGGGGTAATGTCGCACAGGGTGCGGCTCAAGGCGCGCTGGGCAATGCGCTGGGCGGTAGCAGCACGGCAGGCACTGCGGCTACAGGGACAAGTGGCGCCGCCAGTCTGTTGCCGTCCGGCTCCGGCCTACTGGGCTCGCTGGGTATTCCCTCACTCAGCTCGGTAGGCACAAGCAATCTCACGGGCGTGCTGAGCTACTGCGTGCAGAACCAACTAGTGAGCAGCTCGGCCGCACAGTCCACCCTGAGCACGCTGACGGGGCAGTCTTCCGTGACCAGCGATTCATCCTATGCCGCTGGCCAGCAGGGATTGCTCCAGACAGGCAATGGCAATCAGCTCTCGTTGTCTTCGCTGAAGGGGCAGGTCCGCTCCAAGCTCTGCAAGATGGTCCTGCAGCAGTCCAAATCGCTTATCTGATCATTGCGGACGTCCGCCGTTTCTGAGCGGCGGACGGGACAAGAGGGCGCAGCAAGCCAGCATCGTTTCGGTGCTTGGTGGCTGCGCCCTTCTTGCATTTTGCGGTGTAGCTCTGCGAAGCGGCGGGCAAAGGAAAACCCCCGTGCAAAGCACGGGGGCTGTTCAAAATTCTGTGGTGTCGCTGAAACTCAGAGCTTCTCGACCTGACTGTATTCCAGATCGACCGGTGTGGAACGGCCAAAGATTGAAACGCTGACCTTGAGGCGCTGCTTGTCCTCGTCCACTTCCTCAACCACACCGTTGAAGGAGGTGAAGGGACCATCGGCCACACGCACCTGCTCGCCGATCTCGAAGGTGACGGAAGAACGGGGACGTTCCACACCTTCCTGTGCCTGCTTCATGATCCGCTCGGCTTCCGCCTCGGGAATGGGGCTCGGGCGCGTCTTGGAACCGAGGAAGCCGGTCACGCGGGGCGTGTCCTTGACGAGATGCCAAGCTTCGTCCGTCAGTTCCATCTTCACGAGGATATAGCCGGGGAAGAACTTGCGTTCCGTGTTGACCTTTTGGCCACGACGGACCTCGACTACCTCTTCCGAGGGGACCAGCACCTGTTCGATGTGATCGGAGAGGCCCTTCTGGGCCGCTTCTTCCATGATCTGGGTCGCGATCTTCTTCTCGAAACCCGAATAGACGTGGACGACGTACCAACGCTTGGCCATGCCGGTCTTCCTAGCCTCCCAGCCCGAAAAGTTCACGAACGCCGAGGCCGATGACCTGATCCACGACGAAGAAGAAAATGGACGCGAGCGAAGCCATCGCGAGCACGGCGCCCGTCGTGACCAGCGTCGCTTTCCGTGAGGGCCACGTAACCCGTCTGGCCTCAGCCTCCACGTCACGGAAAAATTTGACTGGACTCGCAGACACGAAAAAACCTTGTCGTTGCGGCTGTCAGGAGAACGGGCACAACGCCCGCACCCGTCAAGGCCGGGAAACCTCGCCCGGACCGGGCGAACCGGTCATCCCGCGGCCGCCTTGCACTGGCCGCCTTACAGGCTGGTCAATGCGCCGCGGATCGCGTCTGGCAGGGGTGGAGGGTCTCGAACCCACAACCTCCGGTTTTGGAGACCGGCGCTCTAGCCAATTGAGCTACACCCCTGCGAACTGCACCCGGTCATCCCGCTCGACCCCGCCCGAGAGCGGGGAGCCGACGGTCAACGACCCGGTTACAGTTGGCGGAAAAGAATATGTCGGGAGGTCAAAGTCAAGGGGGTGAAACAAGATTGTCCTTCGAGGCTGCACGCTCTCCATTTGCAGCCTTGGAAAGATGCCGAAAATTTCTGTTTGTCGGATGCAAAGATGTTCGAATGGCTTGCCGCTTTGTGTGAAATGCAGTAAAGGACCGCCCTAGGACGCGGGCGTAGCATAGTGGTAATGCAGTAGCCTTCCAAGCTTCTGAGGAGGGTTCGATTCCCTTCGCCCGCTCCATTCTCCACCCATTAAAATAAAGGATGCAGGGTCCGTTTGCCCGCAGAGCGGGATGCGTATGGCATCCGGCGATACGAGGCTGGCCGTGTCATCTTCCCCTGTCCGTCCTTTTCTGGTGCTGGGCGCCTGCTGTCTGAGTCTGTTTCTCGTGATGATGGATGTCACCATCGTCAACGTGGCGCTTCCTTCGATCCGGCTGGCGTTCGACGCCGGGCTTCCAGCCTTGCAGTGGATTGTGGATGCCTACACGCTGGTGGTGTCAGCCCTGCTGATGGTGGCGGGAACTCTTGCCGACCGTTTTGGCAGGCGGCGTATTTTTCTGACCGGAATTGTCGTTTTCTGTCTCGCCTCCGCGCTTTGCGGCATGGCGACCTCCAGCGGCGCTCTGATCGCTGCGCGCGCTCTGCAAGGGGTAGGGGGTGCCATGCTCAATCCAGTGGCCCTGTCCATCATTACCAATACTTTTACGCAACCAGCGGCGCGGGCGCGGGCGATCGGGTTGTGGGGAATGATGTCGGGAGCCGCGCTTGCAATCGGACCTGTGGCCGGTGGTGCGATCAGTGATTTCTTCGGCTGGCGCATGGTGTTTTGGATCAACCTGCCCATTGGCGTGCTGGCACTGATTCTGACGCTTCGTTTTATCCCGGAATCGCGGTCTCCGGTGCCTCGTCGATTCGACTTTCCGGGGCAGAGTTTTGCTGTATTGACGACGGTGGCTCTTGTGGCGGCTCTGATCGAAGGGCCGGGATTTGGGTGGGGATCGTCTCCGATTCGGGGGCTGTTCGTTCTCGCGGCTGTGGGGAGCGTGAGCTTCGTGCTGATCGAAAGGCGCCGCGCCGAGCCGATGCTGGATATGCGCTTCTTCCGTTCGCCGCCCTTTGCTTCCTCCGTGATTCTGGCAGTTCTGTGTTTTGCGATTTTCGCGTCGCTGCTGTTCCTCAATACACTCTATCTTCAGGAATTTTGCGGCATGACGCCGGGCAGGGCCGGGCTTGAATTGATGCCGCTTGCCGTCGCGGTCATGATCGGTGCGCCTCTGTCGGGCCGTCTGGTGGCCGCACGGGGAGCGCGCCTTCCGTTATTGCTGGCGGCCGGTGGCCTTACTGCAGGGCCGCTGATGCTGACGGGATTGGACGCGACGGTCTCATGGGGATGGCGTGCGGCCGGTTATGCTGTGCTGGGTGCGGGATTCGGGCTTTGCAACGCTCCGATCACCAATGCGGCGGTGTCCGGCATGCCGCGTCGTCAGGCGGGCGTGGCGGCGGCTGTCGCTTCCACAAGTCGCCAGATCGGGACGGCGCTGGGTGTGGCTATTGCGGGAAGCGTTGGCGCGGCTGAGGCGCTGCAGGCATCTGCTGGTGGACGCCTTTCTGCGGATTTCCTTGGTCTCATGCGGTCAGTGTGTTGGCTGGCTGCAGGGGGCGGTGTTCTTGTGGGGGTAATTGCGCTCCTCGGAACAAGTCGTCACGCGCAGTTGGTGGCGCGCCGCATGGCGGATGGATTCGATTCTTCTCCGCAGGGCTGATTTCCCCCGATCACGGTGTTTCTCGGGGGAAATCAGTGCGTGCGCTGTCTGTTCTGTTGCGCCCCCGAAAGCTCCATGCTAGAGGCGCCGTCAATTAAGAAATGCGGCCGGGCGCGTTATCGGGCCCGGAAAAGAGCCGGGCCGGGAGCGCGTCTGCAGACGCCCCTGGGGAACGCAGAAGGAAGAAGCCGACAGTGGCCACTGCTGTTACAAGTACCCAATCCGCTGCCCGGTCCCCTGTCGGAACGGGTGGTCTCGCGGGTCGGTATGCGACTGCGCTTTACGATCTTGCGGCAGACCGTCGTAAATTGGACGAGGTTCTGCCTCAGGTCGATGTGCTGGTGCGCCTTATCGACGAAACGCCCGAGTTTCAGACGGTTCTGAGCGACACACGTCTCGACATCCGTGACTCGCGCAAGGCTGTCCTTGCCGTACTGGAAAAGCAGGGTTTCGACACCTTGTTGAGAGATTTTGTGGGTGTGATTGCGGACAACCGTCGTCTTCCGCATCTTCGTCAGATTCTTGCGGCTGTGCTGGCCGTGGCTGCCGCCCGTCGGGGCGAGATCACGGCCGAAGTCGTCAGCGCAGAGCCGCTTACCACGGCGCAGCGTGCCCAGTTGCAGGGCAAGTTGGCCGAAGCTGGTTATTCGCGTGTCAATCTTGATGAGCGGGTCGATCCCCAGATCCTCGGTGGTCTCGTGGTGCGCGTCGGTCCGCGTCTTGTTGACACCAGCCTGCAATCCCGCCTTGTTCGCTTGCATTATGCCATGAAGGGAGCCGCGTGATGGAAATCCGTCCCGCCGAGATTTCGGATATCCTCAAGCAGCAGATCGCTTCGTTCGACACGACGACCGAGACGGCCGAGACCGGCACGGTTCTGTCCGTGGGCGACGGTATCGCGCGCGTCTATGGTCTGCAGAATGTCATGGCTGGCGAGTTGGTGGATTTCCCCTCCGCCGGTCAGAAGGGCATGGCCCTTAACCTTGAAGATGACAATGTCGGTGTCGTGATTTTCGGCTCCGATGTCGAAATCCGTGAGGGTGACTCGGTCAACCGCTCCGGCACTGTCGTGGAAGTGCCCGTCGGTAAAGGACTTCTTGGTCGTGTGGTTGACGGTCTCGGTAACCCGATCGACGGTAAGGGGCCGCTCACCGATGTGAAGATGACCCCGGCCGAGGTGAAGGCGCCGGGCATCATGCCGCGCCAGTCGGTCAGCGAGCCGATGCAGACCGGTATCAAGGCGATTGATGCGCTGGTGCCGGTGGGACGTGGGCAGCGCGAGTTGGTCATCGGTGACCGTCAGACCGGCAAGACGGCGATTCTGCTGGACACGATCCTTGCTCAGAAGAATGTCAATGCTCTGGGTGACGACAAGAAGTCGCTCTATTGCATCTATGTGGCAATCGGCCAGAAGCGTTCCACGGTTGCGCAGCTTGTTCGCACGCTGGAAGAGCAGGGCGCGATGCCTTATTCCATCGTTGTGGCCGCTACGGCTTCCGAGCCGGCTCCGTTGCAGTATCTGGCTCCTTACGCCGCCTGTGCGATGGGTGAGTTCTTCCGTGACAACGGCATGCACGCCCTGATCTGCTACGACGATCTGTCCAAGCAGGCCGTGGCCTATCGTCAGATGTCCCTGCTGCTGCGTCGTCCGCCGGGACGTGAAGCGTATCCGGGTGACGTGTTCTACCTGCACTCCCGTCTTCTGGAGCGTGCGGCGAAGATGTCTGATAAGTTCGGTGCGGGTTCGTTGACGGCGCTGCCGGTCATTGAGACGCAGGCTGGTGACGTTGCCGCCTACATCCCGACCAATGTGATTTCCATCACTGACGGTCAGATTTTCCTTGAGACGGATCTGTTCTATCGTGGCATTCGTCCGGCTGTGAATGTCGGTGGGTCGGTGTCGCGTGTTGGCTCGGCCGCCCAGGTCAAGGCGATGAAGCAGGTTGCGGGCAAGATCAAGCTCGAGCTGGCTCAGTATCGTGAAATGGCCGCGTTCTCGCAGTTTGCCTCCGATCTCGATCCGGCGACCCAGAAGCAGCTGGCGCGCGGCGCGCGTCTGGTCGAACTGCTCAAGCAGCCGGAATCCTCTCCGTTGGCATGGGAAGAGCAGGTGGTTGTCCTGTTCGCTGGCACACGCGGCTTCATCGACAATGTCGCTGTCGATCAGGTGGTGCCTTGGGAGACGAAGTTGCTGAGCGAACTGCGCGGTCCGGCAAAGGACATCATTCAGTCGCTGCGGACCGAGCGTCAGGTGACGAAGGATCTCGAAGCGAAGATTGGTGAGTTCCTGACGGACTTCAACCGTCGCTTTGCGGCCTGATAGCGAGTATCGCTCATGGCCTCCCTAAAGGAACTCCGCGCCCGGATCGGCAGCGTCAAATCGACGCGAAAGATCACGAGCGCGATGAAGATGGTCGCGGCGGCGAAGCTCCGTCGCGCCCAGTCACACGCTGAGGCAGCACGTCCCTATGCAGCGGCCATGCGCCAGATGCTGGGGGAGCTTGCAGGGGCGATGGCGGGTCAGGATGGCGCGCCGCAGCTTCTGGCGGGCACGGGTAATGACCGTGTGCATCTGCTGATTCCGATCACGAGTGATCGCGGTCTGGCAGGTGGCTTCAACTCGAACATCAATCGCACGACAAAGCTGACGATTCGTCGCCTTCAGGCCGAAGGCAAGACGGTCAAACTGCTTCCTGTCGGACGCAAGGGGTTCGACTTTCTTTCGCGCGATTACGCTGATCTGATCATTGATCACGTGATCGGCGTTGGTGGGAAGGAAATCCCTTTCTCGGCAGCAAGCGATCTTGGCGCGAAAATCACGAAGCGTCTTGAAAACGGCGAGTTTGACGTCTGCACTGTCATCTATAACCAGTTCCGCAATGTCATGTCGCAGGTGCCTACGCCCCTGCAACTGATTCCGCTGGGGCTCGACGCGACGGAAGCGAAGCCGGACCCGGATGCCGCTCAGTACGAGTTCGAGCCAGATGAGCAGACACTTCTCGAGCGTCTGCTGCCGCGTAATCTGCAGGTGCAGATCTATGCAACGCTGCTTGAATCTGCCGCTGGTGAGCAGGGCGCGCGAATGACCGCCATGGACAACGCGACCCGCAATGCTGGCAAGGCGATCGACCGGTTGACCCAGACCTACAACCGGACACGTCAAACCAACATCACCAACGAACTTATCGAGATCATTTCGGGTGCACAGGCGCTCTGAGCGTCTTCATCCGATCCCGCCCCATCCAGACCGTATTTGCCCGCAGGAGCTGATCCCATGTCGGACACCACCACCCAGACCCCGGCCCAGTCTTCAGCCTCGGGTTCCTCGAACAATGTTGGCCGTATCACGGAAATTCGTGGTGCCGTCGTTGATGTGCAGTTCGAGGGCACGCTGCCCAAGATTCTTGGCGCTTTGCACACGAAGCTTGGCGAACATACGCTGGTGCTCGAAGTGGCGCAGGAAATTGGTGAGCACGAGGTTCGTTGCATTGCCATGGACACCACGGACGGCCTCGTTCGTGGACAGGAAGTGGTTGACACCGGTGCGCAGATTTCCGTGCCTGTCGGTCCCGAGGTTCTTGGTCGCATCATGAATGTGATCGGTGAGGCCATCGACGATCAGGGGCCGATCAAGACGGCTCGCCGGGCGCCGATCCACCGTGAGGCTCCGTCTTTCGAGGATCAGGCTGCCGCGTCCGAAATTCTGGTCACGGGCATCAAGGTCGTCGATCTGCTGTGCCCCTACCTGAAGGGTGGCAAGATCGGACTGTTCGGCGGTGCTGGCGTTGGTAAGACCGTTATTATTCAGGAACTGATCAACAACATCGCCAAGGCCCATGGCGGTGTGTCGGTGTTCGCTGGTGTGGGTGAGCGTACCCGTGAAGGCAACGACCTGTATTACGAAATGCAGGATGCGGGCGTCATCAAGATCGGTGAAAACGGCGACACCGAAGGTTCCAAGGTGGCGCTGGTCTACGGCCAGATGAACGAGCCGCCGGGAGCACGTGCCCGTGTTGCTCTCTCCGGTCTGACGCAGGCGGAATATTTCCGCGATGAAGAAGGTCAGGATGTCCTGTTCTTCGTGGACAACATCTTCCGCTTTACGCAGGCCGGTTCGGAAGTGTCCGCGCTGCTGGGTCGTATCCCTTCGGCCGTGGGCTATCAGCCGACGCTGGCGACGGAAATGGGTGCCCTGCAGGAACGCATCACCTCCACGAAGAAGGGTTCGATCACCTCGGTTCAGGCCGTTTACGTGCCGGCCGACGATCTGACCGACCCGGCTCCTGCCGCGACCTTCGCGCATCTTGACGCCACGACGGTTCTGAACCGTTCGATCG
>NZ_JAHRDV010000023.1 GCF_019083805.1 Acetobacter estunensis
TATTCCCTGAGCCCGTCAGCGTCACATTGTCGTAGTTCGACCCCCAAGCCAGCGACACGCTGCTGCCCGTTCCTGCCAGCGTCAGAGCGGCACTGTTCGCCTTGGCCGTGATCGTCTCGTTGCTGCCCGAAAGCGTCAGGCTCGACCCCTGTTCCAGGGTAAAGCTGTTGCCTCCCGCCGTGTCCGTGACCGTGTTACACACGTCGTCGAGCGTAATATTTCCATCCGATGAGGTACTACTCGACTCTAACGCAGTAGCTGTTGTTACGACCACCACATTTGAACCTCCGTCAAGTTCGAGCGAAGGGTCACTCTCATTAGAACTAATGGAGGGTTCGGTTGAGGCAGAAACTGTAACGTATTTCATCGCTTGACCAAAAGACAGGAAGAGGGTCCATGCAATCTGCAACCATTTTATAAATAAGACGTGACCAAAAATTATATCCTTGTGACCATTTGTTAGACACCCACGCCACTCGTGTGATTATTTATTATTTCTAAATAAATATATTTATATTTTATTGATTTCACTGTTTTTAATGCACAGATTAGACTCAGGAATCATTCTTTGAGCCAGAAGATGAAGCTTGCTGCGATGTGGATTGCTGACATGAAGGTGTAAGCACAGCGATCATATCTGGTGGCGACGCGCCGCCAGTCTTTCAGCTTTGCGAACATGTTTTCGATCAGATGGCGCTTTTTATACAGATGCCAGTTGTAAGGCGGCTTTGATTTCCGGTTTTTCTTCGGCGGAATACAGGCGGTAATATTTCGGCCTGCGAGAGACTGCCTGATTTTATTTCTATCATATCCCCGATGACTTCTTCTGTCTCATCGGGAAGAATGTCTGCACCTTTGAAGTCACTCACCTGGCCCGCTGTCAGATGAAGACGAACAGGACGCCCCTCGCCGTCGCACATGGCATGCAGCTTTGAGTTCAGGCCGCCTTTTGTTCGTCCGATATGGCGGGGGGAAAGCCCCTTTTTGAGCAGGGACACCGATGTCCGGTGCGCTTTCAGATGTGTAGCATCAATCATCAGACGCTTCGAACGGCCAGCCTGTTCTATCAGGGCAGTGAAGAGACACCCAGGCGGCTCCAGCGGATAAACCGGTTGTATAAAATCTTGTGCGGGCCATACGCTTTCGGAGCATCTTTCCACTGAAGGCCGTTGCGGATCACATACACGATCCCGCTGAGGACACGCCGGTCGTCCACACGCGGAATTCCATGTGCCAGCGGGAAAAACGGCTCAATCCTCTCCATCTGGCTCTCAGACAGCAAAAACACGTCACTCACAGCCTCATCTCCATCGGTCAGACTGTGAATCACGGAACACCGCTCAATTCAATGAATTAACAGGTTCTGACCCTAGAAACAAAATATAATTACCCATAGATCATGTACGAAACCACCTACATAAACATATATGCCAATATGTCGAGCAATATGTTTACAAATATCAACAGCGTCTATTTAATTAGATAATTAAATACATCATAAATTAACTATTTATCTCCATAAACGTTTTTACGATGCGCAACCTTCATTTGACGAATTAGAGCGGCGGACCTTACCGTGCTTCACGAATCCGAGTTTAACGGCAATATCGATCCCTGCAACGGCCAACAAATTGTTGGCTGGATCAAGCACATTCACAAAGACATGCCCATAGTAATCGACGTGCTTGTGAACGACGTAACTCTTGCCACGGGACATATAGCAGAGGACTTCCGAGAGGATCTTTCCGCAGCAAATGTCGGGGCGGGAAAGCACGGTTTTCGAATTCCCTTCAATCCTTCCTGTCATCTATGGGACAAATTACATCTGCCTTTGACCGTGCAGGTAAGGTTGAACTCCAACGGTATGTTATTATTGGAGCGTGGCCTCAACCCAACCGAACTTGAAGGCCCCATCCCGGATTATGTGGGTCACATCGACATATGCGAACGCGACCGTATAGCCGGTTGGGTTAAAAGCACCACACATGACGATTCTTTAGAACTTGACATCATCGTAAATGGGTGCTCGGTTCATGACCGAATTTTAGCCAACATTTTACGGGATGACTTACGACAAGCCGGATACGGATCAGGTTGTCATGGATTTTCCGCGCCTCTAAATATAACCACCATCGACAAAAACAGTAAACTTCTCGTTGAACTACGAAATTCGCGTGATAATTCTCCAATAATATCAAAACATATAGATTTCGCTGAATCACATGCGTCAATATGCATGGCATCCTGTGATAATAATACAGCACATTCTAGTGTATTCAAGCAACAAACAGCAACAAATGAAGGTGAATACCAGTCATTTATAGAAAACATAGAGAACGATTATCTCCATGGATGGGCCATTAACACATCTTCGCCGGATTTAATTTTTGATGTTGAAATCTTAATCGATGGCTACCCGCTTTGCAAAGTCCGTAATGATCAGCCGCGAGGGGATCTTGCAACCCTCGGTTTATCCAATGGACAGGGAGGAATTCAAATCCATTTGCCTCTCCATTCGCTAGGGACAGGGAAACACGAAATCGGGCTACGCACCCCGGACGGCAAGTGTTCAACGCCCCTGATTGTGAGTGGTGAGGCCAACATTCCCTCCTTCATGATGAACGAAAATGCTGATGCCGCATCAATCACTGTCGTTGTTCCAGTTTACAACGCCGCAACCGATTTGACCGTATGCATTGAACGACTTGTCTCTCATACTCCTAAACATGTAGATATCATCTTCATTAATGACCACTCGTCGGATCCTGAAATCCGCAAAATATTACGTAAAGCTTCTACAAAATATCCCAATATCCGCGTTCTGACAAACAAGAAAAACATGGGGTTTTCGGCGACTGTTAATCGTGGGATTAAGGCAGCACGCAATAGCGACGTTATACTTCTTAACTCCGATACACGCGTTACCCCTCGTTGGGTCGAAGGATTGTGGTTCGCGGCGTACAGTGGGCAAAGAATTGGTACAGCAACAGCAATGTCCGACCGTGCGGGAGCATTTTCAGCACCAAAAATAGGTAGTGACAATTTATTACCGAAAGATATAGACGAAATTTCCTTCGCCCGCACTTTTCGCCGACTTTCTTTTGGCCTTTACCCACGTGTACCCACAGGTAACGGCTTTTGCATGTATATTCGGCGTGCCTGTATTAACGATGTGGGGCTTCTGGATCACATTGCTTTTCCTCAGGGCTATGGCGAAGAAAATGATTTTTGCATGCGCGCTGGCAGGGTGGGATGGCAGCATGTAATTGATGACCGTACCTATGTGTTCCACGCTTGTTCAAAAAGTTTTGGCCCAATTAAAACAGACCTCATGAGAATGGGTCGGGCAATCGTCGATGAACGTTTTCCAGAATATACTAATGCGATAAAAGTATTCCACAATAGTATTCCATTGTCTATCGCAAGACTGACAGCATATCGTGCGATCCAGAGTATCATCACCGGTGGACGCGTACGTACACGAATATTATATGTCATTTCCACCCAAACTGGAGGCACTCCCCAAACAAATATCGACCTGATGCGCGCATTCGATGGGGACATCGAATGCTGGACGTTGCGCTGTGACAGCAAAACTCTTGAATTATGTCACGTAGATAATAATACATCCCATTTGGTCGCGCAGCACACCTTAGTAGAACATGTAGATCCGATCACGCACCGTTCGCTAGAATATGAGCAAGTTGTAAAAACGTGGCTCCATATTTTTGACTTTGATCTGGTTCATATCAGGCACCTTGCTTGGCATAGCCTGGAATTGCCCCGAATTATTAAAAAACTAAATTGTCGAAGCGTATTTTCGTTTCATGATTTCTATATGATATCACCGACAATTAAATTAATTGACGATACAGGCATGTTTTTAGGGGATAATTTCAGTCCGAAAAACGAAAAAAATCGAGAAACTTTATGGCCTCACGGGACGCAACCGGAGCCGACTGGGGCGTGGCTGGTCCATTGGCGAAACCGCAACGAGGTCGCTTTGCGCCATTGCGATGCGTTTGTCACCACTTCCCAAAGTGCACGCAGCCTTATCTTGGATTACATGCCAAGTTTACCCAAAAATCGCTTTCTGATTATTCCACATGGAAGAGATTTTGCGAATTTTGCATCTCTTTGCCGTCCCTATATATATTTTGACGATCCAATCAGAATATTATTGCCTGGAAATCTAAATATCGCAAAAGGCCTCAATATTATTCTTGACTTATTAGAATATGATCAGGCTGGGCGCCTCGAGTTCCACGTCTTGGGTACTGTTAAATTACCTTCGGGTTTCACACATCCACGATTAATTCTACATGGCGAATATAACCGCGACGAATTCGCGGAGCGTGTTGAGCAACTACATATTCATGCAGGAGCAATTTTCTCAATCTGGGATGAGACATATTGTCATACTCTTACTGAATTATGGTCTGTGGGAGTACCATCCTTTGTTTTGAATCTGCCAAACGTCGCGAAACGCGTTCGCCAAAGTGGAGCAGGATGGGTCATCAATTATAAAAACACCCCTGATTTATATAATACAATTTTACGAACTATTTGCGATTCCGATGAACAGATGAAGAAAAGAGTTGCGTTAGCAATGTGGCAATCTGAAGAAGGAATCGCGAATAGTACGAGAATGATGGCTTCATACTATTTGGAAATTTACCGTGATCTTCTACGCGCTCCCGGCGCCGGAACACGTGCTCGTGTTGCTGTAGTTTGTCCATCCGAACGATCTTTACGCCGCGCGAATGCCTCGACGGTAATCCGCATTTGGGAACGATGTCGCAATGCTATTTCACGCGACATCACGTTTATTCGAATGAGACCTGAGGCTCTTTTGGCCGCAGTACGCTTAAAAATGGTCGACGCGGTGATTATCCAACGTACAGCCCTTCCAGCTCTATTAAGCGATTCAATTTTAGAAACAATGCATAAAGCCGGCGTACGATATCTGCTAGATTTAGATGATGATCTATTGAACGTCCCTCGAGAGAAAGACCCAAATAGAGTCTATTCGGACTACGCACCTACATTAAGAAATGTTCTTAATAACGCACACGTGGTAACAACGTCAACAATTAACTTATGTAAAAAGTTAAGAATACTAGCAAAACGTGTGGAACTGTTGCCAAATCGTCTGAGTAACAGAATATGGTTGCAAAATAATAATTCTGAGTGTCACGATCTTGAAGGTGTAGTACGAGTTGTTTATATGGGGACAACGACACACGAGAGCGATTTGGCTCTAGTTTTACCAGCGCTAGACGCCATCGCTTCGCTGGATGCGCGTTTTCGATGCTCATTAATTGGTGTAACTAATAATAAACACATACTTAATTCGAGAGAACGTTGGATGGAAATAATCGCTGTTCCTCCCGAAGTTACTTACTACGAGCAATTTGTACCGTGGCTAAAAACACAAGCTCGCCGATTCAGTTTTGCAATAGCTCCACTGGAACAAACGACGTTTAATAAATCAAAGTCTGAATTGAAGCTTCTTGAATACGCAGGTCTAGGACTGCCAATTTTAGCATCAAACATCTCTATTTATCGTGATATTTCGAAATCTAACAGTTATATCACGTTATGCAAGAATGATATTTCATCGTGGATCGATGGTTTATCCAATATGATATCTAAAGTATCTAGTTTTTCCTCCGAGTATAAAGCTGATATTATAGAAAAGGCGAAATATTTTATGGTAGAGGAATCCCTAAAGGAGTTTGATAGTCTTGTTTTATCTATGATACAGGACGATAAACGAATATTAACAAATACCACGTTACACGAAACGAAGTCATTATTATCTGTTTCCTTACACCGTGACGGAAAGATATATCAGCGATCCACTCCCGTTGTTCCGGAGAGTGATCATTTTCCGTCGCTGCGTAGAGCAATATCTTATTCGACACGGAATATAAATTCCAGAAAAATTGTTGATCTGGAAGACAATAAAAATCGGTAGAATTCGTGTGGCTGAGTTATACGAGGGTATTATGAACCTAGAAAAGTGTCTTTCATTTATTTCGTCTGTTTACGGTTCTGATTGCATCTCGGATAATGATGTGCTGCTTATATCCGGAACACAGGAAACATCATCATTTAGCGACAATGATTTTTCTGGTATTTATATACACGAAGAAAATTTTTTATCACTTGACAAAGGTGACGTTAATATCAAAAATCTTCATAATGTTATAATAAAGTCTAACTTAAGTTATAAGGCGATATTATTGTATAAATATATATCTGTTTTTAAGACAGAATATCTCGTGAGAAGTTTTCTTGGTGCTATTGTAGGAAGAAAAGGAAGCCCTTGTATTATCATAGAGGACTCACGAAATGTTTCGTTTATCAATAGATTCCGTAGACTATGTCGAGTCTTGGACCTAGAGTCAATATGTATACCAGTAGAGCGTGACAATATATCCATGTATGTTGTGAATGCGCGCCGTAAGAATATTGGATTTGGCGCTGTTATAAACGAAACTAGAGATGATATTCTTAAAAATAGTTGTGGAGTTACGAATACAAAATTATATTCACCAAATGATTTCATGGAGCTTCTATCTACTCAAGTTCATTGTGAGAATCCGTTCTCATTTATTAGATTTAATCATTGTGAACCCCGTATCTCGGGTTTCCCCTATTTATTTTCAATTGAAGACGCAATCGAAACCACTGAATTACAGTGGGGCCAAAAAGACGTATCGATACATGATATTGCTAAAATTTCCTCTCAGTTACTCAACTGTGTCCGTAATGCAGATATGATGGGAATACCGGATATTCAGCACAATGCTGGGGATAAACTTAGTATACTTTCAAACAGCTGCTACGTTCTTTTCCGCGATTTTCGGTTGTTTTCTGAGTCCACAAAGATAACTAATGTTAATATTCATATAAAACTAGGCATGATGGCCGATTTTTACGAGCTACTCAAAGTTCCTAAAAAGTTAGTACTTGTGTCTGGGCGGGATGTGTCGAGAAAATTGCAGGATAAGTTAAATAGGAGCAATATAAAGCAAATAACGATTCCGCAAGAATTCCGGCACAGAGAGACAGAGAATACAATCCCTCATTTCCCGCATTTATTTAGACATATATCGGAAGAAATACGAAAAAAAGCTGGGAAAGGAACAATGTTTCTTGTTGGTGCAGGTATTTTGGGAAAAATATATTGCGATATAGCACGCAATAATGGAAGTATTGCTTTAGATATTGGTTCGTTATTTGACGCGTGGGATGGAAAAGCTACTCGGGGACGCGGATTCCCTGACGGAATATCTTTGAAATGAAGAGTCAGAGGTGGACCCATCCGTTCGGACAGTTTTGTAGGCTTGATAAGCTATACCCGGTTGTCGTTATGCTGCCATTCTGACGGCGCTACTGTTGGCCATCTGGTCCGGGGTTAACCCCGGACCAGATGGCGTCGGTACATCATGATATGCCCCATCGGCCGGGCTGGCGATCGCTTCCGGTGCTGCCTTGCGAGAAAAGAGGCTCGCCGTGCTTTCAATCACCTGGCGTGTCCATTGGGCGATCATCGTCTGGTGCATGCCGTGCTTCGACGCCAGTTCTGCCAGCGTTTGCTCACCCCTGATCGCCTCCAGCGCGACCCGCGACTTGAACTCACCCGGATACCGTTTCCGCGTAACCTTGCCCATAAAACCGTTCTTTCTCAGGTCGGATTATAGCTTATCGCCCTATCCGAAAAACGGGGGCACGTCTCTTCATGACAATGGGACAGATCAATGATTATACCAGTGCCGCGCTCTGCTGGACTGCCTTCCTACAACGCGATGGATACTAGGAGCCCGTGGTTGTAATGCTGACTGGTTCAGGGATGCCCTCGAGGAAAAAGAGATTAGACCCTGCGTTCAAGGACGGAAATCTCGCGGAAAACCCGTCAAATATGATAGGCGGAAATACAAGCGCTGCAACCGCGTCGAGATCATGTTCGGCAGACTCAAGGACTGGCGGCTTGTCGCCACACGCCACGATAACGGATGTCCAACCACCGTCTTCTCAGTCTTCCACCTCGTAGCGCACATCGTACTCTGGCTATGAGTCCTGCTTAGGTCCGTCCGAATATAAAGCCAGAAGAACAGAATTTTGCCTGCCCGTGACCGAACGTTCTTCAGCGATGTTTCGTCTTTACGGAAGAACGCCTGAGATGATCTCCAAAGATACCATATCTCATCGAAAAATAGGGTGCTTGATACTCATCACAAATATCTACACGAACCGCAGCGTCAGGCAATAATAAGTAGACCAGAAACCAAATATTATGCCACAATAAATCTACAAAAATTATTTATTTTAATATTCATTTGACATTTTTCTCATTGTGAATGATGTTTTTTTTCGTAATATAGTTTGGGAGCGCATCCATCACACGATTAACCATCTCATCCTGAAGTTTATTTACTGTGTCAATAAGAATACGAGCGCGCTCAAGATGGCCTTTTTTGAACGCTATATCTGCCTCCGCTATAAGTTCTTTGCTTATTTTATCAAGCATATAAGACGTCTCCCCCACAAACCATACTCTAACGCAACGCTTTATTGTGATGAAAAGCATTTTACAACATATCTTTTTAGCATCCGATTTTGGTTTGAACGTTAATAGGAGACTGAAAACGAACTGCCCTAGACCGCCTAACGGACAAAAGGAAAACTTGGTCGCTTTCCGTCAATGCCCAAGGCGGATTGGCAGCAGCATGCACGAACAAGATAGCGCACCATGTTGAACCCCACGCGAAATTCGACCTTCAGGCGAGACCACGACACCCAAGCTCTGCCATCAATAGCGCAATCCGTCCCCACCCCTCGTCCTGAAGATGTGTAATCTGACCGTCTAGCCCACCGCTCTTAGAGCGCCTTTCACAAGCCCTTGTACTCTGGTCCTGAACGAGGGATGAGACTCCATAGCCTCAGCTCTCGTTTCGGATAAATTATGGGCGGTTATTGAACCGGGCCTGCATGGATAGCGCATCCATCGCGGAAAAAAGGGGAGGTGAAACGACTGGTCCAAACCCCACGTATCGCGGGAGACCGGGCACGAAGCGGCACATCGTCACGGATCGACAGGGTATTCCGCTGACTGTTCTTCTATCCGGCGCCAATGTCCATGACAGCCGGATGCTTGACCCTCTCCTGGATGCTCTGCCTTCCATCCGGTGGAAGGAAGGACTACCGCGCCGCCGTCCTGGAAAACTTCACGCCGACAAGGGCTATGACTATCGACACTGCCGGCAGGCATGCTCCAGTCGCGGGATCAAGCACAGAATGACCAGAAAAGGCATCGAAAGTAGCACTCATCTCGGAAAGCATCGCTGGGTCGTGGAGCGCACCTTCGCATAGATATCCCGTTTCCGATGCCTCACTGTCCGCTATGAAAGAAGGGCCGATATCCACCTCGCCTTCACACTGATCGCATGCTCGCTCATCTGCTTCAGAACCCTCACAACATGGTTTTGAAAGGAATCCTTAACTGACGACACGCCCTGGCGTGGTGGCGGCAGCAGCTGAACAAAGAGAAGCGACCGTTCTACCGGTTCGGCGAGGGACCTCCGAAAGAAACAGAGGTCGCAAAAGCTCATGATCCAGTATCGCTGCAGCGCAATGCAACGAAGGCTGCGCATTTTCTCGCCATACTGGAACTGGGCAAGCAAGGAACCGTCGTCCTTTCGCAAGCCTACCTTTTGGCGAGGTCGCGATCATGCGACCGGACCGGGCGACAGCACCAACGGACGGGTGATCGTATGATGTTCCTCCCGATGGGGAGTGTTGGGCGGGGATCTGGCCATTTATTGGCCGAACAGCTATGAGACCATCTTTGAATAGTATTTTACAGTAGGTAATATACTCGTTCTTCGAAGGGAAAAATCATGTCTGAAGATCTATTAACTTCTGTGGATGTTCTTCGTGGTCTGACGACGGATATTGTCTCCAGCCACGTCGCGAACAACGAGGTGTCCGCCGAGCAGATTCCGCAGCTTATCCGACAGGTCTATGATGCGTTGGCCAGTATGGGCCACGAGAAAGCGGCACCTGAGGCGCTGACGCCAGCCGTTCCGATCAAGAAGAGCGTGTTTCCCGACTACATTGTCTGCCTTGAAGACGGCAAGCAGCTGAAAATGCTCAAGCGCCATCTGATGACGGCTTATGGCATGTCTCCCGATGAGTATCGGGCGCGCTGGGGACTACCGAGCACGTATCCGATGGTGGCTCCGTCCTACGCCGCCAAGCGCTCTCAGTTGGCCCAGGAGATCGGGCTGGGACGCAAGACTGCCTCACATGTCGAGGAGACGACCGACGTGCCGGTGACTAGGGTTCCCGAAAGCCGTCGTGGTCGGAAGAAAGCCGCCGAATAATCCCGTTGAGCGCGTAAGAGTCGAAAAAGAGTCCTTACGCGCTCTGTATACTGGCACCCGTGAAATCGAAGAGCGTCTCTCCGAGACGTGTTCCTGTGCAACCGTAAGGAATTCTTCCCGCCTTCCAAATAGATCGGAAGCTACGTTCTTTTCTCTTTGATTTGTCATCAGCTGTTGGGGGCAGAACGCTGGTTTTGGAAAAAGCAAGGCTGCTTTGCGCACGTGGGAGTGGTGTCATCTACACGTAAGTGGCGGATGATAGATGCGATAGTTTCTATAGGAGACAACTGTCATGAACAGGTATCTTATAACATCTCTTGCGATATCTTTGTTTGGCGCACCCTTGGCATCCGCCGCGGAAAACTCGCGTCTGGCACAGACGGAATTAAATGACCCGGGCAGTTATTTACCATCGGATAAGCTGAATCGGGCGCTGGATGTATTAAGAGCGGCTCATGGGGGAATGGGGTCGAAATGCGCCCATGCGATGACCGCGCTGCGCACGGCACTGGCTCACATGCCCGCTCATAGCCGGATGGATGATCCGGATGCCGGGGTCGCTCAGAATGCACTGGCGCAAAATTATGAAATTGCGGTGGAAGCCTGTACGCCGGATGCGCAACGTCTATGCCAGAGTCCGAACACGTCTTCAAAAACCACGAGCGCCTGTAAAAACTTGGGGGCGGAAGAAAACGCCATCATTCCGCAACGCGGTGAATGAAATGAATATTATTATATAAGAACAAGATGAAAATAGCGGCATGCCGTAATCTACAGGTCTTTGCGGAGGATAAACCTGCGAGTAAAATATTTTCATTTGCCGTCTGAAACTCAGCCAGAGAGAATTGCACCGTATTTTCGTTTGGTGCAGGGAGTGCCGCGCGTGGATGATCGACGTATTCTGAGCGGGCTTGTTTTATGTTACTCGAACGGCTTCTGTGGAAAGAAGGCCGATGTTCTTTTGAGAGATCTATCAAAAGAAACAAAGGAAATCATTGGAAACAGAGATTATGATTAGGCAATCCCTCGCCGAACGGAATATCACACGGCCTATCGTCCACCGAAGAAAAGCTAAAAATAAAAGTCACAATTCGCCTATATCTGCACAATAGATCGCTCATAATATCAAAATACATTCGCAACACTTAGGTGAAAGTGACGTGCCGTAACATATTACACGTTGAATACGCGACCTATCCCTCCCGTGACCAACATCGCCATAATCCCCCAGAACATCACCCGTAATGTCGGGCGCAATGGTGATGCACCACCAGCTAAAGCGCCGACCATACCCAGAATGGCGAGAACCACGATGGAGGTCAGGGAGACACTCCAAGACACCCACGCCACCGGAGTCAGGACAGCCGCCAGCACGGGCACCACAGCACCTGACGAAAACGCTATGGCGGATGCGAAAGCAGCCTGAAGAGGCTTTGCCGTAGTCGCCTCTGATAACCCCAATTCGTCTCGGGCATGCGCGCCCAAAGCATCATGTTTCATAAGCTCGGTCGCAACATTGCGGGAGAGTTCTTTATCAAGTCCTCGCTTTTGGTAGATTGCAGCCAGTTCCGCGACTTCTCCGTCCCAGTCTGTCAGAAGCTCCTCTTTTTCACGGGCGATATCGGCCCGTTCGGAATCCGCCTGCGAACTGACCGAGACATACTCGCCCGCTGCCATGGACAAGGCCCCGGCCACAAGTGCGGATAATCCTGCAATAAGAATGCTGCCACGTGCCGCATGGGAACTAGCAACTCCGACGATAAGACTTCCGGTCGATAATATCCCGTCATTGGCGCCCAGAACGACTGCACGCAACCATCCTAATTTTTCGACGGAATGGCGTTCGGTTTGGGGAGGAAGACGGGACATTAGAGGGCTCACTTCTACAACAAATACCACGCCGATCTATAGAGAAAATAAACCCCCTCGCAACACAAAAATCACCACACAAAATGAGAGTTATTTGCAATATTATCCGCATAAAGATAAATATTTACCGTTCAGGTTCCTGTAAGGTTGGCCTAATATACAGGGCGACTTACGATCATTTTTGCAAGGGTACGCATGTCTGTTTCGTCCCCCATCATTGCAGGCAGTTCACGCTATGATACGCTAACAATTGCTCTCCACTGGATGACGGCCCTGCTTGTCGCATTTCAGTTCGCTCTTGGTGAAACCTGGAATTTACCCACGAGACCCGTTCATCACCTCATGGTTGTCGCCCATCTGACTGCTGGTATTTGCTTGACCGTCATCATGATGTTGCGCGTTGGATGGCGCCTGACGAAAGGGCGGTATCTGTCAAAACTTCTCTCGCCCCTTGATCGAATGTGGGCTCTTGGAATGGAGTACACACTCTATATTCTACTGTTGGCAGAAATCGGTCTCGGCTATCTCTGGCGTTGGGGAAGCGGACAAGCAATAAGCTTTTTCAATCTCTCGCTTCCTTCACCACTCATGCGCTTTCAAACAAAGACGCTCGAGTGGATTCAATCGCTGCATCACTGGAATGCATGGCTCATCGTTGGTCTCGCAATAGGTCACGGCGGTGCCGCACTTTTCCATCAGTTTATCCTGAAAGACAGAGTTCTGGAACGGATGCTTTACCGCAAGCCATGATTTCCGGCATCCGTTACCAGGATGGCGTCATGCACCAGCGATTGGGTAATATGAAGGGATTTCGTACACATCACTCAACTTTCAGATGAAATATTTTAGAGTCAGCAGAATGCGAAAAAGACCATTCAATCCGTTCAGGTTGCCGTCAGGTTGCCTTCCTAGAATGACCGCATGGCTAATCCGTTCTCTTTTACAAACAGCGTGACTGAACCTCGTAGATTAGGGGTGTTTTCTGTGGGTATTGCCTGTCTGCTGCTTTTTCAGACACACAGCGCGGCTGCAGAGAGCCCCACGACAGTATGTCGGGAAAGCGGTTCCCCCTTGCATTTGCATGTCACGGGCAACTTCCGTGATTACCCGGCTTCCAGCGTCGCTGAAGCCGTTCAGAATTCATTTCCCTGCCCGAACGAAGAGGCGCTGAAATCCACTTGCTTCAGCCGCGGTCCTCTTCATTTAAAAGCTTCTGTCGTGCAGCCACGCGGACAAGGACAAGCGAACGGACATATCGCCGTCACACTATTCTGGGAAAACGAAGCAATCCGATCATCTCGTGTGTCTCTTTCTCCGTTTTCAAACTCTCAGCCTCCTTCGGTGATTAAAGGCGATCTCGCCCGGGCCATAAAGTTGCTGTGGAGCGCCTGTACCACTGAGACGACAGATCAGTGACCATCAATCGCACTTTCTCGCTGTTTTTCTTTGGTATCATTTTCAATATAGTGTCAGCGCATGCCGATTCATGGACTGCACATGTGGTGTATTCTACACAACATACTGCGTCCCTCCCTTTCTCTGTTTCTCCATCACCGTTAATTCCATTTCGGTTAGCTCTCGATCATGCATGGGCGCGAGATCCATATCGGGAAGAACTCCGGACCCATCAGAACTCCGCGTTGAAAAAAGCCGATGCCGCACATTCATGGTTTGCCGGTGGCCCCACCGTCAACGGTTCTTACATGGATGATCATTTTATCGGTAGCAACGAGGGATATACCACTTACGAAGGTTCTGTGAGCGTTCCCTTGTGGCTGCCGGGACAAGAGGATGCCACTCATGACGTCGCCATGTCAGATGCCAACATGGCTTCGCAGAAACTGGCAATGAGCCGTCTTACTCTTGCGATCCGACTCCTTGATGCAACAACTACACTGATGTTGGCACATGTTCGACTTACCGCGATGACAAATTTGCGTAATGCTACACGACATTTATCTGATCTTGCCATTCAATCTGCGCGCGCAGGAGAAACTCCTAATGTGGATGCCGCGTTGGCCAGAGCCGCATCCCGTACGGCGGAAGATGAATGGACTCAAGCAAAGGAAGCTCAAAATAACGCTCAAAACACGCTCGAAATTCTCACTGGCCAACCCTTTTTGCCAGATATTTCAGTCTACCTTCCCTCCCGGCTTCAATATCTTTCCTCTGCTCGCCTGGAACGGATCATTGAAGAAGAGCCACGTGTCCGCGCTGCTCACGCCGCTTTGGAAACAGCTCGCGCTGCCCTAAAACTTGCACGACGATCCTATATGCCCAATCCCGAAGTCGGGATTGGCGCCATTCACGAGAAACAATATGGGAGCCCGTGGGATACCCGCGTTGGCGTAAATATTACCCTGACACTACCAAGCGAAGTGCGCAACACCCCTATTATGATGGAAGCGACTGATCGTCTCGCGACCGCCACCAGCCAGGAAGAACTTGCCCGCCGCATGGTAAAACAGGAACTGGCACAGGTCCGAGAACGGATGGCCACAGCTTCCGTTGAACGAAATATCTTGTCTGACAGCGCCAATGACCTTGAGCATCGTGCCGTTGCGGAAGAACGGGCCTGGCGTGAAGGCGAACATGGATTTGATGTGACTTTACGAGCGCGTCAGGACGCCGTCCGAGCAGAGTTGGCACGCGATCAAGCCGAAATTGCGTGGCACGCTGCGGCACTGCGGTTCCTGATTGCGACGAATGCGCCGTTATGAAGAGAATATTGCGACATCTCATTATTCTGGTTTGCCTGCAAACCATGATGATTTCTTCACTCTTGGCACAAGAATCTCCGTGGCGACTGCTTCATATGAGTGCGGAAGCTGCCCATGCTGTGGGTTTGACAACCGTCACTTTGCATACAGGTCATGTATCGGGTGAAATGCCATTGATGTTACGCGTCGTCGTGGACGAGAATCGTGACGTCCCCATTCGTCCGACAGGTCAAGGACGCGTGGAAAGCATCCACGTTCTTCCCGGTCAGGCCGTCAAGAAGGGTGATATCCTCCTCAGTTATCGGAATCACTCGCTTCACACCGCGTCGCTGCAGGCAATGCAGCTCAAAGCCGCTCTTGTCGCGGCTAATGCCGACCGCGATGAAGCTGCGGCCGCTTATGCACGCGGACGGACATTGGCAGGCGAGACCGTCTCAACGGGCGAATTACGTCGCCGGCGGGACGCTCTCGCTGTGGCACAAGCCACGGTCCAAGCTCGCGAAGCCGATATCGCCACGCTGGACCACCGCTTTCGAGAAGAATTCCACTCGGCATCCGAGTCCATTTCCGGGCCGGAAACCACGGACATTGTCGCTCCGGTGACAGGTATTGTGAAAAGTCTACCTGTTGCGATTACCGCTTCCATCGGACCTGAGACGGAAATTGCCCGCGTGACTGATCTTTCAACTGTATGGTTGGTGGCGGATGTGACACCCGAAGACGCCGCACGTTTATCTCCGGATTCCGACATACAGGTATCCTTACCCACCGGCCCATTCCTGGCACGAATAGCGGGTATCGACACGCCAGCGACTTCGGGAGCGGTGCGTCTTATTGTCGAAATGCCAAACTCATCAGGCGCATTGGCTCCGGCAATGGCATTTGATGCAGTGGCTACGACACGCGAAAACAGTACAGGGCTGATCGTTCCGTCTGAAGCCGTGCGTCAGATCAATGGCGACAAAGTTGTCTTTGTGCGCGCGGGGGCAGAAGCATATCGGCCTATTCCTGTCGCCGTCGTAATCGAAAATGAGGAAAATGCCATCATCCAATCCGCGTCCCTGTCAGGGAATGAAACGATCGTGGCGCATGGCAGCCTGGCCCTTAAATCTCTGATCGAACTGGCAGCCATGGGAGACGCGGACTGATGCTGTCGCGCCTGCAAACAGCGCTCATCCGTTCGCCAGGTCTCATCATCGGCATTCTTATGCTTCTTATGGTCGGCGGTGTCCTCATCGTGCGGGATCTTCCCGTCGAGGCCGTGCCTGACATTTCACCACGCCAGGTACTGGTCTCGGTTGTGGCGCCAGGACTGGCAACGGAAGAAGTGGAGCGGCTGATCACTTTGCCGGTCGAAGCCAGCATGACCGGCATTCCCGGAATGACCGACCTCCGCTCTGTTTCGCGCAGTGGCGTATCGGTTGTGTATGTGCAGTTCAATGACGCAACCGATATCAATCTGGATCGCGCGCGCGTAGAGGAACGTCTCGCGCAAGCACGTGCCAATCTCCCACCGGGACAATTGACCATCAACATCGGACCGCTCACCACTGGCATGGGCGAGATCATGCAATTCCAGGTCAGCGGCGGCGGTCAATCTCTTATGGCATTGAATCGTCTGATGAACTGGACGGTTGCTCCACAACTGCGTTTGGTTCCCGGAGTAGTGGACGTCAACATTGGCGGCGGCGCTGAGGAGACATGGCAGATCACCTTGGACGAACGGCGGCTCATCGCCACAGACGTGTCGGTGGGAGATGTTTATCGTGCCGTGGACAGCAATAACGCATCGGTTGGAGGCGGCTGGATAGCCCGACATGGCGAACAGCAGATCGTTGTGGGACGCGGCCTCATCCAAAACCTTGATGATTTCGGGAAAATTCCTGTCCGCGCTCTGTCTGACGGCGGCGTAATTCGCTTGCGTGATCTCGGACATGTCACGCAAGGCGCACGCACACGCCTTGGTGCCGTGACGCGCGATGGAACAGGAGAAATCGTCGCCGGCACGATTTTAATGGAAAGCGGCGCCAGTTCCAGCGCAACACTGAATGAAATCGAAGCCGCCTTTCCTTCTATCCGAAAGAGTCTGCCACCTGGCGTAAAACTGGAGCCCTATTATTCCCGCGCCGATCTGACACGTCGCACAATCGCCACGGTACGCGAAAATCTGATTATCGGTGCAATTCTTGTTTTCGTCGTTTTATTGACCGTGATCGGATGCTGGCGAGCCTCGCTGGTCATTGCATCCGTTATTCCCGCCTCACTCATCTGCGCGATGACGGGTATGAGAGTGGCCGGTGTATCAGCCAATCTTCTGAGTCTCGGCGCGATCGATTTCGGAATGATCGTAGATGGGTCTCTGGTCATCGTAGAGCACGTTATGGCTCTGCGTACACGTACTCCGGCTGCCCCGCTGGAAACGCTGGTTTTATCCTCCATGCAACAGGTAGCGCGACCGGTCTGTCTGGCAATCGGTGTCATCATGATGGTGTATCTTCCCATCCTCACGCTTCAGGGGGTCGAGGGCAAAATGTTCCGCCCGATGGCACAGACCATCATCATGGCGTTGCTGGCATCCCTGTTATATTGCTTTATTTGTGTACCGACATTGACGGCTTTAGTACTGCGTCACGCACCTACCCGTAACGGTGATACACGCATTATTGCTCTTCTTCGCTATCCATACCAGCGTCTATTGTCGTTTTGTTCTATACACCCGTGGATCGTCCTGAGCTTCACATTAACATTATTCGGACTATCCGCCGTACTCGCCACACATCTTGGCGGAGAATTCATTCCGCAACTTGATGAAGGAGCGCTTACAGTCACTACAACCCGTCTCCCCTCGGCCTCATTGGACACCGTTATCGCGGGTGTGACACGCCAAGAACAAATCTTGCGGCGTTTTCCAGAAGTTAAAACCGTCATTAGCAGTACGGGTACCGGGGCCATTCCCACAGACCCGATGGGAGTGAACGAAACAGATAGTTTTATCTTCCTCAATGATCCATCCACATGGACGACCGCACACACTCAGGCAGGACTGGTAGAAGCGATGAACAAGGCTCTACTCCATGAGTTGCCTGATGCCCTGTACTCGTGGAGTCAACCAGTACAAATGCGAATGGATGACCTGCTTTCCGGCGTTCGAACGCAGGTTGCCGTTTCTATTTACGGCGATGACCTCACAACACTTGAGCGTCTCGGAACACAGGTCGCATCTGTCATGTCTTCGGTACGGGGAGCGGCAGATATTGCCGTAGAAGGTGATGGAGATATGCCACTTCTTGTCATTGATGTGGACCGAGAACGAGCAGCGTTTCGCAATGTCAGTGAACAAGACATTCTCGATACGATCGAAGCAATAGGCGGTCATATTGGTGAACGCTCTGTCATTGCCAACAATGCCATTCTGGCCACGCAGGTGCGAATAGACAAAGCACAAGTAAATTCCCCTGCCCGCATTCGAGCACTGCACGTTCCCAAAGCCGACCATTCAGGATTTGTGGAATTGTCGGACGTAACGCATATCCATGAAATGGTAGGCGCCGTACGTATCAGTCGGGATCGGGTCCGACGGCGAATGGTCATCCAAGGCAATGTCCGTCAGCGAGATCTCAACTCGTGGGTAGCGGAAGCTCAGCAAAAGGTAACAAGACAGGTCCAACTCCCCTCCGGTTACACGATTGAATGGAATGGGCAGTTTCGGAATCTGCAGTCCGCCACAAAACGTCTCGCTATCGTAGTTCCCCTTGCCCTTTTTCTGGTGTTCGCACTCCTTACTTTCACGCTAGGTTCTGTAAAAGCTGCGTTACTGATTTTCGCCAATCTGCCTTTGGCTGCGACAGGTGGTATTTTCACTCTCATTGCACGAGGACTGCCATTCAGTATTTCGGCAGGGATTGGTTTTATCGCTCTTTTTGGCGTAGCTATCCTCAATGGTGTCGTTCTGGTCAGCGCTATTCGGACACGAGAGCGGACGGCACCAGCAACCATGGCAATCGTCATAGAAGCGGCATGCTCACGTTTCCGACCGGTGATGGCTACAGCCCTTGTGGCGAGTCTTGGTTTTGTACCAATGGCATTCTCGAATAGTGCTGGAGCGGAAGTTGAGCGTCCACTCGCCAGCGTGGTGATCGGAGGGCTGATTTCCTCAACATTTCTGACACTTCTCGTGCTGCCTGCGCTCTACACGAAAGTCATGGGAAAGGAGCGGATACATGCGTCTCCTGCTGATTGAAGACGAGGCGGACCTAGCGGCCGCAGTCGCGGAACATGTCCGGGAAAACGGTTATGCCGTTGACCATGTCGATACTCTGGACGCGGCGCGCGCAGCATTAGCGGTCGTAACATATGACGTAATTCTCATGGACCTCGGATTACCGGATGGCAGCAGCCGACAGCTTTTGCGGGAGTTGCGTCATTCATCGCATCGGACCGCAATCCTCATTACCACGGCTGAAGATCAGATCAGTGATCGTATTGCCGGACTTTCAGAGGGCGCTGACGATTATATCGTGAAACCCTTCGATCTTGATGAACTCGTCGCTCGCATCACGGCTGTCAATAGACGACGCTTCAGTTCCAATGCGCCATTATTGCGTATCGGCTCTTTGGTTATCGACCGGGACCACGGGGTCGTCGTGCGAAATGGAAAGCCCGTACAACTCACAGCGAGAGAATGGGCAGTACTTGAGTTATTGAGCCGCCATCCCGGGGCCGTTCATTCGCGTGAGCAGATTGAAACTGCGCTCTATGATTTCAACGGATATACGGACAGTAATGCTGTAGAAGTTTTCATCAGCCGTTTGCGGAAGAAACTTGGCGCTGACTCCATCCAGACTTTGCGCGGGCGCGGCTATGCGCTTACGAACGGAGAGGCTACATGAAAAAAGAAACGTGGAGTCTTGCATCCCGTATTGTTACTCATGTCATGCTTGTTGTTTCGTGTGCTTTATTTGCTCTCGGAATGAGTCTCGCAGCTTTTACTCGCTATGAAGTTACAGAACGTCTCGACAATTCCTTAGAGGAAGTGGCGGAGCGACTGCAAAGCGTCGTCGAGCACATTCCCTACAGACCGGAAGGGCATGACATTGCATGGCTGCCCGATGTTGGGCCTCGCACGCTCGCATATCAGGTCGTCGATGATGCTGGCAATGTAATTATCCGTTCACAAAACGCCCCATTGACTCCTTTTATTGAAATGTTTCGTACGCCTGGATTTAGTGATGGTCGAAATTTTCGTGTCTATATCGCATCTGCAACAGTACTTGGTTACCATGTTATGGTCGGTGAGCCTTATCTACACCGCAATGAAGCTATCCTGCGCGCTATTCTTATTTCAATCGTTCCATTAATATTATGTCTTCCACTTATTTGGTTGCTGGTTCGCTGGAGTGTCAGTCGAGCAATGCATCCCCTTGAGCAACTGCAAAATGCCATGCAATTACGCGACAGCGGTAATCTCGAACCTATCCCTGCTTTGAATCTCCCTCGGGAACTCCTGACAATTCAGATTGCCACAAACACCCTTTTGGGACGTCTCGCAGTCGCCTTGAAAACGGAACGGGCTTTTGCGGCCAGCGCGGCTCACGAATTACGTAATCCTCTTGCTGCATTACAGGCGCAAATGCAAATGCTCGTAAAACAGCTTGACAATAACAATGAATTAAAACAGCGAGGTCTTCTGATCGTCGAAAAGATACGTGCTTTTGGACGTACGGTGGAAAAACTTCTACAATTTTCGCGTGCGTCTTCCGGAGTAGCTTATCAACGTGAGCGGGTTGATCTAATACCTGTGCTGCGATTTCTGTGCGATGAACTGAACAGTTCGCCCAATGTGAGGCCTCGTCTGCGTATAGAGACGGGCAATATGCGTTCATTGTTTGTAATGGGTGACATGGATGCCATTGCAATTCTTATGAGAAACCTGCTCGAAAATGCCGTTCTTCATTCCGTCAGTCCCGAACCGGTTTCAATTTCCATTCGCAGAAATAAAGATATTATTATTTCAAATACTTGTCGGCCTCTGTCACAGGAAGCATTAAATAAGCTATCGCGCCCATTTGTACGAGGACGCTCGGATACGGCAGGAAGCGGGCTAGGTTTAGCTATAGTCCACCAGATTGCAGCGCAGATGGATGCGTCTGTTCAAATTCTCACTCATGCACATGAGTCTCAGTTTGTAGTACGTGTTCAAATTCAGAAAATTACACCTTAAATTTGGGTGTTTAGTCCCGGGGTCTGATGGTGTGATATTTTCACGTGAGTGGAGGGAAGCATTATGGGACAGATACGCCATGGTAGCGCCACGACGACGCACGCCATGCGAGCTGCAATACAGTGATCGCAGGCTTCGCTCGCGACGCTGAGCGAGGAGTTCGGAATCAACCCGAAAACCGTTGCAAAGTGGCGGAAGCGACAGAGTGTCGAAGATCAGAAGACAGGTCCTAAAGAGCCGCGATCAACGGTCCTTTCGAAGACGGACGAAGCGATAATCGTAGCGTTTCGACGCCATACTTTACTGCCGCTGGATGACTGTTTTTATGCCCTGCAGGCCAGTATCCCCCATCTGACACGCTCGACTCTGCATCGCTGTTTTCAGCGTCACGAGATCTCACGACTGCCGGACACCGAGGAAGACAAGCCCAAACGCCAGTGCTTCAAACGCTACCCGATTGGGTTCTTTCATCTCGACCTAGCGGAAGTCCAGACCGCTGAAGGTAAGCTGTATCTCTTCGTTGCCATCGACCGGACAAGCAAATTCGCTGTCACACAACTGGTCGAGAAAGCTGATCGGAAGACAGCCTGGGAATTTCTCGAACATCTCCTGAGCATCATCCCTTACCGGATCCATACCATCCTGACCGACAATGGAATCCAGTTCGCTGAGCAGCCTCGTAATCGAAATACAGCGTGGTCGCGTGCCATGCGCTTCGACATGATCTGCGAAGCCCACGGGATCGAACATCGTCTGACGAAACCCAATCATCCGTGGACCAATGGTTAGGTTGAACGGATGAACCGGACAAGCAAAGAGGCAACCGTCAAGCGCTTCCATTACGACAGCCATGAGCACTTGAAGATCCGCCTCAACGACTTCATGGCGACTTATAACTTCGGGCGAAGGCTCAAGACCCTGAATGGCCTCACGCCTTACGAATACGTCTGCAAAATATGGACTTCAGAGCCAGAAAGATTCATCATCAATCCAACCCATCAAAATACGGGACTAAACACCTAATTCGCGGTCATCGCCTTCACCAACTCACGCAACGCCTTCTGGACCTTGGGCGCGGCCCACTCGCGCAAAAGCCCGCGCGCGCTGGCGTCGTGCTCGATGGCATAAGGACTGTCTCCAATGGGCGGCATCGCCATCACGTGGTCCTTTTCCGTTGCCGGCACACCCGGAAACGGGTCGATCCGCACAAGCTGGGTGAGCAGGGCGACCGAGATGACGCGGCACTGCGGCGTGGCGGTGTTGAGACACACGTACACCCCGGTACCCTCGGCGACCGGATCGTAGATTGCCTTCCATGTCAGCGCGGGAACCGGAATCCGGTCCGGCCCGATGGTCCGGTCATCATCGGGATCGTAGCCCGGTCCGGTGACGACATAGAGTTCACCGTCACGATCCGCGAGACCGCGCACTGCACTCTCCACCCCGACCCAGGCACCCCGGTTCAGTTTCGCTGTCTGAGGCACAATATTGGAGAGCGCATAGGTCTCTTCCTGCCACGACAGGCCAGCTTCGTCTCCAGACGGCACCATATGCCCGCGGTCCCAGCCAGATGATTTGAAGTCAGCGAGTTCAGCCCGCATGCTGAGCGGAAGCCGCCCATCGGGATAGAAACTGCCGCGCCGGGGCGTGCTCCCCGCCACTTCCAAATTCTCCTCGGAGAGATACTCCGCCGCCCAGAGCGGTCCGCGCGTGCGCTCGGAATCCAGCACCGCGTAGCCATGGCTGCACAGCATGACGGTGCCGCTGCGCAGGGTCTCGTCCACGACCGCGGGGGGTATTCCGCCCGGAAACTGCGGGGCGCAGGAAATGACCTCGGCGTGGGCGACCGAAGACAGCGAAAGGCCGAGCACAAGCCCCGCAAGAACTGACGCGCGGTTCATGCCGACGGCCTCTTTAACACAGATTCATCCTTCCGTTCGCCCTGCTCCCGATGTTCGGAACAGAACCAGTGCATCCCGCCCCGAGGATGATCGAACCCGAAAGGCGCGCCCTTGCCGCAGATCTCGCAGTCATGCGCCCAGCCCGAGCGTGTTCGGTAAACAGGCTTGCGCTGGGGAGCCTGATCGAGAGGGAGTGAATAGCCGTTGTCGCTCATCTCAGAACCCCAGCCCCAATGCGTCCATCTGCGCCCGCGCGCGCTGCCATGACGGGCCGAGCCCCTGTCCGGTCGCCTCGCCCTGCTGCGCTTTACGTAACCAGCCCGCGTGACGATGCTCGAGCGGGATCTCGTCCACAAAGCCGCACCGATCCGAGCGCATGCCGTGCCGGAACCCCGCCCAGGTGATGGTCGCGCGATACATCGCCCGCGTCAGGGCCACATAGGCCAGACGGCGCTCTTCCTCGTAATTGCGCTCTCCCGTGCCGGGAAACACCGCCTCCTCCCAGCCGGGCAGAAACACATGCCCGAACTCAAGCCCCTTGGCGCGGTGCATGGTCATCAGCTGCACCCTGTCTCCACCTGTTTCTTTCGGTCCCGAGGTCGCAAGCGCCGCGTGTTCCAGAAGATCCTGTGTACGGACAAACCCTTCACTGAGTGTGACCAGCTCATTGAGATTGCCCAGTGCGTCCTCGGCCTCGTCGGTGCCCAGATCGCGCAGCATGCTTTTGTAGCCTGTCTTGTCCACGAGAAGCTCGATGCGCTCACACAGACGCAGCTCGGGGTCCATGCCGATGAGACGCACGACCCGGCAGAACTCCGTCAGGCTGGCCTTCACCCTGGGCGGCAGCGCCGTATGTTCCACGGCGGAAAACAGACTCAGACCACGGACGAGAGCCTCCCTTTCAATTTCCCCCATGCCTTTGGCGCCGAGGCCACGTTTGGGAAGGTTGGCCACACGGCGGAACGCCTCGTCGGACTGGCGGGACTCAGGGCAGCCGGAGAGAACCAGAAGAGCCAGCGCGTCCTTGACCACGGCCCGGTGATAGAAGCCCACATCACCGATGATCTCGTAGGGTATGCGGGCATGTAGCAAGGCCTCTTCCAGTGCCCGGGAGAGTCTGTTCTGGCGGTAAATGATCGCCATATCGCGCCAGGCCACGCCATCGGCCGCCCGGCATCCCATCTCGGCGGCGATCCCATGCGCTTCCGCCTCACCGGATCCGTAGTCCACCACCTCGATCAGCTCGCCGGCATCGCGCTTCGTATAGAGCGTCTTGGGGATGCGGCCCTCGTCAAAGGCGATCACCGGATTGGCGGCGGCAAGAATACGGCCGGTGGAGCGGAAGTTCTCTTCCAGTTTGACCAGTGTTGCGCCGGGAAAGGTCTTCTGGAAATTGCGAATGAAAGAAATCTTCGCGCCGCGCCAAGAATAAATGCTCTGCGAATCATCACCGACACAGAAGAGTTCGCCGGAATGCTCCGACATCAGTTTCAGCCAGAGCATCTGGCCGTGATTGACGTCCTGAAATTCATCGGCGAGCACGGCCGTAAACCGCTCAGACCAGCGCCGACGGTAGGTTTTGTCATTGAGAAGCGCCAGCGTCGGCCACAGCAGGAGATCGCCGAAGTCCGCCGCATTCTGCTCACGCAGGGTCGCCTGATACAGACCGTAGAGCCTGACGGCGAAGGTCCAGCCTTCTTCGTCCGCCCATTTATGCGCGGCCCGACGCCGCGCCAGCAGGGCCGCCACCCATGACCACGCCTCCTCGGGACGCACGAGTTCGTCCTTCATGTGCCCGATCCGCTCGGCCATTTTCTTGATCTGGCGAGCGTCACAGCGTTTGCCGTCCTCGGGCACCGGCACTTCATGTTCCGGCAGCCCTTTCATGATCCTGCGGATGATGGCCAGACTGTCGTCGGCGTCACGGATGTCGAAGCCCGATCGCAGATGGGCCACCTCGGGCTCGGCGCGCAGCTGACGGGCACCCAGACCGTGGAACGTGCCCAGCCAGGTCGGTGCCTGCCCCTCACCCAGAACGCCGGTGATCCGCTCACGCATCTCGGCGGCCGCCTTGTTGGTGAAGGTCACGCACAGAATCCGAGCCGGCAGCATACCGCGCGCCCGGATACGGGTGGCGACACCTGCGGTCAGGGTCTTGGTCTTGCCCGTTCCAGCACCCGCAAGGACCAGAACCCGTCCCTCGGCGAGCGCGGCTTCGCGCTGGGACGGTGTGAGAGGCTCAAGGATCGCGGCCAGTCCCGCCTGCGCGCTCACCGTATCCGCTCCGCGTTGAGGATCAACTCGTGCGCCGGGTCCACCCGGACCACGTGCCCGTTCTCCACCAGCACGATCATCGGGCGAAACGTCGAGAACCCGACCAGCTCGTCGATCCATGTGCCGTCGAGCACAAGGGCCGCCGCCTGGTAATCGTCCTCACCAATCCACACAAGCTGCCGGGGGACATGAAATTCGTCTTCGGCCGCCCTGCCCTGCCCGTAAACGCGCTGGACATGGGCTGCCCAGACCTGTCTCGCCTCAGCGCTGGCACCGAACATCATGCTGAGCCGGGATGTGATGAACAGGTTCTGGACCGTATTGTCACCGCACGGCACAACACCGGCTGAAGGAAATACCTGACCGATTACCTCGGGCCGATACTCGATTTCGAGATTCTGCGCCTTCCAGCCGTCAATCACGCCAATCTGCTCATCTTCAGTGAATATGCGGAACACTCCCTCGGCATCCCACCCCGTTCGCCCGGTATGTGTTCCTCCAATGATGAGACCCCGAACATCGGTCAGACCGTCGGTGCAGGACAGATAGTGACGCGGGTGCCCGGCAAGGCCGGTCTTCGTCCACAGGGCGCGTCCTCTTTCATGTCGGAACCACGCATCAAGGGTCGCGGCCTCCCATGGGAGCTGGCGGGTCAGACAGTCGTACGTCGGGCTCATGCTGCATTTTCCTTATGGTTGGCACGTTTGTCCTGAAGGACACGGTTCCAGTCGTTGAGGTTGGCATCGGGGGAGAGGCGCATGGCCAACAGTCCCAGCTCCTCAGCCATTGCGATGTAGTTCTGGGCGTAACGGTCGCCCTGACCGTCGGCATCCACGGCGGCGATCACGCGCCCCTGCGCCTGCGGGAGTGCGGCCATCAGCGCCTTGAGTTCCGCCCAGGCGTCCGGTCCGAGGCCGCCTGCGGTGGAGACGTAGAGCGTGCCCTGCCGGAAAACGGCATGGTCGAGCGCAGCAAACGACAGGGCGTCGATCGCGCTCTCACAGATGACCAGACGACGCAGAGGGCGCGTGCCTTCGTCTGTCCGGAAACGGAACAGCCGCTTGCCACCACCACCCGAGGAGAAACCCCGGTATTCCGGGCCGCGCATCTCCATCCCGGTGAGCGCTCCGTTGTTGTCGTGATGAGCAAACCACGCAGTCCCCTTGATGCCCTCGCGCAGGACGCCCTGGCGGGCCACGTGCGCGAGGAGACCTTCAGGCAGGGCGCGGGTGAGCGTGAGGTAAGTCCAAGCGGCCGATCCGCGCGCAAGCACCGGGTGACGGCTCCACATCACCGAGGGATCGCGGCGCGGACGCTCCTCGCGGGGCGCGTGCTCGTAGGTCGCCCCGGTTGGAGCGACGCCGAGCAGTCCGCGCAGTTCCTGCCGCGCCTGACCGAGCGACATCCCCGGATTGAGGAAGCGCACTAGGTCGATGACCGAACCCTTCGCACCCTTGTCGGTCGCGTTATGGTGCGGCGACCACCAGCCGCGACCGCCATGGTTGACGACAATACTTTCGCCTTTACCACGACGATACTTCTGGTTGTTGCGACTGCTGGCTGTTTTATCGAGCCTGTAACCGGCCTTCTCAAGAACGACCTCGCAGCGGATTTCTTCACGAAACCGCACGAGTTCCTCGCGCGCCTGCTCATCGGTCTGACGCTGGATCATCGGAGATCTCCGCTGCTGATACATCCTGAATACAAGAAAAGGTTAGTACAGAACGCGCACCGCTCCAAGTACATAAAGACCAAAATAAATGACTTTATTTGCAGGAAAAGACACCGAACTGTATTGACGGAACGACCACAGAATATTGTTTTTCTTGTTCGTCCTGCGGGGGTTCGGGGGCAGCGCAGCCCCCGATGTTGTCGCTGAAAGGGGTCGGGGTCTGACGTTTTTCTCGTCCCGTCCTGCCAACGCCACGACGTCCGCGAGCCCGAGGTGTCAAGACCGGTGGAATGCAGGCAAGCGAGGTGGGGATGCGGGCAGCGCGGGGCGTAGCCCTGCGATGAACGCAGCCACGCCTTGTCGCCGCGTGCGTTCCTGAGCCCGAAGGGT
>NZ_JAHRDV010000024.1 GCF_019083805.1 Acetobacter estunensis
CCTCACTGCGTTCAGAACCCGCCGCCAGAAGCAGAATATCGTCAATATTCCAGATCGGGCTCCTGTGGGATGACTGAATTCTACAAAATGACCCGAAATTGCCTCAAGTGTGAGAAATCCGCGTCGAACCCTCCATCTGATGCCCTCAGTATCGTTAAAAATGGGCCAAAAGCATTTGCTGGCCGTAAAATGGGTATTCTGGCGACAGATGGCGTGGATGCAGACCTTTTTGCTGCGCTCATTTCCGCTCTTCAGGCAGAAAAAGCCAATTACGAAGTCATCGCCCCCAAAATTGGCGGCATTACACTTTCAGATGGTACCAAGGTAGCTGCGCAGCAGAAAATAGACGGCGGGCCATCGGTATTATACGATGCTGTAGCCATTCTGGCTTCCAAGGAAGGCACAAAAGTGCTGGCCAGCACTCCTGCTGCCAAAGATTTCCTGACGGACGCTTTCACACACTGCAAATATATTGGGTATTCTTCAGAAGCCTGCACATTATTCAAAAAGGCAGGTTTGGCAGATGATGTTGATAAAGGCTGCATTAAACTGGGCAGTCAAAACGATGCCAACACATTTGTAAAAACCTGCGGCAATCTCCGCTTCTGGCAGCGTGAAAAACTGGATTGAAGTAAAGAAACTCCCCCTCATGTGCATTTATGAACGTAGGTGAGGGGCTTTTACCCACCACTTGATTCTTTTTTCTGCGTCACGCTGTGGGCATATTTATCACCCCATTCCTTTAGTGCATGGATGACCGGCTTGAGTGTTTTACCCAAGTCGGTCAGTTCATATTCCACGCGTGGTGGCACTTCTGGAAAAACCGTGCGGGAAATCAGGCCATCGGCTTCCAGTTCTCGCAACTGGTTTGTCAGCATACGCTGCGTTACATTTGGCATACGCCTACGGAATTCGCTAAAGCGCAGCACGCCATCTTCAAACAGATGATACAGAATAAGCGCCTTCCATTTGCCCCCAAACAACTCCAGCGTGGCTTCTACGGTGCAGCCGGGGCTGCATGTTAGAGGCCATCGTGTGGATGGTACGCTAAACAACGTTTGGCATGAACAATAAAGGAACGATCAGGCGGCACGAGCCTGTTTCGACAGATTGAGCGTCTTGCGGCCCGCAGAAGCTGCGGCTTTGTCCCAGAGAAAGTCTCCGGAAAAGGCGATGTGCTCCCATCCCACCGGGGAAGTATGCGCCAGCAGGTCCTCAGGGACGGCCGCCGATGTTGAGCGCAGATGTGTGACGGCGGTTTGCAGATAGACTGTATTCCAGTAGACGATCGCCGCGATGACGAGATTGAGGCCCGACGCCCGGTATTGCTGGGCTTCATGGCTGCGGTCGATGATCCGTCCCTGGCGGAAGGTATGGATTGCCTGGGTCAGCACATGCCGCTGCTCGCTGTTGTTGAGCCCTGCCTGACATCTCTGCCGCAGATCAGGGGTTTCGAGCCAGTCGAGCATGAACAGAGTGCGCTCGATCTTGCCGATTTCCTGGAGTGCGACGTCGAGCCGATTCTGGCGCTCATAGGCAGCAAGCTTGCGCAACATCCTGGAGGGCGCGACATGCCCGGCCTTGATTGATCCGACAAGCCGCAGCACGTCCTCCCATTGTTCCCGAATGATGTCGGTGCAGATGGTTTTGCCAAGCAGCGGGCTGATGGAGGCATAGGAACTGGCCGGTGCGATGGACGCCAGGCGTCTATCCGGAAAGTCGCGCAGGCGTGGGCAAAAGCGAAAACCCAACAGGGCGCAGAGCGCGAAGACATGGTCGGTGGCACCACCCGTGTCGGTATAATGCTCGGTGATTTTAAGCCCCGTTCCATGATTGGTCAGGCCGTCGAGCACGTATGGCGCTTCGTGTGTCGCAGCCGAGATGACCTTCACATGGTATGGGGCGCGCTGATCAGACACATGCGTGTAAAAGCTGAACCCATGGTCGACGCCATAGCGGGCATTGACGTCTCCGCCTGAGGCACCGCGCTTGGCCCCGCGAAAGAACTGTCCATCGGAGCTTGAACTCGAACCCTCACCCCAGATGCGGGAAAATGGCAGACGATGGTGAGAGTCGATGAGGATAGCCAGCGCCTTGCGGTAATTTTCGTCGCGGACGTAAGCGTCGTGGGTCCAGAAGAGCTGATCACGGGTAACGCCGTGACTCGCGGCAGCCATGCGTGACAGCCCCAGATTGGTAGCGTCCGCCAGAATGGCAGCAAGCAACGCGTTCTCGTGGGGGCAGGCTTCGCCCGTGCGCAGGTTGGTAAAGGCGTTCAAAAAACCGGTGGCCTGCGCCACCTCGTGCAGCAGCTCCGTGATGCGGATTGGCGGCATCAGGGCGTTGAGCTGTTGCGCCAGGTCTTCCGCCTTGGGAGGCGTTGTTGCGCGTATCGGCGATATCTGGAGGTGCCCGTCTCGGAATCGTACGCCTTGCAAAGCGTCGCGTTTCAGGCTTTGCGCAAACTTCTTCAGGCGTTTATCCAATTCGCGAGCGCGCTGATCCAGCCATTCATCCGCCGACAGGGGAAGGTCAAGTTCGGCAATGAACGGTTTTGCCTGCTCCGTACTGAGCATGTAGCTGTCGAAGCGACGATAATTGGCCGACCGCTCGATCCACACATCACCGGAACGCAGCTTGTTGCGCAAATGCGCGAGCGTCGCGATTTCCCACAGACGCCGGTTGGGCTTGTCATCCTGATCGATAACGATCTTCTGCCATTCCTTGCGAAACGGCATCGGTGCGTCGCCAGGTAAATCGCGTTTGCCTGCTCTGTTGAGGTTCCGCAACAACGTGATCGCAGCCAGGGTCTTGGCGCCTCCTCTTCCTGCCTGGAATTCCAGCGTTTCCAGCAGATCGGGCGCGAATTTTCGAAGGGTAATATAACGCTCCGCAGCGGCTGTCAGAGGATCGAGGTCGGCAGTCCTGGCGATCGCCCCAACCTCTGACCTTGCTTTCAACAGGGTCGCCCATCCGACCGTGGCATCCAGAGTTTCCATAGGATCTCTGCCGTCGCTGGCCGCCTCGGCCAAGGCATCGATGGTCGCCTGAAACAGGCGCATCAGGCGTGCGACGTTCTTCGATGTTGCCGAAAAGCTGCGGGCCTTTGTGTTCCGTGCCCGGGTAAAGATGCTGCCGACCAGCTTGTCAGCCATGTCCAGGGCGCTGTCCGTCAGACGTTCCTCGGCATCGATCAGGAAAGCGACGAGCGTGGCGTAACGGCGTGATGGCGTGTAGCGCTCGATCATCGAGGCCGGAGATATCCGGCCTTCCCGGACGTATTGGTGAAAGCGGTCGATGTGAATGCGCTTGGCGACGACGGGATCAATCCCGATCTGTCGAACCTGTCTCAACAATTCCAGAATGCGCTTGATGTGATCCGGCTTGACGGCAACCGGTATGGTCTTGAGCGAGGCAAGTTGGCTGATGCTCCCTTCAGGCGTTGTGGCGAAAAGCCGATCCAGCGCCGTGACCTGATCGCCTGTGAGGCCCTGCGTTAACGCCTGCGCGGTCTTCCGTCGGGCCCGCGCCCGTCCCGCAATGCTGGCGCGTTCGATGGTTGAAATCGAAGGGAGTGCGATTTTGGCATGGCGTAGCGCGTCCATCACGGCCCGGACGATTACGATGCCGCTGTCCGTGGCCCAGGCTGCGTTTGCCGCAGCCTCGATCATGAACGGGATATCGACTCTCTGGGGCGCGCGCAGGCCAAGGATCGTCATCAGATCGCGGGCATGATCGGTCATCGTCTGCTCCCGCGCGGCGTAATCGGCGAGGTCGCTGCCGGAAAGCTCAAGTTGGTCTGCCACGAAGGCGACCAACGCGGATGGCGTCGATCCGACGTCCTGCACAAACTGAGCCAGTGTTGTTCCCGGGTGCCTGAGTAACGCCAGTTGCACGGCAACGCCCATCTGGGTGCGTCGCCTGCGCCGGGAACCGATGATATCCAGATCCGATGGCTCGAAAGTGTAAAGGCGGACCAGACTGTCCCGGTCTGTCGGGATGGCGAGCATCTGATCCCGTTCCTGGGCTGTCAGCAGGTGATGTTTGAGCCTGGTCACGCTGTCATTCCGTCCACAAAAGGTCAGTCTCGGCTATGGACAGCGGAGAGTAAAGAGACGCATTATGTGGACGGATATTGTCGATCCGGAATGGTCATTCACTCAGTGTCCACAGAACGGTCGTTTGGGAGACGGCGCCATGGGCGGCATTCTGGGATACGCGCGTGTCAGTACCGGTGATCAGGATGTGGCCGGGCAGCGTATGCGATTGGAAGAAGCCGGTACGATCCGTGTGTTCACCGATGTGATGTCGGGCAAGAGCATGGAGCGACCAGGACTGGACGAGCTGCTGGAATACGCACGCAAGGGCGATACGCTTGCGGTTGTGCGGCTCGACCGCCTCGGTCGTTCACTGGGAGAGTTGCTGACAACGGTGACCATGCTCCGCTCACGCGGAATAGCGTTGCTCAGCCTGGAGGAGAAAATCGACACTTCCTCCGCAGCCGGAGAGCTGATCTTCCACGTCTTCGGCGCCATTGCGCATTTTGAGCGGCGACTGATCTCAGAACGTACACGCGACGGGATTGCGGCGGCGAGGGCAAAGGGCAGGTTGCCGGGGCGGCAGCCGCTCGACAGCGACAAGGTAAGCGCGGCGCTGAAACTTATCGCGGCGAGCGTGTCGCCGGCTGAAGCGGCGCGTCAGCTCGGGATCGGGCGATCGACCGTCTATCGCGAGATGAAGCGACTTGGCGTCGCGCGGCCGACACCATCGGCTGTATCATGACAACAGACGATCAAGTGGTTCTCAGCGCGCGAGAGAAAGAAGCGCTGCGTCTGCTTCTGGTCGGCCATGACGCAAAATCCATTGCCAATACGCTTGGTCTGTCGGTGCACACAATAAATGACCGCCTACGCGATGCGCGGCGCAAGCTGGGCGTTTCGAGCAGCCGTGAAGCTGCCCGACGTCTCGCCGAGATGGATGGGGGCACCCCAAATAATGTCGGCCCCAAAGAAATTGGGGGTGCCGAAGCAACTTCTTCGGTGGATAGAGCCAAAGAGCCAGCACCGCCGCGATCGTCGGGGCATCGCCTGGCGTGGCTTACCGGAGGAATGCTTATCATGTCTCTTATCATTGCGGCCGCAGCGCTTTTGACCATCAGCGGGCAGGACGACGCCCGGGTTTCCGCCCAGAATATTTCGACAAGCATTGCCCGTCCTGCCGAAACAAAGGCATCGGCCGATGCCCGCAAATGGGTCGAATTGCTTGATGAAGGGCAGTGGGATGCAAGCTGGCAAGCCGCAGGCACACTGTTCAAGGCAAAGATCACCCCGGCGCAGTGGGCCACTACGATCCAGTCTGTACGACAACCGTTGGGACGCCCGTCATCACGCACTTTCCAAAGCGTGATGCAGACAAAAACGCTGCCGGGCGCGCCAGCGGGTGACTATCAGATCATTCAGTTCCAGACGCGTTTCGCTAACAAACCCAACGCGGTTGAAACCGTCGTACTTTCGCGTGAACAGGCATATTGGCGCGTTAGCGGATATTTCATCCGCTAACTTCCGTGCTGCTTGCCGTTGTTCAACAAAGAAACAGCGGCTTGCCCTCAGGCAAGATCACGCTACCCAGACGTTCTTCTACTGTTCATGCTAAACGTTGTTTAGCGTACTTTCCACACGATGGCCTCTATAGATTAGGGTAGGCTAGCGTTTAATGGACTGGTTTTACGTAGGTTTTGGGGATGACGGTTCGCGCGATTTCGACCAAGAGACAAATTCATGCCGCCCTGCTAAGATCCGTCTCGAGGAAGGGATTCATCGCGTGCAGCAGATCGTCATCGACGCCCCGGCAGGGCAACTCTCAGCCGAACTTACACGCCGCGGCATCGCCGCGGACGCGAAAGTGCATGTCGTTGTCGAATTGCTCGAGGACGAGTCCCTGCCGATGGCGGCGTTGGCCGCGGCCGGCCGAGCGCACGACTGGCTGGCCGACGAGCCCGACCTCTACAGCGACGCCGACCTGGTCGAACGCGCAAACTGAGTGTTCGCGTTCGGCAGCATCGTCCTCACCCGGTTCCCCTTCACCGACCTCTCCGGGGACAAGCGGCGCCCCGCCCTCGTTGTGTCGCGCGACAACGACCGCCGGACCGATCTCGTGGTCTGCTTCATCACCTCGGTGCCGCGCACCGGCCCTGACCTCGCCCCCCTCGACGCGATCGCGGGCACGGGTCTCAAAGTCTCATCGGTCGTACGCTTCGACAAACTCGCCACACTCGACCGCTCGGTTATCGCCGGCAAACTCGGCGAGGCGCCGGCCGAATGGCTCGCCACCCATCGGCAAACCTTCCTCGGCGTCTTCGGGTTCAGCATGCTCTAACGCGGGCCGCCCTGCGCCGCATTGTTCAGATGCGTGCATGACCCCGGGTCCCCTTGCCACTTACGGCAGGCATCAATGACCGGCGACAACCCTCTTGCGGGGTTGATGACGCTAGGCGGTGATCGGGTTGGGGTGGTTCATGCGCTGGCCGAAGCCTCGGCCGCGATCGCCCGTCTTGACCAGGCCTTGACCAGTCACCCGCTCCGCCAGGCCGTCCTCCACCGATCGCGTCTTGAGGCCGTCCGTCGGCAGGCGGCCGTCGATGGTCAACTGATCGATCCTTGGCACCTGGCGGCCGCGCTTGAGGGCCTGCGGCTGCGGATGGACCCCTATCTTCGCATCATCGATCGCGGCCAGATCATCGATGCCGCGCGGGCGGCGCTCGAACTGCATCAATGGATCGTCGAGCCCGATTTCGATCAGGAGGGTGAGGTCCAGCGCGCCGAGGCGATCCTCGCGGACCAACCGGCCACCCTTCCCCCGCTGCTCGCGGCCGCCCAGGGCTTTCGGGTATGGATCGACAGTGGCGGCATGCGCGCGCCACTCCGCTCCGCCGTCATTCGCTACTGGCGCAAGCGCAACCTTCTCCGAATGCCCATGCCGCTGACCGGCGCGGCTGCGCTCCGCGCCGAGCAAACCTGGGAGCCCGGTGACTGGACGCCGGCGTTCCTGAAAGCGCTCGCGACCGAGGCGGCGGATGGTCTCGATCTTCTCTATACGTTGGAGCGCGCCTGGTTCGAGGCCCGGCGTGGGATTGCCGGACGGCGAAAGCACTCACGCGCCGGCATGGCGATCGACGTGCTGGCCGCGGTGCCGGTTCTGTCGGCGACCTCGCTGGCCGGCATTCTCGGCATCGCGGTGAAGAACGCCCTCCGCATCCTCGACGAACTGGTGGCGGCCGAAATCGCTGTCGAGGTGACCCATCGCTCGAAGCGCCGGCTGTTCGGGCTGAAGGGACTTGCCCCCCTGCGCGACGTGATCCGCCCGCCCTACCGTCCTGACCCTGAGCGCGGCCGGGGACGCCCACGGCTCGAAATCGAGGATGATGAGCCGGAAGTAGCGCCGCTACCGCCGCCGCCGCCTCTGACGCCCATTGAGCGCCGTGCCTTCGACTATTCGGCGCTTGAGGAGGCCATGGCCCATCTTGACGCCGTGGTTCGGCGCACACGTCACGTCCTTACCCGCAGAGAGCCGGACTTGTTGTCGGCGTCGGAGACGCGACCGATTGAATCTCAGGCCGACATCCTCGGTGAGGAGGGCGACACAATCATGACCCAGCAGGCAATATCGCGTTGACCTTGATTGCCACTCTGAGAGACGCTATATAGCGTCAATCCATGTGGACATAGAAGTCAGGTTACGAGCCATGAACCTCCAACATCTCTCCGACAACGGTTTTTTCGCGCCGCAGAAGATAGCCAGGGAGCTTAAGACGACGAGCGAGGATGTCGCTCATTCGGCGGGCCTCGGACGGGATGCTGTTCAGCGGAAGGAGCGGGTCCGGTCGGACAAGACTCAGCGTCGGCTTCGAGAAATGGTCGAGACCCTGAACAAGGTGGAGCCCCGCTTCGGCTCGATGCTGATGGCCTACGCATGGTATCGCTCGGAGCCGTTGCCTGGTTTTTCCGGTCAGACGGCGATGCAGCTCGTGCTGAACGGGCAGGCCGATGATGTGCTCGAATATATCGACGCGGTTGACGCCGGAATCCACGCGTAGCCGTGGCGCGTTCGTATAGCGGCAAGCTCTATCGCGCCCTCAATCCGATCTACGCCAGAGAGCCGCTGTCTGGAGAGGGCGCTCGGCGCTACGGGGGCCGGTTCAATCCGAAGGGGACGCCAGCCCTGTATTGCTCCCTGTCGATCATGACGGCCGTGCGAGAGGCAAACCAGGTGGGCACGCTGCAACCCACGACGCTGGTTGCGTATGAGGCCGAGCTTGAGAGCATCTTCGACACCACAGATGAGGCGGCCCTGCGGGACGAAGGGATGGACGCTGCGGCCGTCGCGGCTTCGACCTGGCGCGACGAGATGAGAGCAAATGGGGCAGCGCGAACCCAGATTTTTGCGCGCTCGCTGATCGCGAAGGGATATAGCGCCCTGCTTGTTCGAAGCTTCGCGCCGGGCGCCTCGCGGCGGGATCTCAACTTGGTACTCTGGCGGTGGGGAAACGCACTGCCCGCGCGGCTCACGCTGGTCGACGACGAGGGCCGCTTGGCGACCTAACCCTGCCGTAGTCATGTTGCTCGCGAACGAACTCTTTTCTCAGCTATTGCGGGCACATGACAATCGCGAACAGGAGCGGCATTGCTATTCCAGTGTCGTGAAGCAAACCCGTTACGCTTTGCAGAAGATCGCTGAGAATTTCAGACTGCTAGGGATGATTTTGACATAGGGTCCCCCCCTATGGTACATATCAACGGATGGCCCACACTATCCGTGAGAAGCAGAAGCTGCTGAGCCGCGTGCGCCGGATGAAGGGCCAAGTCGAGGCGATCGAGCGCGCCCTCGAAAGCGAGGCTGGTTGCGAGCAGGTCCTTCATCTCATCGCGGGTGTGCGCGGCGCGATGGCCGGTCTCATGGCGGAAGTGGTCGAGGACCACGTTCGAAGCCATCTGGTCGATGCTGAGAAACATCCGGGGGCGCTCAACGCAGAAGCTGCGGAGCAACTCATGGATGTCATTCGAACCTACCTGAAATAGGAGACCACGGTGAGCGAAGCCGAGGTGCTCACGCCTCCCTCAGGTCATAGCCACGTGTATCTGGGCGAAGGCCACGAACGAGCCGAACGGCGGAGCTGGGCAGTCATCTGGCTCTGCGGCGCGATGATGTTCCTGGAGATTGTCGGCGGCGTCCTGTTCGGCTCGATCGCCCTCGTCGCAGATGGCCTGCACATGTCCACACACGCGAGTGCGCTGTTGTTGGCGGCGCTTGCCTACAGCTACGCCCGTAGGCACGCGCATGACCCCCGCTTCACTTTCGGAACAGGGAAGCTTGGTGATCTCGCCGGGTTCACCAGTGCCATCGCGCTGGCGATGATCGCGCTGTTGATCGGCTACGAGGCCGTCTCCCGCCTGTTCGCCCCCGTCCCGATTCACTTCGGGGAGGCGATCCCGATCGCCGTTCTTGGCTTGCTGGTCAACATCGGGTCCGTATGGCTGTTGAGCGGCGGGGAGCACCATCATCATGGGCATGGCCACAGTCACGCGCATAGCCACACACAACAGGACGATGAGACCGAACACCGCGTCGAGAGCAGCGTTGGCCCATTGACGCTGTCGATTTTCTGAAGCATTTTACCCATACGAACCGGCTGTTGATCGTCTGTTCGTTGGTTGAAGCCGAGCGCTCTGTCGGTGAGCTTGAGACGGTTCTCGGCATCCGGCAGCCGACCTTGTCGCAGCAACTGGGCGAATTGCGTGAAGCGGGAATCATCGAGGGGCGTCGCGAAGCTAAGCAGGTTTTTTATCGGATCGCCGATGCGCGCTCGCTGACGCTCATCTCTATGCTGCACGACCGCTTCTGTGGTGGCGAGTTGGCCGAGTCAGCGACGGAGCAGGGCGGTGCTGCATCAACATCCCACACCGGATCCGCCGACACATCGCCACGAAGGATCATTAGATCGGCGGAGGCCGCACGGTTTGCACGCATCGAACTGCCGCGCAGTTCGGATCGAGACAGGGTCTAAGATCATGCTGCGTCTGGATAGTCATCGGTCTCATGGGGTCGCTTGTCGGAGGCGCGATGGTCGGCGGGGCGTCTGCCATCCTCGTGCTGCTCAATGAGGCGCGCTCTTTGTTCTGCTCATGAACGCCGTCATGGCCGCCGATGGCATTGGCTCCAACAGTTCTCAAAATCTCTCCCACCTCGAAGTTTGGACTTGGCATCGTGACACCTAATGCAACAGCAGATTTTCTGGGCCGGCTGGACTTCGCGTGGATCACGACCCTTCACATCATCTATCCGCCGCTGACAATCGGACTCGCCAGCTTGTTATTCCTAGCGGAATGGCGCTGGGTTGCGACTGATCGCGAGCATTGGTATCGGCTTGTCCGCTTTTTTGAGAGACTTTTCATCGTCAATTTTGCCGCTGGAGTCGCGACCGGCATCACCATGGAGATGGCTTTCGGTATTCTCTACGGTCCCTTTTCCCAAGCTTCGGGACCGTTCTTTGGTCAGGTACTGGGCTACGAAACGATCACTGCCTTCATGTACGAAGCAGGTTTTATTGGGTTGATGATTTTTGGCTGGGGCAAGATCGGCCGCGGCATGCATCTCTTTGCGACCTTCAACGTCGCCCTGTCCTCTTCTCTATCGGCCATGTGGATCATGGACGCGAATTCCTGGATGCAGACGCCGACAGGTGTCGAGCTGAAAGATGGCTATTTCCAGATCTCGGACTGGCTCGCGGCACTCTTCAATCCCGATGTCATTCTGGGCTTCCCCCATATGCTGATCGCCGCGATCGAAGTGGCACTTTGCTTCGTCATCGCTGTCTCGGCGTGGTTCGTGCTCTGCAGGCGCCACGCCGTATTGTTCCAACGCTCGTTGAAATACGCGCTTCTCGCACTCCTGGTCATCGCCCCGCTGCAAATCTATTTGGGCGACGGCTTGGGACTCATCGTTGCGCAGGATCAGCCAGCGGCGCTCGCCGCCATGGAGGGCCACTACCATACCTACAATCAGGATGGGTCGGTTGATACGAGCTGGGAGGTTGTGGGCTGGCCTAACGCCAAGGGCGATGACATGGCTTGGTCAATCACTATCCCGCACGTACTAAGCCTGCTTGAAACCCACACCTGGGATGGAAAGGTACCGGGGCTCGATTCTGTTCCGCCGCAAAACCGCCCGCCTGTCCTTGTACCCTTCTATGCCTTCCGCGTCATGGCCGCTGCAGGCGGCGCGATCATGCTCTTGGCCTGTTGGGGCGCATGGCTCGTCCTGCGGGGCCGCTTCACGGTTGAGCGCATCGTTCGACATCGACTCTTCCTTTGGAGTGCCATCCTGTGTGGCTTCCTGCCTTATATCGCTATCTGGTGCGGCTGGTGGGTGCGTGAGGTAGGGCGGCAGCCCTGGCTCGTTTACGGACTGATGCGCACCGAACAAGGCGTCAGCCATATGAGCGTGACCGCGGCCGCTCTCTGGCTCGCTGGCTACATCTATTTCGAACTCATCGTGTGGGGCAGCACCTGGTACTTCTTCGCCAAGGTCATGCGCCGCGGCCCAGATATGGATAGCCCCGTCGTCCAAGGCGGCAACCAGCATCTGGGCGAACTCGACGCACCCCATGACGGCGCCCCCTCCTATGTCCGTCCGATCTGAGATGATCGGACAAGCACGCAGCATCCTGGCCGGAGCAGAAAAATGGACGGGCTGAGTCATATCCAATCCATCGTCACCTTCGCCTGGTGGATCGCGCTCGATCTGAGCGTGCTCCTCTACATCCTGCTTGATGGTGCCGACCTCGGCGCCGGGGTGTTTTCACTCTTTGTGCGCGACCATCACGAGCGCGGCGCCATCATGTCCGCTATGGCGGGCACCTGGGACGCGAATGAGACCTGGCTGATCGTCGCCGGCGGCGTGCTCTTCGGCACCTTCCCCTTCGTTTATGGCTCGGCCTTCAGCTACCTGATGGTGCCGCTGGCGCTTGCCCTCTGGGGCATGATCACCCGTGCGCTCTCGCTCGAATTCCGCCACCTAGCGGAAACGCCGTGGCAGCGCTTCTCCGATGTTTGCTTCGGCGTCTCTAGCCTCGTGGTCGCGTTCTTCGGTGGCATGGCGGTTGGCGCCATCCTCCAAGGTTTCCCCCTGACCAATACGCCGGGCACGGTGCCGACCTATGTCGGTGGCGCCCTCCGCTTCATCTCACCTTTCAGCATCTGGACCGGCATCGCTGCTGTGCTCGCAGTGGCGTTGTCCGGCGTTCTGTTCATCCGTGCCCGATTTGAGCATGGCGAGCCAATCAGAGAGCAGGCCGCGCGCTGGACCGGCACGATCTTCTATCTCGCGCTTGCCGCCGTTGCGATCACGGTCGTCATCAATGCTGTGATATTCCCCTGGGCGGCGAACAAATGGTTCGGTTCGCATTTTTGGGTCTGGGGCCTTGTGTTACTTGCCGTGGTCTTCGTTGCATTCAAGATGCGCGAGGCCAGCCGGCAAGATCGCGACGTCGCGGCCATCCTTTGGTTTAATCTTGCGGTCGCCATCATGGCGGTCGCGATGATGGTGACCGTTTATCCCTGGATCGTGCCGGGAACCTGGACGATCTACGCGGGTGCGAGCCCGGCGGTCTCACTCGTCACCTTCACCCTGGCCATGGGCGGCTTCTTCCCAGTGATGCTCATGTACAATGCCTATCAAATCTGGGTCTTTCGGGCGCGCATTACGGCGCTCGCTGCCTATCACTGAGGTGAGCACGCCGGGCCGAAGGACCTACCATGACGTCCCATAAGGCTCCCATGCCGCGCGGGGTCAGCCGCGCGCTGGATGGCTGGCTCCGCCGCCGCGCCGCTATCGCGAAGCAGCCCTTGCGGGGCGCCATTCTGCTCGGCGCCGTGAACGGCCTGCTACTGGTGCCCGAGGCCTGGCTTCTTGCCCGCAGCATCACCGCCGTGGTCTTCCAGCATCGCGGGCTTGCGGCGGTGGCGCCCTCGCTCGCCATCATCCTTGGCATCGCCCTGCTACGGGCATTGCTCAGCCATGGTGCCACCATCGCCGCGATGGCCGCGAGCACCCGGGTGAAGACCGATATCCGGCACGCGCTGCACGCGAAGATCGCGGCCCTCGGACCGGGCTTCCTCGGCACCCAGCGCAGCGGGGACCTCGCGAGCCTGCTCGTCGAGGGCGTCGATGCGCTCGACAACTACTATGCCGCCTACCTGCCGCAGATGGCGGTCGCGACCTTCCTGCCCGTGGCGCTGCTCGCCTTCATCTTTCCGGTGGACTGGGTCTCCGGCATCATCTTGCTCCTCGGCGCGCCGCTGATCCCGATCTTCATGATCCTCATCGGACGCGGCACCGAGCGCCTGAACCAGACGCAATGGCGCCGCCTCGCGCTGATGAGCGCCCATTTCTTCGATGTGGTGGAGGGGCTCTCGACCCTGAAACTCTTCGGCGCCAGTCGGGACGCGGCCGGGCTGATCGGCCGCATGTCGGAAGACTACCGTCTGAGCACGATGCGGGTGCTGCGCGTCGCCTTCCTCTCCTCCCTGGTGCTGGAATTCTTCACCACCCTCGGCGTCGCCATGATCGCCGTCTTCGTGGGATTCCGGCTCTATTATGGCGAAATCCAGTTCCTGGCCGGTCTCTTCGTGCTGCTGCTGGCCCCGGAATTCTTCCGCCCCCTGCGCGCCATGGGCACGCAGTATCACGCCAGGATGGAGGCGATCGGCGCCTCCGAGCGGATCGTGGCGCTGCTGGAAACGCCCGAGCCGGAGACACCCGCGGGCGTCGCGGCGCTGCCCGCCGGATCGGGCATCCTCCGCTTCGAGCAGGTTTCCTTTTCCTACGCGCCGGGCGAGCCCGTGCTGGAGGCGATCCAATTCGCCATCGCCCGCGGCGAGCGTGTGGCGCTGGTGGGCCCGAGTGGTTCCGGCAAAAGCACGGTGGCGCGGCTGCTGCTCGGTCTCGCCCGGCCTGACAGCGGACGAATCACCCAGGGCGACATCGATCTCGCCAGCATCGCGCCAGATGCCTGGTTCCGGGAGAGTTCCTGGATGCCGCAACGGCCGACCCTCTTCGCCGGCACGCTTGCGGAGAACATCCGCCTTGGTGCGCCCGATGCCTCGATGCCAGAGATCATCCGCGCGGCGGAGGCGGCCGAGGCGCACCTCTTCATCAGCTGCCTGCCCCACGGCTACGAGACGGTGATCGGCGAGCGCGGCCAGGGCCTGTCGGGCGGCGAGATCCGGCGTGTCGCCCTCGCCCGCGCGCTGCTGAAACCCGCGCGCCTGCTGGTGCTGGACGAGGCCGAAGCCAGCCTGGACGCGGAGACGGCCAGTCTCATCCGTGCCGCGATCGTGCGCCTGCCGCGCGACATCAGCGTGCTCCTCATCGCCCACCGCCTGGAAAGTGCGGAGGCCGCCGACCGCATCCTGGTCCTGCGCCAGGGCCGCATCGTCGAGGAAGGCACCCCCGCCACTCTCCGGGCGGGCACAGGGGATTACGCCGCGATGAGCGCGCTCTATCACGAGGGCGCGGCATGAGGGATTTCCTGCGTCTCCTCCGGCTGCTCGGGCCCAGCTGGCGCTGGCAGGCGACCGGCATCCTGCTCGGCGTGCTCGTCATTGTCAGCAATGTCGGGCTTCTGGCGCTGTCGGGCTGGTTCATCGCCGGCATGGGGCTCGCCGGGCTCGGCCTGCTGCGCATTGAGTATTTCCTGCCGGCGGCGGCCATCCGGGCCCTGGCCATCGCCCGCGCCCTTGGCCGCTACCTGGAGCGGCTGGTGACGCATGAGGCGACCTTCCGTCTGCTCTCCGATCTCCGCGTCTGGTTCTATATCCGGCTCGAACCGCTGGCGCCGGCGCGCCTGCAGCGCCATCGCGCGGGCGACCTTCTGAGCCGCATCCGTGCCGATATCGACAGTCTCGACAATGTCTATCTGCGCGTGCTGGCGCCGAGCGTTACCGCCCTGCTCTGCACCGTCCTGATCCTGGGTTTTCTGGCGCGCATCAGCACCGGCGCGGCACTCGCCGATTTCCTGGGTCTGGCGCTGGTGGGTCTCGCCCTGCCGCTGGCGGCCTTTCGTGCCGGTCGCCGCAGCGGGCGGCAGGCGGTGGCACTGCGCGGGCAGCTGCGCGCCGAGATCGCCGATACCGTGCGTGGCTTCGAGGAGTTGCAGGTTTTTGGCGCGATGGAGCGCCAGACCTCGCGACATGAGGCGGCCTATGCGCAGCTGACCGCGCTGCAGCGGCGGGAGACGCTGGTGGAGGCGGCGGCCGGTGGCGCCGCGCTCTTCCTGGTCCAGGCGACGATGCTGGCAGCCCTCGTGGTCTCGATCCCGCTCGCCATGGCTCGCACCCTGCCGGGGCCGGACATCGCCATGATCGCGCTGCTTGTGCTGGCGAGCTTCGACGCCGTCAGCGGCCTGCCCGGCGCGTATCGCGCGCTGGGGCAGACGCTGGCCGCCGCCCGACGCATCTTCGAGATCGTGGATACCGAGCCTGCGGTGCGCGAACCCGCGCAGGAAGCCGCCCCGCCCACCGGGTTCGACATCACCTTCCGCCACGTCTCCCTGCGCTATGATGACGCGGAGGCCTGGGCGCTGCGGGATGTGAGCTTCCATATCCCGGCGGGCGGCGCCCTCGGCGTGATGGGGACGACCGGATCGGGCAAGACCAGCCTCGGCAATCTTCTGCTGCGCTTCTGGGAGTTTCAGGAGGGCGAGATCCTGGTGGGCGGCGTGCCCATCCGCACGCTGTCCGGCGACACGATGCGGTCCTATTGCGCGGTGATCGCCCAGCAGACGCATCTCTTCAACACCAGCATCCGCGAAAACCTCCGCATCGCGCGACCCGCCGCGACCGCCGCCGAGATGGAGCGGGCGCTGCGCGACGCCGGCATCCTGGACGAGGTGCGTGCTATGCCGCAGGGGCTCGACACTATGGTGGGCGAGATGGGCACGCGCCTTTCCGGCGGACAGGCGCGGCGCGTGGCGATCGCCCGCGCCTTCCTCAAGGATGCGCCGATCCTCATCCTGGATGAACCAACCGAAGGTTTGGACGCGTTTTCTGAGCACATCGTGATCAACGCACTCGGACGCCTCAAGCAGGGCCGCACTACACTTCTCATCACGCATCGGTCACAAGCCCTGCGTGATATCGCTCAGGTTTTTGAGCTGGAGCGCGGCACCGTCTTGTGCCGCTCCAAGACATAGAAAGGGGGCGTGCGGTATCAGCACGCCAGAAGTGACCAGGATGTTATTTTGAGGTCTGTAGGGAATCATCGTGAGTTGATAACTGCGGCTGTGAGATAGATCATTGCCGTAAATGTTCTATCCGTTTTTCCGCTTCGCATGGCGATCCGCTTGAATTCTTTTGAGTTTACAGAAGAGATTTTCGATAGGTGGCGCGATTTGAAGGTATGGACATCGAATGGGCGCTTGTTGAGACGGTTTTTGCGCTGGGAGATGACGGTTTTGGCGCCCCGCCGCTCCAGTTCATCTGCAATAGAGCGGATATCGAAAGCCTTGTCCGCAATCTATGCGGGCAATCCATAGCACTCCCTCAAAAAACATCCGGTTGTTCTTCCCACTCCGTCCGCCGAAGCCGCCGGCCTTCGTTACGGCATTCACGAGCTCCGACCGCGCAACACCTCCCATTCCGGCCAGGACGATCGGGAAGGGGCAGCCAAGCAAGTCGCAAACCGGCCCATGCAATATGATGGCCATGCCTGTCCTTCAGATGATCATTCAGATAGGCCGAGAGCACCATGGCGTGGTTATGTTCCGTATCGTGCGCGGCATAGAGCAGCGTCATGGGACCGAGCTTCGACAAATCGGCGAGTTGAGCGACGGCTTCGTCATTTCGCGTCAGTTCGGCGCGGTAGCGGTGGCCAAACTCGGCCCAACGCGCCGGATCGTGACCGAACCATTCTCGCAGTTCCGTGCTTGGCGCGATCTCCTTGAGCCACAAGGTCAGTGCGGCACGATCCTTGTGCAGGCCCCGCGGCCAGAGCCGATCCACCAACACACGCGCGCCATCATCCTTGTCCGGCGGATCGTAGACGCGCTTAACGCGAATGTCAGAGACGGCACGGGCCATGGTCAGCCGATTTCTGCTGGAGCGTGATCCAGGAAGATTGTCAGAAGAAGGGACGTGTCCTCGATCGCCTTGACCGAATGCGGCGCGCCTCCCGCGAGATAGACCCACTCATTGGTCCATATATCCCACTTTCACGGCGACACCATGGAGACAGGACGGCGACGCGACAGCGACAGCACGGCGTCGCTGGGCCAAAAAAAATCGGCATCGGCTCCTGGTGGTGTCGCCGTTCGCAAAACGACAGCGGACGATACGGGCATGGATACGCTCGATCGACCCATTCTTTTTCGCAAGAAGCGCCTCAAGGAGTTTCGAGGCCGGGGCCGGCTATATAGTTGGCTGCGGGCTCATAGCGAGAAGATCGCCGCCGGCATGGAAAGCGGCGAATACTCGTGGGCGCTGATCTGTGCCGAATGCACCCGCCACGGTGTGGTCGGCAAGCACGGGGAGCCCCCCACTAGGAAGGCAGCTTCGAAAGCATGGCAGACGCTGTGCCGCGATCTAGCGGTGTCGGGCGAATCGCCAACGCGTCGTCTTGAACGCCCGACGCCGCCTTCCCGCTTTCCGAAGGGTTGGACCCCTCCAATCGTCAGCGAGAGCGAGGTTCCGGTGCCGGCCTATCTACGGCCACCTGAGACCGCGCTCGTCCCATCCCCCCCTCCTCCGCCGCTGGCGCTGCCCGAAAGGCAAGCCGGTGACGATCTGCCGGAGCCCGGAAGCATGGAAGCGTTCCTGCGCTCGGCGGACAAGGCCGACTGGTATCTGCTCGGTGGCAAGCGAAGGCGGAGGACGGAGGCTTGAAGCGTGCAACATCTAAAAGGAGTGAGATTATGCCTGACGGACAGATTAAGCCGCTGGATCGGATGCCGATCCTGTGGATCGCCATGGGAAGGCAGCGGGTCGGCAAGACCGCGCTGCTGAACACGGCGGTCCAGTATTTCCGGGCGGGTGGCAACCCGATCCGCGTGTGGAACGCCGACCAGCAGAACCGCAGCCACACGCTGTCGGTGTTCTTCCCCGACGCCGAGGAGGTCCCGAATGCCGGGCTCGAAGACGGCAAGACGTGGATCGAGGAGCGGATCGAAGACCTGATCCGGCACCGCTATGACGCCGTGCTGGATGTAGGCGGCGGCGCGACCGGCTTCTCACGGCTGGTCCAGGAGGTGCCGCTGCTGGAGGCCATCGAGGGCAGCGCCGTCCGTGTAGTCGGCCTGTTCTGCATCGGCCCTGAGACCGCCGACCTGGATTACCTCGAACAGTTCGCCGAGGTGGATATGTTCATGCCGGCGGCGACGGTGATCGTGGCGAATGGCGGTTTGGTGCTGAGCGGACGATCAATTGGTGGCGCCTTCAAGCCGATCCTGGAGCATTCGGCGATTAGGGCGGCGATGGCAAAGGGCGGCCGGTTGGCAATGTTTCCCGCGCTAAGCTGCATGTCGCAGGTGACGGATCGGGGCCTGACCTTCGCCGAGGCTGCGAAGGGCCAGGCCAAGCCGGGGGGCGAGCCGCTGGCCTTGTTCGATCGGGCGCGGGTCAATCGTTGGTGGACCCGCGACGTGCCAGAGTTCTTCGCCAACATCCCGCGCGAGTGGCTGCCGGTTGCGGCGGCCGATGTGCGGGAGAGCGAGGCCGGCTGATGGACAGCACGAGCCCGACTGTGCCGCACCCACCCGAGGGCGAAGGCCCAAAAGATTGGGTAGCGGAGTTTCGCCGCAAGACTGATGAGGTCCGGGCGGCGGCGGCGGAATGGGCGGTGCGCTGGGATGAGCCGGAGGGCCGGTTCATCTCAGCATTGATGGGCGCGATGGAGGTCGTTGGTAATCTTTCGGCCTCGGCGCAGGCCGCGTTCGTCCAGACTTCGCGGGACGGACGCGCAGCCGCAGAGGCCGACCTTTTGAGGGCCAAAGAGATACATCAGGCGGCACAACTTGCCCTGACGCAAATCCGGAACATCGAGCTGGCGGCGAAGGCCGAGCACGAGGCCGTGGCTGTCCAGATGATCGACCGGACCCTGCCGCTGTTCATCAAGCGGCTGGAGAATGTCCTGGTCATCCGCGAGCAGCGTTGGAACAAGGACGTGGCGCGCCGGCGCTATGTAACGGCCGGCGCGGTGGTCTTGGCGATCTTCCTGAGCGGCTTCGGCTTGGCGCGATGGGAGGACTATGGACGGCTGGCGAGGATCGATAATTGCCTGGACCATCCGATCCAGGCAAGCGGACATTTTTATTGTCGAATTGATCAATGAAGGCCGCGCCGTTCGCAGACATCCGCGGCAAAGGTCGAGCGTCTCAAATTGGAGGACGATCGATGCGAATAGGACAGAAATGGTATTTACGCTCGGGCATTGCCCTGGGCGTTCTAGCGTCTGCGCTCGGGGGCGGTGTACCGGCCTGGGCGCAGGTGACGTTGAACGGGCCGCCGATCCAGGTCACGCCCTACGTGAGCGAACCGGGCGTGCCGACGGTGACGATCACGCCGGGTTCCACCAACCCGCTTGGTGGAGATACCGATCCGAACGGGGGTGGGGCAGGCGGCAGCACAGGGACGGGCACTTCGACAAGCGCGGGCAGCAGCGACGCGCTCAATACCCTGCTGGCACAGTCCTGGGGCGCTACTGCGGTCTCCGAAGCGGAGGCAGTCGGCGTGAATCCGTCGGCGTTGGCAGCGACCTGTGTGGCCGAGAGCGGATGCACGAATGCCGGGACGAATGGGACCGCAACCGGGGCATTTCAGATGCAACCGGCGGCGTTCCAGGATGGCTTGGCAACTGCATTGGCAGCCGACCCGGCTTTGGCATCGCAGATCGTTCAGGGTTCGGCTGGGCAAAGCGACCCGACAACGGAGGCTATCGCTGCATCAGGCTATCTGATGCAGGCGAACACGGCGCTAACCAGTGCCGGCGTTACGAACCCAACCGTGCTTGACGCACGGGCGTATTACAACTTTGGTCCAAATGCCGGTGTGCAGATAGCGCAGGCACCGCCGACCGCCTTGATGAGTGATTACATCAGCTCGGCGGCTTTGTCGGGAAACAACATTTCAGCGACCGAGACGGTCGCTCAATGGCAGTCGTCGGTCAGTTCAAAGATCGGTAACGCTGCCTCACAGACGGTTCTGTCGTAAGGAGTGATGGTGATGAGCAAGAGATGGATTTTACTGGCCGCGATCGGGGCAATTAGCATGAGCCCCATAGCGAGCAAAGCCGCAACGGTGGTGCGGCCCGAGCCCGGCTTGGCCTGCATGCTGCTGGATGATCATGATCTTGCAGCGACGGTGCAGAGCCAATTGCCACCGATCCGATCGGCCCCGTCTGCGAGCGCGCCGGCGATCGGCTACCCTGCTGAGATTGTCTTCGTGCGCGAGCCGGTCCAGGAAAAGGCTGGCTACGTGGCGGTCGTGAAGCTGAATGCGCAACCTGGCTGGATCGAAGCGAGCAAGCTCCAACCCTGGCACGCGATGAACGGTCGCCCCGGAAAATGTATCCCGTCGCTGATGTCGAACGGTCTTCTCGGAAGTGACATCCAACACTGACATCCAACGCCAGTTGGAAAAGGGTTACGCGCGATGGATGGGCACTACAACCAGGGACCGGCGAATAAGCCGACGCGACCGAAGCGCCGTTTTCGGTTTAAGCGACCTTCGCCGTTCGTGTTCATGATCCTGAGCGCGGCGTTGTTCCTGATTGGGTCGGCGAGCTTCAACGGCCATGGGTCGCGGCAGATGGCGGAAATCGGCGTTGGTGGCGCGGTGATCGCGATTGCCGCGATTGTGGGGTTCATCCTGTAATCTCAATCCATCACCCCGGAGAGGCCGCCGAAAAGCGCCGCTTGCGGCGCGCGGCCTCGTAGGCCCGGAGGGCGCGCGAAGCGCGGGTTGTTTCCACCAGCGCGACCTGTTGGCACATGACGAAAAGGCCGACCCTGACCGGGCCGGCCTTTCGTTTGTGGGGGCTTAGTAGGGGAGGTCCGCCTCGGTCAGTGCCGGGGCCTCCCAGATGATGCAGGTGTGGTCGATGTCCCGGTGGTAGGTTTCGATGTGGCGGATCGAGTAGCCCTGATCGAGGAGGGCCGCGTTGTCGATGTCCGAGTCCAGGTCCGTAGCGATGGTGCCGTTGTCCAGTTTGGTCATGTCCCGTGTCTCCGATCTGTTCAGCGGAATTGCTGATAGGCAGTGCGATCGACGGGCTTCGGGACGGGTCAACCTCCGCGGAGGGAGGACCGGAGCCACGCGCAGCCACGCGCAGGCGCTTCTTCAGCGCCGAGCATGGCGAGCATGGCGAGGACCGGACTGGAGCGGCCCCGAATGGGTGCCCGTAGGGCAAGGTTGACGCGGCACGACCTTGCCCGGCGATAGACTGAAAGATCAGCAGGCGAGCTTTTGTTGGTGGGGGTGGGGCTGCACGGGTGCCGCTGCCTCCCCTCACCCGCGCCGTTCGCAATCCGGTGGCCCACCCTGACGGGATGGAGGGCTGAGGATGAGAGCTGAAACCGTAATCGAGGCTTGGTTGTCCCGCTTCAAGCGCCGCCATGAAAGCGGCGTCTCGGTGGCCCAGGAGGATCAGCCTGACCGTGCAGCAGCCCTTGGCGCGCTGGGGGAGGCATTGGTCGCCGGAACGATCCGCGACATGGGCTGGCCAGTGTTGCGCAATGTCGTGCTCCGCGAGCGCGGAAGATCGGCTGAGATCGACGTGATCGCGCGGGCGCCGGGCGCGCTGGTGGTGCTCGAGGTGAAGACCTGGTCGGGGTTTATCCTGGGCGCGGCGCAGGCCCCATCATGGACGCGGCACGGTCGAGGCGATGAGGCTGTGGCGATGCCGAATGCGGTGGCTCAGAACCGCGCGCATGTCACCGCCGTTGAGCGCGCGATCGGCGATCGAGAGGTGCCGGTGTGGGGTTTGGTGGTGAGTGCCGGGCACGCGCGCTTTGCCCCGGCGTTGCGGGCGCATATCGTGCCGGCGGCGGAGCTGTCCGGCGTGCTGCGGCATGGCGCGCGTGCCGACCATGGTGAAGTGCGGAGGATCGAGCGGGCCTGGGCGTCGCTCGGACGCGAGGCTGCCCGCAGTCCCAGCAGGCTTGCGGCGCATATAGCCAGACTTCAGGCCCGCTACAGGGACTGAACCTGGTATCCGGCTTAGCTGCGATCCGCAGTCGTGCTACAGAAAGAGCATGTGTTCCAATTACCAGCGCACGAAAGCCTATCGGAGCTATGTGGAGGAATTCACCCACATCCGGCTCCCGCTGCGTTTTCCGGAGCCCCATGCGGCGCCGAATCTTGAGCCACAACCCGAGGTCCGGCCGACCGTCACCGCGCCGGTCTTTCGCCGCCTGGAGGACGGGGTTGAGATGGTTAGCGCCAGGTGGGGGTCGGTACATAAAACGGGCACAGATATACGCTAAGGATTATCGGTGATTGTGATGGCTTGCCGGAGCGGGCGGAGTTTCCCTTCCGGGATGCCGGCGTCGGTCCAGAGGTAATCCCCGGTCAGGTTGATATGCTGCCACCCCAGCGGAGAGAGATGCTGGAGCAGATCAGGCGCAACGGATCGTCCTTGACGTTCGAGATGCCGCATTGCGGCTCCGAGATAGGTGGTGTTCCACAATACGATGGCGCTGGCGACGAGATTGAGCGCGCTCGCCCGATGTCCCTGGGCTTGCAGTCCGTGATCGCGGATCCGGCCGGTGCGATGGAAAAAGATGGCGCGCTTGAGGGCGTTCTGGGCCTCTCCCTTGTTCAACTCGCGGGTGGCGCGGCGGCGTTCTTCGGGGAGCTCGATCCAGTCGAGCGTGAACAGCGTACGCTCGACGCGGCCCATCTCTCGCAGGGCAAGGGCGAGACCGTTCGCGCGAGGATAAGAACCGAGCCGTTCCAGCATCAGCGACGCGCTGGTGACGCCGGTACGGATTGAGGTGGCGAGCCGGATCACGTCGTCCCAGTGCTCGGAGATCAGGCGTTCGTCGATCGGCTGGGCCATCAATGGGGCGACAGTCGACCCAGGCTTCATGTCGCCGAACAGATGCAGGCGTCTGTTACCGATGTTGGGGATGCGCGGGGCGAAACGGAAACCGAGGAGATGGCATAGGGCGAACACATGATCCGAAACGCCCCCGCCATCGGTATGGTGACGCTCGATCGCAAGGTCGGCGCCATGATGGAGCAGGCCGTCGAGTACATGCGCGGCCTCGCTGGCACCGGCGGAGATGACTGTGGAATGGAACGGCGCGTAGCGATCGGAGACATGGGTGTAGAAGGAGATGGCGGGTTCGCTGCCCTTGTGCGGATTGACGGCGCCGGTTGCCTGTGCACGCCGATCGAGCGGGAAGTGCTGCCCGTCCGAGCTGGACGCGGTGCCGTCGCCGAACAACGCGGCAAGGGGCAGCCGATGCTGCGCCTCGACCAGCCTCGCCAGCGCCGCTCCGTAGCTATCCTCGCGCAGGTGCCAGGCCGAGAGCCAGCCGAGCTGACGCCGAGTTACCAACCCACAGGCCTCGGCCATGCGGGCGTGGCCGAGATTGGTCGCATCGGCAAGAACGGCGGTAAGGATCGCGCGGGGATCGTCGTGTGCCCGGCCGGTAGTCAAATGCGTGAAGCAGCCGGCAAGTCCCGTCCAGCGATCCACGTCGGCCAGCAGATCGGTGATCCGGATGGCCGGCAGGCGTGCGTAGAGGGGCGCCAGGGCGTCCTCTGCCTCGTCTGGAGTGATCGCGCGCAAAGGCGAGATGCGCAGCCGCCCCTCGGCGATCCGCACGTCTTCGAGCGTATCGGTGGACGCTTTCGCCTCTATCTCGGCGATCCGACGCGTGAGCAGCGCCTTGCGTTCCGCCAGCCAGGCCGCTGCGGTATCAGCGACGGCGATCGGCAGGGGGCCGGCCTCGCGCATCGCGGAAAAAATCGGCTTTGGAATAAGCTGGTGCTCGACGGCGCGATAGCGTCGGCTTCCCTCGACCCACATATCCCCCGCGCGCAGCCGGTCGCGCAGTTCCGCCAGGACGCAGAACGCGAAGATGCGGCGGTCGAGATCAGCACGGTCGATCCGCTTCCGCCAGCTCGTCCGGACAAAGCCGAGCGGCACGTCGGCCGGAAGCCTGTGCCGGCCGTCGGCGAGTCCGCGCAGGGTCTCGACAGCTTGGGCAAGAGGTGCGCAGGCGGGAACAGCCCCGAAAGTGAAGGCGGCGACGAACGCAGGACCGATCTGGCGCAGGATCGGTCCTGCGTTCTCCCGGGAGAGCGCCACGGGATCGAGCGGATCAGGACGAACGAGACGACGGGCTTCCGCGACTTCCCGTGTCAGCGCGTCCCAGCCGATGACGCCCTCGATCGCCGCGTATGGATCGGCGTCGTCAGCGCGGGCGCTCAACACCGCATCGCCGATCTCGGCCAGAAGGCGGATTTTGGCGTTGATGGTCCGACGGTCGCGTTTCAATGCGGCTTCCTCGCGCCGTTCCGCCCGGCGGAACAACTGACCGAACAGACGCTCGAACATGAGCACCGCGTCGTCTGTCAGCGTCATCTGCGCCTCGATGGCTGTGGCGACCAGCACCGCGCGCCGCCGTGCCGGGTTCAACGAGGTAAGATGTTGCGCCGTGAGGCGCGCGCCTTCCTGGCACAATCGGCGAAGCCGCTCCGGGTGAATGGTGTCCACGAGGCCGGAATCCAGGTCGATCGCACGCAGGAGCGACAACCGGTCGAGGATCGCGGCGAAGGCACGCCTCCCGGGCTGGCCAGGAGGCTGACGCACCCAGGTGAGGCTGCTGATATGGCTGCCGCTATGCGGCTGGAGGAGGGCGTCGAGCCGATCGCGCTGGTCGGCGGTAAGATGCCGCGTCAGCAGCTCGCAGACATACCGCTCGGCATCGAGCAGCGCCTTGCCCACCATGCGTTCGATCTGGGTGATACCAGGCACGACGATGCATCGCCGGCGAAATTCGCCCAGCAGCATCCGTGCGAGAACGATTCCGCTGCTGGACGTCAGGGCCGCAGGCAGAAGCCAGGCCTGAAGCTCGATCTGGAGCGGCCGACAGAACTGCTGGAATCCGAATGTTCCACGCAGCGTATCGAGCTGTTCGTAGCGGGTCGGCCCACGCACGGCATAGTCGGCGAGCGCGTCCGGCTCGATCCCGAGTTGATCCCCTATGAAGGCGAGCGGGATCTGAGGGATCAGCTCCCCCGGCCGGAGCAGCCGCCCCGGGTAGCGCAGCGCGCAAAGCTGGATAGCAAAGCCCAACCGATTGTGCGCCCTTCTCCGACTGACAATGACACGCAGGTCATCGGGAGTGAGCGTCCAGTAGCGCACCAGGTCGGCCTCGTTTTCGGGCAGGGCAAGCAGCAACAGGCGCTGCGCCTCGGTCAGAACGGAACGGCGCGGCATCTGTCAGGTTCTGCCGGGAGGCGTCCAGCCAATCCGCGCCAGCGTGTCGATCAGCGTCGAGCGCGGTACACCGAAGTTGCGGCATATAGCCGCTTTGCTGGCGCCGCCTTCGAGGGCGACGGTAATCGCCGCGATCTTCTCCGCGTCGATCGCGGGCGGCCTACCGCCGAGCCGACCCCGGCGCCTGGCGGCCGCCAGCCCCGCCATGACCCGTTCGCGCGTCAAGGCGCGTTCGTATTGGGCGAGTGCGCCGAACATCGAGAACAGCAACTCGCCTTGCGCGGTTGCCGTATCCATATGTTCGGTCAAGGATCGGAAAGCGATGCCACGCTCCCGAAAATCTCCGATAATATCGAGAAGATGCGATAGAGAACGGCCCAGACGGTCGAGTTTCCAGACCACCAGCGTATCCCCTTCCTTGAGCCAGGCGAGGCACGTCTTGAGGCCAGGGCGATCGTCGCGGGCACCAGAGGCCTTGTCGGAATGAATGTGGCGTGCATCGACGCCAGCCGCGATCAGCGCATCGCGCTGGAGATCCACTGACTGGCGTTCGTCGGCTGAGGACACTCGCATATAACCGACCAGCATGTACGACAAACCTCATCAGAAGAGTTTCCGCACAGTAATGCAAAGCGACATGGTTTGTCGTGCGGTTTTTGCTACCTTGGCGGCTATCTTTTCCCGGCAAGAAAAAAATGACGGAAAACACCTGTTTTCCGTCATATACCCTCAGCATCCGACCTTAGCGTATATCTGTGCCCGTTCTATGTACCGACCCCAATCCGGTCATACAGGCGGGTGTTGCCTGCAAGCCCAAACAGGAAGTCAACGTGGTTGTCTTCGCACCATGTCATCAGACTGTCCCGGGCGAAACCGCTGTCCCCACGCACCAGGATACGCACCCG
>NZ_JAHRDV010000025.1 GCF_019083805.1 Acetobacter estunensis
TAGGCGAGGAAAAGATGTCCACTTGCCTGATAGGTGCGAGTCGGCACGCCGAATGCCCGGACCACATCCACATCCGTATGCCCGATCAGGGCGTCAAGCCGCTTGCGCTGCTCGGGCGTTGGTCCCGGCTGGGGATATGGATCAGGTTTCGGGCCGTCCTATTACAACTCCGTCTGTCAGACCGCCTTCGAACTTGCCAATGGACGCGTGATTGGCTGGACCATGCGGGGAGACGGGTGCTGATCGTCCCGAGGATCGGCGCGCGATTTACGGATACGCAACCTGTGTAACATCAGGTATGACACGCACGGTGCTTCCGTTGGGAGGTGCGTGGACATTCGTGACGGGAGATCTGGATGCTGACGGGACGGTACGGTGCGGCGGGCGCCATGATGATGATGGCGCTGTCCCTTGGAGCCTGCCAGAGTCCGGCGCGACAGGATGCCTACAAGGTTGTCGGCAGCAGTAACTCTTTCATGGCGCCCACTGTGTCGGGCGCGCGCAACTACACGCCTGCGGGAGAAAAGGACGCGCCGAACAGCAATGTGGCGTATCCCGACCCCGAAACGCCGATTTATTATGACCGTCCGCTGTCGGAATCCATTCTCTCCGCCATCGAATTGGGCAACTATTCCCGAGCACTTCAGGTCAGCGGATATGACCGGCTGCTGCAAATGGCTGGACCCTATACGGTCTTCGCCATTCCCAATGAGCCGATGAAGCATGTCTCAGAACAATATCCCGGCGGACTTCTGGATCCGGCCAACGCACAGGCGCTGAAGAACCTCATGGGCTTCACCATCGTGCCCGGAAAATGGTCTGTGGATCGTTTGCGGCGGGTCATCGCCCGGATGCCGACACATGCTGTCGGTCTGCGCACGCTCTCTGGCGCTTTTCTGACTGTGTCGGTGGAGCCGGGAACGAACCAGCTTGTCCTCAGCAATGCGGCGGGCACCATCAATCGGATTTGGGTGACTGGAATCCCGCAGTCGAACGGGATGCTTTATTTCACCCAGTCCGCTCTGCCGCCAGTGTTTCCCGCGTTGCCCGTAGCCGGGCAGTCGCAAGTGGCGCCGGGTGTGAAAAGCGCACCGCTGGCAGCCCCTGCCTCCACCACGCATTGAACGTTTACGGTGGGTGGCGGTGGTCGCTCGTCGTGATGTCATGAAAAAAGGCTCCGACCGTTCCCGGTCCGGAGCCTTTTTTCTGGGTCATCCTGAAAGGAGGCTGGGTTCAGCCTTCCATTGCTGCGATGATTCCGGCGCGCACAGCGTCCAGCGCTGCGTCCACCTTGTCCGCTTCCGGTCCGCCAGCCTGCGCCATATCGCGACGACCACCGCCCCCTTTGCCCCCCAAAGCCACGCTGGCGGCCCGGACGAGTGTCACGGCATCAAGCTTCTCGGAAAGAGCCGGGTTGACGGCCACGACCACGCTGCCTTTGCCGTCAGCCGTCGAGACAAGGGCGACCACACCTTCTCCGATCTGCTTGCCAATGGTTTCGGCCAGTCCCTTGAGTTCCCGCGCCGGAGTTTCTCCCAGATTGCGCCCAGAGAACGGGACACCGGCAATGGTCTCGACGGCGGTCGTCTCGGTTGATCCCATGGCCAGCTTGCGCTGAAGATCGGCGATACGCCGCTCCATGGCCTTGCGTTCGTCCAGCAGGGTGGCGAGCCGCTCCGGCGCTTCGGCCACCGTGACCTTCATCATCGCGGCCATCTGGTTCAGACGGTCTTCATTGGCATGTGCCGCAGTTTCGGCCGCCACACCGGCCACGGCTTCGATGCGGCGCACACCCGCTGAGACGCCGCTTTCCGAGGCGATGCGGAACAGGCCGATATCACCCGTGCGTCCGACATGAGTGCCACCGCACAGTTCCACCGACCAGCCGGGCTTGTTGCCGTCCTCGCCACCCATGGAGACCACACGAACCTCATCGCCATACTTCTCACCGAACAGGGCCATGGCGCCTTCGGCCTGCGCCTGTTCAGGTGTCATGATGCGCGTGGTGACAAGTGTATTGGCGCGGATGCGAGCGTTGACCTCTGCTTCGATCTCGTCGAGTTCCTCGCGCGTGATCGGACGTGGCTGGCTGACGTCAAAACGCAGCCGGTCCGGCGCGTTCAGGCTGCCCTTCTGGGTAACGTGCTCACCCAGACGACGACGCAGCGCCTCATGCAGAAGATGTGTGGCGGAGTGATGGGCACGGATCGCGGCGCGTCGTGCGTGCTCGACCTCGGCTTTCACGGCCATACCCGGCTTGATCGTGCCTTCTGTCACGGTGCCATAATGCACCAGCAGGTCGCCCAGCTTCTTCTGCGTATCGGAAATGGCCACGCGCAGGCCCGGAGCGGTCAGGGTGCCCGTGTCACCCACCTGACCGCCGCTTTCACCGTAGAAGGGAGTCTGGTTGAGCAGGATGGCCACTTCCGTGCCGACGCCGGCGCTCTCCACGCTCTGGCCGTTAGCGACCACGAACTGCACTTCGGCTTCCGAGGTCTCGGTTCCATACCCAAGGAACTCGGTGGGTCCGAAGCGGTCGCGGGCTTCGAACCAGACCGTTTCCACGGCGGCATCGCCCGAACCGCTCCATGCGGCGCGGGCGCGATCGCGCTGCTCCTTCATGGCAGCCTCGAAGCCGGGCACGTCCACGATATGGCCGCTTGAGCGTAGCGCGTCCTGCGTCAGATCCAGCGGGAAACCGAAGGTGTCATACAGCTTGAAGGCGACATCGCCGGGCAGGGGCGCCTTGGCAGGCAGCTTGGCGGTTTCTTCGGCCAGCAGGCCCAGACCGCGATCGAGCATCGCCTTGAAGCGTTCTTCCTCGCTGCGCATGGTCTCGCGAATGAGAGCCTGAGCCTGTGACAGTTCAGGATAGGCCGCGCCCATCTGCTGGATCAGCGCAGGCAGCAGCTTATAGAAGACAGGCTCGCGCGTGCCCATCATATGCAGGTGACGCATGGCACGGCGCATGATGCGGCGCAGAACGTAACCGCGCCCATCCTTGGAGGGCAGCACGCCGTCGGCGATCAGAAATGCAGTTGAGCGCAGATGATCAGCCACGACGCGGTGGCTGGCATTGAACTCACCGTCCGGGTCGCGGGACGTGACTTCGGCCGAGGCGAGGATGAGGGCGCGGAATGTATCCGTGTCGTAGTTGTCGCGCTTGCCCTGCATGATCGCGGCGAAGCGTTCCAGTCCCATGCCGGTGTCGATGGATGGACGGGGAAGCGGGGAGCGGGTTCCCGGCGGATCCTCGAAGAACTGCATGAACACGAGATTCCAGATCTCGACGAAGCGGTCTCCGTCTTCGTCCGGGGAACCCGGAGGACCACCGAAGACATCCGGTCCATGATCGTAGAAAATCTCGGAGCACGGTCCGCATGGCCCGACATCGCCCATCCGCCAGAAGTTGTCGGTGGTGGGGATGCGGATGATGCGGTCATCCGACAGCCCCGCAATCTTGCGCCACAGTGCCGCCGCTTCCTCATCCTCGGAATAGACTGTGACGAGCAGTTTGTCCTTGGGCAGGCCGAAATTGGCCGTTACGAGTTTCCATGCGAACTCGATGGCTTCAGGCTTGAAATAGTCTCCAAACGAGAAGTTACCCATCATCTCGAAAAACGTGTGATGCCGCGCCGTGTAGCCGACATTGTCGAGATCGTTGTGCTTGCCGCCTGCTCGCACGACCTTTTGCGCGGTCGTCGCCCGGTTGTAGGGACGTGTCTCCTGCCCGGTGAAGACGTTCTTGAACTGAACCATCCCTGCGTTGGTGAACAGCAGCGTTGGATCGTTGCTCGGCACCAGCGACGACGACGGCACGATCTGATGCCCGTTGGACGCAAAGTAGTCGAGGAAGGCAGAGCGGATTTCGTTAGTCGTTGACATGATGGGGGAAAACGTCCTGACGGCGGACAGGCGACGCAAATGTCGTCGGTCCTGGAGAATAAAGATGTCTTTGTGCTTTAGCGCAGTCGATACGGGCAGGCAAAGAGTGGCGATAAAGCCTAAAGACTAGGGGCGAGATACAGGGGCTACGCCTTCTTTGTTTGCGGTTGCAACGGCGCTTTCAGGGCATTCCGGATCAATCATTCCCGTCGAGATTTCCGCCAGTTCCAGCAGAGAGTCCGGTGCCCGTTCGCGAAAGACCAGTTTCTGGCTGAGATTGAAATTGGCGAACAGGCCCGCAAGGGAGCCCGCGGCCAGCGCGAGGAACTTGTGCTCGATGAAAATGGGATTCAGCCAGAACAGCAGATAGACGGTGCCACGATTGAGCAGGAAGCCAAGGCTGTTGGCGGAAAGAAAGCGCAACCATTGAAGAACGGGATGTTCCGAATTGCCGGCATCACGGAATGTCCACAGACGGTTGGTGATCCAGTTCATTGTCGCGGCCACGAGATAGGCCACGAGCGTGGCCGCGATCAGACCGATGACCGGTGTCAGGGCGTAAACGATGGAAATGTCCCAGAGCAGACCTGCCGTTCCGACGATCCCAAATCTGATGAAGCGTCCAAGCGTCTTTGTCCGGGAGGCTGAAACAGCAGGAGAGGAGGGCATGAACGGTCCGATGGGCTTGGATACAGGGCAAGAAAAAAGGGCGTCCCGTGGGACGCCCTTCTTTCGTAGTCATTCCGACTGGATTCGGCGAACCGAAAATCAGTGCAGGATGATTTCCACGCGACGGTTCTGCGGCTCGCGGGTGTTCGGACCCGTCGGAACCAGCGGGTGCTCTTCACCGTAGCCATGGATGTCGATGGCGGACGCCGGAACGCCGTCACGAACCAGCTCGGCCTTGACGCTGTCAGCACGACGGATCGACAGACCCATGTTGTACTTCGCGCCAGCTGCGCCACCACGAGCCGACGAGTTGTCGGTGTAGCCGTTGACTTCAATGCGCGTCGTCTGGACGTGCGTGGAAGCCTGGGCTGCCTCAGCAACGATCTGACGAGCGCGAGCCGTAAGGGCCGACTTGTCCCAATCGAAGAACACGAGATACGTGCGGGCGGGGGTAACGGCCGGCGGCGGCGTGTAAGGCTGAGCCGGCGGCGGCGGGGGAGCCGTGTCGAAAGCGTAACGCAGGCCAACCATGAACATGTTGTTGAAGCGATGGTTGGAACCGACGTGACCAGCGCTCTCGCTGTCGCTGTAGTTGTACGAACCGTTACGGAACGAACCCGGCTGGCCGATCATGCGGTACTGAGCCGTGACCTGGAAGCCTGGGATGCCCGTGTCAAACGCCGCACCAACGATGGCCTGATAGGCGAAACCGCCACGGTTGCCGCGGACCTTGCCCGAGAAACCGTTGCCATTGCTGTAGTTGGCGTGCTGATCGGTCCACAGGTAGCCAGCACCGGCACCGATGAACGGCGTGACAGGCGCATCAATACCGAACTGCTTCAGATCGATGTCATACACCAGGTTCACGAAACCGCCGTAGGACGAGTCCTTACCGCTGTTGTGAGCACCGTTGTAGTGCGAGCTGCCGCTCAGGTTGCTGCGGATGTAGGTGCCTTCGACCTCAGCGCGCAGACCGTTGCCGAAGCCCCAGCCGAACGAGCCGTAGCCACCCCAGCCACTCTTGTGACCCATGTTCTGCTTGCGGCTGTTTGCACCACCGCTGGTGTAGTCACGCATGTGCATGCCCTGCGTGAGGGTCAGGTCATAGCCACCGCCAACATCAACGTAGGGGCCGGTGATCGTTGTGGCGGATGCAGCTACAGGGGCTGCCGCCATCAGTGTCGTTGCAAGTAAAACTTTGCGGAGACGCATGTTTTCGTCCTCATTCTTCATCTGCGGGGCCGTGCGCCTACCGTTGGCATCGCCGCCCCATCGAGATGTCTAAAAGCCCTATAAAACGTTGAGTTCCGGGATTGGAACCCATCGACACGCGCTCCTGTCATTCGAAGAGGAGAGCGTGATTTATATGCAACAGTCCTTTTGACGGCGGAAAAAGTGTAGTCGTGTTGCGGACTTGATCTGGATCAAGAGTGTGGCACGCATAAGGTGACGTGCCGCATTTATTCCACAGCCTCCTTCCCTGACTGTCCCCTGTTCAGAAGGCGGAATGCGGAAGATGGCGGTCCGTCTGGGTGTCCGGAACACATCCATCCTCGGCCAGCACCGCCTTTACGGCTTCTTCTGGCACGTCGCGGCAGGTGAATGCCTGCCCGATCCCACGGACGAGCACGAAGGTTAGCTTGCCGCCTTCCATCTTCTTGTCGCGCGTCATGTGATTGAGCAGTGTCCCAACGGAAAAAGTCTGTGGCAGATCGGAAATGCGTGCCGGCATGCCATTGGCTTGCAGATGCGCTGTGACGCGGTCGAGATCGGCCGCGGGACAGTAACCGAGTCTGACCGAGAGCATGAAAGCGAGACGCAGACCGATGGAGACCGCTTCTCCATGCAGCAGGCGGCCGTCATACCCCATTTCCGCTTCCAGCGCGTGACCGAACGTGTGCCCCAGATTAAGAAGCGCCCGTCCGCCTTCGGCCTTCTTTTCCTTTTCGTCATCGGCAACGACGCGCGCTTTAAAAGAGCAGGCACGCTCAACGGCTTCGGCCAGTGTGTCCGGATCCTGACCCAGAATGCGGGGGGCATTGTTCTCGCACCAGGCGAAGAAACCGGCATCCCCGATCAGGGCCGACTTCACGATTTCCGCATAGCCAGCTTTGATTTCGCGGGGTGGCAGAGTGGCCAACGTGGAGATGTCGGCCAGTACGATGGCAGGCTGGTGGAACGCTCCCAGCAGGTTCTTGCCCCATGGCGTGTTGATTCCCGTCTTCCCGCCTACGGAGGAATCCACCTGAGAAAGAAGTGTGGTCGGAATCTGGACGAAGGGCAGGCCGCGCAGGGTCGTGGCGGCAACGAACCCGGCCAGATCGCCCACCACACCACCGCCGAGGGCGATGATGGCGGTCTTGCGTTCGACTTTCTGTTCCAGAATTGCGTCAGTCAGTTCTCGGTAACGATCCAGTGATTTGGTCTGTTCACCCGGTGGAACGATCAGGGACTGGGTGACGAATCCCGAATCTCCGAGCGAGTCCAGCAGTGGCTTGAGATACAGCTCCGCCACGTTCGCATCGCTGATGACGATGGCTTTCTTCTGTGGGAGCACCGGAGCGAGCAGCGCGCCCGCACGTTCGATCAGTCCGGCCCCGATCACCACTTCATAAGAAGCGTGAGCCAGAGCGACGGGCAGGCGTCGAGGGCGGTGATTGAGCGCCAGAGCCTCAATGACGCGGGTGGTGGCGTGATCCACGTTGTCGTCTCCACATTGCACGATGATATCGGCCTGAGCGTAGACCGGATGGCGAACAACCATCAGTTGCGCGAGCACATCCCGAGGACGGGCGTTGTTGAGCAGGGGGCGATGAGTGCGCCCGCTGACCCGACGGACGAGAACGGGCAGGGGGCAACGCAGCCATAACGAAATGGCCCGCTCGCGAATCAGGGCGCGGGTTTCACTGTTCATGAAGGCGCCGCCGCCCGTGGCGATGACGCGCGTGGGGCCGTCGAGCAGGCGTTTGATGACGCGCCGTTCACCGTCGCGGAAGGCGTCCTCGCCATACAGGCGGAACACATCGCTGATGGAACATCCTGCCGCGCGTTCGATCTCGGTGTCGGCATCCACGAATCCGAGACCGAGTCTCTGGGCCAGTCTGCGCCCGATGGTGGATTTGCCCGCTCCCATCAGCCCGATGAGCACGATGCTGCGACCGCAGAGCGGCCCAAAGCCGGAAGGGTTGCGGACAGCATCCAGATTCAGGGGCAGAGCCGCGTGGTGAAGAGGCGCGACGGGACTGCCCGATATATCAGGTGGCCCATGGAGGGGCGAAGGCGGTGCTGGACAGTGATCGTCCGGGAAAAATGGGCGTGACATGGATCACATCGTAACATAGAGCCGGACGAACACCTTCATAATGAAGCGGCATTTCCTTTTCGGAATGTCTGATCGGGACAAGTGAGGACTCTATGAGCCGAATCGTCATCATTGCAGCGAGTGTTGCGGCAGTTATCGTGATTGGCGGCATCGTGGCTTTGGGTCTCCCTTCCGCACAGCCTGCCCGCCAGATGGTGCATCGCGATATTCCGGTGTCTCAGTTTGCGTCCAGCCAGCCACCGGCGGCTCCGCTTGTGGCGCCGGCAGGACCGGTCGCGGCCCCCGCTGCGCCTGCGCCTGTTGCTGCAGCACCGGTGCAGCCTGCTCACTGATCGGAATTGATCGAGGGAGTCGCAGGCATGATGGCGGCACCTTGCATCGAGTCCTTTCTTGAGATGTTGGCCGCCGAACGGGCGGCCGCTCCGGCGACTCTCGCCGCCTATATGCGTGATCTCGATGACTGCGAGACGAGTCTTCGCGGGCAGGGGGAAACTCTCATGGAGGCCACCACCAGCGGTCTTCGGGAGTGGGTGGCGGGGATGAGCGCATCCGGCGCTGCCCGTCGCACAATCGCGCGGCGTATTTCCTGCATACGCCAGTTCTTTTTGTTTCTGCTTGGGGAAGGGCTGCGTTCGGACAATCCGGCATCTTCTCTGGATGCACCGCCTCCGGACAGAACATTGCCAAAATTTCTGACCGAAACGGAAGTGATGGCGTTGCTTGAGGCCGCCGACCCAGCGGCTGAGGCGGACCTGGCTCTGAGACGACGCCTGTTAATGGGACGAGCGGCGCTGGAACTGCTGTATGCCACCGGCCTGCGCATCTCCGAGCTTCTGGCGCTGAAACGCGACATGTTCCGTGAAGGTCTGCGTATGCTGATGGTGCGCGGCAAAGGCGGACGGGAGCGACTCGTGCCGCTTTCGGACTCCGCGCGGGAGGCGGTCGCAGCCTTGGTGCATGAGGACGCGGATCGTCCCTCTCTGTGGGTTTTCCCCGGACGTACGCCATTACGTCCTCTTACCCGGCAGGGGTTCGACAAGGTTCTGGCTTTCATCGGGGAGCGCGCGGGCATTGCGGCGGATCGCCTCTCCCCGCACGTTCTGCGGCATTCTTTCGCTACACATATGCTGGCGCATGGAGCGGATCTGCGAACGCTCCAAACCCTGCTTGGGCACGCGGACATCGCCACGACGCAGATCTACACTCATGTACAGGCTGAGCGACTGCGGGACATCGTTTCCACTCATCATCCTTTGGGGCGCGGAGACGCCGCTGACGAATGATCGCGGCGCGCGAGATGCTTGGCTTTGCGCGTGAGTGTGCTATCGGCACTCCCATGCGTCAGTTTCTGGATTTCGAGAAGCCGGTCGCCGAGCTTGAGACCAAGATCGATGACCTGCGTAAAACGGCCACCGCTGCCAGCGGGGATGCCGGTGGTGTCAGCATCTCCGATGAGGTTGGGCGTCTGTCCGACAAGGTGGAGAAGCAGCTTCGCGCGCTTTACGCGAAGCTGACGCCTGTACAGAAAGTACAGGTCGCCCGTCATGCCCAGCGCCCTCACACGCTGGATTATATCGGCCAGCTCATCACGGATTTCACCCCTCTGGCTGGTGATCGTCAGTTTGCTGACGATAAGGCCATCATCGGTGGTCTGGGACGGTTCAACAATCAGGCGGTCGTGGTCATCGGCACCGAGCGTGGCTCGGACCTTGAGACCCGGCTTGCGCATAATTTCGGGATGGCGCGCCCGGAAGGCTATCGCAAAGCGATCCGCCTGATGGAGATGGCCGGACGGTTCCGCCTGCCGATCCTGACATTCGTGGACACCTCAGGCGCGTGGCCGGGAATCGATGCTGAGGCTCGTGGACAGGCGGAAGCGATTGCGCGTTCCATCGAGACCTGCCTGACCGTGCCGGTGCCGCTTATCGCCACCGTGATCGGTGAGGGCGGTTCGGGCGGCGCTGTGGCGCTGGCGACGGCGGACCGCGTGCTGATGCTGGAAAATGCGATCTATTCCGTCATTTCACCGGAAGCCTGCGCGTCGATTCTCTGGCGTGACCCGAAGCAGGCGCCCACAGCGGCCGACGCCCTGAAGCTGACGGCACAGGATCTTCGCAAGTTCGGACTGATCGACCGGATCGTGCCTGAACCTGTCGGTGGCGCGCAGCGCGATCCCAAGACCATGGTTCAGACAACGGGGCAGGCCATTGCCGAGGAACTGATGCCGTTGCTGACGGTTCCTCCCACCACGCTGGTGGCTCAGCGGCGGGAAAAGTTCCTCGCCATGGGGCGCAGTTCCATCGCCTGACATATCCGGCCTCTTTCCGCACATGGAAAGAGGCCGCTTTTCTTTCAGTTCGCGGGTTCGCCTTCCAGAGGCGTGGCGCCAGCGGCTTCGATCAGAGCGCGAATCTGCTCCGCGGCCAGCTTTACCTCATTCTCATCCGCCCCCTTGGCCACGAGCGCGACGCCGCGCCGTTCTTCGGACTCCTTGAACGGATACGAGCCGATATCGAGCCCCGGAAAGCGTGTCTGCACGGCTTCAAGCGGTATGGCTATGGCGCTTTCATAGAGGCCGAGAGCGTGCCACGTGCGTGAGGTGATGGGTGCACCGTGCTGGAGTTTCGGTACCACCGCCTTGAACATGGCCTGCATGATGGTGGGCACGCCGGCCAGAACATGCACATTGCCGATGGAAAAACCCGGAGCAATGGAAGCTGTGTTCTCGATGGGTGTGGCGCCTCTTGGGAGCATTGCCATGCGTTGACGTGCGTCGGTGAAGCGGTCGGTGCCATAATGGGCTTTCAGCCGCGCCGCGCTCTCGGCGTGCAGTTCCAGCGGCACACCGAATGTCTCGGCCACACAGGCGGCAGTGATGTCATCATGTGTCGGCCCGATGCCGCCCGTCGTGAATACCTGTTCGTAACGCGCCTTCATTTCCGTGAGGGTCGTAACGATGGTCTCACGCACATCGGGGATGATGCGCACCTCGCGAAGCGGCGCGCCGATTTGTCCGAGTTCCTGCGCAAGGAAGCGGATATTTGCATCCTGTGTGCGTCCGGAGAGGATCTCGTTGCCGATCACCACAAGGGCGGAAGTGGGATTCATGGTCATGGGTCCGGTCTTGTCTGGCGGGTTGCGGGCAGCAGGAAGCCGTCCCTGCAAGGGATACGTCAGAGCAGGGCCCGAAGAAAGGGAAGGAGTGGCAGATCCGCAGGCGGCATGGGATAGGAGGCGAGGTTGTCCGCATGGACCCATGCCAGCGTCTGTCCCTCACGCCCCTGTGGTGTGCCCTGCCACTGGCGGCACAGATAGAGCGGCATCAGCAGGTCAAACGTCTCATAAGCATGAGAGGCAAAGGTGAAAGGCGTGAGACAGGCTCGTCCTACGTCGATTCCCAGTTCTTCGTACAGTTCCCGCACAAGAGCGGTTTCGAGTTCTTCTCCGGGTTCCACCTTGCCGCCCGGAAACTCCCACAATCCCGCCAGCGCTTTTCCCTTGGGACGCTGGGCGAGAAGAATGCGGTTGTCAGGATCGAGCAGGGCGGCCGCAACGACGAGAAGGAGCTTGCGCTGAACGGGCGCGGTCTGGGCCTCGGCTTCTGGGGTGCCGGGGCGTAGTGCTGCGTCCAATTCCGGTTGCGTCACGGTGAAATGCCGCACCGGAACCTTACCGCCGCGCGCCATGAACGACTGCTCTCCCGTGCCCGTCTGACGGAAGCCAAGACGACCAAGGAGAGCGCAGGAAGCGGTATTGTCCTCGGCCGCTGTCGCCGTGATCGTGTGCAGGCCAAGATGCGCGAAGGCCCAGCGACACACGCGGCAGCCCGCCTGCCGCGCTACGCCCTGTCCCCAATGGGAGTGGGCCACCCAATATCCTAGCGAAGCGGTGTTTTTCTGCGCCCCTTGTCCGAGTGTGAGCCCCACACAGCCGATGAGTTGTCCGGAGCTATCGAGAATGGCGAAGTGATAGGCATGACCCTCACGTGCCTGTCGGAGTGTCTCCGCAATCCACTGCGCCGCCAGATCGGCAGGGTAGGGAAACGGCAACCGGTTGAGCATCCGGATGACATTCCAGTCATTGACACGGGCGTGGATGGCACTGGCGTCATCGGGCTTCAGGGCGCGGAGGGTGAGTGTGCCCACCGCCAGTGTGGGACAGGCGATGGGGAGACGAAGGGCGCTCATACGCCCTCCTCAGGACGGTGACTTGGTGCCGGAAACCAGCGGAGCCGTCGTGCGGTGTTTGGAGCGACTGCGAGAGCGTTTCTTTTTCGCGGGCGCGCCCTCTGCTGCGGTTACGCGAGCAGTGGATGAGGCCGCTTTGGCCACGGTCTTGCGGGCGGTGGTGCGCGCTTTGGTGTTTGGTGGTTTGGGTGCCGTGCCGGACGCTGGCGCTGCTGCGGAGGGCGGCGGTGTGGCAGAGGCGGCGGTTACGACGTCGTTTTTCGGAGCCGGGGACGCTGTTGCTGCTTTCTCTGTAGCCGCGACGCCATTGAGATGAGGTGCGGGCGTCGGCGCTTTCTTGTCCGTTGCGGGCTGCACACCGCATTCCACCAACAGGGCGCGGAGCGCATTGATAACGGGGAACACCTCAAGATTGTGGTCGCCGCCGAGGTCTTTCCATGCCTGCTGCTCAAGCTCCACGATTTCGCGGTCTTCGGCAAAGATACGCTCGGTGAAGGCGACGAGAAATGGCCATGCGAGGTCGAGCACACCCGGAATGTTGGGACGCTTGACGGACAGCAGACCGAACGTGCGGTTGGTGAGTTGATCCTTGTCCTGTGGCGTGTAGGCAATCCACAGATCCATCACTGGATCCTGATCGCCCGTCTGGATGTGCAGCGTCTGGTAGGGATAGGTCGTGCGGATGCTCATCACGTCACGATCCTGATGCTGCGCAGAGGTGTCGCGCCGCTCACCAAAGATCAGCGCCTCACCCAACGGCTGCTTGCCGCTGGTGCGGGCGAAAGAGTAGCGGGCCTCGACCAGTCCCGGCTCGCGACGCTGACCGAGGAAACGCGGGCGCATCTGGCCCATCTGTTTCATGTGCATGAACTGATGGTTCATATCCATCAGGTTCTCATGCATGAAACTGTAATGGCAGCCGACTTCCTGTCCGAAGCAGCGGGTCTTGTAGGCTGGGTCGCCCACTCGTGCGAGACGCGGGGGAAGGAAGGTCGTTTCCGCCTTTTCCGGGTCGCCGGGGAAGATGAAGATCAGCCCGTCCTGTTCCATGACAGGATAGGTGCGCACACCGTTGGGCAGCTTGCCTTTGCCGAGATAAGGCACGTCGATGCAACGACCGGAGCGGCCATAGGCCCATCCGTGGTAACAGCATTTCACGGACTGGCCGCAGACACGCCCCTTGCTGAGCGGCACCTGACGATGGGCGCAGCGATCTTCCAGCGCGAAGAGAGACCCTTCTTCGGGCCGGATCAACGCGATGGGGTCTGCCCCGTAACGCACACCGATGGTTTTGCCGCGTTTGAGGTCACGCGACCATGCGACGGGGTACCAGAAATCGGGGTCGCAGTGGACACGACGGATATCGACCCCGCTCGGCAGACGCTGGCGGGGTGTGGCGATGCTCTGACCGTCGTCATGCAGCATGTCGTCCGCCTGCGTTGGGAATTCGGTCTCGATTGACTGGTCCATCGTGCCTCTGTCTACGCTTTGACTCTGCCTTGAATCGTCTCTCCCAACGGTCGGAAAGACAGAAACTGCCCGGCGTTTATATCATCCCTGCCGTGCAGTCGAAGTGAGTCAGATCAAATGACCACACTTTGCAAGAAACATTCTTGCCGCCTTCGCGGTTCCTTCCTCCTCATCGTTCGTCGGAAAGCGGAAGGGAGAAACGAAAACGGGCGGCAACAACAATACTTGCGAAGCGTTCGCATGTGTGCCGCGTTGTGTCACGCCTTTTTCGTTGGTTCGGCAAGATCGGCTGTCAGATCGTCGATGAACTGTGCCGCCACGCGGCCCGAACGGTTGCCGCGTGTGGTGGCCCATTCCAGCGCTCGGGCGACGAGATCTTTGTCTGTGATGGGGAGTTGCCGTTCGTGCGCATAAGCGCGGACCATGTCGAGATAGGTGTCCTGCGAACACAGATGAAAGCCGAGCCACAGGCCGAAACGATCCGAGAGGGAGATTTTCTCCTCCACGGCCTCGGACGGGTTGATCGCGGTGGACTGTTCGTTGTCGATCATGTCGCGTGGCATGAGGTGACGGCGGTTGGACGTGGCGTAGAACAACACGTTGGCTGGCCGGCCGGCGATGCCACCATCGAGCACGGATTTGAGCGCTTTGTAATCGCGGTCCTCGCGCTCGAAAGAGAGATCGTCACAAAAGACGATAAAGTGCCTGTCCGATGTGCGCAGGAGTGCGAGCAGGTCGGGCAGGGAAGCCAGATCCTCGCGTTCGATTTCGATCAGCACGACATGTTTGTCTGCCGGCAGTTGCACGTTGACGGCTGCATGACACGCCTTGACGAGGGAGGATTTACCGGTGCCGCGTGAGCCCCAGAGCATGGCATTGTTGGCGGGAAGGCCGTGCGCGAAATGGCGCGTGTTTTCCAGCAGGGCTATCCGCTGGGACTCGATGCCCTGAAGAAGATTCAGAGGCACATGCGCCACCTGCTCAACCGGTGCGAGACGGCTGCGTTCAGGCTGCCAGACGAAGGCATCCGTACTGTTCAACCCATCGAGTGTGGCGGCGGGGGGAGCCAGACGTTCCAGTGCGGAAGCGATACGTTCGAGAACCGGCATCAGATCCGTGGTCATGACATGCTCCTTGAAAAGAGAAAGAGGTGCGTGGGAACAGTTGACGGGCGTTTCCCGAAATCTATGGTCCCGCCGTATCAGGAGGCCATGACGGCCTGCAACCTGCTGGCTGAAAGCGCCGGCTGAAAAGTGAGTGTGATGATCGATCTTCTGATTTCCCCTGCCCACGCCCAGAGTGCGGGCGCGGCCGGAGCCACAAGCGGCCTTCTCGCTTTCCTGCCCTATATCGCCATTTTCGCGATCTTTTATTTCCTGATGATCCGCCCGCAACAGCAGAAACAGAAGAAGCTCAAGGAAGAACTCGCGCAGTTGCGGCGTGGTGACCGGGTGCTGACCGCAGGCGGCATTATCGGAGTGGTGCGCAAGGTTGTGCCTGAAGGCGACGAAGTGGATCTGGAAATCGCAAGTGGTGTGGTCGTGCGCGTGCTGCGTTCAACGATCACGGCCGTTCTGACGGCGGCTGGAAAGCCTGCCAATGATCCGGCGCCGGCTGCAAAAAACTGAACGCTATTCATATGTTCTGTGTCCTGAATATCCATCAGGGCACAGGATGACATTTCAGGCGTGTTTGCGGGCCGTTGCCGACAGGGCCAGCGCCACGAGCACGCCCGCTGGGCCAGCGCTCGCAATCCACGCGACCAGACCTTCACCGCCCGCAAGTCCGACAGCCAGTATCAGCGCGAGCAGGGGAAGGAAAACACGTAGGCGTTTCATCCATTTCTGGAGGCTGATCGCGGGTTGAACTGTCTGGCGTCGCAGCCACGCGGGCTGCAGAGCACCATGACAGGCCAGTCCTGCTCCCCAGAGCAACGATGACTCTGCCAGAACGATTGCGAGCATACTCATTTCACGATCTCGCGCTTTATGGAGCGATCGAGAAACACGCAGCCGCGCAGAACCATCAGGCCCAGCATCAGAGCCGCTGCATCGACGCCCAGATAGTCCCACTGTTTCTGTTGGCCGAGCCATTGCCAGCGGGTCGCGATATCGAGTGCGGGCAGAAGGCAGAGCAGGGCGGCTAGAAGCGCGGCCTGTTCGCGCCAGCCGTGCAGCACATGTTTTTGCAACGCACGGGCCAAGGCATGGGCAATACAGGCACCCCACATCAGAAACAGACAGGTGCTCTCCGTCGCCATGCGATCTGTCAGTGTCGCAGGAACCAGTCGGTTCGCCCATAATACGGCTGCGCAGGCAGCAGGCAGCCCGATGACGGTGCCAAGTGTCAGTCCTTCCGCCAGCACGAGTGCGAGAAAATGACGTGATGTCGCAGTCCGGCGGCGTTTGAGCAGGAACATCACCAGTCCTGTGCCAAACATTACGGAACCTGCGATGCCGGACAGAAAATACAGCCAGCGCATGGGCGTGGGTGCCCAGTGGGCCATATGGAGGCCCGTCATGACCTGCCGCGTCTGTGCCGGGCCACTACGTTGGCGTGTCACTTTCAGCCGCTCTCCCGTTCGTCGGTCATATTCCGCTCGATCCCGGGTTTGGGCGAGTGTGCTGGCATCCGAACGCATGACGGAAACGGAATAGGGAGAGAATTGCAGAAATCCGGAGCCGCCTTCGCCGAACAGTTGCGTTGCGTCGTCCAGAATCGGTCCAAGCGCTGGAATCGGGAGTGCATCGCGATGGTACTCGTGCTGTCCGCGACCGGGCGGGCCTCCTCCTCCCTCCTGATGGGCTTCCGCCGTGAAGGGAAAGATTCGGTCCGCGTGGATGACCACGCCCGTCCATGCGACCATGAACGTAAAGGGCAGAAACAGGACAGCGGCGATCACATGAGCGTCCATCCATGCGCGAGGACTGGCCCCATTCGGCCGGAACATCACGAGGTTCGGTACGAGCGCTCGTAAATGAATGACAAGTCCCGATCCGAGAGTAACGAGAAGCCCGATGCCCAGCGCTTCCACCAGCACCACCCCGAACATGCGGCCCATCCGCAAGGTGTAATGGAAGCGGAAAAACAGCGTGCCGCCGACTGTCTTTCGTAGGTTCAGCACCTCGCCTGTTACGGGATCGATGGCTGTGGTGATGACGTCCATACCTTCGGGCTGCACCACGCGGAGCACGGGGTCACGCGCGGAGGGCAGCGTGACGCTCACCCGGTGGTGCTGCGCTTCCTGCTCGCTCACCAGAGCGGAGGCTCGTGCAAGGGCGGCATCCGACGGACGTGCGAGTGAGCCGCCGGTGAACTCCGGCTGCATCCAGCGCGTGATTTCCGTGTCGAAAACCGCCAGCGTGCCGGTGATGAAAATGCAGAGCAGCAGCAATCCGCATACGAAACCGACCCATGCGTGCAGCCATCCCATACGTGTGCGCAGGGAAGGGCCAGATGTAACGGCGCGAGCAGTGTTCATGGTGAACCGAAAGCAAGGAAAATAAAGGCAAGAGGGAACGCGGCCAGAAACGCGGCCAGCGTGGCCAGAAGCCCACGGGAGAGGGTGGACGAACCGCAAAGGAAGAGGATTGCCAGCGGCATGATCAGGACAGCCTCGACCTGCGCTACGAAAAGGCCGTCTGCGTGGCTTGCGGGCAGGAGAGAGGGCACCGCTTCGGTGATGGCCAGACCGATAGGCCATGCCAGAAGCAGGGCGATCAGGAGGCGTGCGGGCAGCAGCGAGGGCGCGGACGTTCCCGGCTCTTGAGAAGGCATCCTGTTGCGGTCTTTCTTGCTACTGCGATGCATTTGCAACTTCATAAGCGGTCGATATTTTTCCGTAAAGCATTTTCCTTGCGCTGGCGAACCATGAAGGCAGGTGCCGACGGCAATGCAACAGCCCCCCTTTCCGTTTGGCGCGAAAGGGTAAATGGTTGGCACCTCACATTTTTGTTTGTGGAGACATACATTCATGACACCCCGTTTTTTCGTGGCGACAGGTTTTCTGATGGTCGGAATGGCAGGCGCTTCGCTGGCCCATGCCGCGCAGCCCACCGAGCAGCAGGTCGAGCAGGATTTCGGTCACCTGTCGCAGGATGGGCTGCGTTCCTTTGCTGACGTGGACATCGCGGGGCGAGCGATCGCGGTGGGAAACATTTCCACGGCCAAGGACGCTCTGAAGGACGCGAATCGTTCCCTGCTCCATGCGCAGCGCGACAACCATCAGTTCATGTTGCAGGAATCGGAACTGCATCCGGCCAGCCGCGTGCCCGATGGACATTCAGGCCGTCTGCCGTCCGCCGATCAGTCATCGGGTCGCGTGGGATGGCTACCGATTCTCGGAGAATATATCGAGAAAGACCCGACCCAGTCGCAGCCTGACCACGCAAAGGCCTTGGCCGATGCGAACAGCAAGCTCAAATCCGGCAATACGAAAGAGGCCGCTGCCAGCCTGAGCAAGGCGGGTGAGAATGTGGAGTTCGTTCTCGCCGTGGCACCACTGAAGGATTATCAGGCCATCGTGCATCGTGCCTCCGAATTGCTGACGGCAGGCAGGACGGGTCCGGCGATGGATGCGTTGACGGAGGCACAGGAGTCGGTCCGTTTCGTCAGTCAGGATTTCACGGTTGCGGCGGACGGCAAGACCCTTCAGCCGGTTCCGGCGACCTCTGCTCCGGCGACCTCTGCTCCGGCGACCTCTGGCTCCGCAGCTCCTGCCAGCGGTAACTGAGTTGCGTTTGATTTGACTTGAAAGGGCTGCCCGTTCTGCGGGCAGCCTTTTTTCGTTTTGGTTCAGTGATGCTCGACATATCCATGGGTCTGTCGGCACGTTGAAACCAGGTCATGAGAGAAGAGGATTTTCCAACAGGAATAGTCCTCCACGGCACCATGGCCTCATGACCGTATTATTTCCTCCGGAATGCGGAGAAAAAGGAGATTTTCATTATGGATGAACAGGCGAGAAAAACCGCGCTACGTATGATCCCCTATGGGCTGTACGTGCTGACGGCAGGAACGAAAGACGGCGACAAGGCCGCCGCCACCATCAACTGGGTAACCCAGACGAGCTTTGCTCCGCCGCTGCTCGCTCTTGGAATCAAGACGGATTCCGCCGTTTATTCCCATGCTCGGGAAACAGGCGCTCTGGTCCTGAACATTCTGGGTAAAGGGCAGCAGGGAGCGGCTTTTGCCTTTTTTAAACCGGCCGAGTACGCCGATGGCAAGCTTTCGGGAGAGGCCGTGACATGGGCCGCGAACGGAGCGCCTGTTCTCGAAAGTGCTCCGGCCGCAGTGGAACTGAAGGTGCGGGAGGTTGTGGAATTGGGCGATCACCACACCTTTGTCGCCGAGGTGACGGGTGTGCATCTGAACAAGACGATTACCGGCCGACCAGATGAGGTTGTGCTGGAGATGAAGGATCTGGGAGAAAAGGTCTTCTACGGCGGCTGAGATTTCCTCCATCTTGCGGCAAGGAGCGTTTCCGTGCCGCAAGACGTCCCGTAGTCGGGACGTTTACCCGCGCCGCCGGTTCAGCCGACGCTTGGCTCCTTCCAGCGCATTTGCCAGATCCAGCACACCGAAAGCGTGGAGCAGCAGCAGATACACTACGCTCCCCGCTGGCACTTCAATGGCGAGAAGCATGGCAAGCCACAGCGTCCGTCCTGACGTGGGGGGGGCTGGCAGCATGGCATTCAGCCCATAAAGTCCCAGCGCCATTATGACGGAACTGATCGCCATCAGCGCCACGCGACCGGCGAGAGCCGCGTCGGGCCTGAGCGCATCGCGACGAATCAGCAGCAATGACAGGATGGTGGTGTTGAGCAGCGCGGCCAGACTGCTGGCGAGGGGCGGTCCGACATGCGCCAGCGGCTTCATCAGCAGCAGGTTGAGGATCAGATTCACCAGCAGCACGAGGAAACCCACACGCACCGGCGTCACAGTATCGCCGCGCGCGAAGAAAGCGGGGGACAGCACTTTGATGAGCACGAAGGCGGGCAATCCGATCGCGTAGGCCCGCAACGACTGCGCCGACAGCAGCGCGTCCTCCACCGTGAAAGATCCGTGCGCGAAGAGGAAGGTCATGATCGGGCCAGCTAGGGCGAGCAGGCCGGCCATGGCGGGCAGGGTCAGAAGCAGCACATAATCCATCGCCCGGTTCTGTGCGGCATGGGCGGCTTCGTGATCTTCCGCAGCCAGATGGCGCGTAAGAACAGGCAGCAGCGTGGTGCCTGCCGCCGCTCCGAGAACGCCGAGAGGGAGCTGATTCAGGCGGTCTGCGAAATACATCAGCGAGACGCTGCCAGCGGGCAGCAGTGTCGCGATGATGGTGTCGATGGTCAGATTGATTTGAGTGACGCCGCTGCCAATCAGACCCGGCACCATGCGGCGGATGACCATGCGCACTTCCGGGGTGAGGCGCGGGGGCAGCGGTGAGAGGGGAAAACCGGCCCGTCGAACGGCCCACATCAGTAATCCCAACTGCACCACGCCTGAGAGTGTCACGCCCCATGCCGCGGCATGGGCGACACTGGTCATATAGGGCGTGGCGAACAGAATGGCCGTGATGCCTACCACGTTGAAGGCGAGATAGGCGGCGGCGGCCATGCCGAAATGGTGCAGGCCGTTGAGCACGCCAGATACGAGGGCGGCGGCGCAGATGAGAACCAGATAAGGGAAGGTAATGCGGCTGAGGGTGACGGCCAGTGCGTGACGGTTGCCGTCTTCCGCGAATCCCGGTGCGATGACGCGCAGCACGCCGGGCATGAAAATCTCACCCAGCACGCAAAGGCCGATAAGCCATGTGAGAAGTACGCCGAACACTTCGCGTGCCAGCTTGCGGGCTTCCTCTTCACCTCCCGTTGTCAGAGTGGCGGTAAACAGCGGCACGAAGGCGGCATTGAATGCGCCTTCTCCAAACAGACGGCGGAACATGTTGGGAAGGCGGCAGGCCACCTGATAGGCGTCCTGCATCGGGCCTGCGCCCATCATGGCGGCCAGAAGCTGGTCCCGCACGAGACCGAGTATGCGGCTGAGCATGGTCCAGCCGCCGACCGTGAGGAGACCTTTGAGCATGCGCGCTTATAGGGAGGAGTGGGGGTGGCCGGAAAGCCTGTTTCGGAACGGTACGGACGTTGTCATGCCGGGTGTGTCATCACGGGATATTGCCTGTAAGGGTATTGCTGATAAAGGCTTTGGTGAAAGGCGGTTTTCCAGCCGTTTTCAAGGATGACGCCAGTCGGGAGTGCGCACCATGAAGCAGATCAGACGTTCGCCTCTGACCACCACGGTCATTGTTCGTATCATGGCGTGCGTCCTCGGCATCATGCTGCTTATTTTTGCGGCTAAATTTGTAGCTATCCTGCCCGATGTCATGCCGGGCGTGGCGGCAGGGCACCTGCTTATGGTGGTCTTGGGCACGATCCTGCTGCTGGGGTCGATTTGGATCGGCGTGTGAGGAAAGTGGGTCGATTTCACAAACGATTGCGCTAATCGACGTTAATAAAATTGCTATATTCATCAAAGTATTTGTAAGTTATCTTATATAATCTGTATTGTTATTTCCATTTTCTGGAAATTGATTTATTTGTATTGAGTAGAAATGGCGCGAGCATAACTCGCGCCATTTAGAAAAGCCGTTACGACGGACGATGCGTCGTATTATGTGCGCGTTCATTTTCCGCTTGAGAAGCGACAAGAACGGCAACAAGACCATTCGACAGGAAGCGTGCGATGCGCGTAACCATGGCAATGCTCCTCTACTTCAAGTGTTGTGTCTGCAGATTACGATTTTGTGTGCCTCAGGTAAACATAAATCGTCATCCTGACATGAAAGAATCACATACCTCAGTATGACGGGGACATATCCGCCTGCATCAGCCACCGGGTCGTGGGAAGAACCTCGGACCGGAGGCTCCACATCTTCAGATCTTCATTTTTTGCAAGAATAAGCTCGTCATATTCCCGATTGCCGTGAGCGTCCCACCGTTCTTTCAGAAGGTGAAAGGGGAGGGACGTTTTCAGATCAATGCCGATATCGAGGATCAGCGTGTTTGCATGCATCGCGGCAAGACGCGGTGCGCCTATCTTCACAACGTCGGGAGCAAGGCCGAGTTCCTCGAATGTTTCGGCCATGAGTTGCGCACTCAGATCGACGCTGTCGTCATTGGTGCGCGTTTCCACTGTGCCAGCGGGCGGTGACTGCCAGAAACCGCCAAGATAGAGCGCCTTTGGACTGCGTCTGGCGAGTACGAACCCGTCCGCACAGCGTAAAGCGCCACATACGGCAAGCTGTCGCAGGGGCCGGTCCCCAAACAGGGATGGTTCACGCATCTGGGCTAAAGCGTGCCGGTAATCCGTCCAGTGGCCTTCGATCCGATGCGGCGCAATGCGATCGGCGCAAAAGATACGGCCATTGAAGAGCTGCGGTCGCAGTGTTGTTTCAGCGTTCCAGATGGCGTCGACCCGCGCTTCCACTTCGGGTGAATAGAGAGTGGACTGCGGATGGACACGCACCTGTAAATCGGCGGCAACTGGAAAACGGCTCCATCCCTCGGGTGAGAGGCTCTCTGAGGACGAGAAACCGGTCATTCATACAGCCTACGTGGAAGATTTTCATGGCAGATCCAGATGGATCGAAACGGGACAGTGATCGGACATCGTCTGAGGAGTGTCATTCGCGCCAGTATAAGTCATCACGCGCAGACTGTTGTTTTTGAGCCAGGAACGTGCGGGACCGCCCAGCAGGATATGATCGATGAAATACTCTCCGTCCCAGCAGGGGCTGGCATATCCCGCTGTGGTCAGGAGCAGCGGCCCGTCATGGAGCAGAGTGAGGAAGAACGGATCGGTCGGGGTCAGGCGGCGGTTGAAGTCACCCATGATGGCAAAAGCTTCCCCTTCGTCCTGCCGCTCCAGAATCCAGTCTTCCAGCGCGGCGAACTGACTGACGAGAGTAGGACAGGCATGAGCGTGTTCCGTGGGGGGATTGTCCCAGCAGCCGGTCTTGAGATGCACGACAAGGAGACGCAGAGAGGCGGTCCCATCGGAGATGGTGACGTCCAGTCCACTGCGCAGAGGATGTGGAGCGCCGGGGGGATAGACGTTCAGGGCGGTGACATCATCGTGGCGTGTGATGATAAGTCCCGATTTTATAGCGATGCCCACGCGCTGCACGACCGGGTCGTTTGTGAGCAGAAGACGGTAGGTGGATGATGGGAAAAGCCGGGCAGCGGCTGCTTCTCCATCGACTTCCTGAAACCCGATCACATCGGCGTTCAGATGCGTGACATAGGCACGCAGATGCGCCAGATCGACAGCGCTACGTCGGGGAATGTCATCAGGAAGGGCAGGATCGCCCGCTGGGCGCAGGGTCAGCCAGCCGAGATTCCACGTGGCGAGTTTGAGGTCACGTGCCTGCGCCGGAAGAGGCGGTGACAGAAGGCAAAGAAAAAGCAGCACAAGAAAGACTTGCACTGCTTTTCTCGGGAGATCGGACAGGGGAAACCTCTCAGGCCGGGACGCCGCTTTTTTCGAGTTGTGCGATGGCGTCTTCGATCGAGATGGTCTTGCGCGCCTGTTCGTCCAGCACCAGCACCTCACCTGTGCCGATGTCGTAGAACCAGCCTTGCAGGGTCAGTTCGTTGCGCGCGAGGGCGGCGGCGACAGAGGGATGAGTACGCAGATGCGAGATCTGGAGCAGCACGTTCTGTTCGGCGAGGTTGCGCACCGTGGGTGGTCCGGCATCGGAGCCAGCCAATGTGACGGCTCGCGCGGCTTCGGCGTTGCGTAGCCACGACTGCACGGTCGGCATTTTCGCAAGCTTGGACGGATCCGGATCAAGCAATGCCGTCATGGCGCCGCAGTTCGAGTGACCGCAGACGATGATGTTGGAAACCCCCAGTCCGGCAACGGCGTATTCGATGGCCGAAGACACGCCTCCGAGCATTTCGCCATACGCCGGCACGATGTTGCCGATATTGCGCAGAATGAAGAGGTTGCCCGGATCGGTCTGGGTGATCAGGCCGGGACTGACGCGACTGTCCGCGCACGCGATGAATAGCGTGCTTGGCGTCTGCCCTTCCGCAAGTTCCCGAAACAGTTCCTGCTTCTCGGGAAAGATATGTGTGTTGAAGTGTTCGACTCCACGCAGAAGGGCGATCAGGCTTTCTTTCGCGTTTCTCTTCGCCATATGGCTCCCTTTCAGGTGAAGTAGTCTCGTGAGGATAGCAGTAACACGCTGTCTTCACGTGAGGAAAGCATGAGAAGAGGCGCGGTTGCTTACGACAGGAAATGTTATGAGGCGGACATTCCCCGACATGACGGGTGTGTGCGTCTGAAGGAGAAGGGTGATTGTTCGGGCAGGATGGTTCTGCTTGTCCTGCCGTGCTTGTACCGCAATGTTTTTTGTGGGTTCATGCGGAGCCGGGGCCGAGTGCGCGCGGCTGATTGACAGCGCGGGTGGAAGGCGGGGGCCGAAAGAAGTGAGGAGAGGCGTCGGCCCGCCTGCACAGACCAGACGACATCTTGCCATGGAACCTGGCAGTTCTGAAGACACAGGTCCGGAGGCTTGGTTACGATGACCCGTCCGACATGAAGGGTGGGACACAGGTCATCGTGGCGGCTGTCCCCATCGCCCTTAACGCCGGGGAGCCGTATGTGCGGGTGACGGAAGATGGCGAACTGCCGCATGTGTGTCCCAAAGAAGCGGAGACCAATGTGCGGGAGGTTCTCGAAAGCCTTCTGGTTCGGAGCAGACGCCTTCCCGATGCATGTGCCGAGCCTCTGCCTGTCTGTCTGCACTGCGATGAAGCTGGAACGCGCATCGTAGAACTTCCCTATCTCGTTTCGACACGCATGACGACAGACGAGCCCGGATGGGTGCCTTGTTACGACCTGCTTCCATGGGAGGACCACCGACGCGAAGAAGGTATGGGACAGGCGTCCGCCCTTGGAAAACTCCTGATCGAGCAGAATGAGGAAATGCCCCCATCCGAACGGTTGCTGGAGAAGCGGCGTCTCGATGTGTTGTTCGCATTGGGAAACTGCAACTGGAAACCACCGCTCGCCAAAGAAAGATGGGCCGCTATCCGGGACGGAGCGCAGGAGAAAGGGGCTATCGGCATGGCGTCCGGTCGCTTCCCACATGAGACGAACTATCGGTGGTTGTGCGCGGCTCTGGGGCATCTGCGTCTGTCCGTCATAGCGCAGGCCATGCCGGTCAATCTCATGCCTGAACGTTTCACTATCCCTCAGCTACATGCGGCAGTGGAAGGTATTTTGGGAGAGGCCGTGGATCGGCCTACGTTCCGTCGTGGGCTGACCAATGGGCGCAGTGTAGAAGACACGGGCGCCTGCAGTGACGAAGTTTTCGGACGTCCTGCCCGTCTTATGAGGTTTCGCACCGATGTGGTGGTCGCCAACCAGACACAGGGGATTCCTCTCGCCCTTTCGCTTGCTGATACGGTGAAACAGGCGGAGACGATTGATCGCCTTTTCCCGGATGGAACGCCGCGTCCCGGTGATCGGAACTGAGCGGTAACCCTTTCCTGAGTTTTTGCGATCACAGTGCAGCGCGTCTGCCTGTCAGCAAGAACGGGAGCCGCAGTCATGGTCCGAAATGTCAATATTGAGGCCCTGCGCGGCCAGCCTGTCATCGTGGGAGCGGGGATCGCCGGACTGCTGGTGGCGCTCCACATGGGAGAGGCTCCCTGTGTTCTTGTGTCGGCCGCAGCCATGTCGGCGGCGGGCGCGTTGTCCTGTGATGTCGCGCGTCAACTCGGTGTGGGTGAAACAGTAGACACACGAGCGGAACTCACTCTACGAAAAGGGGAGGGATTGGCCTCTCCCGAGGTTGTGCAACTGATCGCAGGACGTATGGAACACGCCCGCATGACGTTGCAGTCCTTCGGTGTTCCTGTCGGAGATGCAGACACACCGGTTTCAAATGCGGGTCTTCATCTCGCCCTGTTGAAAGCCGTGGCGCGGCGACCGAATATCACGATCATCGCGCCCGCCCTTGCTCGCCGACTGGTACTGGTGGACGAGCAGGTTCGTGGACTTGTCATTGCCAGTGGTGAACACAGCATCATGCTCGACACAGATGCCGTCATTATGGCGGGAGGTGGGGCAGGCGGACTGTATGGCGAACAACTGCTTCCGCCGACGGCGGTGGGAACCGGCCTCGCGGTGGCGGCGCGTGCCGGAGCCGTTCTGGCCGATCCAGAGCTTGTGTGGTTTCACCCGTTCACCCTGTCCTGTCCTGCCCCTGCTGGGACGGGAGAGACGCTCCCATTGGGTCTGTGCACGAGCCGCGCAGTGCTGTTTGACGAACAGGGACAGCGTGTCGAAGTGGCCGGTAGTCCGGAAGCGCTGTCGCGAACTATTTTCCAGTATCAACAGCACAACCGTGCTGTGTTTTTGGACCTGCGGCGGACACTGGCCAATGGTGTTCAGCTTGCAGGGGCCGAGATCAATGAACTGGCGGCGGCCTGTCGTCGGGCTGGGATCGATCCGCAGCAGGCGGCAATCCCTGTTCGTGCGGCTGCGGCATTCCATATCGGTGGTATCCGCGCCACGCTGGAAGGGGTGACATCGCTTGCAGGCTTGTGGGCGTGTGGTGAAAGCGCGTGTACCGGCTTTCATGGAGCCGCCATTCATGAAGGCAATCCGCTTCTTGAAGCGGTGGTGTGCAGTGA
>NZ_JAHRDV010000026.1 GCF_019083805.1 Acetobacter estunensis
CCCCATGGCTGCCCTCAGCGTTTTCCCGATCATCTCAAGGCAACCGTGCTGCAATGAGGCGGGAGGTTCGACATCCGAAACATCGAGGTTGGGCGGCTTGACACGGCGGCCTACGGACTGCGCCACGAGTTCACTGCACACCACCGCTTCAAGAAGCGGATTGCCTTCATGAATGGCGGCTCCATGAAAGCCGGTACACGCGCTTTCACCACACGCCCACAAGCCTGCAAGCGATGTCACCCCTTCCAGCGTGGCGCAGTCCGTAGGCCGCCGTGTCAAGCCGCCCAACCTCGATGTTTCGGATGTCGAACCTCCCGCCTCATTGCAGCACGGTTGCCTTGAGATGATCGGGAAAACGCTGAGGGCAGCCATGGGGCCGCTTCGTGATAAAGCGGGCCTCATACGGGCGATCTCGCAAATATCGGCTTTTGACGAGTATGACGATGGGGCGCTGGTGGCGCAGATGATGGTGTTGGGCGCTCTTGAACGGGAGGAAAGCCGGGGCGTGCAGGGGCGCACGGATTTCCCGTCGCGTGCGCCGGTCGCGCGTCACACGGAACTTACGGAAGAAGATGTCCGCAACGCGATAAAGAGCCTTCTGTTTCCCCAAGAACTGGAAGATGTGGGGGCTTTTGGTATGTCATTTGGGCCTGCGCCAGAGGCGAGTTGACGTGCTTCAGAAAAGCGACGCGAAGGAGCGTGGATCGGCCCATAGAGCGGTGAGAGGCGCGTCGTTGTGCAAGGTGCCAAGCGCCAGAAAATCGCTGTGTGCGAGTAATGCCGGGGGAATTAGGCCTGAATTCTGCTCAGGCAGATAATCGGTGACTACAGGAAGTTCCATCATTTCACGCCACCATTTTGGCAAAGCGAGGTCACTGTCCTGTGGCTGGTCTCCGAACGGCCCAAACGCCACATAATCTGCCCCACGTTCGCCCGCCTGCATGGCGAGGTCACGACTGAAGCCACAGGCGGCACCCAGTTGCAGATCGTTTCCCAAGGCCGCACGGGCTGCCGCTACCTGTTCCGCTGGAACATGGGCACCGTCGCAGCCCGTTTTGCGGGCCAGTTCCGGGAGACCATCCAGCATCAAGGCCATATCATGACGGTGTACGATGGTCCGCACGCGCTCGATCAACTGACTCTGCTGAGTGGGTGAGCCATCCTCCAGTCGCAGGCGGACGGCGGCGACCCGCAGGGCGGCCAACACGGTCTCGAAATCCGGCAGAGGCGTATTCGGACCTAGGCGCGGTGTGACGAGATAAAGTTCACAAGGCTCGGAGGCGGAAGGCGTGGAGGTCATGATCTGCCTGTCGTGAGCGATTAAATCGGAACGTATGGAGTGTGTGTCGTCGGCAGCTTTGCCTGTTACGTCAAGGTGCCGAGTGCTTTTCGGGCCTGTTCCAGCGTGACACACCCTGTCAGATCGCACGATACTGGAAGAAACGAGTGGACTTGCGCGCCAAGGGAAGCGGCCAGCAGGTGGACGGCTTTTGTCTGTGGCGAACGATCCGAAAACAGGATCTGTTTCTGGCCATGGCCGAGAGCGGCCACGGCATGTCCCGCAGAAGATCCGCAATTGAGGATATCGGCAAACGCAACGCTTTCGGTGCGCAGGGAGCGCATCATGGCCAGCCACCAAGGTGTGCCCATGAAAGCCGGGGTATTGGGCGGTGAAAGAAGGAGCGGAAAGAGGCCGCTTTCTTCTGCCGCATGGATTGCCATATGTGCCTGCGCAAGATTGGCCACCCGAAACAAAGTCTCACGCGGTTCTGTCTTCATTTCGGTGGACTGAATGGAAAAACGGGTGCGGATCATGCTTGACGTTCAGTCCCGTGCGGGTGATCTGTGGCCTTGGATTCCGAAATGACAAGGCGGAGAAGGTGTCGCACAGCAGCGAGGAAACAGGAACGGTTTCTCCAGCCGTGGAAGCAGCGGACAGGCTGCGTGTGGCTCTTGGGCGCATTGCGTTCGCTCTGGAGAAACACAAGGCTGAAGCCGCGCATGAGCCAGAACCTGTCGTTGTGACGGCCGGCCCCGATCTTGAAGCCGTGGTGGCCAGTGTGGACGCATTGATGCTGGATGTGCGCGGTATTCTTGCAGAGGCGTCTCTTGAGGAACACACATCGTCGACCGACTCGCAGCCGGTTCCAGAAGAAGATCCGTATGGCGATGACGCTCAACAGGACTCTGCCGTGGCGCATGACGCGGAAGGAGAGGGCTGACGCATGCCCCAGATGACCGTACGCATCAATGGCTATGCCTATCAGATCGGCTGTGAGCAGGGGGAAGAGCGCCATCTTCTGGCCATGGCGCAGGAAGTGGACAAGCGCGTGGCGCGTGTCCGGGCGCTCGGTTTCAGTGGTGAATCGAAGGTGCTGGTGCTGGCGGCTCTGCTGATGGCCGATGAACTGTCGGACATGGTGGCGGAGAAGCTGTCATCAGGAACGCAGGATGCGCTGATCGCGGGTGAAAAGGCCGAACGGGAGAACCATTATCTGCGCGAGCAGTTGGCAGTTCTGGCGGATCGTGCGGAAGTCATTGCGGACGCCATTGAAAACGCCTAGATATGGTGAGGGGCTGCCAGGTGCGTCAGGCAATTTCATCCCCTGGGCCGATAAGCACTTCCTCGGGAGCTGGCGCTGTCCTGACCGTGGTCAGGGTATTTCCGGCACCCACCTGCACTAGCAGGTCCTGGAGGTTGTAAAGACCAACGGCCATGGTGGCTCCATTTTCCTCTTTTCCTGTTCTTCTCGATGCATGACACGTCTGATATCGCAGCTGTGAAACAACGGTTGCGTCTGCGTCTTGCCACTGCACGCGGTGTAGAGGCCGATGTGTCGGACATACTTTGCGCGCGTCTTCTGGAAACGGTTGAATCGCAGGAAGGCGAGCGTGTGGCCTGTGTCTGGCCGCTGCCCGGTGAAGTGGATTTGCGGCCGCTCTGTGGATATCTGCATGCGCGGGGGCGCGAGATACTTCTTCCCGAGACGACCCCAAAAGGAACGCCACTCGTTTTTCGACAGTGGGTACCGGGACAGCCGATGAAAGAGGGGCGTTTCGGGACATTGTATCCCGATGGGCCTGTCGAAAAGCCCGATCTGATTCTGGTGCCTCTTCTCGCGTTTGATCGACGAGGACACCGGCTGGGATATGGCGGGGGGTATTACGACCGCACATTGGCCGCCTTTCCTCACGCTTTGCCTGTCGGCTATGCCGCGTCATGGCAGGAGGTGGAAGCGGTTCCCACCGGCCCTCATGACGTGCCGCTTCCCATGATCGTTACGGACCGTGAGACCATTCTCCCCGCAGTGGGATGAGAAGGACGTTGTATTTTTACGGGAAAAGAGTGCCCGTTTCAGGAGAATGATGTGAGACTGTTGTTTCTGGGGGATATTGTCGGGCGTTCCGGTCGTGACGCCGTGACCGCCCGTGTGCCTGAACTAAGAAAGGTGCTCCGGCTGGATCTGGTCATTGCCAATGCCGAGAATGCCTGCCACGGCTTCGGCCTTTCTCCCGGAATTGCCCGTGATCTGATGGAGGCCGGGGTCGATGTGATGACTCTGGGCAACCACGCTTGGGACCGGCGTGATCTGATTGGGGAAATCGATGGGCTGCCGGCCGTCGTCCGGCCGGTGAATTTTCCTCCGGGCACGCCGGGGCAGGGAAGCACGGTCGTGGCGCTGGCGGATGGACGCAAGATTCTGATCGTCAACGTCATGGGGCGGCTGTTCATGGACGCGATGGACGATCCGTTTCGCCTCACGCTGGACGTTCTCTCGCGGCATCGGCTGGGTACGACGGTTCAGGCTGCTGTTGTGGATGTACATGCCGAGGCCAGCAGCGAGAAATGGGCGATGGGCCATGTGCTGGATGGCAAAGTGTCGCTGGTCGTGGGAACGCATACCCACACCCCCACCGCCGATCACCGCATATTGCCCGGTGGCACGGCGTTTCAGAGCGATGCAGGTATGTGCGGTGACTACGACAGCATTATCGGGATGCAGAAAGATGCGGCTGTCAGCCGTTTCGTGCGCAAGATGCCGGGAGAGCGCCTGCAACCGGCCGAGGGACCGGCTACGGTGTGCGGCCTTCTGGTCGAGACGGACGATGCAACCGGCCTCGCCCGGCGTGTGGCGCCGCTGCGTCAAGGTGGCATGCTCTCCCAGACACTGCCGGATTTCTAAGGCGGGTTTAGCTTGGAGAAATGATACCCACGCGCAGCCCCGGTTCTCCGATGAAAGTGGAAGGACCGGTGTGAGAGAGTTCAAGCGCCGTATCGAGCCAGACCTCGCCCCCGATATCGCGCCAGCGTTTGCAGAACGTGAAGTCCTCGCTGAGATAGGTGCTGGTCTCGGGATCGATCATGCAGTCGAACAGGGCATAGGCATCGTTGGCATGAACGGACGCTGAGTTTTCCTGCCCCACTGGCGCGTCGATCCGGCGATAGCGTGTTTGAGGATAGGCCTCGACCATGCGGGCAATGGCGCTGCGGCTGATCAGCATGAAGCCGGTCCCGGCATAACCGGCTTTTACGAGGCCCCGGTCGGTCGGAGTGGGCATTGCCTGTTCGTGCAGGGACTCGCTCTCGCCCACGTAGCGCAGGGAGGCGGTGCGGGCGGGTTCTCCCCGTCTGACCTGGGCATCCGTCAGCTTGTCCCAGTAACGGTCCTTGAGCGGATAAAGCCCGGCCACGACATCTTTTCCATGAGCCATGAGTTGAGGCAGCGCCTCCGGTCCGAAGCCGATGTCACTGTCCACAAACAGGATATGGGAGGCGGTGCTCTGGGCAAAAAACTGATGCAGGAGCGTGTTGCGTGAGCGCGTGATAAGCGCGTCGTTCCCCACCATCGAAAGCGTAAGTTCGATGTCGTGCATCTGAGCCGTTCCCATGCATCCGATGATGGACTGCATGTAGGTCTGGGTCACCACACCCCCGAAGCAGGGAGTGGCGATGAACACATGGGAGGATGGGGAAGAATCGTTCACACCGATGGCCTTGTCTGTTCGGGCCATTGTGGGAACACGGCATTGCTATTCGTTTAATAGGCTGCCTGGCAGGGGCGTGTTCTCAGTCGGTGATGGTGTCGAAGCCGTTTTCCGGTGGCAGGGCACGCGGCTTGCGCTTGTCGTCTATGGCGACGAACGTGAACTTGCCCTGTGTCACCTTGCGGCGTTCGTTGGTGTTGCGTGCTCGGCGCCATGTCTCGACATGCACAATGATCGAGGAACGGCCTGTCTGCGTGATCTTGGTGTAGATGCTCACTTCATCGCCCACCACAACTGGCTCATGGAAGATGAAGCTGTCGATGGCGACCGTCACGCAGCGTCCCTTAGCGCGGAAAGCTGCGGCCGTTCCTGCCGCAAGATCCATCTGTGAGACCAGCCAGCCGCCGAACACATCGCCTGCCGGGTTGGTGTCGGTCGGCATGGCCACCACGCGGATCGTGGGGATGACTTCGGGAGGATAAGGATTGGACATCGGCACGTAGGCATTCCTGACAGGCGATCTCCGCTTTCCCGGCGGTGGGAGATCGGGGTGACCGGAGCGTTCCCAGTCTAGCTTTCTTGTGGAGCCCGTGACAGCCCCATTGGTTCACACGTCTCAGCGACGAATGAGGATATAGTTGATGGTGACGTCCAGATCGAAGTGATCGCCGGGCACATTGGGTGGCACGGGTGGGAGTTGTGCGGCGCGGAACATGCCTGTTGTCGCAGCGTCCAGAAGATAGGATCCGGACTGGTTGGTCAGGCGCACAAAGCGGACACGGCCGCTGCGGTCGATCACCACATGCACCGAAGACGGTCCTTCTTCCCCGTTTTCCGCCGCTTCCTCGGGATAATACATATGACGGCGGATCCAGCGATCCACGTCTTCGCTGTAATCGTCGCTCACGCCACGGGTGGTTGTGCGCGTGGCATAGGGTGCGTTCAGTTTGCCGTTGCTGACCATCGGACCGATGGAGAGATCAATCGGGCCACCACTGCCGCCGGTGCGGCCCTGTCGCTTTGCGCGTGGCGGAGCGGAAGACTGATCGAGTGAAAGATTTGTCAGCGAATCGAACGGCGAAGGCGCGCGCTGGGGGCGTTGCGCGTGCTGCATCGACTGGCGGTGCGGGGCCTGCTTGGTCGTCTTGCGGCTGCCCTGTCCGGTGTGGTTGGCGGCGGGTGTGATGGGGGCGGCCTCATTCGTGGGTTTGGGGAAGCTCTCGTTGGATGAGGCTTCCGGAATGGGGGGAGCCGCCGGCGTTTCCGCCGTGGGGCGGGTAGCTCCTTCCGAGTCTTCGGCCTGTTCGGGCTGGCTCTCGCTGCTCTGGGAGGACTGGGCGGCCTGATTGCCTCCGGCCGCGTCATCCGAGTGTTCGCCCTTCATACCGCTTTCTGCGGGGGGGGTGACGAACATCATGTCCACGGCGCCGGTTGCCTCCGCCTGCGGATTGCCGCGCGGCTGGTGATGGGCGGCGAGCCATGCCGCGACGGCGAAAAGCAGCGCATGCAGAGCCACCGACACCAGCAGGACGCTCATGATGTCGGGATCGGCGATGATCTGACGTGGCGTCAGCGCGGTGCGTGCTGCTCGGAGACGGCGATATCCGGCACTGACCGGCACAAGAAGACCGGCGCCCAGACGGGGGCGGTCCGTGTCCATCTCGACGGGTTGCCGGGGCGGGGCCGTACGAGGTGTATCACGGGTGGGGAAGAGGACGGGGTCCTTGCGATTCCCCTGCCGGGCGGAAGGCCTGTTCTGCGCCGTCATGAGGTGGAATCGGTCTCCGTGCAGGGGAGGGCGAAATCATCGCGTTTCGCGACGCATACAACCTGCCACTCCGCAGGCGCGGAAGCCACCCGGCCAATGCTGTCCGAATGTAACAGGCTGAGCGGAAAACGAGTGTCGATCATGCGCCGCCATGATGGCGATGCCGAAATCCGGCGGCTTCCGCAACATGGTGACGCAGGATTGTGTCATTTCCTTCCAGATCGGCAATCGTTCGTGCCACCCGCAGCAGACGGGTGAAAGCGCGGGCTGACAGACGCAGGCGTCGCGCGACATCGGTGAGGAGCGCACGCGCCGCGTCGTCCAGCGCAAAACCGTCTGGAGAGGCCTCGGCGTTACGGACAGTCTGGCCTCGCGCAGCCTGTCGGGCACGGGCGGCTGCCACGCGCGCGGCGATAGGGGCGGTGGGCTCCCCTGGCGGAGCCGTCATCATCTCGACAGGGGAGAGTGGCTGCACATCGACCCACAGATCGATACGGTCGAGCAGCGGTCCTGAAATGCGGCCTACATAATCCTCTCCGCAGCGAGGGGCTTTACGACATGCACGGCTGGCGTCACCCAGATAGCCGCAACGACAGGGATTCATGGCCGCGACAAACTGGAAGCGCGCGGGGTAGGTCACGTGCACGGCGGCGCGTGCGATGGACGTTTGCCCGGTTTCGAGAGGCTGACGCAGGGATTCGAGTGTCTGGCGCGAGAATTCGGGCAGTTCGTCCAGAAAGAGGATGCCACGATGGGCAAGGCTGATCTCACCCGGCTTGGCGCGTGCGCCGCCTCCGACCAGTGCGGGCTGGCTGGCGGAATGATGCGGATCGCGGAAAACGGGCCGCCGTCCCGGAGACATCAGCCCGGCAGCGCTATAGATGCGTGTGACTTCAAGGAATTCAGCGGCAGTCAAATCAGGCAGAAGGCCGGGAAGCCGGGCCGCGAGCATGGATTTGCCCGAACCGGACGGTCCGCACAACAGGATCGAGTGACCGCCCGCCGCTGCAATCTCCAGCGCACGGCGGCCAACTTCCATTCCTTTGACGTCAGCCATATCGAGACCGTCCGGTGCCGCCTCTGGCAATGCCGTCAGGTCCGGTGGAGAGAGAACCTGCTGGCCCCGGAAATGGCTGACAAGCGAGGACAGATCGGGAGCCGCGAGAATGTCGGGATTGCCGCCATAGAGAGCCTCGGTGGCCTGCACGGCAGGGCAGATCAGGCCAAGATTCATCGCGGCGGCTTCAAGAGAGGCGGACGTTACTCCCGGAACGCGGTTGATGCGGCCATCGAGAGAAAGCTCCCCAAGGGTAGCGTAGCGTCCAATCTCTTCGATGGGCAGCACATCCATAGCGCAGAGCAGGGCAAGCGCCATGGGAAGATCGAAATGCGAGCCTTCCTTGAGCAGGTCGGCCGGGACGAGATTGACGAGAATACGCTTTGGAGGAAGGCCGAGCCCCATGGACGTCAGCGCCGCCCGGACGCGCTCGCGGGCTTCTCCCACGGCTTTATCGGGCAGGCCGACGATCAGGAACGCGGGCAGACCGTTTGCGATCTGGACCTCGACCCAGACCGGCACGGCTTCGATGCCGGAAAACGCGAAGGCGCGGACTCGTGTGTTGATCATCGCCTTCGCGTCGGATTGTGGGCGTCAGTGCCCCTGATAGAGCAGACGTGCGCGGATGGTGCCCGGCAGCTTGCGCAGTTCTTCGAGCAGACGCTCGTCTTTGTCCGTGTTGTTGCCACCTGTCTCGGCGTCGATCACCACGTAGCCGACCTCTCCGTCCGTCTGGAGATACTGGGCCGTCACGTTGCAGTTTTCACGTGAGAAGATGTCGTTGAGCTTCGACATCGCCCCCGGAAGGTTGTGGTGGACGTGCATGAAACGGGTGCCACGCGGGCTTTGCGGAAGTTGCACGCCGGGAAAGTTCGTCGCTCCCAGCGTCGCGCCCACATCGGAGTATTCCACCAGCTTGCGCGCCACTTCCACGCCGATGCGCTCTTGCGCTTCCGCCGTGGAGCCGCCGATATGCGGGGAGAGAATGACGTTATCCAAGCCCTGAAGCGGCGAGTTGAAGCGCTCGTTCGGACCCTTGGGCTCGACCGGGAACACGTCGATGGCAGCGCCGAGGAGATGTCCCGATTTCAGGGCCGCGGCGGCGGCATCGAGGTCCACGACATTGCCGCGCGCGTTGTTGATGAGGAACGATCCGGGCTTCATCTGCGCGATCTGCTCGGCGCCGATCATGTTCTTTGTGCTGGGGAGCTGCGGCACATGCAGGCTGACCACATCGCTTTCACCCAGCAGCGTCTCAAGACTGTCGCAGGCGGTCGCGTTGCCGTGGCCGAGCTTGTCCACCACATCGTAGTAGATCACGCGCATGCCGAAGGCTTCGGCCAGAACGGAAAGCTGGGAGCCGATGGAGCCATAGCCCACGATGCCCAGCGTCTTGCCGCGCACTTCCCAGCTATTGGTGGCGGACTTGTTCCACAGACCTTCGTGACAGCCGACCGAACGCGGGAAGATCCGGCGCAGCAGCATCACGATCTCGCCCATGACGAGTTCAGCCACCGAACGGGTGTTGCTGTAGGGAGCATTGAACACCGGAATGCCATGTTCGCGCGCGGCTTTCAGATCCACCTGATTGGTGCCGATGCAGAAGCAGCCGATGGCGAACAGACGATCCGCGCTTTCAATCACCTCACGGGTGAGCTGGGTGCGTGAGCGGATACCCACGACATGCACACCTTCGAGGGCGTGGCGCAGGGCCTCGCCTTCGAGGGCGCCCTTGTGACGGGTGACATTCTCATAGCCGCTGGCCTTCAGAAGGGCGACTGCGCTGTCATGCACGCCCTCGAGGAGCAGGATGCGAATCTTGTCTTTCGAGAGAGAAAGATGAGGAGTCATGCGTTTTGCTCGTGACTGTTGCAGCGGCCCCTGCGCCAAAGGCCAGTCTGGTTGGCACGGCGCACCCGGATTTTATCCGGAACGGCCCTTAGCCGCAGAACGCGGCATGTCTCCAGGCTGCGATCGGTTCTGGCTTCTCGACCGGCGGGAGCGGCTCCATAGCACGATTTCCCCAAAGCGGAAATTCAGAGGCCGCTTTTATGTTTTCAGGCAGGCAACGGCCGCATCCAGAAGGGTGGCGTCACCGACAGCCAGAACGGTTCCGTCCCCATCGGGGCGGAGAATCTGACCGTTCCAGTCGGTCACACGGCCACCCGCGCCTTCGATAACCGGCACGAGGGCGGCCCAGTCCCAAGGCTTCATGGTGCATTCGGCAATGACGTCGATATGGCCAAGCGCAAGAAGACCGTAGGCGTAGCAGTCACCGCCCCAGCTTACGCGGTGGACGGCGGCCTTGAGCTTTTTCCATGTGGGACGAGGTGCGTCTTCCAGCATTTCGACGGCTGTGCAGGACAGATCGGCCTGCGCCAGACTCGCACAGGTCCGGGTGCGAATGACATGCGGCGCGGCAAGATTGCCAAAACCGGGACGAAACAGGGTTTCGCGTCCGGCAACACCAACCCAGCGCTCGCCGGTGATGGGCTGGTCGATCACGCCAATGACAGGGGTGCCTGCGTGCGAGAGGGAGATCAGCGTGCCGAATGTCGGGCGGCCTGTGATGAAAGCCCTTGTTCCGTCGATAGGATCGAGCGTCCATTGCCAGTCGGAGTTGCCCGCGTGCAGCCCGAACTCCTCACCCAGAATGGCATGGTCGGGATGCCGCTCGGCCAGCACGGCGCGCATAACTCGCTCGGCCGTACGATCCGCGATGGTAACGGGACTTTCGTCCGCCTTGTCATCAATGCCGACAGAGGTGCGAAACCACGGGCGAATGACGGTTCCCGCGACATCCGCCAGAGCATTGGCCGTAGCCGCGAAGGTATCGAGATCGTGCGACATAACGAGGCTCCGCTCAGAAAGGAGAAAGAATCAGCTTCGGTCTTTCAGCCACGCGATGATATCGGCCCGATCCGCAGCGGAGGGCAAGCCGGGAAACGACATGCGGGTTCCGGGCGCAAAGGTGGCGGGATCACGAAGCCAGCGGTTGAGAGCGGCCTCATCCCATGTGCCGTTTTGCGAGTGAAGCGCCTGTGAGTAGGGATAGTCCGGGAGAGAGCCGATCTTGCGGCCGAAGACGCCTGCCAGTTCGGGGCCGACACTGTCCTTTACGCCGGGCGTAAGCGAATGACAGGCTGCGCAGCTTTCGGTGGCGAGAGTCATGCCACGGTTGGGGTCACCTGCCGGAAGAGGTGTTACGTCCTCTTTCTGTGAAGATGCGGCCTGTGCCGAAGAGGTGGCTGAGAGAGGCGGGATGGCCAGCGCTCCCCCCATCCAGGAGACGCCCATTGCGCAGGCGACAAGAAGAAGAGCGAATGCGCCGCGATTGGCAGTCGAAAAGTCCATTTTTCTCCGCATGTCCGCAAGAAGGCCGACAGGCGGCACGGCGGACGCTGTTGCGTAGGTGTGACGTCTTTTCTAGAGTGCGCTGCGCTTCCTGTGAAGCCGCCGGCGGTTTTGCGCTGTTTCCTGCCGGCTGACGGTGTTTCGCGACCTTTTCTCATGGCTTCTCCCCTTATCCTGATCCCGGCCCGCATGGCGTCCTCCCGGCTGCCCGGAAAGCCGCTGGCGGACATCGCCGGACGTCCGATGATCCTTCATGTTGTGGAGCGGGCGCAGCGCGCGGGAATCGGACGTGTGGTCGTGGCAGCGGCCGAGGTCGAGATTGCGGATGTAGTGCGCAGCGCAGGAGGGGAGGTTGTGCTTACGCCACCCGATCTTCCTTCCGGCTCGGACCGTGTGCATCACGCGGCGCGTGACATCGACCCGCAGGGACGACACGACATCATTATCAACCTTCAGGGCGATCTGCCGGGGCTCGATCCGGCAACCCTGCAAGCCGCACTTCGTCCATTGGATGACGCAGCCATAGATATCGGCACGTTGGTGTCGCCCATTCGGGACGCAGAGGAAGCGGGCACCGACTCTGTGGTGAAAGTCGCGTGTGCTTTTGCTCCAGAGGCGCAGACGGCCCGGGCGCTTTATTTTTCTCGCGCCGTCATTCCATGGGGCGCGGGAGAATTGTGGCACCATATCGGTGTCTATGCATGGCGGCGCTCTGCGCTTGAACGGTTCGTGGCCTTGCCCGAAGGGTTGCTCGAACGACTGGAAAAGCTGGAGCAGTTGCGCGCGCTTGAAGCTGGTATGGTCATTGGTTGCGCGCGGGTGGCGCAGGCGCCGTTCGGTGTGGACACTCCAGCCGATCTGGAGCGCGCGCGGCGCATGTTGGGAGGTGTGTCGTGACCGGCACCGTAATCGGCCCCGTTCCGGGGCGCATTGCGTTTCAGGGGCGTCCGGGCGCCTATTCCGATCTTTCGTGTCGGACAGCCTATCCGGGGTGGGAAACCGTGCCGTGCGCAACCTTTGCGGATGCTATTGCCGCGGTGCATGACGGACGCGCGGATCTGGCCATGCTTGCTTGCGAAAACAGTCTTGCGGGGCGCGTGCCGGACATCCATGCGCTGCTGCCCGACTCGGGGCTGCACATCGTGGCAGAGCATTTCCAGCGTGTGGAACACTGTCTGATGGGGGTGCCCGGCACGACCATCGAGCAGGCAAAGCGCCTGCATACGCATCCCGTGGCGCTGGCGCAGGTGCGGGATCTGATCCGCGATCTGGATCTGACCCCCGTTGCGGAGTTCGACACGGCTGGGGCTGCGGAGATGGTGGCCCAGTGGGGACGCCCCGAGGATGTGGCTGTGGCCTCAGAGTTGGCGGCCGAGCTGAACGGATTGGAAATCCTGCGGCGCAATGTGGAAGACGCCACGCACAACACCACGCGGTTTTATGTGGCGGCCCGGGAGCCTTTGGCCGTTTTTGACGCAGGCCCCGTTATGACTACGGTGCTGTTCAGCGTCCGCAACGAGCCTGGTGCTCTCTACAAGGTGCTGGGTGGTTTTGCGACGAACGGGGTGAACATGACGCGGCTCGAGAGCTACATGCTTGACGGATCGTTCGCGGCCACCCAGTTCCTGCTGGACGTGGAAGGGCAGCCTGACCGTCCGGGCCTGAAGCAGGCTCTGGCGGAACTTGAATTCTTTTCCGCGCGTTTCAGCATCCTCGGTGTCTATCCCCAGTCTCCTTTCCGGTTGCACGCGCAAAAAGCCGCGGCCTGACAGGGCCTCGCTTTCGTGGCATACCAACGCCACATTCAGGACGTCGCAGCGTCGGATCACAAGAAGAAGAGCCTCATGACCGAAGCCATGTTCACGGGGGCGATCACGGCCCTCATCACACCGATGAACCGCGATGGCTCCCTCGATCTTTCGTCCTTCGACCGTCTTGTCGAGTGGCAGATTGCTGAGGGAATCTCGGGTCTGGTGCCTGTTGGCACCACGGGCGAAAGCCCCACGCTTTCCCATGCTGAGCATCACGAGATCGTCGAGCGCACGGTGAAAGTCGCCTCCGGTCGTGTGCCGGTGATTGCTGGCGCTGGCTCCAACAGCACGGCGGAGGCCATCGATCTGGCGAAGCACGCCGAAAAGGCGGGGGCATCGGCGGTGCTGGTTGTGGCGCCCTATTACAACAAGCCGACACAGGAAGGGCTCTACCAGCATTTTGCCGCCGTGGCCGATGCGATCAATATCCCTGTCGTGCTCTACAATATTCCCGGGCGCTCGGTGGTGGATATCTCTGTCGAGACGATGGCGCGACTGGCCAAGATCGGCAACATCGTGGGCGTGAAGGATGCGACCGCCAATCTGCTGCGTCCGTTGCAGGTGCGTCATGCCATCAAAGGGCGGCATTTCAACCAGATTTCGGGCGAAGACGGGACGGCGGTCTCGTTTCTTGCGGCAGGTGGCGACGGTTGCATCAGTGTGTCGTCCAACGTCGCGCCTGCGTTGTGTTCCCAGATGCAGACAGCTTGGCGGGAAGGCCGCACGAAGGATTCCATGGCGCTTCAGGATCGGCTGCTACCGCTGCATGACGCTATGTTCTGTGAGACAAGTCCGGGTCCGGTGAAGTTCGCGGCATCGCTTCTTGGTCTGTGTGGCGAACACACCCGCCTTCCTCTGGTGCCGCTTTCCGAACCCGCGCGTCAGGTTGTGCGTCTGGCTCTGACGGATGTCGGGATTCTGGGCTGATCCATGGCAAAAGGAAGCAAGAAAGCGTCCGGCATGATTTCGCACGGCATTGCCGCGCAGAATCGTAAGGGACGTTTCAACTATACGATTCTGGAAACTGTCGAGGCCGGCATTGTGCTCAAGGGACCGGAGGTGAAGAGCCTTCGCCTTGGACGGGCGACGATTACGGAAGCATATGCGGCCGAACGCAATGGAGAAATCTGGCTCTTCAACAGCTTCATTCCTGAATATCAGGGTGGAGTTCTCTCGCGTTTCGATACCAAGGCACCGCGCAAACTGCTTCTGCACGCCCGACAGGTGACGCATCTGCTCAACGCCGTGGCGCGGGAAGGGGCATCGCTCGTGCCACTCGACATTCATTTCAATGAACGCGGGATGGCGAAGGTGACGCTCGGGCTGGGTGAGGGGCGCAAAAAGGAAGACAAGCGCCACGCGATTGCCGAGCGGGACTGGCAACGCGACAAAGCGCGCCTGCTGCGTAACAAGGGAAAGGGCGACTACTAAGTCGCTTTTTTCTTTTGTGTGAATGACAAAAAACGCCGCGAGCCTGAAAAAGCTGGCGGCGTTTTCTATTCATGAACACGTCCCGAAAGGAACGTGTTCATGACAGGAGTATCGGGATCAGTCGACCGAAACGGCAGCGGCTTCCGGACCCTTCTGGCCCTGCACCACCTTTACGTTGGTCACCTGACCTTCGTTCAGACCCTGAATGCCGGAACGCTCAAGAGCGGAAGCATGGACGAAGATGTCCTTGCCGCCATGATCCGGCGTGATGAAGCCGAAACCCTTGGTGGCGTTGTACCACTTCACGGTGCCACGGACTTCCTCGGCTGACGACATGTCAGGCGCGGGACGGGGTGCGCGACCACCACCGAAACCGCCCGCACGCGGGCCAGCACCGAACTGGGCGCGAGGACGCTCCGGCTGCGCCGTGCTCTCATCGACGGAGATCACTTCTGCGACCTGACGGCCCTTCGGACCCTGTCCGATGCGAACCATGAGAGTGGCGCCGGGGCTCACGCTGTCGTGGCCTGCCTGCGAAAGGGCGTTGGCGTGCAGGAACACGTCTCCGCTACCATCGGCGAGTTCGACGAAGCCGAAGCCCTTTTCGCTATTGAACCACTTTACAGTGGCTTCAATTTCCGGACCCGTGGCGACGACCTGAAGGCCACCACCGCCAGCCGGGCGACGCGGGGCAAAGCCCCCACGGTCTCCACCGAAGGGGGCACTGTTCCCGCGGTCATACTGCGAGGGGCCGCCGCCCATAAAATCATCGTCAAATCCGCCGCGGCGGGGAGAGCGGGAGCTGCGGTCGGTTCTGTTACTTCTCAAGGGTCTTGATCCCGAAGTCTGGCGGCGCCATGTGCCACCTGTGAAAGCAATTCCGGGTCGGGAAAACTGAGCCTCTGGTGAAGCCCTGTCGAGACATGCAATGTCTCGTCCTGGTGGCCGGTATCCTGAAAGCCTGCTGGCGTTTCAGAACGTTCCTACCAAAGCATAAGCGATTGGCCGAAAGCTACAGTCTTTTTGGTATTTCGGCTGTCCGCGAGATGAATTTAATGAAAGATCGGGGCAAAAAGGAGGAGGGAGAGACTTTCTTGAGCTTTTCCCATCACAGAATGCGCCCCTGAAGACGATAAGGGGCGCGGATGAACGAAACGGCAGTTGACGCGCCCTCCGAGACAAGACCACACCGGATGTCAGAGGATGTGGGACGGGGAGTGTGAGCGTGCAGACAGCCAGTCAATCATCGGCAGTGAGAAACAGCCGGACGCTTGTGATGGCTGCCATGCTCGTGGGAACGGTCCTCGCCCCAACAGCGCGCGCCACGCCCTTACAGGACGATCAGAACACATGGACCCTTCAGGGGGAGAACGATGCGGTCACGACGCTGAAAGGCACGTCGGATCAGTATTATACCAGTGGGCTGCGCTTCAACTGGACTTCCCGAACCGATCATCTTCCCGGACCGCTGGCGGCCGTGAACCGTTTTGTGCTCGGCCGCGGCATGCAGCGTGTGAGTGCGGGAGTGCAGCAGCTTATCTTCACACCTTCCGATACTCAGACCGCGACTCCATCTTCTCGCGACCGGCCTTATGCTGGCGTGCTGCTGGGTACGCTCAACCTCATCAATGACACGGATCTTTCACGCAGCGTCTTTGGAATCCAGATGGGCGTGATGGGACCAGCTTCGGGCGCGCGCCAGCTTCAGAACGGTTTTCATGGCGCGATCGGCGACACGCAGAATCTCGGTTGGCACCATCAACTCAAGAATCAGATGATCTTTCAGGTGCAAATGGGGCGCACATGGCGTCTGCCGCTGGGAAATATCGGGGGTGCCGATGGCATTTCCTTTGATATGTTGCCGTCGGCCTCTGCGCGCGCGGGTGATTACCGGATTGCCGGCACGTTGGGTGATACGTTTCGTATTGGACAGGGGCTGGACAGTGATTTCGGGGTTCCCACGATTGGGGCGGGAACCGATGGAACGGATGCCTATAAAGCCACCCGCATGGTGCCGTGGTATATTTTTGGCGGCGTGAGTGGGGACGCGGTGGCCTATGATGCCACGTTGCAGGGCAACACCACTCTGAAAAACTCACCCCATGTGGATAAGAAGCCGGTGGTGGGCGAGATTCATGCGGGTGTGGCCGTCATGTTCTACGGCGTGCGTATTTCCTACAGCCAGGTCTGGCAGACACAGGAATTCACAACTGCACGCTCGGGGCTTTTCAACTACGGTTCCCTCAACGCATCCGCGAAATTCTGATCCTGACGGGAAATTACCCATCAGTAGGCACGGGCAGGCAAGAGCGTCTTACCGTGGTGGTTGCACGCTAGGTCGCCCGATAAGGTAGCCTTGGATTTCCTCGCATCCGTGAGCGTCGAGGAAGCCGAGTTGTTCCTCCGTTTCCACGCCTTCGGCGCAGCAACTCATGTTCAGCGCGTGGATCATGTAGATGGTGGAGCGGAGAATGGTTTCCACTCGGCTGTCGCGCCCAAGCCTGCGAATGAACACCCGGTCGAGTTTGACCTGATCGAATGGATAATTCGTCAGCTTTTCCAGCGCCCCGAAGCCCGTGCCGAAATCATCCAGCACCAGTCGCACGCCCATGGCCCTGATACGAGCCAGTTCCTTGCGAGCGATATCGGGCCTGCCGAACCCACTTCGTTCTGACAATTCGATCTGAAGCCGTGCCGGTTCAAGGCCACTCTTTTCGAGCGCGCTTCCGATGCTGGCGGCCACCCGCTCCGTTTCCAGCCAGCTTGGTGAGACGTTGATGCTCAGACCAAGGGGTTGTGTCCATGTGGTGGCCTGCTGGCAGGCGTGATGCAACACCCATGTGTCGATGTCTTCAATAAGGCCGGTGCTCTCGGCGCAGTCGAGGAAGACAAGCGGATTAACCTCTCCATGGCCATTACGGTCCCATCGAACCAGTGCCTCAAACGCAACGACATGTTCCGTGGCCGTTTCCAGGACTGGCAGCCAGTTGAGGCGAAAATGTCCTTCCGCGATGGCATGCCGCAGATCGCCTTCCAGTCCGACACGTTCGGCATGCACTTTTCCAATTTCGGGGGCCACGCGATTGATCCGCGTGCCACCGCGTTGCCCACGAATTCCGGCCAGAGCGGCATTGGCAAAACCGATCAGTGTGTCGGTATCGGGTGCATCGAAAGGGAAGGCGGCCCATCCGATATGAGGTTCCAGCGGAAAACTGTTTTCCGGGCGGCTGTGAGCCGCTTCCATGCGTGTCACGATGGTGGTGGCCAGTTCGTTGGCGGCTTCCACGTTCTGCTGTTCGAGCGGGACAACAACGGCGAAACTCCCGCCACCGAGATGAACGGTAAAGCAGGAATCGGGCGCGGTTGCGTGCAGGATATCGTGCGCCTGTCCGATCAGGGCGTCAGAGACAGGCCAGCCGTCGCTGTCGTTGATCGGACCGATCCGGGCAAGGTCGATGCGCAGGAGAGCCAGAGGTGTGGCTGTGGAGATGCCGGGGCTTGTGATGCGCGTGTCGAGATAGCGCATGAGATCGGCTATGCCGGAACTGCCCGGCACAGGTGGCCGAAGACCGCTGACGGCCGGAAGAGAGAGACTGGCCAACCGCGTCAGGGCGGAGGAAGGAAAGGGCTTCTCTGAGCGGTTGAGGCAAAGAAGCAGCGGAGAAGAGCCGTCTTTCTTTTCTCGTAGGGGTTTGCAGACCCATGCGCTGAATTCCCCGACTTTTTCAGAGAACTGTCCCGCTTTTACACCATTGCCCGCAGCTAACTGGTCAATGGATGCGTCCATCGCCTCTTTCAGTTGTGCGAAAGGGGGCAGGCGCACAGGTTTCGAATGAGACAGAACGACCGGCTGTTCATCCTGCTCCACTGAGCCGACCACACACGCCACGTCACAGGGGAGAAGCTGTGCTGCGCAGCGGACAAGCAGGGTGAGCAGCGGCCCTTCATCGGTGGGAAGAGAAGATGTGTCGTTCATGCCGCGCCAGCCGTTCTATGGTCATGGGAGACGTCACGGAGAGGGAACTCGTCCTGCGCGGCGTCATACGCACAGGTGGTAGCAGGCGGCTGTAAATGGGGCCTTAATTGGACCGCGCACATCAAAGTGTCGCATGATTGCGCCGGGTTCGTGCCGGCAATCACGATTGAATGGCAAGCGTGAAATTGTCCTTGCCGAACAGGCAGAGCAGCATGATCAGACGTTCTGGCGGAGTGCTATCAGCCGGAAATGTCTGCAATTCCAGTTCCGCGGTCTGGCGCGCCAACACGATCAGATCGGAGAAATCCGCGTCCTCATCATCCGATGTGGCCAGTCGGAAACCCGGAAGGCCGGACTGCCTGCGGCCGGTGGCATCGCCTCCTCCGCGCATACGAAAGTCCTCGTCCGCGATCAGAAACCCGTCCTCGGTCTCCCGCAAAAGCGCCAGACGCTGTTTGGCGACAGCGCCTTTCTCGCTGCCATGGAGAAGCAGGCAGTAAGACTGATCCGCGCCGCGCCCGACGCGCCCTCGCAACTGGTGCAACTGGGCCAGCCCGAAGCGTTCCGCGTGCTCGATCACCATCACGGTGGCCTGCGGCACATCTACACCCACTTCGATCACAGTGGTGGCCACAAGCACGCGGCTGCGGCCTGCGGCAAACTCGGCCAGTGCGTTTTCACGCACCGCGATGTCCTGCTGTCCATGCGCCAGCGCCACGTTCACTCGCGGGCCGAAATGTTCCGCGAGAGCCGCATGCCGTGCTTCGGCAGCGGCAATGTCGAGCGTCTCACTTTCACTGACGAGCGGGCACACCCAATATATGAGCGCGCCGGAGGCCAGCGCCCGGTCTAGCCCTGCCAGCACGGCCTCGAAAGCGTCCAATCCATGTACAGAGGTGTGGATCGGCTTGCGACCGGCAGGTTTGGCGTCCAGACGGCTCACGTCCATCTCGCCCCAATGAGCCAGAAGCAGCGTGCGGGGGATGGGGGTTGCGGTCATGACGAGCATGTCCACGCATTTCCCTTTCTGACCAAGGGTCTGCCGCTGTCCCACGCCGAAGCGGTGCTGCTCGTCCACTACGGCGAGCGCGAGGTCGTGATATTCCACTGCGTCCTGCACTAGTGCGTGCGTGCCCACTATCAGAGAGGCCGAGCCATCCGCGATAGCTGTGAGTGTCTCTTTGCGCGCCTTGCCACGTACGGAGCCGGAAAGGAATACGACGGGCACGGGTGAAAGGCGCTCGAAAGTGGCGAAGTGCTGGCGGGCAAGGATTTCCGTGGGGGCCATGATCGCGGCCTGAGCGCCAGCTTCTGCGGCCCGCAGCATGGCAAGCAGCGCCACCATTGTCTTGCCTGCGCCGACATCGCCCTGAAGCAGCCGCACCATGCGGCGTGGGGCGGCGAGATCCTTGTCGATCTCATGCAGAGCGCGTTTCTGGGCATCGGTCAGAGTGTGACCGAATCGGCGCAGGGCTTCGCGCTGGAGGTGGCCGTCGCCTTTGAGGGAGCGGCCCGGCCGTGAGCGGTTGGCGCGGCGGGCGAGCAGAAGCGCAAGCTGGGACGCCAGAAGTTCGTCAGCGGCCAATCGTTCGCGGGCGCGGCGACGTGCGGTGTGCCACTCATTGCCCTGCAGAAACTCCGGCACATCGCCCGGAAAATGGGTCCATAAAAGGGCTGTGCGGAAGTCGGGCCATTGGCGGCGTCTGACCACGCTTTCGTCCTGCCATTCGGGCAGATCGGTGGGCAGCAGCGCGAACGCCTTGCGCATGGCGGACCGGACCTGCCCGGCAAACAGGCCGGCGGTCAGCGGCCAGACCGGATCGAGAAGAGGGATTTTCTCTCCCGAAGCGGCAAAGAAATCGGGCGTGCTGATGACGGGGTGGCCGCCAAACATGTCCACGCGTCCCGACACCAGAACCTTGCTGCCCACCACAGCCTTGCGGCCCTGCCAACGCGAGAAAAAGGCCACTTCAAGCGTGCCGGTGTCATCTTCCAGCATCACGCGCCATGGCTGGCGACTGTTGGGAGCGGGTGAGACGACACGGCCGATGGTGGCGTCCACAGTCGCAATGGTGCCGGGCACCACCTCGGCCAGTTTCGGTCGGCGCCTGCGGTCTGTCACGCTTTCAGGCATGTGAAACAGCAGGTCGATGATGGCCCGTCCACCTGTCACCTTTGCCAGTAGTTTTGCGGTGGCGGGGCCCACACCGGGAAGAGTGTCCAACGGGGCGAGAAGAGGGGCGATGGCGGACGGGACCGGAAAAGGCCGTGGCTCAGCTTCCAGGCGCGCAGGACCGTCCTGCGATCCCGATTGCGGGAGCGGTCTGGACACGGAGGGCGCAACGGCCTTTCTTGTCGGGTTGGCAGGCATCGGCCACAAGGCTTACAGGACAGGCGCGCCATGGAACAGAATGAAAACGCATCTTCTGCCCCAACGGGGAACGATCACGCGGAATCGCTGGAGGCCCGCCGCCGTCGGCTCATCTTCCGCGCCCAGCATCGCGGCACGTTCGAAACCGACATCCTGATTGGCGGTTTTGTGGACCGGCATGTGAATGGGATGAATGCAGAGCAGGTGGCGGACATGGAGCACGTGCTCCAACTGCCCGACCCGGATCTGACGGACTGGCTGTTCGGACGGCTGCCCATCCCCGAAGAGAAAAAAACGCCCATGCTCGTGGCGCTGGTGGATGACGCGCTGACACGCATGGGCAAAAAAGAGGCGACGGCCTGAGTGCTTTTCCACGCCCTCGCCGTAGTGAATCAGGACGAACGGACACATCATTGATGGACGCAGACGTACGCACCGCCACACGCGCCACCACCATCTGGGGCGCGCCTGAAGGATTCGACGGACTGCTGCTGGCGCGGCGTGCGCGGGAACATAAAGGCCCGCTGCTGCATGTCGCGCGTGATGATGCCGCTCTCTCCCGTCTGGGCGAAGTGCTGGACTATGTGGGGGAGGGCGTGCAGGTTCTGCGGTTCCCCGCGTGGGACTGTCTGCCGTACGACCGCGTTTCACCCAACCCCGTCATTATCGCGGAACGGGTGGCAACCCTCACGCGATTGCTCGAACCTGTGCCGCCTGCGGGCCGTATTGTGCTCACCACTCCGTCCGCGCTCATACAGCGTGTGCCGCCACGCGAAGCGTTTCGCGGCCAGTCGCTCGACATCGTGCAGGGCGAAAGTCTCGATCAGGCGTTTCTGATCGAATTGTTGATCGCCAATGGTTACACCCGTACAGACACGGTGATGGAGCCGGGTGAGTTCGCTACGCGCGGCGGCATTTTCGATCTTTTCCCGGCCGGTCAGGCAGAACCTGTTCGGCTCGACCTTTTCGGGGACGAAGTGGAGAACATCCGCAACTTCGACCCCGGCACACAGCGTTCCACCGGGCATGTGAAATCTCTCACCATGCGGCCCGTGTCCGAGTTTTCGCTCGACCCGGACAGTATCTCGCGATTTCGCAGCGCGTGGCGCGATCAGTTCGGTCCCGCTGCGGCCAGCGACGCGCTGTATGAGCACGTCAGCGATGGGCGTCGCTACACCGGCATCGAACACTGGCTGCCGCTGTTTCACACCGAGATGGAAACGCTGTTCGACTACATGCCGGACGCGGCCCTCTCGCTCGATCATCAGGTGGACGAGTCTCTTGCCGCCCGGTTCGAGATGATTGCGGACCACTATCAGGCGCGCCGCGAACCGACCCGAGAGGGTGAGACGCCGTATCGCGCGCTGCCGCCACACCTCCTTTATCTCGATCGCAAGGGATGGGACGCGGCGACGTCCCGGCTGCCGATCATGCGGTTTAGTCCCTTCGCCAAACCTGATGGCGCGGAGGGGGTCGACGCGGGCGGTCGTCCCGGTATCCTGTTCGCCAAGCTGACGCTGCAGGGTGAGCGTGAAAAAGTCTTCGCGCTGGTAGAGGATTACGCTCGGCAATGGGCCGAAACCAAGCGTCGCTGTTACATTGCAGCGTGGACGAAAGGTTCGCGCGAGCGCATCCGCACGTTGTTCATGGAACACGGCATTCCGGTCGAGACGTTTGACGACTGGAAGACCGCGCGTCGCATGAAACCGGGCCCGGTCGGCCTGCTGGTGTTCGGTATCGACCGTGGTTTTGTGGGTGACGATCTGGCGCTGGTGTCCGAGCAGGATCTGCTGGGCGAGCGCATTGGTCGGCCTGCACGCAAGCGCCGACGTGCAGATGAACTGATCGCGGAGGCGGGTGAGATCACGGAAGGCGATCTCGTGGTGCATCAGGATTACGGCATCGGGCGCTATGACGGGCTTGAGACCGTCAGTGTCGGCGTGGCGCCGCATGATTGCCTGCGCCTGCTCTATGATGGCGGCCAGAAGCTCTACCTTCCGGTGGAGAACATCGAACTTCTGAGCCGCTTCGGCTCCGATCAGGCCGGTGTTGCGCTCGACAAACTGGGCGGTGTCGCGTGGCAGAGCCGCAAGGCGAAGATGAAGGAGCGCATCCGCGATATGGCGGGCGCGCTGATCCGCACCGCCGCCGCTCGCGCCCTTCTTGAGGCTCCCGCCTTCATGACGCCGGAAGGCATGTGGGAAGAGTTCTGCGCCCGCTTCCCCTTCGTGGAGACGGACGATCAGGCGCGCGCCATTGCGGATGTGGTGGAAGACCTTTCCTCCGGCCGGCCGATGGATCGTCTGGTGTGTGGCGATGTGGGCTTTGGCAAGACCGAGGTGGCGCTCAGGGCCGCATTCATCGCCGCGATGTCAGGCGTGCAGGTGGCCGTCGTGGTGCCGACCACGTTGCTGGCGCGGCAGCATTTCCGCACATTTGAGACACGATTCGAAGGTTTTCCCATCCATGTGGCGCAGCTTTCACGCATGGTCACGCCTAAACAGGCGACCGAGGTGCGTAAGGGCATTGCCGATGGTAGCGTCAACATTGTGATCGGCACACACGCGCTGCTTGCCAAGACGGTGAAATTTGCCGATCTCGGGCTGCTCATCATTGATGAGGAGCAGCATTTCGGCGTCTCCCACAAGGAGAAGCTCAAGGCGCTGCGTGAAGGCGTGCATGTGCTGACGCTCTCCGCCACACCGCTGCCGCGCACGCTTCAGCTTTCGTTCTCCGGTGTGCGTGAAATGAGCCTGATCGCCACGCCGCCAACCGACCGTCTGGCTGTGCGGACTTTCATCATGCCGTTCGACAGTGTGGTGATCCGCGAAGCCATCCAGCGCGAGCGTTTCCGTGGTGGACAGACATTCTGTGTGGCGCCACGCATTGAGGATCTGGACCGCTTGGCCGAGCGTCTGGCCGATATCGTGCCGGATGCGAAAGTGGTGAAAGCGCACGGGCAATTGTCCGCGACCGAGCTTGAGCGTGTGATGACGGAGTTCGCGGACGGGAAATACGATATCCTGCTTTCCACC
>NZ_JAHRDV010000027.1 GCF_019083805.1 Acetobacter estunensis
CTGCATGCGGGCAGCCCTCATTTTCGGGGGTTCAGTAGGGGGCTTCCACGTCGCCGAGCGCGACGTAGACGGTCTTGATCTGTGTGTAATGCTCAAGAGCAGCACGGCCGTTTTCGCGCCCGAGACCGGATTTCTTGTAGCCACCGAAGGGAAGTTCTATGGGCGTTATGTTGTACTGATTGATCCAGCAGGTGCCAGCTTCCAGTGCCGCTACGACACGGTGTCCACGAGCAAGATTGGAGGTGAAGACACCGGCCGCCAGACCGAATTCGGTGGCATTGGCCCGTGCAATTACTTCTTCCTCATCGGTGAAGTCGAGGACAGTCATGACAGGACCGAAAACTTCCTCGCGGGCGATTTTCATGTCGTCGCGGCAGTTTATGAATACGGTCGGTTGCATGAAGGCGCCATGGGCGAACATGCCGTCCGTCCGACGCTGGCCGCCAGTAAGGAGAGTTGCGCCTTCATTGATGGCGCTTTTTACATAGGACAGGACTTTTTCCAGATGGGATGTGCTTATGAGCGCGCCTATATCCGTATCGCGCGCAAGCGGATCGCCGATGCGCATGGCCTCCACCCGTCGTTTGAGTTCCGCCAAAAAGCGTTCGCGGATACCGGACTGCACGAAAACACGAGTGCCGTTTGAGCATATTTCTCCTCCAGAATAGAAATTTCCTAGAAGAGCGGCGGATACGGCATTGTTGACCTCGGCATCGTCGAAGATGATGAGAGGCGATTTCCCACCCAATTCCAGTGTGACATATTTCAGTGTGTTCGCCGCTTCCCGCATGACGGCAATGCCGGTGGGCACTGAGCCAGTCAGACTGATCTTGCGGATTTCAGGTTCAGCACAAAGGCGTTTTCCAACATCACCCGCGCCGTGCAGCACGTTGAAGACGCCATCGGGCAGGCCGGCCTCTTTGTAGATGGCGGCCAGACGCACTGCTGTCAGCGGTGTCATTTCGGAGCTTTTGAAAATCATGGCATTGCCGCAGGCAAGAGCGGGAGCGGATTTCCAGCAAGCAATCTGGATGGGGTAATTCCATGCGCCGATACCCGCCGTGATGCCCAGAGGTTCCCGGCGCGTGTAGCCGAAAGCCTCGGGGCCGAGATCGACAGATTCTCCGGCAAGTGAGGACGCCTGTGAACCGAAATATTCCAGCGCGTCCGCTCCCGAGAGGATGTCCACGGTGGACGTCTCGGCAATCGGTTTGCCGGTGTCGAGTGTTTCCAGATGGGCGAGTTCGGCATTGTCACGACGCAGCAGTTCGGCCGCCTTGTGCAGAACGCGCCCGCGTTCGGTGCCGGTCATGCGTGACCAGATTTTCTGGCCACGCCGGGCGCTGGCAATGGCGGCGGTGTGTTCGCTTTCTCCAGCAGTCTCGACTTCAGCGAGCAACTCTCCAGTTGCGGGATTGCGTGTCTCGAAACGGGGGCCGTTGGTGGTTACGAACTGGCCGTCGATCCAGTTGTGGCATGTTTTCATGTCTGTTCTCGTTTGCGGAATGGGGACTGGAGAAAGATCGGTCAGGGCGTGTCGCGCGATCTGACTGTCGAGAAAGGCTGTGACCTGTGTGCGGGCTGCCGTGCTGTTGGCCTCCTGCCACTCGGAAAGAGCGGCTCGCAGCCATGTGCCGTCGATCAGGGAGGCAATGGCGGTGGCAAGGGGGCGCACCTCTTGGGCGGGGACAAGCGCTCTCAGATCGTAAGAGAGATTTGAGAGCATGCGACGCTGGTAGATGTGCTGGATACGTTTGAGAGTCGGGGTGTAGGGCACCTGTCCCCAGAACGAAAGCCACACCGCGCCTTCACGTTGACGGAACTGCTCTGGTGCCAGAAGGGAATCGATGATGGCCTGCAGGCGTGCGCGAGAATCCCGTGCCGTCGCGAAGCGCCGGAGGATTTCCCGCCATAGGGATTCCGAGAGCGACCAGAAAGCGGCTCCGAGAAGACTGTCTTTATCGCCGAAATAGTGGACGAGAAGACTGGGTGAGATCTCTGCGCGTTCCGCGATGCGGGCAAGGGTCGTTCCCACATAACCATGCTCGGCCAGGATGGACATCGTGGCTGCAATGAAATTCTGGCGTCGTTCGTAATCAAGACGGGGAGACGAAGCGGGGTTGGGAGACTGCACAGGCAGGACTCCAGTGAGTTTGAATGGTCGTTCAATGCCTATTTTATGTTGATATCGAAATTAAAAGTCCATGCTTTTCGTGGGTTCATAAAAAACTGATTGTTTCCATGGAATTGAAGGAAATTTTATATTCACGGCCCGGATTCGGGCATTTATCCAGAAAGATTGATTGCCTGTTCAATGGGGCAGATTCCCGTGGAATGGAATGAAAGCCGTTGCTGAGGCGGAACCATGCAAGCTTGCGTCGGAAGGGGACAATTGCTTCTGTTGCCTGAACGCAATGATAAGGTGTGCGCTGTGATGCTGTCGCCCACAGGCGAGCCAGCGCAGGCGTCTGTCTGACGGACGCTGCGCCGTGCGGAGTGTTTCTTTCGGAAACCGTGGTTTCGAAGGCATGAAGGGAAAGCGATGAACGGCCTGGAAGACTGGATCACTTCCCATAAAATCCCTGTTGGTGACTGGGCGTCTTCCGGCGTGGATTGGATTCGCGATCACTGGCAGGGCGGTTTCAACGCCCTGAGCGATGCGATCTCGTTCTGTACGGATGGTGTCACGAGCTTTATGCTTTCGATTCCATCATTGCTGCTTGTAGCGGTGTTGGCGGTGGGAGTGTGGGTATGGAAACGGGCTCTTTCCCCTGTGCTGCTCATGGTTCTTGGCCTGCTGTTCATCATCAATCAGGGCTACTGGCAGGATACGATGGCGACGTTGACGCTCATCTTTTTCTCCACGGTGGCCTGTATGATCATCGGGGTACCGATCGGTATTGCTTCGGCGCATCGCCCGTGGCTGGCACGGACGCTACATCCCATGCTTGATCTCATGCAGACATTGCCGACTTTTGTTTATCTTATTCCCACTCTTATTCTTTTCGGTCTGGGGACGGTTCCGGGCATGATCTCGACAATTGTTTTTGCCATCCCCGCGCCGATCCGTATGACGCAACTCGGTATTTCCTCGGTTCCTCAGGCCTTGCTGGAAGCGGGAGACGCTTTTGGCGCAACGGCACGGCAACGTCTGTGGAAAGTGGAAATACCCTCGGCGCTTCCCATGATCCGTGAAGGGATGAGCCAGTGCATCATGCTCAGCCTCTCTATGGTGGTCATCGCGGCTCTTGTGGGAGCTGGCGGTTTGGGGGTGCCCGTGGTGCGAGCGCTCAATACGGTCCAGATCGACACGGGTTTCGAGTCCGGATTGGCCATCGTGCTTGTGGCGATCATTCTCGATCGTCTGTGTCGTCACAGCGCCAAGCATTGAGAAAGGAGGGAGCCGATGGACAACCCGGAACTCAACACCGCGCTCGCCTTTCGCAACGTCGATATTCTCTTTCATCGTACCAATGCATCTGGAGCGATTTCCGAGGCTATTCGTAGACTCGATGCGGGAGGTACGCGTGAGGAGATTGCGTCTGAACTGGGTGTGACTGTCGGTGTGGCTGGTGCAACGCTGGAGGTTCAGCGCGGTGAGATCAGTGTGCTGATGGGTCTTTCCGGTTCTGGAAAGTCCACGCTGTTGCGGGCGGCGAACCGTCTCAATCGGGTGACGCGGGGCAGTGTCGAAATCGGCAATGGGGCGGCGCATGTTGATATCGCCAATTGTGACGACGATACGCTGCGTGAGATGCGGCGAACGCGGGTGGCGATGGTGTTTCAGCAGTTCGGACTGTTACCATGGCGTACGGTGCGGGAAAATGTGGCGTTCGGGCTGGAATTGCGTGGCATGACGCCCACGGCACGTCGGAAAGTCGCTGATGAAAAGCTTGAACTTGTTGGGCTGTCACGTTGGGCAGATTCGTATGTCTCGGAGCTATCTGGCGGCATGCAGCAGCGTGTCGGGCTGGCCCGGGCTTTTGCGACGGACGCTGACATTCTGCTCATGGATGAGCCGTTCTCCGCTCTCGACCCCCTGATCCGGCGCAAACTTCAGGATGAGCTTCTCGATCTGCAAAAGCGTCTGAAAAAGACAATAGTTTTTGTCAGTCATGATATTGATGAGGCATTTCGGATCGGCAGCCACATTGCCATCATGCGGGAAGGACGCATCATCCAGATTGGTGCTCCGAAAGACATCGTATCCGCTCCGGTCAGTGACTATGTGCGGGACTTCGTGCGGCATATGAATCCATTGCCGCTGCTAACGGCGGCAAGTGTCATGCGGCCACTCGATATGTGTGGCAGGACTGCAAATGGCAATATCGTTCTCGATGAGCGCGGTCTGTATGTGCTGAATCCGGCAACGGGTGTGGTCAGCCGTTCGGACGGGTTGGAGGTGGCCATGGAGCAGGTGGAAGGAGACGATCTGACTGGGTTGGATCTCCGCTCAGGTCACATCTGCTGCACATCTTCAAGTGTGACGCTCAACACGGTGGCTGTTCTGCGTCAGCACAGTAATGCACCCGTATTGATTGCCGATAGCGGACAGATTGTTGGTCTGTGTGATGACGCGGACATGCTGGGAGCCATCACGGGTACGCCGCGCAGTGCGTGAAGGACTCGAGATAAAAAAGAATTTCCGTGTCTGTTGAGGAGAGCGGAGAGCCGTCAGGGTTGGTCCTGACGTTATTGTGAACGCCAATGGGCTTACGTCGCACATGGGGTTGTATGTCGTTACAATAATTCCGGTATCGTAATGTTATGACGCACACTATGTTGCGATGTGTAGGCCGGTCTCACGTGAAAGGATATCTCTTTCGATGAAAGCAAGATTTTTCGCCGCTGCTGCTCTTGTGGGACTCTCGTTTGGAACATTCTCTGCAAGAGCTGCTGATCCCGCCTCCTGCGATGTCGTGAGGATTGGAGATGTCGGCTGGAGCGATGCCGCCGCCACCATCGGGGTAACATCGAACATCCTCACGGCATTGGGTTACACACCCAAAACGACACTGGTTACGTTGTCCGTGGCTTATCTTTCCATGGAAAATAACAGGATCGATGTTTTTCCCAGCGATTGGGAGCCTTCGGGTGAGTCGGTCATTGGACCGTATATGAAGCGTGGACGCATTGAGCGGATTGCGACCAATCTTGACGGCGCTCATTATACGCTGGGTGTGCCGGATTATGTGTCGCAGGAGGGACTGAAGGATTTCAAGGACATTGCCGCATGGGGACCGAAACTCAATTACACCATCTACGGGATTGAGTCGGGTAATGACGGAAATCAGATCATTCTCAAACTGATCAAAGAAAATCAGTTCGGGCTGGGCAAGTTCCATCTCAATGAGAGTAGTGAACAGGGCATGCTGTCACAGGTGACGCGGGCGATTGGGGCACATAAACCCATCGTTTTTCTTGCCTGGGAGCCGCATCCAATGAACATGCGCTTCAAGATCACCTATCTGACCGGGGGAGAGAAGGATTTCGGTGCGGCCGCATCCGTTCATACCGTGACGCGCAAAGGTTATGTGGAGGCGTGTCCCAATGTCGGAAAGCTGTTCAAGCAGATGGCCTTCACCATCCCCGCAGAGAACGAGATGATGAAAGCCATTGGCGACGACCGGATTCCAGCACCCAAGGCGACGAAGGATTGGCTGAAAGCTAATTCCGGTGTGCTGGATAAATGGCTCGACGGCGTGACAACAGCCGATGGCGCCCCCGGTTTGCCCGCTGTGAAGAAATATCTCGGGGTCGAGTGAGGGATTTGTAGAGAGGGCACATAGCTGACGTTAGGGCCGCCGTAAAAAGCGGCCTCATTCGCTCAGGGTGTAACTATCCGCGTAGGAGTGACAACGACTATTTTCTGTTAGCCAAGCGCGCAATTGGCTTGCAATAGCGCAAGGGACACATTTGCTTTTGCAAATTTTCTTCGTCCCGACAGACGCCGATATTTCTCCGTATCGATTTCAGAACGTCACCCTAATTATCTCTTTATTGTTGGCCACATATACGACGAACGATATCCTCTACTTCCACACGATCCAGCGGTGAGCGATCTACAGAATTATGGATTCCCATTCCCTCGACCAGAGCATCGAGCGCTCGACAGGTCAGAGTATCGAAGAAACGCCCCAGCGCCGCCCGACTGGCCTGCATCCACTCCCGCATGATGGCCGCCAGTTCCGGCTTGCGGGCTGCAAACGCATATAGTTCATAGCTCAACAGCAGCGTTCGTGGCGTGGACCAGATGTTTCCGGCGATGATATCGACAATTGCCTGTACCGCTTCTTCCCGATCTCCGGCTTTGGCCAACCTTCTAACAAACTCGGATGAACTGGCGACAGCCACCTGCTTGAAAGCTTGATGAAGCAGGTCATCCATTCCGTCAAAATGATACGTCATCGAGCCAAGCGGCACGCCTGCTGTCTTGGCTACACGGCGGTGCGTCGTGCCCTGCACGCCATACTCCACGATCACATCGAGAGCAGCGTTGATGATGCGCTGTTTCCGATCAGGGTCAAAGCGACGGATCGCGGGAGGGTTGCTTGTCATGAGGAAGGAGGTTTAGCCTTGCGCCATGTGTACGTCTGTACACAAGAAAAGTATTTTAACGGTGCGGGATGTTAGCAGTGAGCGAGAATGGCGAAAAGAACGGTGGCCACGGCATGACGAGACGCACAGTGATTGCAGCGGGTGCGGCGGTCGGTGGTAGTATGGCTTTAGGCGGCAAAGTGCACGCCAGCGATCTCGATCCCTGGCAGGGCGGGGTCTGGCTCAACAAGCCGCATGAGAGCGCGATCACTGCCGATGCCCTTGAGGTGACAACGGACAAGGGTTCCGATTTCTGGCGCGAGACCTTTTATGGATTCACCCGCGACAGTGGCCATTTTTACGGTATCCATGCGCCGTCACGTTTTACAGCGCAGCTTCGTATTCGTGCTGAATATGAGAAACTGTACGATCAGGCCGGTCTCATGGTCCGTATTGACGAGAAGCACTGGATCAAAGCCGGGATTGAACTCTCGGACGGGCGCGCGATGCTCAGTAGTGTTCTCACCGACGGCCGTTCGGATTGGGCGACCGCCCCTTATGAAGGCGAGCCAAAAGACTTCTGGATGCGGGCGACTGTAGCCGATGGCGTGCTTCGGCTTCAGGTGTCTGGTGATGGCAAGATCTGGCCGCTTGTGCGGCTGGCACCTTTTCCCAAAGCGGCGTCCTATCTGGTCGGCCCTATGTGCTGCACACCGGAGCGGGAAGGCCTCAAAGTCCGTTTTTCGGATTGGCATCTCACCCCGCCTCTCGGCAAGGCGCTGCATGATCTGACATGATGTCTCATCGCAGTGAAAAACAGAAAATGCTGGCTGGCGATCTGTATGTCGCCCGCGATCCCGAATTGCAGCACGATATGGCGCAATGTGCTGAATGGCTTGCCCGTTACAACAAACTTGAGGGATCTCTGTCTGAGCGGTTGGGAGCAGTGGGAGAAAATGCCTGTATCCGCCCGCCTTTCCACTGCGATTACGGTTATAATATCTTCTTGGGACACAATGTGTTTCTGAATTTCAACTGCATCGTGCTTGATGTGGTGCCTATCAAGATCGGGGACGGCACACAGATTGGTCCCGCCGTTCAGATGCTGACCGCCGATCACCCGCGAGATCCTGCATTGCGTCAGAAAATGCTGGAATCTGGCCGCCCCATTACCATCGGCAAAAATGTCTGGATCGGCGGCGGGGCCATCATTCTGCCCGGTATCACAATCGGAGATAATGCCATTATCGGCGCAGGAAGTGTCGTCACGCATGATGTGGTCTCTGGTGCAACCGTGGCTGGTAATTCGGCGCGGCCTTTACGCACTTCGTCACGCCCCTAGCAGAATACTTAACACCTGCGGACGAGCAGACATCCATGGCTGAATTCCAGTTTCAACAGATTGACGTATTTTCTTCCGAACCGGCCAAAGGCAATCCGGTTGCAGTGGTTATTGGAGCAGATGCTCTGACCACAGAGCAGATGGCAGCTTTTGCCAACTGGACGAATCTAAGCGAAACAACATTTCTGCTCCGGCCAACCACTCCAGATGCAGACTACAGGGTCCGTATTTTTACACCTCAAATCGAGTTGCCGTTTGCCGGCCATCCAACTCTGGGTAGCTGTCATGCCTGGTTGGCGGCAGGCGGTCAGCCACGCGGGGATACAATTATACAGGAATGCGGCCTAGGCCTTGTTCCGGTTCGTTCTCGCAACGGCTATTTTGCTTTTGCAGCGCCCGCGCTGCAACGATCTGGACCGGTGGAACCCTCTCTGCTGCGCCGTGTAGCAGGTGGGTTGAAGATTTCGTCCTCATCCATTCGGGCTGCGGCATGGACTGACAATGGTCCCGGATGGCTGTCCGTTATGCTTGGGTCACGGAAAGAGATTCTGGCGCTCGAGCCAGATTACGCCGCTCTGTTAGATCTGAGTATTGGCGTTATTGGGCCATGGGATACCGTGCGGGATGGCACGCAGGCGCAGTTCGAGGTGCGCGCTTTCGCCATGAGTTGTGGGGTGAACGAAGATCCCGTCACCGGAAGTTTGAATGCCGGCTTGGCGCAGTGGCTCATTGGCGCGAGGCTTGCGCCTGATCATTATATCGCCAGTCAGGGCACCTGCCTCAGTCGCACTGGACGCGTGCATGTCGATCAGGAAGATGGAAAAATCTGGATTGGGGGCATGACGACGACCTTGGTTACAGGCGTGCTGCGGTTGTGACCCTTCCTGCTGGAATTTAACCGATCTTTCCCGCATGGCGCGTCAACCGGTAACGGCTTTCACCGCTGACCCCATACATTCATGTCCGCAAATCATGTTGCAGCAAGCTTCATCTTCTATCTCAAAAAATGAGCCCTGAGCCTGGTTCGATCATACGATTTTCATGGGTTTTGGTGGTGTGTATCGAGGTGTTGCTGCACTAGTGGATAAGACTTCTTTTCATTCAACATTGAGGGAAGCGAAGGAGCGGACGAGGCGTCGTCTATGTAAGTGAATATTCACATCAGAAGAGATGATTTTGAAGAAGTATTATTATGACCTCTGCTTTGAGAGCTTTCTTCTTCATGTGAGGAGGGGATTGTTGGTCGCATATTGAGCGCATTTCTCCAATTTTTTTGCAGTTTTCCACACATTGCATCGTGCCAATCACGTGTATGGCGTGCTGCGCGATAATAGGCATTCCGTTTCGTTAGTATATTTCTCAATATGTTTAAGGATTCAGAGGGCAGAATCTCGGATAAAACGGGGATATATGAAGGGGTATTCTGTTCGCGACTATGTGCGAATAAAACTGGCACGCCTGCGGCGAGGAAGGGGAGGGCGTCAGAGGTTTGTGCCGCAATTACAGCTCGGGGATAAGGCACTTCCATGACATCGAAAGATATTTTTATATCAGAACAATCGACCGTCAGTGCTGAGAGGAAAGATGACAGGGAAAGAGGTGAACAAGCTTCATCAATAACCAGAAGGCCAGCACGTCGATCGAAGCCCCGCTTTGGTTGGGTAGTTGATGCTTGTATAAGGGGTATGTTGAAAACTGGTGTTCCCGGAACGACTTGCTGCAAAAACTGACTTTCAGTTTTTGAGGATGTCACAACACCATCAACCAGAAAGACCGTGGAAATTTCGGCAACGTGTTTTTTCCTGCTGTCGTGAGCGGGAGAAAGACCATCCGAAAGAATAAGGATCCGTATAGAGGGGAAATCACTTCGGATCAAAGGTACATAGCGGACAGCCATGTTCATGCCTTTTGTCAGTATGACTTCAAAATCTTTTCCATGTTGGCGCAGAAAATTTTCGATGCCAAAAATATGGAATGGCAGATCGATTGAAAGACCGTTTTCCGAAAGATATTCGATTATTCTGTCATCGTCATCTGCACGATTAATTGTTACGACCGTGACTCTGAAACCGAGATCCTGAATCGTAAGCAGATGCCGAAGGATACCGTTTCTCTCTGACAAAATGTCGGAAAGCTGTTCCACAAGTAAAAGTAAAGAACGACGTGGGAGAGGGGCGGATGTGCCTGCTCGCCGGGCCTGTTGATCACGCTCTTTGAATGACTGCCGAGTGTCTTCAGCATCGCGTGCGACAAGAAGGTGCATCTGTTCACCAAGAATATTCATGAGACGAGCGCGATCTTGTCTGTAGGCGAGTGTTTCTCTGGCCTGTTCGAACAGAGCGGTGATTTCCTTCTCGAAGTGGGTGATGGGTTCAAGAATAACCGGTGATCCGGGCAGTTCTTTGCCATCGGAGACACGACAGACGCGTACGATATGCCGTTGTGAAGCCTCAAGTGGTGAGGGAAAACGAAGGTCAAACCCATGCCAGCCGCTTCCAATGCGCTTGCGCTGAAGATCGGGGCGCAGGACATTAGCGAGCGTCCGGATCACGGGATAGTTGTTGACGGAAATCTCCAGTTCAACAGGAGCAGGATCCAGTCCATCATTACAGGCCCAGCCTCTGAGATGTGTGTGTGAGGCCATGTCTACATGCCCTTGCAATGGAGACGTTGGCTGCTCCGCTTGGGCGGGAGCGGTTGCTTCAATGACGAGCGGACATCCTGCAAGCAGCGTGCGATCCGAAGCAAGACGCAGTTCGAGTTCGTGAGAAAGATGGAAATCGAGGAGGTGAGAAATATTTTCCTCGAAGCCAAAGCCGTGAATTCCGGCTGCGATGACATCCGGACGAGGGAGCATCGCATGAAACAGGGCAATCGGAACATTGCGTTCCATCAGCACGAGGGTGGCCTGTGTGGCATCTGGATGATCGGCACGTGCCCAGCCGCGGATATATCCGTTCGCGTGTTCATCCACATGGCCGGGATGAAGCGTTGGTGAACAAGAGGCTGGTCGTGCCAGATTTTGTCGAATGCGCTCCAACTCCGGACCATGCTCAATGCGTGGTGCGCAGAAGCATGCCGGGACACGGGAAAGGTGTGGATAAAGCCGGTAAAATTCCTCGGCATTGTGGAACATGCCACGGCTTTGAGTATCGAGGAATGTTTCCGACGGAGCGTTTTCCGCGAAGATGATATCGTGTGTTTCCAGCTCGATATGAAAATATTCGATATCTTCGCCAACCCCAGACTGAAGTATGGTCTGGCCATTTACCAGGGCAGAGGCTGGAACCAGAACATTCTCGATATACATGGAATGAAGCGGAGAGACTTTTAGATCCCGCAAGGGAAGATCATTGCCAAGAGATCCGGCACGGAATGTGACCGGAGCAATCATGAGATTGTTTGTAACCAGATCTGCCGGGTGGTTTCGACGACCAATCCATAGGATCGCCCGATGTTCACCTTGGTATGTGACCACCCTATCTCCGATGCGAAGACTTTCGACAGGACGTTCGCCCTCTGGCGTGCGGATGAGCGTTCCTTGACAGTAGCAGGCCGCACCGTCTCCAGTCATGACCAGTTCGACAGTTCCGTCCTCGTCCTTCTGCCGTTCTACGGTCAGTCCGGTATAATCTCCGATGAGCGTGAAGAGGTAATCATGCCCGTTTTCTGTTGCACTGAGAGTGGCTGATCCTGTGGAATCAACGATAAAGGTCGGACGATCGTCATCCTGCGCAGACCAGTATTCACTGTCGAGATCAATGGTGCCTCCGGAGGCAAAGGTAACATCGCTCAGTTCTGCACCATCTACGACACTGATGACGCCGCCAGAGAGCAGATTGATGTCTGTGCCGCTACCGCCGGATGCAAGGTTCAGAGAGCCGCCGCTCTCAACCGTGCCGCCGGACTCTATAGCACCGGATAATATGTTTTCAGCAGCACCATTCTTTACGGTTGTCGCTTCTACCGTTGCGCCGAGCGATACGTTTTGTGTGCTTCCGGATGACAAGGTGGCGCTTTCCAGCATGCCACCCTCCACGTCCACCTGTCCTCCACTCGACACGATGATTTGCTGTGCCGTACCGCCGTCAAGCACCTCGAGCGTTCCACCGTTGTTGACCACTCCCGAGATTTCTCGACCGTCGGAAGAAACGATTTCTCTGCCAGAGGAAAAGAGCTGAGTTCGGCTGCCTGTACCGCCACTGAGAGAAGCAGTTCCGCCGGATGAGATGAGAGCATCCGTGCTGATGGAGTTACTTCCTACGACAAAGACGCTGCTTTCCAGAACGCTGACATCATTGGCCATGCTGCCATTGGTGATCTCAAGACCAGCATTGGAGATGGTGGCGAAAACGACGGTTCCTCCGACCATATGTACAGCAGCACCATCTCTTGCGAAGAGAGCGCTGACCACGCTGCCACTGTCGATCTCCAACTTTCCACCGCTGACTGTAATGCCAGAGAGGATGGCTCCATTCGTGGCGGAAATCGTGCCTCCACTGTCTACATTTGCAGCGTCAAGGGAGCCGGCCGAGGTCACGTCGACCAGACCGCTTTCAACCGCTACATTCGTGGCGGCGGCATGATCCGTAACAGTCAGTGTGGCGTTATCGCTCAGAGTGGCAGTCTGTAACTGGGCGCCACCGCCTGTGATGAAAGCAGAGCCGCCTGTCAGGGTCGTGGTATCTGCGAGACTGCCGGAACTTACAATCAGGGTTCCATCAGTGAGAACCGTTGTGTTGGAAGCGACACCGCTGGAATCCACAACCAGCGTTCCGCCTGATGAGACTATGGTGTCTGTGCTGGTCGAAGGATCGCCAACGGTAAGCTGGCCACCATCGACAACAGTGGTGTTGGCGGCACTGCCATCGGCATCAATGCTCAGGCTGCCACCAGACACAAGGGTCGAGGTGGCGCCGCCGCCACTGACATAAAGAGTGCCATTGGCGGCGACAGATGCGTGATCAGTCTGTCCACCACTTTCAACGAGAAGACGCCCACCGGTTATGTTTACATCACTGGCAGAAGCCGCGGATTGGACTGTGACGATGCCGGTGTTTTCCAGTGTCGCACTGATAAGGAGTGCACCACTCTGCAATGTAGTGTTGCCTCCAGACAGCGCTGCACCGGACAACTGCGCGCCGGATTCAAGGTAGGCATATCCACCAGAGAGCGTGAGACCCGATGTGATGGCACCTGACTGTATCGTCAGATTTCCGTTATCGAGAACAGTGCCGCTAATCAGGCTGGCACCTGAAGAGATAACGGTATTTCCTCCGTCAAGAAGAGCGGAGTTGACTGTGCCACCAGAGGAAATGTTGAGTGTGCCATCATTTACGGTCAGGGCGGAGGCGGCCGCGCCAGAGGCGATGGCAAGCGCACCCCCCTGTTCCACAATACCGCTGACGAAAATGTTGCCTGGGGCAAGGGCAACGGATGTGCCATCTGTCAGGGTAAGACCCGATGCGCTGGCGCCGGAAGCCATGTTCAGTGTGGTTCCGGCAAGTATAGCCGAGCGCGCTGTGGCACCTGATGCCAGCGAAAGGGTGGTGCTGGTAAGTGTACCACCGGAGAGCGTACCGCTGACCTGCAGGCTACCTGCGGAAACCGTTGTGAGACCCAGAGTTGTTCCTGAAGCGGCATTCACCATGGCGCTGGTGGCGCTAAGGGAAGTGGCGTTTGCGTTGTTGAGTAATGTAAGAGTGGTACCAGACTGAAAATTGCCTCCAGTAAGCGCGCCGCCGCTGAGAGTCACATCACCTGCCGACAGGGTCGCTCCGCTCAGTGTACCGCCACTGTAAACAATTGCGGACCCACCAGAGACAGTATCATTGATCCCAACCGCGCCATTCGAGAGCGTAAGGGTGCCTCCGCTGACAACAGTCGTGTTCTTGGCCTGAGCCGATTTTCCGGCAGCCGACAGAAGCCCCCCTGATTGTACCTGCGCGGAAATGGATATGCCGCCTGTTGTGACGGATTGGACCGCGCCATTGTTGACGATGGTTGCGGTGCTGTAGCCGAGGCCGGAGATGAGTTCTGTGCCGCCACTTTCAAGAACGGCGTCAATCGCATGACCATTATAGTAATCGCGCAGAAGTCCGCCGGAGTTTACAGTGATATTGACACCGCTTCCAGCGGTTGCCGAGGACATTAGAGTAAGAAGGCCACCTGAATTGATGGTGGCATTTCGCACTGTGCCTACGACATAGGCACCTAGTCCCTGAATCTTGAAACTTCCATACGTGACAGAAGATTGCAGATTGCAGGAATTTATGGTGACGAAATCAGCTTCTCCACCAGCGTATAGAGCTAGCCATCCATTGTTTACTGTTACATTACTGAGTTTTCCGCCTTGATAGACATTCACATTGGCGTTGTCTTCAAGCGTCAGGTCTGATCCAAAACCACCTGATGTGACGGAGATTATTGAGTTTTCATCGACGTATGTGGCAAAGGCCGAACCGCCATTGCCAATAATTGCCGACTTCGTCAGGAGGTGTGTATCATACGCCAGCCCCCCTGACGCAATCTGGATTGCGCCGCCATTGTTGACCGTTGTCCCGCTGGCAACGCCACTGGCCAGAACGCTTAATTGGCCGCCGTTGAATACTGTGCCGGAGAGAAGCGTGCCGGCTGAGGTAATGATGGCCGATCCATGCGCACCGATAGTGGCGGAGGACAGAAGGGCATTATCCGTGACTGTGGCATTGCCGCTGTCGAGTGTAACGTGTGTGGCGCTTGCGTGATCGGTGAGGCTCAGCAGGCTTCCGCTTTGTAATGTGGCGCTTTGGAGAGTTGCGTTTGCCCCGCTGACAAGGGTTATTCCGCTGGTTTGTGTGAGAAATGACGCCGCACCTTCATCTGTGAGTGTGCCCTCCGACAGGGTGGCGGATGTGAGGGCGCCTCCAGCGCTGACGAAAACCGCCCCACCAGAAAGGACCGATGTGTTGCTGGCCGTTCCACCAGAGCCGATGCATTGCGTGCCAAGGGAATCAATCACTGCGAACGTGGCGATGCCACCGCTATCAATGGCCTGAAAGCCATCATGTACGGTCGTGGCTATTGATGAACCACATACGATTTCTCTGGCGCCACTATCCAGGACCGTGTTGGAGACAACACCTCCTGCAGAGGTTTTTAGCGAGGCACTGGAGCAAAGAACGGCCGAAATGACAGTTCCGCCTTGTTCTGCGAAGATCACACCATCGGCATTGACCGTGGGATGGATTGAACGCCCCCCGGAAAAGACAATCTGGACGTCTGCTTCCACGATCGAATCGGACTGATAAGAAGTCGCGAATGGATCACCACCGATTATGTCGTCAGTTTCCGTGCCATAGACGCTCTCGCCTCCATCATAAAGAATGATGGTGCCGGAACCCGATCCACCTGCAGAGATTACTGCGGAAGCATAGTCATTAAGGTGTGCTGGTGCCGCGCTCGTCAGGACCGTGCCCTGCATGAGGCCTCCGGATGAGACAGCAATCAGGCCATCTACCGCCACGGACGCACCGCTGGTGACACCTCCTGAAAGCACCTCCATGCTGGCGTTGCTGCCAACTGATGTGTTGCTGGCGGTACCTCCAAGCGAAATTACCGCACCTTCCGCAAGTGTCGCGTCCACGAGTGAGGCACCCGCTGTGACAGTCAGGGTATCCCCAGAGGCAATCGTAATGCCGCTGGAGGTGGTGCCAGAAGAAAGCGTGGTGTCAGTCATGCCGCTCAGGAGTGTGGTTAGAACAGACTCCGCACGTCCCATAATGAAACGATATCCGGAATGAATATTGATATGTCACGAAATGGTTAATAAATATTTTTTATATCGAAAAATCGATTTTGTGGTAAAAATTGCATTGCTCGTGCGGGAAATGTGATTATTTTGCGCGAAGAAGATAAATGTAAAATATTAGTATTAATGTGTAATTTTTATTTATTTATTTATTAATTTCGTCATAAATCTATGTTTTTCATCTTCCGATAAAGCGTAGCGCGGCTGATCCCAAGCCTTCGGGCGGCTGCGGAAGCATTGCCACCCTCGGCCGCAAGGGCTGTGCGGATGACATTCTGTTCGGCGTGGCGGAAGCTCATTTCACGTCCGGTTTCCAGCTCGCCCAATAGATTGACGCGATTGTCGAGCATCTCATCGGTCCAGCCGACAAAAAGACGGGCAGCGTGTGTGGCGCCCATGACCTCACCGCTTTCGTTGATGGCCACCAGTGGAGTGGAACTGCCTTCGGCAGGCCCAAGAGAGAGAATGCGCTGACCGGTATGGCAGACACGGAAAAGCTGTTCCTCAATCCGTCGCCCAGATTGCTGGACAGTTTCCATCATGAGAGAGGCGAGGGGACGCGTGCTCTGCTGGCTGAAGGTGGCGACGTTAAGTGCCCCTGCCACTTTGCCCTGTGCGTCGAAGACAGGGACGGCATAGCTTTCCAGCAGAGAAAAACAGAAACGCCAGTGGTCGCCTTGCGTCAGGGCGATGGGGCAGCGATCACGCAGGGCGGTACCAACCCCATTGGTGCCAGCCACTGATTCGTCCCATACGGCTCCAGCCCGCAGACACAGGCGGCGACAGGCTGGCAGATGGACTTCGTCGATACACCGCGCGAGCAGAACAGCCTCGGGGTCGGCCAGCAACACCATCAGGCCTAATCCCTGCACCAGTCCGAAAAGATGGCGCATTTCTGGGATGGCGGCGCGGAGCATGAGGCTGGAATGAGTGCGGGCGCGACGAAATTCGGCGCCTGAAAGAACATCGGCGGTCCATGAGCAGGATGGATCAAGACCGTAGGCCGTTTCGCAGCGTTCCCATGAGCGCGCAATTTCCTTCGATGACGTGCGGGAAAAAGCATCTCCGGATCGTTCGTCGGCTGCGTTGCTCATCCGTCTCCTTCTGCCTTTCCCTGTCTCGTTCTTGCGGGGTTACGCCATGGTTCTGATTTATAGCTATTCGGAATGAATGTTATATCAGAAAATTGTCATCTGGAGAGGAAGCCGGGCGTTACTGCCAGAGATAAACGAACTTCACGTAGTAGGCGTTGCTTTCGGGGACGTTCCGACCATCGACGGAATGGCTGTAGCGGGCCGTAAAACTGAGATCGGGTGCGATATTGAACATGACGCCAAGGCCCATGGTGGCTTCACGACTGTTTGAATCCGAGATGTCACGATGGAGCGTGAAATCATGCGTGCCGGTGACGTTCTGCCAGTCGAAGGCAAGAAACGGTTCGATCAGTTTTGTGGCTTTCCAGCTGAAACGCAGATTTGTGTAGAACACTACGCCCGGAAACGAAGGATTCTGGCCCTTCTTGTGTTTGGTGGAGCCGGTCACAGTGCCAGCATCTCCGTCGAAACTGAAATGCTTCCATTCGTAGTCGAAGATGAAGCTGGAGATGTTCGACCAATAACCCGGAGTCAGCCCCTCACGGGTTCCGGAGTTGGTCTGCATGAAGGTCTGGAAACCGAAGGTGCTGTGGGAGTTGGGTTTGAACCACGCGGCCGGGCCTACGATCGTGGGGCCTAATCCGCCGGAGTTGGTGCCGTTCGCCAGACTGTAGCTTTCGCTCTGGATAAGCTCGAACGCGAAACCGACATGGGGAATGGCTTCGAACGTGCGGAAATGGACGTATTTCGTCATGCCCGCCCATGTATGGCTACCCTGTCCGGGTTTCCGCTGGCCGCTGCTGTTGTAATAGCTGCCGGCGGCGTTTCCGTCTCCGTACTGGACCAGCACGTTGAAGGGTTTGAAATCTACGGGCAGGTCATACTCGTGCGGACCGATGATCGCGAGCGTGACATCGGCGGCGCGAGAGGGAGTGCTGCCAATCAATGAGAGCAGTGGCAGGCCGAAACGTACTGCAAGTCGCCGCCACTCCGCGCTATCCGTCAGGTGCATGGGATGTGATCCACGATCAGGGGAACGCGTCGGCCCCAAGGGACCGCCGTTCGATTAATGGAAAATCATGTTGAAGAAGAACGCCGGGCGGACGCGTTGTGGTCCGCCCGGACTGTCCGTGTCAGTGGGCTGGTGTGCCCTGCTCACCGTCGAGCGTGTAGGCGATGATGTAGTCACCCGAGCGGGTGCCAAGTCCACCATGGCCACCTGCAGCAATCAGAACATACTGCTTGCCGCCAACGTCATAGGACATCGGGGTCGCCTGTCCGCCTGCGGGCAGACGGTCACGCCAGATGACGTTACCCGTCGCCACATCGAACGCGCGGAGATAGTCATCCGCCGTGGCTCCCATGAACACCACGCCGCCCTTCGTGACGATATTGCCGCCGATGTTATACATGCCGGTCGGCAGCGGAAGGTTGTTGTGGGTCCGGAAAGGCCCGGTGTCCCGCGTCGTGCCGACAGGGTGCTGCCAGACGATCTTCTTGGTCACGAGATCGATGGCCGTGAGCGTTCCCCAGACCGGTCCTTTGCAGGGGATCTGTAGCGGGTTCAGCCACGGGTTGGTGTAGGCCACATACGGTGTGCCGTAGTCAGGCGAGATGGCAAGCGCGTTGCCTTTCGGCGTTGGCTCGTTGCCCTGACCCTGCCACATCGGCAGCGTGCCTTCCTCTTCCAGCCTATTGCGGTGGTCGAGCTTGATACGGAACGGCAGGTAGCTCGCATTGGCAAACATCAGCTTGCGGGCTGGGTCGATGGTGATGCCCTGCCAGTCCACCACGCCGTAGAACGCCGGATAGACGATGGTGGTCTTGCCGACATGCGGCGGAGTGAACTGCCCATCATAAGCCGACTGACGATACTCGATGCGGCACAGCATCTGATCGAGCAGCGTGGCGCCCCACATGTCGTTTTCTTTGAGGTTCTTGGGTGTCAGGCTCGGCATGGCGGCCGGATAGGGCTGCGTCGGGGAGACGCGGTCATCCGGAGCATGGCCTGCCGTCGGAACAGGGCGTTCCTCGACCGGATAGCCGGGAACGGGCTGGCCAGTGCGACGATCCAGTACGAAGAACTCGCCACGCTTGGTGCTCTGCACGAGGGCCGGGATGGTTTGGCCATCGGGACCGGGCAGATCGACCATGGAGGGGCCTGAGGGCAGATCCATGTCCCACAGATCGTGATGGACCGTCTGGTAAAGCCAGCGGCGCTCACCGGTTACGATGTCGAGAGCCACTGTGGAGCTGGAAGTGGCGTCATCGAACGGACGACGAGAGCCGCCCCAGTTGTCCGGCGGAGCATTGCCGGTGCCAATATAGGCCAGTCCAAGATCGGGATCGGCGGTGTAGACACCCCATGCGTTGGGTGTGTCACGGGTGAGGGTATCGCCCGGACCCGGGGTCCATGTCTCAGGATTGTGGCCTGCATCCCACGCCCAGGCGATTTTTCCCGTGGTGGCGTCAAAGGCACGCACGGCACCGGACGGTTCGAAGTTGGCCTGGTTGTCGAAGATCCATCCACCCGTGATGAGGCGGTTTTTCATGACCAGCGGGGGAGAGGTGATGAAGTGAAAGCCCAGCGGCACATTGCCCATGTATTCACGCATGGAAATGAAGCCGTGGTCACCGAAGTCGTCACAAGGTTGTCCTGTCTGCGCGTTGACAGCCACGATCCGGGCGTCTGCCACCGGCGAATAGATACGCTCGCGGCAGGACGTCTGGATTTCGTCAGGAATGCGGTAGTAGGACACGCCGCGGCAGGCGAGATAGACGTTTGTATCCAGATCGGCCTTGGCCGGATGCGGATCGTATTTCCATTTGATCTTGCCGGTGGCGGCGTCCATGGCCATCACCCAGCTATGGGGCGTGCACATGTAAAGCGTGTCGCCGACCTTGATCGGGGTGAGTTCAAGGTTGAACTCGTGGCCGGCATCCGGACCGGCAACGACAGCTTCGCCAGCCTGCTGTGTGTCGCCTGTCTCGGTGACCCATGCACGCTTCAGCTTGCCGATGTTTGCGGGTGTTATCTGGCCGAGAGGCGTGTAGCGTTCACCCTGTGCATTGCGCCCGTAATAGCGCCAGTCACCTGCCGGCTGGTCATCGTGCAGATCGGGCGTGGCAGCCGCCATGCGATCAGCCGGCACGGTGCCTTCGATGGAGTGGGATGTGCAGGCGCCAATCACCAGCACGATGCCCGCAACGGCAAGCGATCCAAGCACTTCGCGCTTGTCGGACAGCCAGCCCGCACCGGTGCGCCAGACGCCGGGGATCAGCAGCCACGCACCAATACCCACCAGTGTGAGCAGGCGGACTTCAAGCCCCCAGATATCGAAGCCGCTTTCGACCACCGACCAGATGGTGGCAACCAGCAGCAGACCAGCATAAAGACGCATGGCCGTGCGTGGGCCGCGAAAGCCGCTTACCACGACAGCCAGCAGGACGAGACCTGCCAGCACGTAGAACAATGAGCCGCCGAGGATGAGCAGATAGGCTCCTCCTAGGAAAAGATACAGGCCTATCAGGCCCAGCAGGACAGCGGTCAGCCATGACCACGCCCCGGTTTTGCTATGTTGCATCCTGTCTTTCTCTCGACACGTTTGCAGGTGCACTCTCGACTGGCAGGCAAAGCCCACGCGCACGGAATGCCCATGATGTGCATTCCTTTTCAGGACAGGGGCGGCTGAGCCAACACATGAATGAGAGAGTTCACGTTTCTGTGTACAGGAACGTCAGGACTGTCTCACAGCTGATACAGTCAATGGCTATGTTGTTGATAAGAGTGTTATTCCCCGTCCGAGGCTCCCTCGAACGGAGGGAGATTTTTTGTCTTGCGAGAGGATTCTGCGGTGCGAAGGGAGCCGTTCTTAGAGAGTCGCCCTTTTCGCTGAACATGGGGTGTGCTGTGCGCGCGTGATCGTGGACGTTCGACATAATATCGGCCATGAAGACATCCTTGGACAGCCCTGTTGAGACACTTAGCGAAGGAGGACAGGACACGTTTCGGCGGATCTTTTTATGCCTTCTTCGTTTCTGACGACGCA
>NZ_JAHRDV010000028.1 GCF_019083805.1 Acetobacter estunensis
TGTCCGGCTGCGCACCATGACGCTGCCCGACCGCTTCATCGATCACAACACACAGACCGCCCAATACGACGAGGCCGGGCTCAACGCGCCCAGCATCATAAACACCGCTCTCAACGCTATCGGTATGAGCGACGCTGCCGAGCAGATCGCCTGACCCATGGCGAAACGCCGAGCCGATCAGCTTCTCGTTGACCGGGGGCTGGTCGAAAGCCGGACGCGGGCGCAGGCTCTTATCATGGCGGGGCTGGTCTACAGAGGCGACCGGCAGGTTGCCAAAGCTGGCGACATGCTGCCTGAGGATGCGCCACTTGCCCTGAAGGGGCAGGATCATCCTTGGGTGTCGCGCGGTGGGCTGAAGCTGGCCCATGCCTTGCCGTTCTTCGGCTTTTCCCCCGAAGGTCGTATCTGCGTGGATGTCGGTGCCTCCACGGGCGGTTTTACCGATGTGCTGCTGACCAATGGCGCAAGCAAGGTCTATGCCGTGGATGTGGGGCATGGACAGCTTGCGTGGAAGCTGCGCTCCGATCCTCGTGTTGTGGTGATGGAAAAGCAGAACGCGCGGGCATTGGATGCGAGCCTAATTCCTGATCCCATCAGGGCCGTCGTGTGTGACGCAAGCTTTATCGGTTTGCGCACGGTGCTGCCCGCCGCTCTTGCCCTGACCGCGCCGGATGCCTGGGCCGTGGCGCTTATCAAGCCGCAATTCGAAGCCGGACGTGAGCATGTGGGGGCAAAGGGCGTGGTGCGCGATCCGGCCGTGCATGAACAGGTCTGCACGATGATCGCGGACTGGTGGCGTGCTCTTCCGGATTGGGAAGTACTGGGAGTGGAAGCCAGCCCGATCACCGGACCTGAAGGCAACCGGGAGTTCCTGATCGGCGCGCGTCGTATCGGATAAGGTTATCTGTGGGCGCGGATGAGTTTTTCGAAACGTGTCGTTACGCGCTTGCGGCGTAATGGCGAAAGACGCTGGGTCCAGAAGATTCCATTCAACTGATCGATTTCGTGTTGATGGCAGATTGCCCGTAGACCCTCGGTCTCTTCTGTGTGCTCTGTGCCGTCCATATCCTGATAACGCACATGCACCCGTGCCGGACGTTCGATAGGCGCAGTCACTCCCGACATGGAGACGCTGCCTTCTTCATGAACGATAGTGTCGTCGGATGCCCAGATGATGGCGGGGTTGATGTAGGTGTACGGAACTGTCCCGGGAAGCTCCAGCACGACAATACGTTGAAGCGCGCCGATATGCGGTCCCGTGATGCCAATTCCCGGTGCGGCCCGCATCGTGTCGAGCAGATCGTCGGCAAGACGACGAAGCTCGTCATCGAACAGGGTAACGGGTGCTGCTATCTCCCGCAGGCGTTGATCGGGGAACGTGACAAGGGGGCGCACCGGCATTCTGGACTCTGGAATAGATAAAAAGAGGAAACGTTGTGGCAGTCTGCCTGCGTCAGCGGCAATGGGCTGCTGTGCAGAACCACCGATTTTTCTCCTCATTCCGCGCGCCCCGTGGTAGGAGCGCGCCTTCACAGCCTCACGTCCAGATGAACAGGAATCCCGATCCATGAGCGACACCGCATTCGCGCTTGACGCGGCTGACCGTGAGCGGATTCTTGCGAAATCTGCGCTGTTCTCGCCGCCGCCTGTGCAACTGGCCGATGGCAGGCGTGACCTTGTGGGTCTATCGCGTGAGGAGCTGACGGAGGAACTGGTTGCCATCGGTGAAAAGCCGTTCCGCACCAAACAGCTCTGGCACTGGATCTATCATCAGGGGGTGACCGATTTCACCCGCATGAGCAGCATCGCCAAGCCGCTGCAGCAGAAATTGGCGGAACGCTTCATCGTGGGACGGCCGGAACCGACCGTCGTGCAGACCTCGCTCGATGAGACGCGCAAGTTTCTTTTCCGTTTCCGTGACGGACAGGAAGCAGAGACCGTCTATATCCCGGACCGTCGCGAGGATCGGGGCGCCGTGTGCATCTCCTCTCAGGTGGGGTGCACACTGTCATGTACGTTCTGCCACACCGGCACCCAGAAGCTGGTGCGCAATCTCGGAGCCGCCGAGATTGTGGGGCAGTTCATGGGAGCGCGGGATTCCTATGGCGAATGGCCCAGCCCAAAGGGAGAGACGCCACGGCTGCTGTCCACCATCGTGCTGATGGGGATGGGCGAGCCGCTCTACAATTATGAGAACGTGGCGAAGGCCATGCGGATCATCATGGATGGGGAGGGGATCGGGCTTTCACGTCGGCGGATCACGCTCTCGACGTCCGGTGTCGTGCCACTGATGGACCGCTGCGGGGATGAGCTTGGCATCAATCTTGCGGTCTCTCTGCATGCCGTGCGCGATGATCTGCGCGATGAGATCGTGCCTTTGAACCGCAAATATCCGATTGCCGAAGTGCTGGCGGCCTGTCGGCGCTATCCCGCTGCGAGCAATGCGAGGCGTATCACGTTTGAATACATCATGCTCCGTGGCATCAATGACAGTGAGGCGGATGCGCGGGAGTTGGTGCGTCTTATCCGCGGCATTCCGGCCAAGGTGAACCTGATCCCGTTCAATCCATGGCCCGGTAGCGAATATAAGCCTTCCACGCGCGAGCAACTGGCGAAATTTGCGCAGATTGTCATGGATGCGGGTTTTGCCTCTCCCATCCGTATGCCGCGCGGGCGCGACATTCTGGCGGCCTGCGGTCAGCTCAAGACAGCGAGTGAACGTGCTCGTCCCATCCGGGAGGATATTGGCGCGTCTTCCTGAAAACGTGAGGACTGGACGGGAACAATTCTTCAGCCTGCCTCTTGTTCTTGTGGAGATGCCGTCCAATCTTTTTGCCTGCGCACCAGAGGCGTGGCCCTGCGGAGTATTGCCTGATGTCCTATCTTGCTCATCTGCCTGACCGGGCTGTCATTGCCATTAGGGGCGAGGATCGGGTCAAATTCCTTCAGGGATTGGTCTCCAACGATGTGACTGAGGTTGAGCCGGGCAAGGCCGTATGGGCGGCGTTGCTTACGGCTCAGGGGCGCTGGAAAGCGGATTTCTTCATCTTTGCCGATCCGGATGAGCCCTGCCTGCTTCTCGATTGCGCGGCGTCACAGGTTGAGATGATCGTGACGACCTTGTCGCGCTTCCGTCTGCGTGCGGATGTGACCATTCAGCCCACACGCCTGGTGGTTCATGCGGCCTGGGGAGCGCTACCGGACGTCATGACGGCGGAAAATGCCATTCTCGCGCCTGATCCGCGTCTGCCCGGAGCAGGCTGGCGGCTTTTGCTGCTGGAGCCGGCCAAGACCGCCAAGGCGGACGCGGCGGAGTATGATCTGCACCGTCTCGTGCTGGGACTGCCCGACGGTGTGCGCGATTGCGAGCCCGAGAAAACGCTGCTGCTGGAAGCCAATTTCGATTTGCTCAATGGGATTTCGTGGACCAAGGGCTGTTACATGGGGCAGGAACTGACCGCACGCACGCGCTATCGCGGGCTGGTCAAACGGCGTCTCGTGCCCGTGGCGTCCGAAGCGCCATTGCCGCCCGTTGGCACGCCGATCCGGTCGGGAGACAAGGACGTGGGGCAGGTGCGCTCCAGCCACGATCATTGCGGACTGGCTTTTCTGCGTCCGGAAGTCTTTGCTGAACATCTGGAGGCGGCGGGACATCGGATCGTGCCGCGCGTGCCGGTGTGGCTGGCCTCTGCTCTGAGTGAGAACGAGCAGAAGAAAAACGGAGAGGAGACAGGCGCGTGAGCCGAGGAGTGGAGACATGTGAGCGACCGGGCAAGGAAGCGGTCGAGCGCGAACTTGAGCGGGTTGCGTTCGATAAAGACGGTCTGGTCTGTGGCATCGCCCAGCAGCACGACACGGGTGAGGTGCTCATGGTGGCATGGCTCAATCGTGATGCTTTGCGCGAAACGCTCCTGACCGGACAGGTGTGTTACTGGTCACGCAGCCGCCAGTCTTTGTGGCGCAAGGGCGAGACATCGGGGCAGGTGCAGCGTCTGGTGGAGGCGCGACTGGATTGCGACGGTGATGCTGTTCTGTTGCTGGTCGATCAGACGGGCGTCGCCTGCCACACGGGACGACGGAGCTGTTTTTATCGCCGTTTCGGTGCCGAAGGGCTGGAGACGATCTCCGATCCTGTGGTGACACCCGAGACGCTCTACGGACGGTGATGCGGCTGTTGGCGTGGGTTTGTGCCATTGTCAGTGACGAACGCAACGGGACAGGTGAGGTGACATGCTGACGAACAAGGTGACGAAGCCGTCGGGCGAACTGACGATCCGTGTCATAGCCATGCCGAGCAACACGAATGCGGCGGGAGATGTCTTCGGTGGCTGGGTCATGTCACAGATGGATCTGGCCGCCGGGTCCGCCGCCAATGGTCGGGCGGGCACCAAGACCGTGACCGTGGCTATCGATGGCGTGTCTTTCCTCGCACCCATGGCGGTGGGGGATGAGCTTTCGGTTTATACCGATATCCTGAAGGTGGGGCGTACCTCCATGACCATTCAGGTGCAGGCGTGGCGGCGGCTGCGTCATGCGAAGGACCGCGATCTGGTCACGCAGGGCAAGTTTGTGTTCGTGGCACTGGATGAGAACAATCGTCCCAAGGCGATCCCACCTGAGGAAGAGTGAGCGGGGCCATCATCGGGGTATAAAAAAAGCCGCCCATGAAGGCGGCTTTTTTTCATATCACGACAGAAAGTCGATCAGGCAGCGAGTGCGGCCTGGGCTTTCTTCACGATCTCACCGAAGGTGGCGGCGTCATCGAAGGCGATGGCGGCAAGCATCTTGCGGTCGATGTCGATGCCGGCCTTGTCCAGACCGTTTATGAAACGGCTGTAGGTCAGGCCATGCTCACGGACGGCAGCGTTGATACGCTGGATCCACAGAGCGCGGAACTCACGCTTCTTGTTGCGACGATCGCGGTAGGCATACTGGAGCGACTTTTCGAGACGCTCGAGCGCAATGCGATAGTTCGTGGAAGAGCGGCCCCGGAAGCCCTTGGAGAGCTTGAGAACCTTCTTGTGACGGGCGTGTGTCGTCACGCCCCGCTTTACACGTGCCATTTAATCGGTGCTCCTCAAGCCAGCCCGTAGGGGGCCCACTGCTTCACGGTCTTCGCGTCCATCTCGGTCATGACCTGAGGACCACGATTCGTGCGCTTCATCTTCTGCGAACGGTTGATAAGGCCGTGGCGCTTGTTGCCCGGGCCGCAGAGCACCTTGCCGGTCGCGGTGATCTTGAACCGCTTTTTGACCGACGACTTCGTCTTCATCTTGGGCATTTCGGTCTCCTTGACTTCTGGCCGCCATTCCTCGCGGAACGCGGCAAGGCACGGCCGGGCATGCCCTACAGGCCCGGGCGCGTGATCGAGCGGCGGTGATAGCGGAGCCGACCCCGGCTTTCAAGTCCGAAAGGCAGGCGATGTGAACTGAAAGCAGGCCGGTGGAAAACGAAGCCCTGTCCGATGTGTTATGACACCACAGCCCTGCACGTATCTTTTCGCCATGACGCTGGTCCTCACGGATGGGTCATGGCGCGTGCCCGTATTCATTTTCCAAGGAGCCTGACTTCATGATTCCCCTTTCGAACGCCACGCTGGATCATCTTCCGCAGGACGTTCTCAAGCCTTCCTATTCCCGTGCCGATGTTCGTCCGGGTATCGCGCATATCGGTGTGGGCAATTTCCACCGTGCCCATCAGGCACATTATGTGGAGCAGGTTCTTGCCCTGCCGGGGCAGGTGGAATGGGGAATCGTTGGTCTTGGGATCCGTCATGGCCGCCGGGAAGAAGAGCGTCGGGAGGCTTTCCGCAAGCAGGACAGCCTGTTCACTCTGACCGAGTTTGCTTCGGACGGCACAAAAGCCATCCATGCGATCGGCTCGATCGTCGAGTATGTGAGTTGTCTGGATGGGTATGAAGGCGTCATTCACCGTCTGACGGACCCGGCGATCCGCATCGTCAGCCTGACCATTACGGAAGGCGGTTATTATGTGGATGGGCAGGGACGGTTTCAGCTCGACCATCCCGATATTGCCGAGGATCTGAAGCGTGACGTTCCCCAGACGGCGTTCGGTGTCGTCACAGAGGCATTGAAGCGGCGACGTGCGGCCGGTGTGGGGCCGTTTACGGTTCTTTCGTGCGATAATCTTCAGGAAAACGGCAAAGTCGCGCGGACCGCGTTCTGCGGTTTTGCCGACGCGCGTGACGCCGAGCTTGGCGCATGGATGCGTGAGAAGGTTACGTTTCCCTGTGCCATGGTGGATCGCATCGCCCCTTCGATCGGCGCGGCGGACATTGAGCGACTGGACCATGAAAGCGGCGTTGCGGACCTAATGCCGGTCTATTCGGAAGATTTCACCCAGTGGGTGATCGAGGACTCATTTTGTGCCGGACGTCCTGCATTGGAAAAAGTGGGCGTGCAGTTCACCAGTGACGTGGCACCTTATGAACAGGTGAAGCTGCGGATGCTGAACGCGGCCCACTCCACGCTGGCCTATGCGGGCCTTTTGATGGGGTATCGTCGGGTGGACAAGGCCATTGCGGATGGAGGACTGGCCACGTTGGTCGGGACGTTCCTCAATGAAGATGTGGCGCCACTTCTCACGCCTCCGGCGGATGTGAATGTCACGGACTATGCGCGGCTGGTGCTGAACCGGTTTCGTAACCCGGAAGTGGGGGATCAACTGGAGCGAATCGCGTCCGGCGGATTGGCCAAATTGCCGGTGTTCCTTGGTCCGACCGTAAAACAGTTGCTTGAGAAGGGGCGGGATGCGCGGCGTGAGGCTTTCACGCTTGCCTGCTGGGCCGAATGTTATCGGGATGTGAATGGCACGACTGGCGATATCCGTGTGAGTGACCCGCAGGTCACTGAACAGGATAAGGCAGCGCTGCAAGGAGAAGACCCGCAGGCCATTCTCGGGTTACCTGTGTTCGCAGGATGGGGCGTGGCCGAGAATGCGACGTTCGCCGAGCATTTCGCGGCTTTCCACAAGGGATTGAAGGAAAGTGGGGCGAAAGAGGTTCTTGCTGGCGTGCTGAAAGGGTGAGTACAGCTTTCCGCCTGCCCTCGCGCATCAGGGGGCAGGCGGAACTATCGGTCCATTAAAAACCAGTGTCTATATTTAGTGGTATATAGACACTGGAAAGAAAAACACCAGCTTTTGCTGGAGAATCCCAAGATCGGGCGATAAAATATCGCCATGACATAAATCATATTCCGCTTTTGCAGTTCCAAAGTGCCTGTCATGCATTTACTGCACGATCGGACATAACTTATGACATCGAGTGCCACTGAAGGCTTCTTAACGGAGATGTGGCACGGCTTCGTTCGTTAAGTGGTCGTGGACGGCCGGCCGGGCCGGTGATGGGGGAAGAGTGATCAAGCGCATACTCGGGGTTGGCGTCGGGGCAGGAATCCTCGGCGGGTTGGGGTTCTTGTGGTACGCTTGGTATCCGGCGCTTCCAAAGATCGATCCACCGAAAGCCAGTCAGTTTTCGGCGGAGAAGATTGAGCGCGGGCGCATCGTCGCGGCGGAAAGTTACTGCGTGGAGTGTCACACCCGGCAGGATGGTCATGCCGGTCCGACATTGGCTGGTGACTACAAGATGGTCTCGCCTTTCGGGGCGATCTATTCTTCCAACATCACCCCCGATCCAGAGACAGGCATCGGCAACTGGTCGGAAGACGCCTTCCGCCGCGCCCTGCAACTGGGCGTGTCGCGTGACGGTTCCCATCTGTTGCCGGCGTTCGTCTATGACCACTTTACCAAGATGTCGGACGCGGACATCTCGGATCTTTACGCCTGGATCATGACGCGGCCCGCCGTGCATATGACTCATCGCCAGAACGATTTCCCGCTTAGTGTCACGCCGCGTATCGGTCTGGCCGGCTGGAAGCTGCTCTATTTCACGCCGGGCCGCTACAAGCCCGATCCCAAGCATGACGCTGAATGGAACCGTGGCGCGTATCTGGCGGAAGGCGCGGCCCATTGCGGCGCCTGCCATACTCCGCGCGGCCTCTTGGGGGCGGAGAAACTGCCGGGTTATGCTTATGACGGTGGGGCTGTCGATGGATGGACCGCACCGCCTCTCAACGAGAAAAACCCGACGCCGGTCGTCTGGACGGAAAACGAGCTCTACCAGTATCTCCGCAATGGCGTAGCGCCGCTGCATGGTCCGGCTGGTGGGCCGATGTCTCCGGTGGCGCATGACTTCCTCGCCACTGTGCCGGAATCGGATGTGCACGCCATCGCGCATTATTTCGCGTCAGTGGATCATGCCGATGAGCGTGTGGCCGGAGACGCAGCGGCTATCAAGCAGGCCATGGAAGACAGCAAGCGTGATCTGATCGGCTTCAACACCGATCCGGATGCGCGCCTCTATCAGGGCGCATGCGCGGCCTGTCATTACAATGCGGCTCCGGCGCCTGTGCTTGGACGCCCGGAACTCGCGCTCAACAGCGCGCTGTGGCTGGATGAGCCAACGGATCTCTATCTGATCATGATGCGTGGCCTGTCCAACAAGGAAGGGCAGACCGGCGTTGCGATGCCGAGCTTCTACAATGCGCTGAGCGATCACGACATGGCGCGGATCGCGGCCTATCTGCGGCGTACGCGCACGAACATGCCCCCGTGGACCGATCTGGACCGCAAGGCCGCCGAGGCCCGCAAGCTGGTGGAAGAGCCGCCAGTGAATTCTTCCCATTGAGTCTGGCCGTGAGTCGGGATCCCGGAGCTTCATCATGATCAAGTTCAAACTCAACGGCCGTGACGTATCGCTCGACGTGCCGGAGGATACACCTCTTCTGTGGGCCATTCGCGACGATCTTGGCCTGACGGGCACCAAGTTCGGTTGCGGCGTCGGTCAGTGCGGCGCCTGCACGGTTCATGTCGGTGGACGTGCGACGCGCTCCTGCATTACCCCGGTTTCGGCCGTGGAGGGGGCGGATGTCGTCACCATCGAAGGGCTGGACCCGAATGGTGAGCACGTCCTTCAGGTAGCGTGGCGCGACATTCAGGTGCCGCAGTGCGGTTATTGCCAGTCAGGGCAGATCATGCAGGCGGCCAGTCTGCTCAAGGATTATCCTGACCCCACGGATGAGGACATTGACGGCGTGATGGGCGGCAGCCTGTGCCGTTGCATGACCTATATCCGCATCCGCAAGGCCATCAAGCAGGCCGCGGCTGCCATGAAGTCGGCCAAAAACGGAGGAGAGCACTCTCATGGGTAAGCTCGAACGTATTGCCGCCCAGCAGGATCGGGCCGCAGGCCGTGGCCTTTCCCGGCGCGGTTTTCTCTCGGCGGCCGTGGGAAGTGCTTTCCTCTTCGGGTTCGCCCGTGAAGGTCGGGCGGCCCAGGTCTACCCGTTGGGATCGCCGTTGCCGCCGCCGGCATTCGAGCCGAACATCTGGTGTTCGGTGGCACCTGACGGGACGATCAACGTCAACATCATCCGTGCCGAGATGGGCCAGCATATCGGCACGGCGCTGGCGCAGATCATCGCCGATGAAATGGAAGCCGACTGGGACAAGGTGAAGATCACCTATGTGGACACGGACCCGAAATGGGGACTGATGATCACCGGTGCTTCGTGGTCGGTCTGGCTGACATGGGATCTGTTCCGGCAGACGGGTGCGGCGGCCCGCACCGTGCTGGTCGAGGAAGGCGCACGCCTGCTGGGCGTGCCGGCTGCCCATTGCCATGCCCGTAAAGGCATCGTGACCGATGGCAGCCGCTCCATCAGCTTTGGGGACATCGTGGCGAAGGCGCGTCCCGCCCGCAGCTTCACGCCCGAGCAGTTGAAAGCGCTTCCGCTCAAGCCCGCATCCGAGCGACGGGTAATCGGCAAGCAGGTGAAGTCGCTCGACATTCCTCCCAAAACGACGGGTGCGGCCATTTACGGCATCGACGCGAAAATCGATGGCATGGTCTATGGCCGTCCCAAGATGCCGCCCACGCGCTATGGCTCGAAGGTCATTTCCGTGGACGATACGGAAGCGAAGAAAGTTCGCGGTTACATCCGCTACATCGTGCTGGACGATCCGTCCGATACGGTGCCGGGCTGGGTCGTGGTGCTGGCTTCGAGTTATCCGGCGGCCATCAAGGCAACCGATCTGCTGAAAGTGGAATGGACGCCGGGCAAGACCGCGCATGTCACGGAGAAAGACATTCTCGATCGTGGGCGTGAGCAGATCGCGCACCGCGATGGCGGGACGATGATCTTCGATGACAAGGGTGTGGACGATGTCTTCAAGGGCGCGCATCGCGTGGTCGAGAAGGAATACACCTGCGCGTCCGTGATGCATTATCAGCTGGAGCCAATGAATGCGGTTGCCCAGCTCAAGGATGGCATCTGGGAAATTCATTGCGGCAACCAGTGGCAGACATTGTTCCTGCCGGTCATCGCCAAGGCACTCGGGGAACCCGAGTCCAAGGTGAAGATGATGAGCTATCTGCTCGGAGGCGGCTTCGGGCGTCGTCTGAACGGAGATTACGCGGTGCCTGCCGCTCTGGCGTCGAAGGCCATTGGCGGCAAGCCGGTGAAGCTGATCCTGACGCGCTCTGATGACATGGTGTTCGATTCCATCCGCTCCCCCTCGGTGCAGGTGGTGCGGGCAGCGCTCAATGAGCAGAACGCCATCGTCGGATTCCAGCACCACGCCTCGGCCGGTTGGCCGACGGAGGTGATGGCTGCGGCCTTCATGGAAAAGGGCGTGGACGGCAAGCCGTACGACCAGTTCGCGATTGCCGGTGCGGACAGTTGGTATGATTTCGGGCCGATGCGTGTCCGGGCGCTCAGCAATGATCTGGCCAAGGAAACCTTCCGTCCCGGCTGGCTGCGCTCGGTGAGTGCGGGATGGACCCCGTGGGCGCAGGAATGTTTCATCGACGAGGTGGCGCACGAGATCGGAAAGGATCCTGTGGCTTTCCGTCTGGAAATGCTCAACGGCAACGGCCCCGAGGGGCGCAACAAGGGGAAGGCTCCAGACTCTGCAGGTGGTGCATTGCGTCAGGCGGCTGTTCTCAAGCGCGTGGCGGAAAAGGCGGGCTGGGGCAAACCGCTGCCCAAGGATACGGCGCTGGGTGTGGCGACTACCTTCGGTCAGGAGCGTGCCATGCCGACATGGACGGCGGGCATTGTCCGCGTGCATGTCGATCGCAAGACCGGTGTCGTGACCTGCGAGAAGATCTGGCTCGTGCTCGATGCCGGAACCATTGTCGATCCGGACGGTGCTTTGGCGCAGACGGAGGGCGGTGCGCTCTGGGGGCTGAGCATGGCGCTGTGTGAAAGCAGCGAGATCGTGGACGGCACCTGCAAGGACCGCAATCTCGACACCTATACGCCTCTGCGGATGCCGGACGTGTCGGAGATGGATATCGAGTTCGTGGAAAGCACCGAGAAGCCGATGGGGCTGGGTGAGCCGGGTGTGACGACGATTGGCGCTGCCATCGGCAACGCGGTGTTCGATGCGGTGGGTATCCGTTTGCGCCACATGCCCATTCGTCCGGCGGATGTGCTGACGGCCCTCAAGGAAAAGGGAGACGCCTGATTCTTCGCTGACGAAGGATCGTTCAGAGCCTGTACTACGGCCCCGGATGTCTCAGGATGTCCGGGGCCGTATTGTTTTCGGGGTGAGGTTCGGTGTGCTTGAAAACGGCGCAAAAGCCCACACATATCCAGACAGCATGGCGGCCGCTGTAGGCCGACAGACAGGATCGAACTTTTTTCAGGGATGAACATTGAAGATGACAGGACAGGAAACCCCCGGCACGTCCGCTGCAGCTGAAAAGCACGAGTTCAGCGCGGAAGTAGGTCGGCTTCTCGACCTTGTCGTGCATTCGCTCTATTCCGAGCGCGAAATTTTTCTGCGTGAACTGGTGGCCAACGCTGCCGACGCCACGGATCGCCGTCGTTTCGAGGCGCTGACGGATGGCGCAAAAGCGCTTCCTGACGATGCAAAAATTCGCATCAATCCTGACAAGGATGCCCGTCTGCTGACCATCTCCGATGATGGTACCGGCATGAGCAAGGAGGAGCTTGTCAACAATCTTGGCACCATTGCGCGTTCCGGTACGCGTGCTTTTGGGCAGGAACTGGAAAACGCCAAGCCAGAGGACAAGCCGAACCTGATCGGTCAGTTCGGTGTGGGATTCTATGCCGCGTTCATGGTGGCGGACCGGGTGGAAGTCGTCTCGCGTCGCGCGGGTTCGAATGAGGCGTGGAGCTGGACGTCGGATGGCAAGGGCGCTTACGAACTGGCGCCCGCCAAGCGAGACAAGCCCGGCACCGATATCACCCTCCACATTAAAGAAGACGCGGACGAATTCCTTGATACGTGGCGGCTTCAGGCCATCATCCGCAAATGGGCGGATCACATCGCGTGGCCCGTGAGCATCGTGAAGGATGGTGAGGAGACAGAAGCCAATGAGGGCACAGCGCTGTGGCGTAAGCCCAAAAGCGAGGTGACGGAGGAGCAGCTTAACGAGTTCTACCGTCACATCTCGCACAATTTCGACACGCCGTGGGCCACGCTGCATTGGCACGCGGAGGGCATGATCGAATTCAGTGCCTTGCTGTTCATTCCCAGCGAGCGCCCGTTCGAGTTTGGAGAAACGTCACGCGAGAGTAAGATCCGCCTGCATGTGAAGCGGATGTTCATCACCGACGATGCGATGCTGCTGCCGGCTTGGCTGCGTTTCGTGGAAGGCGTGGTGGACACGGAAGATCTGCCGCTGAATGTCTCGCGTGAGATGCTGCAGGCCACTCCGGTTCTGGCGCGTATTCGCAAGGCCGTGACGGGGAGGGTTCTGAACGAACTGAAAACCCGCGCCAAGGACGATGCTTCCTTCCTGACCTTCTGGCAGAACTTCGGTTCCGTCGTGAAGGAAGGCATCTGGGAAGACGCCGAACATCGCACGGAACTTGCTGGCCTGGCACGGTTCCGTTCCAGCGCTTTGACGGTGGACGCGGACAAACCGGAAAGTGGCTGGACGACGCTTGCCGATTACGCCGGGCGCATGAAGCCGGAACAGGAGGCGATCTATTACCTTGTGGGTGACAGCGCGGAATCGCTCGCTGAATCGCCTCAGCTTGAAGGTTTCCGGGCGCGCGGCCTGGAAGTGCTGTTGCTGTCCGAACCCGTGGATTCCTTCTGGCCCGATCGTTTGTCCAGCTTTGAGGGCAAGACGCTGCGCAGCGTGACGCAGGGGGCAGCCGATTTGGAGAAGTTCCCTGTCACCGGCGAAGCGGCGACAGGGGAGGCCGCCGATATGGACATCCTTCTTCCTGCGTTGAAAGAGGCGCTGGGTTCGGATGTGTCGGACGTGCGCAGCACGGATCGGCTCGTATCCAGTGCTGTGGTGTTGGCCGCTTCGGAAAACGGACCGGATCTCCAGATGCAGAAACTGATGCGTCGCAGCGGTCAGAAGATGCCGGAGACGGCGCCGGTGCTGGAACTCAATCCGCGTAATGCCCTTGTGCGTGAACTGGCGCGCAAGGCGGCTGAAAAAAGCCCTGCATTGGGTGATCTGGCAAAGGTTCTGCTGGATGTGGCGCGGATTCAGGACGGTGAAAGCCCCAAGGATCCGGCATTGTTTGCGCGGCGTCTGAGCGGTCTACTTGTGACGGCCGCCAGTAACGTCTGATCATCATCAGGCATCGTTTGTTTTGGTTTTTACGGCCACGACCGCCTTCCGCGCGGACGTGGCCGTTTTTCTGTCTCACTGTAAGTGCAATCTTCATTTTGCGAGACCATGAAGAGGAACGTGACCGTCTATGCGGAATGAGAAGGACATGGCGTTGGATGACGACGGGCATTTGAAGGCCGTTCTGGACCAAATCAGGCAGGCGATAGCGGCAGATCGAGAGACCGAAGCGTTGGCTGCCTGTGAGAAAGCGCTGGCACTGTGGCCTGACATTCGCCAGTTGCGTGGATTGCTTCTCGATCTCGCGCAGAGGTTTGAGAATGCGGACAAATTGCAGGTGTGCGATCTGTTGCGGCGGACGGATTTTCTCAATGATGCGCAGGATGCCGATATTGCATCCGTCTTTTTCAACGCTGGCCTGTATGAAGACGCTCTGCCACGTTTGCGCAGAGTGACGCGGCCCTTACAGGGCGAGCACTTTTCGGCATGGAATTACATTCGGAGTCTCGAGGAAACCGGTCGTTTCGATGAGATTGTCGCCAGTGGAGATTTTCTTGACGCGCTGGCGTCGAAAGCCGGTGGACGCATTTCGCTGTACAGTCAGCTTGCCAATGCCCGTCTCGCGCGTGTTACCGATCGCGCGGCTCTGGTGCGACAGGCAACCGAACTGGAATCTTCTGCTCTCTGGTTGAACGGGGAAGGCGTGGCCGGACAGATCCGGAGCGCCATAGAGGAAGCGCGACCGTTCTCGCTGCTGTCATGTGCGCATGAACGGGCGCGTCTTGTCTGCGCCACCAGCCTGCATGCGAATCTTCTCCTTCGTCCTCGTGAGATTATGGAGATGACCGACCCGCCATGGCAGGCTCATTTCGGTGTGCCGTTCGCGACACTTCCAGCTCTTGAACTTGCGCGGCTTGGGACGGCGTACCGGGAGACGGCACGTTTAGCCGATATCGTGTGCCTGCCCGGAGCTGAGACACTAGCGCGAGATAATCCGGCCTTTGGCTTCTTTGCCGAACAGGAGCGCGAGCTGAGCAATTACCGAAACCGTTTTTCAGCGGTTAGCGGAGTGATGCAAGAAGTCGCAGCCTCTGATCCCGGGTTAAAGCGGCTGCTTGGTCATCTGCCCTTTGTCGGAATGGTGACAGATCAGCCCGGTCTGACAGCCAGAATGGCGGCAGTGTGCGACGTGGGCGCCGTGACCGAGATTCTGCTGGCTGATCTTTCTCCCGTGGACGCCATACGTCAGATTGAGGAGATATGGGTGCCGTATCCGGGCAGTGTGTTTCTGGTGGCTGCGGGCCTTCTCACGCCGCTTGCCATCGGTCGTATCCGTGAATTGGGCGGCATTGCTCTGGATGTCGAGAACTGCGTTGGGACGTGGGCAGAATAGGGGAGGGCGCCGGTGCGTTTACCCCTGCAAGTTCTCGCGTTTCATCTCCAGTTCAAGCCACTGTTCTTCCGTATCGGTAAGGGCGCGTTCGGCTGTGTCGAGCGCTTCGCTGTGACGGGCAAAGGCTTTCGGATCGCGAGAGTAAAGATCGGGGTCCGCCAGAGCTTTCCGCAACGTGACAATCTTCGCTTCCAACTCGGCCATCTGGGCTGGCAGGCGGTCAAGCGCATGTTGGTCCTTATAGGACAACTTGCGGGTGCCGGATTTTCCGGAAGGGGAGGGCGCAACGTCCGCTTTTCCCTGTGCAGGGAACGTCACTGTTTCGGATGAGCGTTCATCCAGCGGTTTATCTTCGCGCTGGGCTAGCATGTCACTGTAGCCGCCTGCATACTCAGTCCAAGAACCAGCGCCTGTCGCGGCCAGTACGGACGTGCAGATGCGATCGAGAAAATCTCGGTCATGGCTGACCAGAAGCACGGTGCCATCATAGGATGCGAGCATGTCCTGAAGGAGATCGAGCGTTTCCAGGTCAAGATCGTTGGTGGGTTCGTCCAGCACCAGAAGGTTTGAAGGACGAGCTAGCGCACAGGCCAGCATCAGACGTCCGCGCTCTCCACCTGAAAGCTGTCCAACGGGTGTGCGGGCCTGTTCCGGACGAAACAGGAAGTCCTTCATATAGCCAATGACGTGGCGTTTTTCCGTGCCCACTTGCACCATGTCGCCACCACCACCCGTGAGCGTGTCGGCCAGCGTGCTTGTGGGATCAAGGGCACGGCGCTGCTGATCGAGTGTGACCATCGCCACAGACGGCCCAACCGTGACCGTGCCCCTGTCGGGAGCGTCCACGCCCGTCAGCAGCCGCAGGAGAGTCGTCTTGCCCGCGCCGTTGGCTCCGACGATCCCCATGCGGTCGCCGCGCAACACCCGCAGATCCAGATCCTTCACGATGGGACGTTCGCCCCAACTTTTGCAGGCCTCTTCCGCAACTGTCACCAGCTTGCCCGAGGGACCGGTGGTATGCGCTTCGAGCGTTACATTGCCTTGTGGACGTACGGCATCCCGTCGATTGGCCCGAAGAGCGGCGAGTTCCGCCACGCGACGGACGTTGCGCTTGCGGCGTGCCGTGACGCCATAGCGCATCCAGTCTTCTTCGCGGGCGATCTGGCGGTCGAGTTTGTGAGCGTCACGCTCCTCCTGCTCCAACACCTCCTCACGCCAGCTTTCGAAGCGTTCGAATCCCTGATCCAGACGTTTCGTGACGCCGCGATCCAACCAGACCACGCTGCGGGACAATGTCTCCAGAAGACGCCGGTCATGGCTGATGATGACAAGCGCAGTTCGCAGGGAGAGCAGTTCGCGTTCCAGCCACTCGATGGTGGGCATGTCGAGATGGTTGGTCGGCTCGTCCAGCAGGAGCACGTCGGGCTCGGCCGCGAGAACGCGGGCGAGAGCGCAACGGCGGGATTCTCCTCCCGACATCGTGGCGGGATCGTGGGACGGGTTCATTCCCAGCGCATCCAGCATGACGTTGCCCCGCCACTCCTGCGACGGATCGGTCAGCCCCGCCGTGACATAATCCAGCGCCGTGGCGTGACCGGAAAGGTCCGGTTCCTGAGGCAAGTAGCGCAGGGTGCAGCCGGGTTGGAGAAAGCGTGTTCCGGAATCGGAGAGGATTTCGCCCGCTGCGATACGCAGGAACGTAGATTTGCCCGAGCCGTTGCGGCCGACCAGACAGACACGCTCACCTGTACCCACGGCAAGTTCCGCGCCGTTGAGCAACGGCTTGCCGCCGAGGGTGAGAGTGATGTTCTGAAGATGGAGGAGGGGAGGTGCCATGACCGGAAAGTGCGGTGAATGGCGGGGCTATGCAAGAGGCGGGCGGCGTGAAGACTCGGTTCAGGGAACCGGCACGCCCCCCGTAATGGCCTGATAGGTCGCGATGGCAAGTGTGAGCGGTTCGAAAGGTTTGGTGATGACGAAGGATGGCTCAAGCGTATTGCCGGTCAGCAGACATTCCGGATAGGCGGTCACGAAGATGACCGGTACGGACATGGTTTTCATGATTTCCGCAACGGCTTCCATGCCGTTTCCGCCTTCGCCGAGATTGATATCGGCGAGAATCAGACCGGGATGTGTTTCCTTCGCCAGAGCAATTGCTTCGGCCTGCGTGTGGGCGATGCCAGCTACATCATGTCCACATCGAATTACGAGATCTTCGATGTCCATCGCAATGATCGGCTCGTCTTCAATGATGAGGATGGACGTACGCGATACGGAGCGAATGATTTCACGGGCTTTTGTAAGCTGTTCCGTGGCATCCTGCGGGTCAAGGTCGAGGATGGTGGCCGCCTGTACGGTGGAAAGCCCTTCCAGACTGGTGAGCAGGAGAAGTTCGCGCTGCGGCATGGACAGCACATGATTCTGCGCCTCATCGCTCATGCCTGTCGCTCTTTGTGAAATGGCACGATACAGGTTCAGGCGCGCCGACAGTGAATTGGTTGAACGGGTGGAAAGATCGCGGAGGCTTTCCGCCACAAGCAGGTCGCCACGTGGCTGGTTTCCGGTCAAAGCCCGTGCATAGCGGCGTGCATAGGGAAGCGCGCGGATCAGTTCGCTTCGTTGCGAATCGGGCATCGTGAACATTCCTTCGCGGCGGGCATCGAAACGGCAGGCGGAGTCAGGTTTGCATGGGTGGACACGATCCGAAAAGGGCCGACACGTCCGAAGACATGGTTTCGGCTACCTTTCGTCACGGAATCGTTGCACTTTTGCCAGAGTTGAGGGCGTTCGGGCGGTTTTTAAGCCATGACCGGGCGCGGGCGGACGATCTGGTGCAGGAAACGATCGTAAGAGCGTTTTCGGCGCGACATCAGTTCGAGCCCGGAAGCAATCTCAAGACCTGGACCTTCACGATCCTGCGTAATCTTTTTTATGAGCAGACTCGCAGGGGGAAGCGCGAACGGGAGGTTCTTGAGGAATACAGCGCCGACCAACCTCATGAAGAAAGACCGCAGGCTGCGCGTTCGCGAATCTCGGATCTGGAACGATTGCTGTGGCAGTTGCCCCCACTTCAGCGAGAGGCGCTGATGCTCGTGGGAGCGCAGGAGCTTTCATACGAAGAGGCGGCCATCATATGTGGCGTGGCTGTGGGAACCCTAAAGGCGCGTGTTTCAAGAGCTCGGTCGGCTTTAGCAGAGCTTAGGGGCATTGGAGAGGAGGGGGCTTGAAGGCGCGAGAATCCAGCTGGGAGGTCTCTCTGTGACATTTCCTGTTTGAAATCAGTTGTTTGCATATTTTTTGTGGTTTTTGATTTTTTAGGTGTTGACGTTTTTTGAGGTATCGCCGTATAAGCCGCTCACCGAAGCGGAC
>NZ_JAHRDV010000029.1 GCF_019083805.1 Acetobacter estunensis
TACGCGCCTGCGCTACACTCTGTCTGCATCGGGTTCGTTTATTGCTTATGAAAAATTCTTTTGTGCAAAACAGACTTTTTCATAATCTAACCCGATGTACAACCCTTCTGTGAGATTTCCGCGTCGAAAGCGGCAGGCTCGCCAGATTACGTCCCTGATTGACCAGCATCTGTGCCTGGTTGGCCAGCGAGGTGATCTGATTATCGATCTGCTGGAGGGTCCGTGCCGCGATGAGAACATTCTGGACATGGTTGGCTCCATCATACACAGCCCATTGTGCCCGGGCCTCCGGCACGCCAATCGACAACAGGGCCGCTGCACTGCAGAAAAAGATCACCTGCCTCATGACACGTCCCCTTCCCGCAGAAGGTCCGCGGCCCATGACACGCCACGCACGTCGAACCAGGCAGGCAGAAAGCCACCACGTCCGTGTTCCGCCAGCACACCGTCGATCAGCCGGTGATCGTCCTTGCCGGAGGCCGCGCACAGCGCCAGGGCAACAGGACCGAGCCCAAGTTCAAACAACCGGTTGCCCCGTTGCGTCTGGCAGTAATACTCCCGCTTCGAGGCCGCGCGGGCGATGATGCCAATCTGCCGGTCGTTCAGGCCGAAGTCCCGATAAAGCGCCATGATCTGCGGCTCGATCGCCCGCTCATTGGGCAGGAAAATGCGCGTGGGGCAGCTTTCCACCACCGCCGGGGCGATCGGCGAATTGGCAATATCCGACAGGGACTGCGTGGCGAAGATGACGCTGGCGTTCTTCTTGCGCAGCGTTTTCAGCCATTCCCGGAGCTGGCCGGCAAAATCGCCGTCATCCAGGACCAGCCAGCCCTCGTCGATCACCAGCAGCGTCGGGCGGCCGTCCAGACGGCCTTCGATCCGATGAAACAGATAGGACAGCACGGAAGAGGCAGCCCCGGAGCCGATCAGCCCTTCGGTCTCGAACACCACCACATCGGCATCCCCGATACGTTCGGCATCGGCGTCCAGCAGATGGCCATAAGGTCCACCCAGGCAGTATGGGGCCAGCGCCTGCTTCAGGACGTTGGACTGGAGAAGTGCCACCAGACCGGAGATCGTGCGTTCATGGCTGGGCGAGGACGAGAGGGAATTCAGGGCCGACCAGAGATGGGCTTTGACGTCCGGCGTCAGCGTCACCCCCTCGCCAACGAGGATCTGCCCCAGCCACTCGCTGGCCCATTTGCGCTCATCGGGATCGTCAATCTGCGCCAGGGGCTGAAGGGCGACGGGCGCGGTTTCTGTATCACCGTCCGTCAGTCCACCACCAAGATCGTGCCAGTCACCTCCCATTGCCAATGTTGCCGGGCGCATGGAGCCGCCGAAATCGAAGGTAAAGACCTGCGATCCCGCATAGCGCCGGAACTGCAACGCCATCAGCGCAAGCAGCACAGATTTGCCCGCTCCTGTCGGTCCCGCGATCAGCGTGTGACCAACATCCCCGACATGCAGGGAAAACCGGAACGGTGTGGCACCGGCCGTTTTGCCGTAGAAAAGCGGTGCTGCCCTGAAATGCCAGTCCTGCTCCGGCCCGGCCCACACGGCAGAGAGCGGAATCATATGCGCCAGATTCAGTGTCGAGACCGGGGGCTGACGCACATTGGCGTAGACATGACCTGGCAGAGATCCCAGCCACGCCTCAACCGCGTTGAGGCTTTCCGCCATGCAGGTGAAGTCCCGACCCTGAATGATCTTTTCCACGAGGCGAAGTTTTTCCGCCGCAATGGACGCGGAACCGTCCCAGACCGTGACGGTCGCGGTGATATAGGCCTGTCCGACATCATCCGCGCCCAGCGACTGGAGCGCGAGATCGGCGTCGGCCGCCTTGTTGGCGGCGTCATTATCGACCAGAACCGATGCCTCATTGGTCATCACCTCCCGGACAATGGCTGCGATACTCTTGCGCTTTGCGAACCATTGCCGCCGGATCTTCGTCAGCACCTTGGTGGCGTCGGTCTTGTCGAGCAGGATCGCGCGGGTGGACCAGCGATAGGGCATTGCCAGCCGGTTCAGGTCATCCAGGATTCCGGGAAAGGTCCGGCTGGGGAAACCGGTGATCGTCAGCGTCTTGAGGAAGGCATCGCCGAGTTTCGGTTCCAGACCGCCCGACAGCGGCTGGTCCACCAGCAGGGCATCCAGATGCATCGGAATTTCCGGCACCCGGACCCGCTGGTTCCGGGTTGAAATGGTGGAATGCAGGTAAGTGAGGGTTTCGCCGTCATCCAGCCACGCCGCTTCGGGCATAAATCCGTCCAGCAGGGCCAGAAGCCGATCGCTACGGTCCACAAACGTATGGAGCATGCCATGCGGATCCGGTCCCTCGCGCTCCCGGCCCTCATAGAGGAAACGCTCGGCCCGGCCTGATGATTCCGCAGGCGGCAACCAGACCAGGGTCAGGAAATACCGGCTCTCGAAATGCGCACCCTCATCCTCGAACTGCTCCCGGCGTTCCAGATCGACCATCTGGCTGGCCGCATCGGGAAAATCGCTGTCGGGATAAAGCGTGGCGGGAACGCGCTGCGCCTCCACGAACACCGCCCAGCCGGAGCCAAGGCGACGCAGGGCATTGTTCAGCCGTCCTGTCACGCCGACCAGTTCCGCTGGGGTGGCACTGTCCAGATCCGGCCCTCGAATTTTCGCCGTGCGCTGGAAGCTGCCGTCCTTGTTCAGGACCACACCTTCTCCGACCAGCGCGGCCCAGGGCAGAAAATCGGACAGCAGGGAGTTTCGATTACGATATTCGCCAAGGGACATCATCGCCCTGCCCTCCCTATGCCCGGAGCCAAGCGGGATAGCGGAGATGCCGCCGCCCGACCTCGATGAAGAAAGGGTCGCGCTTGGCACCCCAGACCGCGAGCCCATGCCCGACGATCCAGAACACAGCGCCGATCAGCCAGAGCCGCAGGCCGAGTGCTACGGCCGCCGCCAGTGTGCCGTTGGCGATGGCGACGGCACGGGGTGCGCCGCCCAGCAGGATCGGGTCGGTCAGCGAGCGATGCACCGGGACATGAAATCCCGGTACCGCGTCATCGTCATATCCCGCCATCAGATCAGCGCCCCGCCCGAGAAGGAGAAGAACGACAGGAAGAAGCTGGACGCCGCAAAAGCGATGCTGAGTCCAAAGACGATCTGGATCAAGCGGCGAAACCCGCCGGATGTTTCCCCGAAGGCCAGCGTCAGACCGGTCACGGTGATGATGATGACCGAGATGATCTTCGCCACCGGCCCCTGCACGGATTCCAGAATCTCGTTCAGGGGCGTTTCCCACGGCATGCTGGATCCTGACGCCCATGCCGACGACGCGAAAGCAAGCGACAGCAGCATGGAGGTTCCGAATACACGGAGATCCGGCACATGCCGGTCGGGACGTGTGACAGCGCACACCACGGCGCGCAGACGTGAAGGCGACCTCATGATGACTCTCCATTGGCAGAGCTGGATGTTTCGGGAGAAGAGAGGTTGACCGGACGGATGAGATAGGCTCCGGTCGGGGGATCAAGACCGTCAATTTCAGCCAGTTCGGACAGGCGACGGGCTGTGCCGCGCCCGGACAGCACGACGATGACGTCGATGGTTTCGGCGATCATGGCTCGTGGCACTGTCACCACCGCTTCCTGGATCAGTTGCTCCAAACGATACAGGGCCGCGAGCACAGATCCGGCATGTAGTGTACCGATGCCGCCCGGATGGCCGGTGCCCCACGCCTTGACCAGATCGAGGGCTTCGGCCCCACGCACCTCACCAATGGGAATACGGTCAGGACGTAGACGGAGACCCGACCGGACAAGGTCAGAAAGGGTGATCACACCTTCGCGGGTCCGCAGGGCGATGAGGTTGGGCGCGGTGCATTGCAGTTCGCGCGTATCCTCGATCAGGACGACGCGATCGCCGATTTTCGCGACCTCGGCCAGGAGGGCATTGACCAGTGTGGTCTTACCGGTGGATGTGCCACCTGCGACCAGGATGTTCTTCCGCTCGGCGACAGCGCGGCGCAGAAACACCGCCTGCCCCTCCGTCATGATCCCGGCGGCGACATAGTCATCGAGGGTGAACACGGCGACGGCGGGCTTGCGGATGGCGAAACTCGGGGCCGTCACTACTGGCGGCAACAGCCCTTCGAAGCGCTCGCCGGTCGGCAATTCCGCCGACACACGGGGTGCCGCTTCATGCACCTCCGCGCCGACATGGTGGGCCACCAGACGGACAATGCGCTCGGCATCGGCTGGCGTAATCCTGTCACCCGTATCGCCCAGCCCCTCGGACAGACGGTCGATCCACAGCCGCCCATCGGGATTGAGCATGACCTCGACCACAGCGGGATCAGCGAGATGCCGGGCAATCGCCGGTCCCATCGCCGTGCGCAGCATGGACATGCCGCGCTGTCGGGCACCACTTTCAATCGGTGTAACCGCCATGGGAATCCCCGTCCGTTTGGGTCATCCGGCTTTTCCGGACGACGACGGGGATCATTAGAGAGTGCTGTTTTCTCCCGTTTTCAACAGCATTTTCCTGCGATCGTACAGGATCGTAGTGAATGCGGTTTTTACTTGCAGATCGCGGGATCAGGATTCCGATGTAGGAGGCACATCCTCCGGGATCTCATGCCGGAAGAGAGGCCCCCGGCTGAGTCGCCGACCAAGGGCGGCCACGAACGCCTCGTAGCGTTCCGCCCCCTGCGCCCGCGCTGCGGCTGCGGCCGGTTCCGGCAAGGGCGGGCTGACCGTCATCCAGTAGCGGATGAACAGGGCCATCGTCTCAAGGCTGATCCCGAGATCGCGCTCCATGCGGGCGACCTGCCGGTCGAGACGGTCCAGCCTGCGGCTCATCGCCGCTTCCCGCCGCTCATCAGCATCGGGCGACAGGAAGGACGCGATGGCGGCCTCCGCCACCAGGGACAGAGACAAGTCGCGCCGTGCCGCATGGGCGGTCAGGGCATCCAGCAGTTTCGGTTCCAGATAGACCGACAGGCGCGCCTTCTTCGGGGATGTTCTCATTGCGCCCTCACAGCCCGAGGTCATTGCCACGGTCGAGGCCAGCCTGCCGGGCAATCCGCGTCAGGTCGGCGCGATCCCATGCTTCCATGTCAGGTGGCAGTTCCTCGCCAAACAGGTCAGGTGCGGTGCGCGCCCTGCGTCTGTCGGTCTCCGCCGGATCATGCTCGCGCGACCATTTCCGCCCCGTGCCGAGGGATTCATCACTATCGGCGTCGTCGGGTTTATCCGGTGCTGCCGGCGACCCCGCCTGCTCCGGTAGCGGGGTGACAGGAGACGGACGATCACTCCAGTCATCGGGCCGGACGGGCCGTGGCAGCTGCGCCGGATCAGGCGGCGGCAGAACGCGCTCGACGAAGCGGCGATCCCGGAAATACCGCGCCTTCCGCGCACGGATCGGCGGACACCCCGCCACCATGACCACTTCCTCCCGTGCCGGGATCTGCATGACCTCGCCCACCGTCATCAGGGGCCGCGCGCTCTCCTGACGCGAGACCATCAGATGCCCGAGCCAGGGCGACAGCCGGTGTCCGGCATAATTCTTCTGCGACCGGATCTCGGTGGCTACCCCGAGACCATCGGACACCCGTTTCGCAGTGCGTTCATCATTGGTGGCGAAACTGACCCGGACATGACAATTGTCCAGAATGCTATTGTTCTGGCCGTACGCCTTATCGATCTGGTTGAGGATCAGGCGAATCAGCGGCTTGGTGCGGCTGATATCCGACGGCGGGATGACGAAATACAGGGAAACAGGCTGTTCGCCCTCAAGCAGATCCCCGATCCGCCATTCGCAGCGACTGGTCACGGTGGCTACCACGGGATCACGGTAGAGACCGAGGAACGACATGGCGGTGGACAGCACGCCGGAGCGCTCGTTATCCGACTTGTTCAGCAGTTCTCGCGCAGCGGACGCTACGACGGGATGCGGCCCTGCCTTCCCGAGATGCGATGTCCGCATCATGGCCGACAGGGTCGCCTCGATCGAGCGCTTCGGGTCGGAGAGGAATTTCGCCACGCCGGCAAGGGTCTTGTCATCCTCCGCATAGAGTACATGCAGGATCGCGCCGACCAGCAGGGCATGGGAGGTCTTCTCCCAATGGTTGCGGCGCTCCAGCGAACCCTCGGGGTCGACCAGAATGTCGGCGATGTTCTGCACGTCGCGAACTTCCGATGCCCCGCGCCGCACCTCCAGCAGCGGGTTGTAGGCCGAGGATGCTGGATTGGTAGGATCGAACAGCAGCACCCGCCCGAAGCGATTCCGGAAACCGGCGGTGATCTGCCAGTTCTCGCCCTTGATGTCATGGATAATGGCCGAACCCGGCCAGGTCAGGAGCGTGGGGATCACCATCCCCACACCTTTGCCCGTGCGCGTCGGTGCGAAAGTCAAGACGTGTTCGGGACCGTCATGCCGGAGATAGGAGCGGCGGTATTTCCCCAGCACGACGCCATCCTCGTCCAGCAGCCCGGCCGCGCGGATTTCCGCGTCTTCGGCCCAGCGGGCGGAGCCATAGGTCGCGGCGCGCTTCGCCTCGCGGGCGCGGTGGACGGACAGCGCCACGGCCGCTGCAAAAGCCAGCCCCCCGCCCGAACCCGCGATCCAGGCGCCACGCGCGAAGACCGCTGGTGCGTAGGCGTCGAACTCGTACCACCACCAGAAGAACAGCGGCGGGGCATAGACCGGCCAGCGGTGCAGGACCGTAAACCACGGTCGGCCGAGTTCCGGCTGGAACGCCAGTTCCCAGGCCGTCCACTGTGTCGCCGTCCACCAGGACAGCACGATCATGGACAGGACCACGAGTGCCTGTCCCCACTGGATACGTGTTCCCGGCTGGTCCATCGAGTCCTCCCCTCGTTATGGGAGACAGCGAAGAACCGGGATTTTCCGGCGTGCAAGCATGATCCGGCACCCATCGTACCGGAGCGGGCTGGAGCGAAAAAATACTTGCGCGTTGCGGAATCCGGTCTTGCACGCCCGACCAGGAATCCGTATCTTACGGAAGATAGATAAAAAGGTAGGATGCTTCCATGTCCACGACCGTGACTTCATCCGACGTGCAGAAAAATTTCGGCGCCTATCATGACCGTGCGCTCACCGAACCGGTGAAGGTCACGAAGTATGGTCGGGAGACGGTTTATATCGTCTCGGCCCAGACCTTTCACGCACTGAAACAGGCCCAGCGCGAAGCCATCGCCGCGACCGATCTCAACGATCATGAGATTGCGCTGATCGAAGCTGCGGAGATCCCCGAGGAACACCGCTACACTGTCGGTCAGTAAGCGCGCATCGTGCCCATTCCCGAGCCGACGCCTGGCCTGGTCATCTCGTATTCCTATCTCTGGCATGACCAGCATCGTGCCGGTGCCGAGGAAGGCCGGAAAGCCCGGCCCTGTGCCATTGTGGTTGCTGCCGCCGATGCTGACGGCGACTGCCAGGTTTATGTGGTGCCGATCACCCATTCCCAACCGGACGACCCACATGCGGTGGCACTCCCGGCAAACGTCAAACGACGCCTTGGGCTGGATGACGAGCCATCCTGGATCATAACCGCCGAACTCAACCGGTTCGTGTGGCCGGGCTATGATCTGCGGCCCGTTTCGCGCAACCAACCCGACTGTTTTGCCTGGGGCTTCCTGCCGGTGGACATATTCGCGGCGGTCAAGCGAGGGATCGTCGCTCACCAGAAGGATCGAAGCCTGCGGCAGACCCCACGGGAATAATCATCTGGGGATTACGATTTACGTGTCAGGACACTCGGCGGCAGTTTCGGGCGCATCATCGGGCGCCGATCCAGCACAGCCCCGTCGGTCACAAAGGTGCCATCGCCAATGGCATGCAGGGGTGACCGTTCCGCGCGATGCGGGTCGGCATGCGCAGCGACCCCTTCAAGAATGACGATGCCATACGGCTCGATGATGTCGACGACACGGCATTCGATGTTCGCGAGACACTTATCGAGAAGCGGGGCTTTCACCTTGTCAGCCTTGCGACGGGCAAGACCGAATTTCTCGAACTTGTCCGTATCCTTGCCGGAGCAGAGACCGATCTCCACGACGGTGTCGAGCATGTCTGCAGACGGGATGGCGATCACACATTCGCGCGTCTTCTCGATCGCCTTCCATGAGTAATTCCAGGGACCGGTGGTAATCGCGAAACGCGCGTCGAAATCCAGCACCATGGTCCAGGTGATCGTCATGACGTTGTCGCGCCCAGTGTCATGCGTGGTCACGAGCGTTACCGGCCCGGATTCCAGAAAGGTAAAAGCTCGATCAAGGGGAAACGGCTGCATGGCAGTCTCCATCAGGTTGTCGCCGATCCTAAACTGGTAGCAGGGCACCTGCGTGCTCTGTATTGCGCTGCGTCAACGGTATCATGAAGAACAGGAAGTACATGCGAAGAAAAATCAGAGCATCAGACTTTACAGCCCAAGCCCGCGTTTCCGCGCGAACGACCAGTCGATCCCCCCATCCCCGCGCATGATGCCTGACACCTCCCGCCCTCGCTGCTTTTCCAGCGACGGCGACCATGGCACCAACTCGAAGCCCAGCCCGTCGTCGATCATGGCGAACCGGCCCGACGCCAGATTAAAACGCTGGCGGTAGGTGCCGGCAACGGGGTCACCCTCCCCGCTCCGCCGGAACGGCATCCCCGATTTCCCGGCGAGGCTCCGGCCCAGCGTCTCCAACTCCCGCTGACGCAGCGTGGCGATCAGGTTCCGGGCATAACGGATGCTTCCGCCGTCGCGGCTGGCCAGCCCCTGCTCCACCAGATGATCCGTCCGCTTTTTCATCGCCTCTTTGACCTCGGCGCCGAACCCGGTGGACGCCAGGGCAAGAGGCTCCCGCGTGATCGCCTGCCGGTCGAGCCAGCTAGCGCCCTCCGCCGTCACCTGCCGCTCCAGCGTGACGTCGGAACGCACAGCCAGCGCGACACGATCACGTCCCTGTTTATCGCTGAAACGCCGCAATTCCACGATCGAACCGACCGCTCCGTCACCAGCGGCTTCAAGGTCCGGCAGACGGACATGATGCGTTCGCCCATCAATTCCATCGATGACGGCATAGGCCGTGCCACGCAGCTCATCGTCGAGACCACGATCAACCAGCCGGCCGATGACGGGATCGGTGGTATCCTCGGCGGCGATTACCCATGATGATGCGGCACGGTCGATCTTCTGCTCCGTCAGCCCCCGATGGATCCGTTTGATGATATCGTTGCGCTCGCTGATCTCCCGCAGCGTGGCTTCCGCACTCTCGTCCATCCGCCAGCGATCCGGCCTGACTTGGTGCGCCAGCCCCATGGTTTCCAGACGGCGCAAGCGACCCAGCTTCACGGTGGCAAAAGCGTCCGGTGTTTCGCCCGGCGCGCGCCCCAGAGCGATGACACCATCTTCCCCGGCGTCCCTCTGAAGCTGACGGTCAAGCTGGGTCCAGCGATCGGCATTCACCTGCCGCTCGACCGCCTGGTGGATGTCGTGATCAGTGCGTGGCCCGAGTTCCAGCGTCACCAGATCCTGGGCACGAGCACGCATTCCTTCGCGGATATAATCACGGGCGATCACCAGGTCGGAACCGTCCTCCGCAACGCCCCGGACGATAACGTGCAGATGCGGGTGTGCGGTGTTCCAGTGATCGACGGCGACCCAGTCGAGTTTCGTGCCGAGATCGGCCTCCATCTGCCCCATCAGATCCCGCGCGAAAGCCCGCAGATCCGACATCTCCGGTGCGTCCTCCGGAGAGACAATAAAGCGGAAATGGTGGCGGTCGCCATCGCATCGTTCCGCGAAGTCTGACGCGCGGATGTCGTCGCTGTCCTTGCCGAACAGGCGCGCGTCCTCCCCGTCTCGCGTCACGCCCTCCCGACGGAGATACCGCAGGTGTGCTGCCAATGGTGTGGCGCGCGGGGCATGGCGCACGACACGGGCCTTGATCACGACGCCCCGTGAACGGCTGGTCAGCAGGCGATTGGCGGCATGGGCGGCGGCTCTGCCGCGCCCGAAACTGGAGCGACGCCCGGCACTGATTTTCCCAGCGCGGGAGACCCGACCACCAGCCCGCTGCACGGATGCCAGCACCTGCGTCACGAAGGGGCGCGCCTGACGGCCGCGGGTGGAGCGGATACGGCCTGGCCGGACCCGGAATTCCTCGTCCCTGCTCATGGAGAAAGCCCTACACCGCGCGAAATATCGCGTCGGATCAAAGAGATGATACCTCGACGCGAGGTGCGGGAAATCCACGCACCTCGCGACAGGACTTCAAAAACCCCGGAAAACCGCCACCCCAACCGAGCCGCGATGTGCGGCCTTTTATCCAGCCCTCCCTTTTCTGTTGGCTTTCCGGGGTTTTCACGCCTCACTGGACCTGATCCGATCCCCTCAGCGGGACCATGTCGGACCTCTCCCCGACATGCCCAGCGAAGAGGTTGTCGGGAGCAGCGACATGCCGTGCCGTGGGTGCTCGAAACGCATCGGGCTGGCCTGAAACGAAGAGCGCGGCCGTCACCCAGGAGCGAGCTGGAAAGGACAAAAAGGAAACGGGCAGATGAATGTCAGACAATCGGTTTTTCATCAGCCGTGTGACGAATTCCACGTAGGCAATCGTCTCGCCTGGCAGTGGCCGACCAGTCGCCAGATGATCGTCATAGCGACCAGGTCCGGCATTGTAGGCGGCAAGAAACCCCGCATCGCCATAGCGGTCGTGCAGCCATCGTAGATAGGCTGCACCAGCCGCGATATTGTCGTGCGGATCGAAGGGGTCGGCCCCCAGATTGAGCGTGCGGCGGATGTCCTTCCAGGTGCCGGGCATGAGCTGCATCAGCCCCATCGCACCAGCACCGGATACCGCGTCCGGATCGCCGGCACTTTCAGCCTGCAGGACCGCCCTCACCCATGTCGCCGGGATGGCGTTTTGCTCCGCCGCCTGACGCACCAAATCGTCGAAATCCTGCGCGCCGGCGATGGCTGGCAAGAGCGGCAGAGCGAGCATGGCAAGCATGCCGGCGGACACGAAAAATCGGGTGCTCATTCCCTCCCTCCTGGGCGTTTTGCGGGCCGGTTCCACACCAATTGCCACTCGCGGCCACCGTGTCCGGCTTGGAATAGCGTGGCGCGGATTGGCTGCATGAAACTGGGATCGTCCAGGACCACGGATACATACTCACCGGCACGTTCCCCGGTGCGTTTCCACCCGGCACCGATCTCCAATGCTGAATCGCCATCACCGAGATGGATGCGATAATCCGGCGCATGCTCCGCGCCATTGTTTTCCGCAGGCACGAACGTCAGTTCAGCATCCAGCGACAGGGTGTGCACACGCCCGGAGAAACCATCCGACGTGCGCGTGAAAAATCCGATCTGGCTCATGAGAGAGGTCCTTTCGGGAGTACGAAAATTCAATGGCTGGCGACCATCATTGGATGGGTGGTTCACCGGGTTTCATGGGCATCATGGGCGGCGCCAGAAGCGGTCGCTCCCGCATCGGCTCGGGCGGTTCCGGAAGGGGATCGAAATGCGGTGGAGGCAATTCGGCCTTGCCTGTGCGCACATGCACCGGCACCGCGCGACCGATCACTGTTTCCATCGGCAGGACACCGAAATACCGCCCATCCAGACTGGTTGGCACAGCGGCGTTCATGACGAACACCTGCCCCGGTGTGATACGTTGACAGCCCTGCCAGACCGGCAACTTGCGACCCCGATGATCGACGGTCTTCGCGTCACCGACAGCCTTTCCGTCAACGGTGACATGCACGCCGTTACGGCAGACACTCTGTCCTGCAAGGGCCGCGACGGGCTTGAGCAGTGGCACGCCGAACGGCAGGTAGCCACGTGTCGCCAGCAGCGTCGCCTCGTGCTCGGGAAGACGGAGCGCGACAATGTCGCCGACGCGCACCGGGACCGTGGGCTGGATCCGATATAGCCCCACCGGAACACTAGCTGTCTCGTTCCAGACCCAGCGTGGCGCGGGATGAAACGCCAGCGAAGCGCCCACGCCGAGCACGGCGAAATACGTGATGAAGAACCAGCCGCGCCGGGTCATGATACGGCTCCCCTGCGCAGCCACGCCTCGTGGCGTTCGCGCGTATAGGGACGCGGCTCCTGCGCCGCCGTGAGGCGATGATGCAGGTGACGCCAATGATCGGGACAGGCGGCCGCAGGATCGATCCCCAGCGCCTCCACCCCGTCGACGGCCTCCAGCACCCGACGCACCTTTGGCCAGCCGCTCTGGCGCAGCAGGCTCTCGCCACCAGGGCGCACGAACGGCACGGTCTGGCAGGATTCCTGAGCTCCGACCGCGCGCACGATGTCGATGCAGGACACGACGGTCCCGAAATCGTTGGCAGCCCAGCGGATGAAGGCGAACACGCTGTCCGGCGTGAAGCTCATCAGCCTGCGCCGACGGTCGAGAATGCGATCCTCGACGGGACGGCCGAAGCGGAGCCAGTGCTCAATGCGCTTCTCGATCCAGGTCAGTTCGACCGTGGTCAGAGCAGTGTCATCTGGCCGGAAAGAGCGGGCGGTCATGGAACACCGACCATGCGATCCGCGACCGCTTCCCTAGCCTTTTTTCCATGCCCCGACCGGGCTGCCGGAAGGGAAACCGAAAAACCGGAATCCCCTACATAATAAGTTATTATATTAGTTATATATGTTACGGGGCTGATTCCGCTTTTGAAAACAATGTGTTGCGAGACTTTCTGCACCGTCAGCAACGGTATTTCCGCACCGTGAGCAATGGGATGTTCCGCATCCTGACCAACGGTAGGATTCACACGGTTATCCACAGAACCGGTGGATGATACCGTTGGGGAGATACGCAGGACTGGCTGTTTTCCGCCATAAATGACCTTACAGTCATAACCTGGGATGACCCTGCGGCGGGCAATGCCGGCGACGTCAATCACGAAATTCCGCCAGGGAGAGAGGGTGCCGGACCGGGCATGAAGATCACGAAGATCGAAACGCCACCCGTCTTTCTGCCGACCAGCATGTCGGCGCGCCAGACGGTAAAGCCACCGCTCCAGACCGCCATAAAGGCGGAAATAGGCGGGATCGACGCTCAGGACATGAGAGCGATCACAGGCCATCTCCATGAGCCAGTCCGGCAGGGTCAGGGCCACCCCATCCTCACGGGAAATCCGGACGTCACTGATCCAGGCAAACGGCTTCTCGCGCCACTCCGGCCCTTGCCGCAGGCTGGTGGTGACGCGCG
>NZ_JAHRDV010000002.1 GCF_019083805.1 Acetobacter estunensis
CTTCTGTTATTTCTTCCACCGGAGGTGGTTCATCAGGTAGCGCATCGAAATCCTCTGCGAAAAGAATCCCCGTCATATTCATTCCGGGGACGATATCCATTTCCGTCACGGAAGTAGCTCGTTGCTATCTGTTCCGGGATTGATGTCGATCTCGCCCTGATTGGCTAATTCCTTGATAGTGGATACGATTTCTGCCTGCGCTGCGTCTACGTCCTTGATTCTTACGGGGCCCAGTGATGTGATCTCATCCTGAAGGATTTTTCCCGCACGCGCTGTCATGGATGAAAGGAACAGATTGCGCAGTTCTTCGGATGCCCCTTTGAGGGCCAGTGGCAGTTTTTCCCGATTGATGTCGCGCATCACACGCATAATGACTTCAGGGGAAAGACGTTGGATGTCCTCGAACGTGAACATGAGAGCTTTCACTCGCTCGGCATCTTCGAAATTGCGCTTTTCAAGTGCATTCATGAACTGCCCTTCGATACGACGGTCGAAATTGTTAAAAATTTCGGCCAGGAGTTCGTGACTGTCACGCTGCGATGTACGGGCCAGGCTTGCGATGAATTCAGAACGAAGAGTCGTTTCCAGACTGTCGATGACATCACGTTGCACATTTTCCATATGAAGCATTCGCATCATCACATCCACGGCGAAATCTTCAGGAAGTAATGCGAGAACCCGGGCTGCTTGAGCAGGCTGCAAACGACTGAGAATAACGGCCACAGTCTGAGGATATTCATTGCGCAGATAATTAGCGAGTACGGTCTCGGGAACATTCCCCAACTTGTCCCACATCGTACGTCCGGCGGGGCCACGTATCTCTTCCATGATGAGATTGGCCCGATCCGGAGGAAGTGCCTTACGCAGAAGCCGTTCCGTACTCTCGTAAGACCCAATCAGCGTGTCGCTCGATGCAAATGATTTCGAAAATTCATTACAGACACTCTCGACCGTTTCGGCCGGAATCATGCCGATTGTTGCCATGGCTGCCGAAACTTCACGGATTTCTGCCTCCTGCATCATAGAGAAAAGTTGGGTGCCACTTTCTTCCCCCAGCGCGAGAAGCAGGATGGCAGCTTTCTGCGCACCCGAGATATCCGTCTTGGTGAGCATATTTTATCCCTCGTGCTGCGGTGTGAGCCAACTGCGTATGATGTTAAGACTTTCTTCTGGATTGCTTGTGGCCTGGTCACGGACATGACGGATGGCCGATGCCTTTAGGCGCCCTTCAATCCCAGAAAGATTCATGAAATCATTTGCATTTTCAGATGGACCTTCCAGTGCCAACTGGCCTGAGGGGGCCGACCCAAGGACCGAAGATGTTGTTTCGGACAGCGACGTAATAGGACGTTCAGTTTCAGAACTGATAAGGCTTCCATCTGTTTCTTCTGCTGTATCTTCGGCAACTCCATCTTTTTTCAGAAGAGGACGAACAAAGAAGATGAGGGCGAGGAAGATGAGAAGACCCGGTGCCAGACTGCGAATAGTCTGGAGAATGTCTGCGCGATCTACCGGGAGGCCCATCCAGCCATGTTGCTGCGTGGGATTGTCCATAGGTTCGGAAGCAAAACGCATTGAAACTACGTTGACAGTATCACCACGTTTTTCATCGTACCCGATAGCTGTTTTGGCAAGCGTGGTGATCCGATCGAGTTCAGTTTGATCGAGAGGAGCCCATACAGGTTTTCCATCGGGGCCATCATGGGTGGTGCCGTCAACCATCACAGCGAGACTGATTTTTCCTACCCGCGGCTGCTCCTGAACGACTGTGCGGACTTTTTTGCCGATTTCATAATTGTTCGTTTCTTCCCGTCGATCATCCTGACTTCCTGAACGAGGCTGTCCGGCATTGGCATTAGGAAGATTATTTGCGACGGACGTACTGCCCTGTCCCTCGGTATTGACGCTTTTATCATTTGTCGATTGCTGAGACCGAAGCACCTGCTGGTCGGGATCGTAGCTTTCCTGTGTTTCATGAACTTGATCGAGGTTCATGGAGACAGACGCTTCCGCTCGCACGTGATCCGCACCGAGAGTGGGAATGAGCATGGTTTCCACGGCTTGGGCAAGCCGCGTTTCCATTGCCTGACGTTGCTCTTCAATGGTTTGAGTGATGCCGAGAGGGCCGGATTTTTCTCCCGGTCGCGCAAGCACATTTCCTCGGCTGTCGATGATGGAGACGTTATCAGCCGGCAGACCGGGCACGGCTGCGGACACAAGATTGAGAACGGCCTGAATGTTCTCTTTGTCTGGGCGACCGCCATTGAGAGTCAGCAGGACGCTTGCCTGTGCAGCCTGACGTTCTGTAGAGAACATTTCCCGGTGCGGAAGAACCAGATGCACCCGAGCGTTGCGAACGCCGTGGATCAACCGGATCGAGCGTTCCAACTCTCCTTCGAGCGCTCGTGTCTCTTCAATGTGCTGCTCAAACTGCGTGGTCGTCAGCGTACTTGCATGATCAAAGATTTCGTATCCTACGGAGCCTCCTGAAGGCAGGCCATCACGTGCAAGAAGAAGTCGCGCGGAAGCAACCTGATCCTGCGGCACGAAAATGCTGTCTCCCTGTGGAGAGACCTTGTGCGTGATATGGGCTTTTTCGAGATCTTCTGCCATTTGTGCGGCTTCACGCAGATCGAGATCGCGATATAGCAGAGTAGTAGAACGTGGACCGCCATGAAATGCGACCGTGGCCAGGATGCCCAGAATACCGAGACCTACGGCGCCAAGGGCGATAAGTCGCGGAAGCCCCAGAGATTTGAGGCCGGAAAGTGTAGCTTTCAAGGATTACCGCCCAAGAAATGAGATGGGTGCGAAAACAGAGTGGGAAGTGGTCATGAAGGCAACAGGTTCCTCGTCTCGCTACCGTGTCAATCAGCTTTGGTGACAGTGGAGGCGGCGGATTACTTCCCGGTTAATCGCTCGGCACTTTTTGCCGAGCCGGAAGGAAAGATCACGGATCCGGGAGCTTTCGTGAGGGATGAGGTCACTGAAAGAACAAGGAGTTTCAAATGTATTCGTAGAAACTGGAACGTCCGGGCATCTGTGAAAGATGACCCGGACTGCGAGAAAAGTGCGTTAGCTGCTTGTGGAGCCTGATGAGGTTGCACTGGAGCTGGATGAAGAACTTGAAGATGAGGCGTCCGAGAATGATGTCACATCGGACATATCGATCTTTGACGCGCCCATTTCGACATACAGTGTCGTGCCATCACGCGTGACACCGGTGACGGAACCGGTGACCTGGAAGGGAACCGCAGACGTGTTGCCGGAAGAATCCGCCGTTTCCACGGCAATATTGTAGGAGCCATCCGAGAGCTGATTGCCGCTTGTGTCCGTTCCGTTCCATGTCCACGTATTTGTGCCAACCGTAGAGGTATATTCGGCTGTCTGCACCACATTGCCGCTACTGTCTGTGACGGCAATGGCGATGGGTTCCGCGGATGTTGTGGTGAAGGAAATCTGACTGCTGCCGTTTTGCAAGGGCAACTCGGAAGTGGTGGCTGTGGCCGTCTTACCCACAAGAGACATGTTGGAAGACTGCTGACCATCTTCTGTCAAAGAAATGAGGGTCTTGAGATTCGTATTCGTCGCAACCTGTTGCTCCACTCCAGCGAACTGCGCCAGTTCCGTGGTGAAGCTATCGCTGCTCATAGGGCTGCTTGGATCCTGATTTTTCAGCTGCGTCGTCAGAAGAGTCAGGAAGGTGGTGTAATTGCTCGCCAGAGAAGAGAGGGCGTTGCTGTCGGTCGTGTCGGTATCGTCGCTTGTCGTTGAGGACGTGTTGGTGGCGACGTTGGTGGCCGTGGCGGAACGCGCTGCCGTGACAGTGGCGGATAGGAGACTCGTGGTGGAGGATGTGGACGTGGTGCTGCTGACCATGAAGAGTTATCCTTCAGGCTGTGATGTTGACGCTGCCTGAGCGGGCAGTCGTGTGGGATACGGGAAGAGAAACTGACATATCGGCTTCCTGATCGGATGAAGCATTGGAAAATGTGGAAGCGAGTGGTGGCTGAGACGCTGTGCCGTTCCAGTTTCCGTTGCTATTGCTGTCATTGGACAAGGATCCGCCGAAAGCGTTTGCAAAATCTGAAGATGCGTCATTTGTTGAAGCGCTGTTGATAATCTGTTCCACAGAAGCCTGCGGAGTGTGGTGTGAGAACTCACCAGTCGATGCGTCGGTCAGAGCGAATGAAATTTGGGAGCCGTCGGTGGAAATGCCGGCGTTTTCCAACGTCTGAACCAGTTCGTGCTGGCGCGTCTGCAATTCGTTGAGAGTTGAAAGAGCGTTTGTGCCGATATGAATGGAAAGCGGAGAGTTGTCGGCACTGCGATCAATCGTCACCTGTACCGAGGCTGGATCATCACCCATTTGCAACGTCAAGTTTAAGGCCGTTGAGGAATCTGACGAAGCTGAAGAAAGATTGGCGGCAGGGGACAGGGATGTAACTTCAGCAGAGGTGTTGACCGCTGAGGTTGGCGTGGGAACTTCCAGCAAGGAAGTAAAGGGTGAGGAAGAGGTTATCTGGGGCGCAGAAGGTGTCGTGAGGGAAGATGTTTCATTCTCATGGCTGGATGAGTGGGAATTGTCGTTTTGTTCTTCGCTCTGATCGCCGGTCGTTTTTACCGTGTGAGCAGATTCTGTCCGGGTTGTCAGTTCGTCGCTCGAAACAGTCCGTGAAGCTTGTGAAAGTTTGGTGGACGTGTCCACATTGCCAGCAGTGGTTTCCAAAGAAGCGGCGCTTCTCGGCAAGGAGGATGCCGAGATCGTCGTCATGCCGCTTGACGAGATGCTGGTCGCGGAAGGAGCGATAATATTTGCAGGGGTGGCTGGGAAAATATTACCGCCGGCAAGCGGCTGCGATAAGGAGGCGGTTGTGCCCGAAGCTACGATGTTCGATGAATGGACGGCGACCGGTGAGGACGCTTCTTCAGCGCTCTGCGTATCAGAACTTATGGGCAGAGAAGGGGTGATGCTCTGATCCTGTAGGGCCTGCAACGTGCTCAGGCTCGTTGGAGTGTTCAGCGTTGACGAAGTGGCTGCGTTGATCGTCATCGTCATGCCAGTAGGAAGAACATCCTTCATGGAGGCTGTTTTCTCAGGAGGCATAGCGGAACCGACGTTGGGTGCCGTTACGTAACCGCCGACGAGCAGAGTGGCATCTGACGTCGCTTTAGGTGTGGCATTTGTCTCAATCGCTGCGGTCGTCACAGGAACTACCGGCGCTGCATCAAAATTGATGAGACCGCCGGACGAGGCGGACGTGATTGCGGCACCATTGGAAAGGTTGGCAGTCTGTGACAGAGCTCCGCCCTGCACATTGAGTGCTGTTACAAAACCGCCAGAGAGGGGCAGAAAGCCAGACATTCCTTCAGGAGTAGTGTTTGCGCTAATTGAGGCGTCCGTTACGGAAGACGTCAGTGTTGCACCTGAATTGATAAGGCTGTCGAAGGTGGCGGTCGCGCCTCCAGAAACGGAGGCGGATTCCGCAAGACCGGTATCCAGAGAAGAAGTCGTAACAGTCGTGCTGCCCCTTTGTACGGTGAAGAGGGCTGGTGATTCACCGCTGGAAATGGATGTCGCAGTCAGACTGGCTCCCGCGAACGGTAAGAATTGAGCGAGAAGAGTCAGATCCTGTGGCAGTCCCACGTCACCCGAACCTGACACGACAGAAGATGATGATGCGTCGTCATTGTTTGTTGAACTGGTAGCAGTCTGCGAATGAGATGACGTGGTCTGCACATGAGGAAGGACAGGCTGCGGAAAGGAGGAAGCTGAAGCCAAAGGAACGACGCTTGCTCCGGACATTACGGCGGTTGCAGCACTTCCTGAATCGAGGAGTTCATCAGGCTGTGCTGTTGATGTGGTGGAGAGAACGCCTCCTCCACTGATAACGGGTGTGGTTGGGGAAGGAACGGTACTGCTGCTGACATTGAAGCTCATATCTGTGGCACTCGATGCCAAAGATGTTTTGTGTGCGACGAGATCATGGAAGCGTCTGAGCCCAGACGAGAGAGTATCTGGTGTGGACTGCGGCCCTGTAGCCCCGGAACTCGGCTGTCCGGGCGCTTTGGTCGATGGTGACGTGGAAGATGAAGGGCTGGTCGTCACAAGGCTCGATGTCGACAGGGGCACCATGATGGGTTCCAGACAGTTTGAGGCACAGCACTACAATGCAAGTTTCGGGCCACATGGGGTCTGGTCGCGTTTTTCCTGTTTTCGAAGAGAGGAATAAGGTGCGCGACGCTTATCTTGCCGGATCGAAAGTGCCGGGTGGGCAGAATGTGCCGAGGCGATGAGGGTATTCACATTCTAAAAAAGACTTTGCGCGAGACGATGTGGTGAATACAGGTCTTGATCAGTAGGTTTTTCGCAGATTTTTGACGCGAAGGAGAGATATGGCACGGAACATGCATGGTTCTAGGCTGTCAGAGTTTTTGGCCTCGCTTTCGCGGCCACCCTGCAGGAGTGATCCATGTCGATTTTCAATGCACTGTACACGGCCGATTCAGGCATGAATGCGCAGTCCACGGCTTTTACCAACCTCAGTAACAATATCGCCAACAGCCAGACGACGGGCTATAAGGCAACCGACACCAGCTTCCAGGATTTTGTCGCGAACTCACTGTCTTCTTACACAGGGCAGGCTGTGTCCGATGGAGTTGGAGCGGTTTCTACGTCTCAGACGCAGAAGCAGGGCACAATTTCGACCAGTACCAATTCATTGGCAGTGGCCATTTCCGGTAATGGTTTCTTCGACGTTTCGCAGGTTTCTGGTCAGGCGACCTCTGGCAAAACCTCTTTCAGTTCAGAGCAATATTTTACTCGGAATGGTGATTTTTCGACCGATAAAGACGGATATTTGGTCAATACGTCCGGCTATTACCTGAATGGTTATATGGCCGACCCGACAACCGGCACGCTCAGCAGCGATCTCACTCAGATCAATGTATCGAATATCGCATTTCGGCCCACGGAGACGACGACCCTGACTATGTCAGGCGGTCTTTCCGATAGTGGTTACTCAACCACCCAGACCGTGTACGATTCCACCGGGCAAAAGCATACACTCCAGTTGGACTGGACGCAGGACTCGAGTTCTACCACTACTAATCCTGTGTGGGATGTTTCTGTGGCGGGAGCTGACAGTACGGCGAATGGCGATTCCACGAATTCGACGGTAAGTGTCGATTCTGATACTTCATCTTACAAAGTAACATTCGATTCCAGTGGTAATCTGGAGAGTGTAACGAATGCCACGACGGGTGCCGCAGTAGGAAACGGGTATTCCGGCTCGGCCGTTTCCCTTCCGATCACCTTGTCTTATACGGGTACGTCCTCGTCATCGACCGTGCCTGCGGGTCAGAGTATCGCCCTCAGTCTGGGAGATTTCGGTTCTTCCAGTGGTCTTACGACATCTGCCGCCAATTCTACGACCCCGACAATTACCAGCGACAGTGCGACGTCCGCCACCTATGAAGGCATCACCATGCAGACGGATGGGTCGATCATGGCGACCTTCAGCAATGGTGACACGCAGTTGGTGGGCAAGATTGCTCTAGCGTCGTTCAATAATGCCGATGGTTTGATGGCGGTTGATGGGCAGGCCTATGTCGCTACATCCGATTCCGGTTCGGCTACGGTTGGTGTCGTGGGCAACAACGGCACGGGCACACTGGAGACAGCATCGACGGAATCTTCCACGACTGATCTGACGTCCGACCTGTCAAGTTTGATTGTTACGCAGGAAGCCTACACGGCCAACACCAAGGTCGTCACGACAGCGGATTCCCTGCTTCAGGCCACAATCGCGATGATCCAGTAAAAGCTTCTTTACTCGTTTTTCATCTGATGGGAGCAGGTTTGCAAAAGGCCGAACCTTTTCTCGTCCAGAACAATATGTGCATCGATCCGTGAAAATCCACGGGGCTGATGCCCTCCACCCAGATGTGCCAAGGGGATGGAGTTTCGCCGGAGATCGCGGTCATGGATCTGAATGCAGCCCTTTCAATTGCCACCAGCGGGCTGGAAGGCACGCAATATGCGCTCGGCGTCGTTTCACAGAACGTGTCCAATGCCAGCACCACGGGCTATGTTGAGGAAACGGCGCAGCTCAATTCGCGTGATAGTGCTGGGACGGGAAGCGGCGTAAAGATCGGCCTCACCACCCGCGTGGTCAACGATGCGCTCCAGTCCAGTCTGTATACGCAGAATGCGACTGTCGAGGCGCTTACGGTAAAGAGCAACTCCCTAGCGTCTATTACGGCCCTCCAAGGATCGACGAGTTCTGATTCTGGTTCAACGGCGACCTTGTCGGACGAACTGGGAAATCTTTCTAATGCTTTTTCATCGCTTGTCTCCACACCAAATGATTCAACAGCGCTCAATACTGTTATCAGTGACGCTGGAACGGTGGTCAGTACTATCAATGATCTCTCTTCGGCGTATCAGACGCAGAGGCAGCAAGCTCAGGACTCGATTGTTTCTGATGTAGCTACAGTCAATACGGATTTGACGACTATTGGTGTCTTGTCGAAGCAGATCATGTTGCTCAAAGTGCAGGGGCAAAGTACCGCCGATCTGGAAAATCAACGTGCCAGCGCCATGTCGGATCTGTCGTCCCAACTGTCAGTGACATTTACCGAAACGTCTCAAGGTGACATGCTGGTAAAGACTGCCAATGGTACACAGTTGCCCACGTATCCAACACAGGATGGACAGACGCTTTCAACCTATCCGACCAGTGATAGCGATACGTCTTCAACGACCGCAATCAAGACAGACCAGCCGACCTCGACGTGGCCTTTAAGTACTTCATCTGAAGAGTTGCAGGTAACATCAACGACGTCAGGGACGGCGACCGGTAGTTACATACCTGGAATTACGTTAGATATTAATGGCACCGACACCAACATCACCTCAGATCTGACGGGCGGTAGTCTAGGAGCGAATATCGAACTGCGTGATACGGTTTACCCGAAAATGCAGGCTCAGTTGGATTCTTTTTCCTATGCACTGGCCAGCCGATTTTCGACCGCAGGCCTGTCATTGTTCACAGATGCCAATGGAAATGTGCCATCATCGACAACGAATGCAGAGACACCAACGGGTATTGTTGGCCTATCGAGCACCATTGAGGTGAGCCCGACCATTTCAGCCGACACGTCTCTGCTTGCGCCCGATGGATCGACCTCGGTGGCAACAAACATATTGTCCACCGCATTCACGGATACAACGGCAGCGCCCTCTACCGATCTTGGTGTTGATGGTAATATTTCCACTGGATATAGCGGCAATCTGACGCTGGCGAATTTAGCGACGACACTCACGTCCGCCCAAGCTCAGGTGGCATCGGATACCTCTTCCAACCTGACTTCAGCCACGACGGTACAGACAAGCCTGACCAGCAGCGTGTCGAGTGTGTCGAGCGTGAGTGTTGATAATGAAATGTCGAAGATCGTCGCTTTGCAGAATGCTTATGAGGCAAATGCGAAGATTGTCACGACTGTGCAGTCGATGTTCACAGCCCTTCTGGATGCGGTATAAGAAAAATGAGTACCTCTGTTGGACTTTACGGCGCCAGTGGCGTTTCATACGTTCTCGATCAAGCCATCGACAAGCTTAGCGATCAAGAAACTGATCTGACGGCGCAAGCCAGTTCGGGCATGAAATCAAGCAGCTATGCCGGGTTGGATAGTTCTTCCCGAACGGCAGCTCTAGATCTTAGTCCGCAGATCACGGCCATTTCGACATGGCAGACGTCGATTTCATCGGCTCAGACCACTCTCACGGTGACGCAGTCCGCGCTGACGCAGATTTCCTCTATTGCGACAACGCTTTCCACGAACCTGCTCAGCCTCCAGGGAAATCTTGGACAGAATGAGGTCGATACAATCGCGACGTCGGCTAAATCGGCACTGGATACATTGGGTACTTTGCTCAATACGCAGTCCGGTGCGGATTATGTTTTTGCCGGAACGGATTCCTACACAGCGCCGGTAACGGGCACGAGCGGATTATCATCCAGCGATCTGGCGGAAAGCATCGGCACGCTGGTGAGCAATATGGGCACCTCGTCGGATGACGCGGCTACTGTGCTTCAGCAGGCCACCAGCGATGCCAGTGGTACCGGTGACTCTGCGTCTCTTTCCGTCTTTTCTTCGGCACTCTCGGTTAGTGCCGATAGTGCAAAAAATCTGACATCGAAAGCCGTTGTTGGAAATGGAGATACGGTAGATGTCGGTATGGTTGCGACGCAAAGCACGGAAGGGATGAGCGCAAGCGATACGTCCACCGGTTCGCCAATTCGTGACCTCATGCGTAACTTAATGATCGTTGCGTCACTTGGTGATGCGAGCACGTCAAGTTCCAGCTTTTCAGATTTGGTGACGTCTCTGAAAAGTTCTACCAGCGACATCAGTACTTCGTTGTCGGCGGAGGAGGGATCGCTTGGCATTCAGCAGACACAGCTCACCTCCCAGTCAACATTGCTATCAACCATGAGTACGATGCTCTCCACGCAGCTTGGCGATGCACGAGAGGCTGACGCAGCGACGGTTTCCGTCCAACTAAGTGCCGTTCAGGATCAGCTGGAAGCGTCCTACACCTTGATTTCTGATCTTAAGAGCATGACACTGGCAAGCTATATTTAATACGCTCTGAAAATATATAATAAAAAAGGGGCCAATGGCCCCTTTTTTATTAGCTGCGTGGTGGTTTCCGACGAGAGGAACGTGCACCGTCCGCAGCAGGCTTGGGGCCTCTTTTCCAAGGTTTTCCGCTTCCCGGTGTTTTGCCGCGAGCGGGCGGAGGCGCATCGTTTCCGCTTGGCGCGGTGGTAGGCGTGATAGTGATTTCATCTGCATCGGCAGCGGACGCACATTCAGCAAAACGTGCTGCCTTGGATGAGGCGATCTCAACCAGTGTGTAAGCTGGGGCGATGCGAATGGCTCCAATATCTTTCTTCGTCACGCCACCCAGACGGCAGATGACGGGCACGAGCCACTTGGGATCGGCCTTGTCATTACGCCCGACGGACAGCTTGAACCACTCGCCGCTTTCGCCCGTATTGTGTTCAGCACGCTCACGCATGGGACGTTCACGTCGAGCGGCATCACGCGGCGGGCGAGGAGAGGGGGCACCGGGAACAATCGCCCGCACAGAGACAGGCTTTGGCAGTCCATTCTGCCACAACGTAACAAGGGCCGTAGCGAGTTGTGTGGGTGTGCGTTCCGCGACCAGCCGTTCGGCCAGTTGGAGTTGTTCCGCGGTGGGCTCACGGGATAGAGCTTCATCCGCAAGAAGACGCTCGGCATCAGCTTCCCGAATGGCATCAGGTGACGGCACGGGCATCCATGTTGCCGCTACACCGGCGGCATGGAGAAGCCGGTCGGCCTGACGCCGACGCGCTGGCGTCGTCACCAGAACACACAGTCCCTTGCGTCCGGCCCGGCCCGTTCGACCGGAGCGGTGCAGCAAAGTGGCGGGATTGCTGGGAAGACTTGCGTGGATCACGAGCCCAAGTGAAGGAACGTCGATGCCACGCGCGGCAACATCCGTGGCCACGCAGACGCGCGCCTGACCGTTGCGCAGGCTCTCCAGAGCGCGACTGCGCTCGTTCTGCCCAAGATCGCCCGAAATCGCTACAGAAGAAAAACCGTTTTGCAGGAGCGCTCCCTGCATCTGCCGCACACCCTCACGTGTGTGGCAGAACACCATTGCGCAGGGGCTTTCCACAAAACGCAGAACATTGATGATCGCGCCGATCATCTCGCTCTGATCAGCGACGACGGCACGATATTCGATATCTGCATGGGGAGCGTTGTCCCCGATGGTATCGATACGTAGCGCGTCACGCTGATAACGCTTCGCCAGTCGCGCGATTTCGCGCGCGATGGTGGCTGAGAAAAGAAAAGTGCGTCGTTCGGTGGGCGTGGCGTCGAGTAGGGTCTCAAGTTCCTCGCGGAAACCGAGGTCGAGCATCTCATCCGCCTCATCCAGCACGGCAACCTTTACCCCAGAGAGATTCAGGTTCTTGCGCGCAAGGTGGTCACACAGGCGTCCCGGTGTGCCCACGACAATATGGCAGCCCATCGAGAGAGCCCGTGCTTCCCGACGAGGTTCCATGCCACCCACGCAGGAGACGATTTTCGCGCCTGTGCCTGCATAGAGCCACGAAAGCTCGGTCTTGACCTGCAACGCCAGCTCGCGCGTGGGAGCGATGACAATGGCCAGCGGCAATTGCGTGGGCAGAGCCTTGCCGTGTTCGTCGAGAAGTTCGCTGGCCATGGCAAGTCCGAAGGCCACGGTCTTTCCAGAACCGGTGCGCGCGGACACAAGCAGATCGCGGCCCTGCGCGTCGTCGGCCAGTACGGCAGCCTGAACGGCTGTCGGCTCCTCATAGCCACGTTCGGCCAGAGCGTGGGCAAGGGTAGAAACGGTATCCGGAAAGGGCATAGGGAGAGAAGATCCTGAACGAGGTCGAATGCCGGGCATAGAGAGAAACAGCAGGAAACGCCAGCGTCCTGACATCAAAAGACCCGCATGGCACCTGAATGGGCCATGCGGGTGAGCGCGATGAGGAAGGCTTATTGGAAAGGAAGGTAGCGGAAATCGAAGAAAATCTGGCTCATGGAGGTGGACGGCTTGCCACCTTCACCCGACCACGCTTCCCGCTGCGACCATGCCAACTGCGTGCCGGCTTCCACCGTGCCGAACCGTCCCTTGAAGAAACGCCACCATGCACCAACCGTGGCTTCCATCACACTGCGGGTATTGCCCGCGCAGGGGAGGGAGGACATCTCGATGTTGCAACCCGCGTTGGAAAACAGATGGTTGCCGTAACCGTAAGCCTGCCCACCATATTCCGACCCGCCTTTTCCCGCCCATTGCGTGCCGAAATATCCGTACACATCCAGTGTTGGGTCCGGGTGCGCGACGATCCCGGCCGTGCCCTGTATCGACAGCAGCGGTTTGGGTTTGCCAAGAGCGGAGAGCGTGGCGTCGGGCAGCATGACCGAGCCGTAACGGCCGATCCCATAGCCTGCCAGCCCGGCAAGGCGGAGTTCCACCTTGTGCGGGATGAGGGGCAGAATCATGGAACCGCCACCGCCGCCCGTGGGAGCGGTATAATTGTGGCCTCCGCCCACCCACGAGACGCGATCATGAACGAAATGCGCGATGCCTTCGATTTCGTAATGGCCCCATGAGGGGTCGTAAGCCACCTTGGCGATCACGTCAGGTGCAATTTCGTTGGAAAACGGCGCGTCGTTGGTCAGACCTGTACCGTCTTTAGTGATGGTGGCATAATGTCCATTGGGAAGGGAGACAGTGCCGTCGTTGTTGGTAAAGCCACTCGCGTCATAGAGCGTCTGTGGATTTTCGATGGACAGACCCACCCACAGCCGATGTTTGAAGAAATCCTTCGTGATGCGGACCTGCCACTGACGTGCCCAGGTCTGGCCCGCAAGCATGGAAGATTCGATGGTTTCGGGCAGGCTTTCCTGACGTGGCACGATACCGGCGCGACCGGGCGTGAGTAGACTCCATGCTTGACCGGCAAGCACATGGAAATTGTAGTCGCTGTTGTCGTAGGCCATGTAGGCCTGCCGGAGACGGAAAGCGTAGCTGTTGCTTTCATAGGCGTCGGTCGTGGCGGCCCCCGCGCCGAAATCCATTTCGAAGAAGCCCGAAACGGCTTCCTTCCGATTGATATCGCCTCGCGCCATCAGGGATATACGGCTGTATCGCGCGCTGCCCTCAAAGCTGTTGGTGTGATGATTCGGATCGTTCTTGTACGGAATGCCGTTCCAGTAATTGAAGATGCCGCTTGAAGTGTGCCGGTTCTGCAACACGGAACCTGTGTCGATGAATCCACCAAGCGCCAGCATGATGGGGCCGAGATGAAACACGCCGCGATCGCCAACGGCGCCGGTGGCCTGTGCGCCGACGGTCTCTCGTGAATGCGGCCCAACATTATTGTCGGCCGTATGGGCGATGATGTCTTCCGCGCGGTGGGCGATAACCGTTGTGCGTGTTGGCTGGTTATCCGTGACGAAGGTGGGTGTGATTTCCGTTTCCGCTCCAGCGTGATGCCGGGGCACGATCACGTGCTGCGTCCCTTCCGTTGTTCCGTCTTCGGCAAGCGGGGAGCGTGCGCGGTTTGCTTCTGTGATTTTCCGGCGCGTTTCCGTACTGAGAGCGCCGTGAGAAGAACTGCCCAATGCCCCCCGTTTTGCAATAAGTTGTTTCTGAAGCCCGACAAGAGCGTGGGTCAGCTGTGCCTGCTGCTCCTGAATGCGGGCAATCTGCTTTTCCATAAGCTCAAGAGATTCACTCTGGTCATCCGCCAGAGCGCTGAAGGGAAAAAGCATCGTGCCTGCGCACAGAGCGAAGACATGAGAACAGCGGGTCCGGCGGAGAAACGTCGGGCGAACGGGCATGGGGGCGGGCACATCCGTGGGCGAGGGCGAAAGGATTGCGACAAAGTATGTCTAGAATTCCTAATGGGGGCAATCGAATTCTGCAAGAATGTCATGCAGAATTTTTTTAAACAATACGTAACGATCGGAGCAGGCAGGATCATCTTTTGCAGATGAACATTGCGTGCAGGCAGCAGGAATCGTCATAAGACGGGCATGACGATGCCTTTCCTGAAGATGCACGGCCTGGGGAACGATTTCATCATCATGGATGAACGCGTGACCCCGCTTGATCTCACGCCTCAGCGGATTGCAGCCCTGGCCGATCGCCGGCGCGGAATTGGCTGCGATCAGTTCGTGACGCTTTCTCGTATCGCTGAGAGAGAAGGCGCGTTTGTGCGGTTCTTCAATCCTGACGGCAGTGAGGCCGGCGCCTGCGGGAACGCCTCGCGTTGTGTGGCGGACCTTCTGGCGCGCGAAACAGGGCAAAACGATGTCACCTTCACCACCTCAGGTGGCGTGTTGCACGCGCAGGTCCTGGAGCAGCACGCAAACGGCGCAATCGTGACGGTGGATATGAGCGAGCCTCGCCTAGACTGGAGTTCCGTGCCGCTGGCGCGCGAGATGGACACGCTGGAACTGCCGCTGGAAGGTCGTCCGGCCGCGTTGTCGATGGGCAACCCGCACGCGACGTTCTTTGTGAAGGATCTGGCAGAGGCACGGCGGGGGGAAGCACTGGAAGTCGATCCCCTCTTCCCCGAGCGGGCGAATATTGGCTTTGCGCGGATCGATGCACCAGACCGGATGCGTCTGCGTGTTTGGGAGCGCGGTGCCGGATTTACTCTGGCCTGTGGTTCCGGGGCCTGCGCTGCGGTCGTGAATGCGGCGCGGCGTGACTTGGGTGATCGTCGGATGACGGTGGAGGTCGATGGCGGCGAAATGGTCATCGACTGGGGTGAGGACGATCATGTGCGGATGACAGGGCCTGCCCGGATTGCGTTTAGGGGGAGCGTCGATCTCGACGCTTATCCGCGATGAGCGAGCGCGCGATTCTGCCTCAGGATGAGACCGACCCGACTGGAGGGGTGGACATCCTCACCTTCGGTTGTCGGCTGAACACGTATGAGAGCGAAGTGATGCGTGGCCACGCGGCCGCGCTGGACGATGTCATCATCGTCAACACCTGTGCTGTCACGGGGGAGGCCGAGCGACAGGCCCGACAGGCAATCCGACGCGCGCATCGGGAGCGTCCGGGCACGCGGATTGTTGTGACGGGGTGCGCAGCACAGATCGACCCGGAGCGCTGGGCAGCACTTCCCGGCGTGACCCGAGTTCTCGGCAACGAGGACAAGCTCAAGGCTGAGAGCTGGAGCCTGCCTGCGCTGGAATCCGGTCATGCCGTGTCCGACATCATGGCGGCTCGTGAAACCGCCGCGCATCTCATCACGGAGTTCGCCGGGCGCACGCGGGCCTTCGTGCAGGTGCAGCAGGGCTGCGATCATCGCTGCACGTTCTGCATCATTCCTTTCGGGCGCGGACCTTCGCGTTCCGTGCCGGTGGGCGTGGTAGTGGAACAGGTGCGCGCCCTTGTGGCTTCAGGCTACCGCGAAGTGGTGCTGACGGGCGTGGACATTACGTCATGGGGCGGGGATCTGCCGGGCACGCCGCGACTGGGGCAACTCTGCCGTCGTCTTCTCGCACTCGTGCCGGAGCTTGAGCGGCTGCGGCTGTCCTCCGTTGATCCTGTGGAGATTGACGAGGACGTGTGGCGTCTTCTGGAACACGAGCCGCGTTTCATGCCCTACCTGCATCTCTCCTTGCAGGCAGGATCGGACATGATCCTCAAGCGGATGAAGCGGCGGCATCTGGTGGCGGACGCCGCGGCCGTGATTGAGCGCGCTCGCTCCATTCGTCCGCAAATCGGGTTGGGTGCGGACCTCATTGCGGGTTTTCCAACGGAAGATGAGATGCTTTTTGAGGAGACACTGGCGTTTCTGGCGCAGGCGGCGATCCCCTATCTGCATGTTTTCCCGTACAGCGCCCGGCCCGGCACGCCAGCCGCGCGTATGCCCGCCATTCCCGTCGTTGAGCGCAAGGCGCGAGCGGCCCGGGTGCGGGCGCTTGGGGCGGAGTCCGCACAGCAGTATTATGAAAGCCTTCTTGGCCGGGAACTGCGGGTTCTGATGGAGACGCCGCGCAGCGGTCATTCAGAGGAGTTCGCGCCTGTGCGGCTGGCTCAGGAAAAGTCGGAGACAGGACGCATTGAGGTTTTGCGCGCTGTAGCGGTTGACGCGGACGGCATCGTGGCGGAGAGCGTGTGACATGGCACTCGGATTTTTCTCACGTCTCAAGCAGGGGCTGTCACGCTCCACCCAGAAACTCGGCGCGGTTTTCACCAAGCGCAAGCTGGATGAAGCGGCGCTTGAAGATCTTGAGGATCACCTGATCGCCGCCGATCTCGGACCAGAGGTGGCCGAGCGTGTGATCGAGAGCTTCCGCAGCACGCGCTTCGGCACGGAAGTGACGGATGAGGAAATCCGCACCGCTCTTGCCGATGAGATCGCGCGGGTGCTTGAGCCTGTCGCCATTCCATTCGAGCCCAACCCCGAACTCAAGCCGCATGTCGTGCTCATGGTGGGGGTGAACGGGTCGGGCAAGACGACTACCATCGGCAAGATGGGCCGCTATTTCAGTGAGCAGGGCAAGAAGGTCATCATGGTGGCGGGCGATACGTTCCGCGCGGCCGCCGTGGAGCAGCTTCAGGTATGGGGTGAGCGGACGAACGTGCCGGTCATCGCGGGCAAGCCGGGTGCGGATGCAGCGGGGCTTGCGTTTGAGGCGTTGCGCAAGGGGAAGGCGGACGGGGCCGATCTCCTGTTGATCGATACGGCCGGGCGTCTGCACAACAAGGGCGCTCTCATGGAAGAGTTGGCCAAGATCATCCGCGTGATGAAGAAATTCGACGAGACGGCACCCCACTCCGTGTTGCTCGTGCTGGATGCGACGACGGGGCAGAATGCCGTCGAGCAGGTTCGTGTGTTCCGTGAACTGGTTAATGTGACGGGGCTGATCGTGACCAAGCTGGATGGTTCGGCACGGGGCGGCATTGTCGTGGCGCTGGCGGAAGAGTTCAAGTTACCCATTCACGCTGTGGGCGTAGGGGAGAAAGCCGAGGATCTGCGGCCTTTCTCGGCACAGGAATTTGCGCGTGGTCTGGTGGGCAGGGCCTCGCTCGAAACATCGCCTCCGGAGGAGGGGGAGACGCCGTCTGCGGCGCCGTAAAAGTAGTGGGTGTCACTGTGTAGCGGGCGGGACACAATAGGTGAAACGACTTGGGCGGTAGCTCAAGCGTGGTGCGTTGTTTGTTGATTGCGGAGCCGGATCATCTTCATTCTGTAACGCAGCGCGGCTCCATATCTGGCGCGGAGAGCGTTGCGGGAGGGATGGATGGAAAAAGTGCGATACCTTGTGGCGACAGGTGTTCTGGCCGTCATGGCGACAGAGGCTGCCACAACGGCACGAGCCGAAGTCTCTCTGTTCGAGCAGAAGACCGATGCTTCCGAGTTCGAGAACTGGCTGCGGGGAACGACACTGGCCGGGCATATCGAGGGCGGCATCAGCGCTAATCCGGCGCGGCCTGACAACGGCATCAACTTCGGCAATTTCATTGGCGATCATGCCAACCAGCCGCAGCTCAACCAGTTTTCTCTCAAACTGGCCCATCCCGTGGACACGTCCGGGGGCTACAGCTTCGGCTTCACATTGGAAGCCAGTTACGGTTCGGACTCGCGTTATTACCATCTCCTTGGTATTTCGGACCGTGCGCTGAATTCCCGCTATCAGATTATCCCGGCACAGGCGCATGTGGACGCGCATCTGCCGTGGTTCACCAAGCTGGGTGTGGAAATGCACGCGGGCATTCTGCAGGCACCCATGGGGCCGGAAGCGTTCGATCCCACCGCGAGGCCGTTCTACACGTTCAGTTATACGGGCGAGTATTCCGTGCCGTTCGAACACGTAGGTATGATGGCGACCATCCACGTCTCGCCGATGATCGATGTGCTCACGGGCATCGACACCGGCAACCAGACCACGTTCGGACGCTCCGACAACAACGACGAGCCTGCGGGTTATGCCGGGATCGCGCTGAACAATCTCGCCGATGGCAAGCTGACCATCACGGAACTGAGCCGCTTCGGACCGGAGAACTCACGGCGTGTTCTGGGAAACCGCGAAGCCAACAGCGCGATGCGGTTCTGGAACGACATCATGGCCGTCTATCAAGTCACGCCAACCGTCACGCTCACGGGAGAGTTCAATTATCTGCACGATGACGGTCTGCGCGCCGATGCGGAAAGTTTCGTGTCCTATCTTTCGTGGAAGTTCGCTCCGGAGTTCACCTTCAATTATCGGGGGGAGATCTATCGCGACAACACCGGTCAGCTTGTGTCCAATGCCCTGACGGATGAGGGGTATATGAATGGCGTGGCCGGTCGCTCAACGCCTGTGGAATCCGCGCCACCCACGACTTATGGCGCGCTGACGCTTGGGGTGACGTGGCGTAAGGCGCTGACGAAGGATCTGGGGTATTTCGCCATTCGCCCCGAAGTGCGTTTCGACCGGTCGCTCAATGGCACCACGCCGTTCAACGACGGCCGGAACTCGGGGATGTTTACCTTCGGCGGTGACATGATGATCGGGTTCTAAAGAAGGCTGACACCACGTAGCTTTACCGGAGAGATATCGGAACCTTTCCGTGTTTCACTCATTACGGATGGAAGAGTGTTCAAACAGGAAGGACCATTCTTTCATGAACCGCACGACAAAATTTGCTCTGATTGCCGCCTTTGCTCTTGGCCAACCGGTCATGGCCATGGCTCAGGCGACCAGTGAGGGAAATATCCCGCCGACGGCCGGTGACGCCGCGGCACAGGTCGGACGTAATCCGCCCTCCGCCACGTCGGAGAGCGGGCAGCGTGTCGAGCCTTCCGACAAGCTGTGGAACAACCCACGCACTGTTCATGAGCAGCCCGGCACGCAACCGCCCGCCAACAGCGATCCGCAGGGGCGCAGCCATCTGGATAAGCAGTCTCACCATGTCCGTAAACATGGCGCACATCACGCCCATGAAAGCAGCGATCATGAGACCACCGAAGAAGAATAATTGGCTCTTTTGACGTCATGAACGGAAAGGCCCGCGCAGAAATGCGGGCCTTTTTGCGTTCAGAGATGCACGTTCAGGCGGGCTTCCCGAATGGCCTCAGCCTGACGGGCCGCAAGAGCTTCTTCGCTGAAATCTGCCACCAGTTCCTGAAACATTTGATGCCAGTTGAGCTTGGCGCCCAATCGCATGAAAACCGAGCCAAGCCCGATGGCCGAGCGGTCCACCAGCACGAACTCACGCGGTGGTTTCACGCCTCCCGTGCGTTGCAGCCCCGTATGAACGCGGCCAGCAACATCCCGTCCGAAGATGGTTTCCGCGTTCTCGTTGATGGTCCGCACGCGATCCTGCATCAGCGGTTCGTAGAGGAAGCTCGCCCATTCGTTGAGCACCTTGATCGTCTCGCGGGAAAGGTGCTCGAACCCCCACATTTCATAGGCATGAGCGGCGCGGTCTTCGTCTCCCACACGCAGAGCTTCGCACAATTCGATCACGCCATGCACGAAACGCGGTCGGAAGATGCGGATCGCGCCGAAATCGAGCAGGTTGAAGCCGAAATCGGGCCGCACGGTGAAGTTGCCCATATGGGGATCACCGTGGATCACGCCGTAGCGATAAAACGGCACGTACCACGCTTCGAACAGGGCTTTCGCCATCGCGTCGCGCTCGGCCTGTGACGGGTTGGAGTCGAGCACCTTCTGAAGGCTGCGTCCGTCTACCCACTGCATGGTCAGAAGCTTGCGCGTGCACAGATCGTCCACCGGAGCGGGGATGGTCACGTTGGGGGAATGACGCAGCATGGCTCCATAGAGGCGCAGATTGGCCGCTTCACGGGTGTAATCCAGTTCCTCGCGAAGGCGTTCGGTCAGTTCCTCCACCACGTCATCCTGACGGATGGCGTTATCGAGTTTGTGATAGACGCCCATGGCCATGCGGAACTGCTTGAGGTCCGCCTCCACCGTCGTCGCCATGTCGGGATATTGCAGCTTGCACGCCACGGTCTCGCCATTCTGGAGCACGGCCTTGTGGACCTGCCCAAGACTGGCCGCTGCTGCTGCTTCACGCCCAAAAGAGCGGAAGTGCTTCTGCCAGTCCGGTCCAAGTTCGGCGGCCATGCGGCGACGCACGAAGCTCCAGCCCATCGGCGGCGCGTTGGACTGAAGCTGGGCGAGTTCGGTGGCGTATTCATCCGGCAGGGCACCGGGGATGGTGGCCAGAAGCTGGGCGGCCTTCATCAACGGCCCCTTGAGGCCTCCGAGCACCCCCTTGAGGTCTTCCGCATGAGCGCTGCCGCCCGTGTTGATGCCGAACTTGTGGCCAGCCAGCCGCGCGGCGATGCCGCTCACCGTGCCGGTCGTACGGACCATGCGGCGGAACTCACCGAACAGGCCGCTGTCGTCGAGATCGCGTTCCGCCATGGTTCAGCCTACTTCCAACTGATCGATAAAGCCCGAGATCACGTCCAGTCCGCGACGCCAGAATCCCGGATCGCTCGCATCCAGGCCGAAGGGCGCGAGCAGTTCCTTGTGACGCAGCGTGCCCCCGGCTTCCAGCATGGCGCGATATTTGTCGCGGAAATCGGGCACGGCGGCCTGCTGATAGACCCCGTACAGCGCGTTTACGAGGCAGTCTCCGAACGCATAGGCGTAGACATAGAAGGGCGAGTGGATGAAGTGCGGCACGTAGGACCAGTAGATGTCGTAATCCGCCGTGAAATTGAAGATCGGGCCGAGGCTCTCTGTCTGCACGTCACGCCAGATCTTGCCGATCTGCTCGGGCAGCAGTTCACCGTCACGACGGGCATGATGGACGCGGCTCTCGAACTGGTAGAACGCGATCTGGCGCACCACCGTGTTGAGCATGTCTTCCACTTTGGCCGCGAGAAGCAGGCGTTTCTGCTCAGGATCTTTTTCCGTGTCCAGCAGATGCTGGAAGGTCAGCATTTCTCCGAACACACTGGCGGTCTCAGCCAGTGTGAGCGGGGTGGACGACATGAAATAGCCCTGCTTGGCGGCCAGCACCTGATGCGCGCCATGTCCCAATTCATGTGCCAGCGTCATGACGTCGCGCGTGCGGCCGCGATAGTTCATCAGCACATAGGGGTGCACAGATGGGACAACCGGATGGGCAAACGCGCCGGAGGCCTTGCCGGGCACGGGGGCGGCATCGATCCACGGATTGTCGAGAAACCGCCCCACGATGGCGCCCAGAGTAGGATCGAAGCCTTCATAGGACTGGCGTACGATCGCCTTGGCATCGGTCCACGAAATGTTTTTCTCACGCATGCCGGGCAGCGGCGCATTGCGATCCCAGTGTTCCAGCTTGTCCAGCCCGAGCCACTTGGCCTTCAGCTTGTAATAGCGGTGCGACAGGCGTGGATAATCCGCCACCACAGCGGAGACGAGCGCGTCCACCACATTGTCTTCCACCATGTTGGAGACGTTGCGATAGGATTCAGGGCGTGGGTAATGGCGCAGCTTATCACCGATGGCCTTGTCCTTGGCCAGCGTGTTGGTGATGAGAGAAAAGAGGCGGATGTTCTCGCCCAAAGTCTCGCCCACGGCACGGCCTGCGGCTTCACGGCGCGAACGGTCCGGATCGGACATGACGTTCAGCGCTTCGCCCACCGTAACCTTGCGGCCGTCCAGCGACACGCGCAGGCCACTCATCTGCTCATCGAACAGACGACACCAGGCTGATGCCCCCGTGACGGATTTTTCCAGCAGCACCTGTTCGATGTCGTCTGGCAACTGGTGATCGCGGAACATGCGGTGGTCGCGCAGGAAGGGCGCCCAGTGCGCCAGCGCCGGATCGGCCAGCTTCGCTTGAAGATCGTCTTCCGCGATCTGATTCAGTTCCAGCGGAAAGAACAGAAGATCGGCCGAGATATCCGAGAGGGTCTCGCGCACGAACTGGCTGAATTTGCCGATTTCGGCATCGGCCATATCGGCCGCGAAGGCGAGGGAAGAATAGGCCCCGACCTTGCCTAGCCTTTCGTTGATGGACTGGCTGGTTTCGATGGCGGCAGCCAGTTCTGCTCCCGACAGCGTCGTAACCTTGCCCTTGTAGCGTTTGGCAAATGCTTTCGCGTCAGCCGCCGCGCGCTCCAGATCGGTTTTCACCTGCGGCGAGTCGGGACGGTCGTAGAGATCCGACAGATCCCAGCGCGGCGGTGTGTCATCGCCCGTCGTGGCTGCCACTGCACTACTATCGGCGGCCTGCATCGGGGAGAGCGGGCGGAAAGACGGGAAGGGGAGAGATGCCATATCAACCATGGAAGAACTGTAGCGTGAGCGGACGTGGGTGGCGAGACCGTTGGGTCTGTCGGAAAAGCGCAGGCAGAGTGCATTTTCCCCCGCTGACATTTGGCTGCGTATCGCCTATGCAGCAGGCATGACCGACACGCCCCTGAACCTGATCCGCAACTTCTCGATTATCGCTCATATCGATCACGGCAAGTCCACGCTTGCCGACCGGATGATTCAGGCCTGCGGTGCCCTGACCGCCCGTGAGATGACCAATCAGGTTCTCGACAACATGGACCTTGAGCGTGAGCGTGGGATCACCATCAAGGCGCAGACCGTGCGGCTGACCTATCCCGCCAAGGACGGCAAGACCTACATCCTCAACCTGATGGACACGCCGGGCCATGTGGATTTCGCCTATGAAGTGAGCCGTTCGCTGGCTGCGTGTGAGGGATCGTTGCTGGTGGTCGATGCGTCTCAGGGGGTGGAGGCGCAGACACTGGCCAATGTCTATCAGGCCATTGATGCCAATCATGAGATCGTGCCAATCCTCAACAAGATCGATCTGCCGGCAGCCGAGCCGGAGCGTGTGAAGGCGCAGATCGAGGAAGTGGTGGGCATCGACGCTGAGGACGCGGTGGAGATTTCGGCCAAGACCGGGCTTAACATCGAAGGCGTGCTGGAGGCCGTGGTCACACGCCTGCCTCCGCCGTCGACGGGCGATGCGGACGCACCGCTTCAGGCCATGTTGGTGGACAGTTGGTACGATGCCTATCTGGGCGTCATCATCCTTGTCCGCATCAAGCAGGGACGGCTGAAGAAAGGCGCGCGTATCCGCATGATGTCCTCGGGCGCAACACATCTGGTCGATCAGGTGGGTATTTTCGCGCCCCGCATGATCCCCGTGGATGATCTAGGCCCGGGCGAGATGGGTTACATCAACGCCGCCATCAAGACCGTGGCCGATTGTAACGTGGGTGACACCATCACCGATGATCGGCGTCCCGCTGCGGCTCCGCTTCCAGGCTTTAAGCCCTCCATCCCCGTGGTGTGGTGTGGCCTGTTTCCTGTAAATGCGGACGATTTCGAGAAGCTGCGCGACAGTCTGGCCAAGCTGCGGCTCAACGATGCCTCGTTCCATTATGAGGCCGAGACCTCGGCTGCTCTGGGGTTCGGTTTCCGTTGCGGCTTCCTCGGTCTGCTGCATCTGGAGATTATTCAGGAGCGTCTGTCGCGTGAGTTCGATCTCGATCTGATCGCGACTGCGCCATCGGTGGTCTATCACCTCAAGATGAATGACGGCACGCAAGAAGAACTGCACAACCCGGCCGACATGCCCGATCCGTCCAAGATCGAGTCGATCGAGGAGCCTTGGATCAAGGCTACCATCATGGTGCCCGATGAATATCTCGGCGCGGTGTTGACGCTCTGCACCGAACGGCGTGGCGTGCAGCAGGATCTCACCTATGTCGGGAATCGCGCGATGGCGGTCTATCGTCTGCCGCTTAACGAGGTGGTGTTCGATTTCTACGACCGTCTCAAATCGCTCACGCGCGGCTACGCCAGCTTTGACTATCAGATGGACGGATACGAGGAGAGCGATCTCGTGCGTATCTCCATCCTCGTCAATCAGGAGCCGGTGGATGCGTTAGCATTCATTGCCCATCGTTCCGCCGCCGAGAGTCGCGGTCGGGCCATTTGTGCACGTCTGAAGGATCTTATTCCCCGTCAGCTTTTCAAAATCGCGATTCAGGCGGCGATCGGTGCGCGCGTGATTGCGCGTGAGACGATTGGCGCGATGTCCAAGGACGTGACGGCCAAGTGCTATGGCGGCGATATTTCCCGTAAGCGGAAGCTGCTGGAGAAGCAGAAAGAGGGCAAGAAGCGGATGCGACAGTTCGGCAAGGTCGAGATTCCGCAGAGTGCATTCCTCGCAGCATTGAAGATGGACCGCTAAGGTCCATTGATGCGCAACATCTTTTCTGATCCGGGTGATTTTTCCGATAGTATAAAGTCTTTATCAGCGTATTCTGCCTTCATAGACTATATATTCAAAATGCTTGAGCGGTCTGCCGTTCTCGTGCCTGTGTTCGCCCTGTGGCGAAAGGATCATAACTATTATTTTCTTTTTATAGGAATTGGTTTTTCATGTTTGCTTGTGTCGGATTGTTTTATTAAGGTTTGTTGTAATACAATAAATTATCCATATACACATAAGAATAACGTCTTCTTTTCCAGATTTGGAAGACTTGCCCAATTTCTTGTTTTGACCGGCTCGGCCATCGCGATCATGATTTTCGGCTCCCGCTTCGTGGCGCTGTTCATCCAGTCGCAGATAAGAAATTGACCGGCGTAGGCAAGCGATAGGGCGAAATGGCACTCGATATCCAGCCTGGCCTGAGCATTTCCGAAGACCTGATCGAGATCACGCATCTTCTCGCCTCCGGTCCCGGTGGACAGCATGTGCAGAAAACCTTTTCTGCCGTGCAGTTGCGTTTCCATGCGGCCAGTTGTGCTGCACTGTCTCCCGCCATGTTCCAGCGTCTGGAGCGTGTTGCTGGCAGCCGTATGACGCAGGAAGGCGTTCTTATCCTGACTGGGCAGCGCTTTCGCAGTCAGATGCGTAACATTGAAGATGTGAAGATGCGTTTGGTCGAGATGCTCCGCAAAGCCGTCGAAAAACCGCGTTTTCGCGTACCGACACGTCCGTCCCGATCCGCGCGGCAAAAGCGGGCGGATGACAAGACGCACCGGGGCACGATCAAGCGGGCAAGAAAAGTCAGACTGGACGAATGAAAGTCATGGGCTGTCTATGAAGCGGCCGCCAGCTTTTCTCGTTTCGCTTCCGCTGTCTGCCAGTCGATGGGACTGTAACGCGGCGTGCTATCCGGTTTGTCCCACTGAAGGTTGTCGCGACAGAAATCATGATGATCGTGATTGATGAAGTGCAGGTAGCGGCCTTTTTCGTGTTCTCCCACAAGCGCTTGACCCAGTGGCAAGCCTGCGTCTGGAAACGGTGTTTCACTGGATTGAGAGGTAGGAGAAGGCAAGATGACCGTTTCTTCGCCATGGCGGCCCAGTTTTGAAAGAGCCAGAAAGCGGCCGTCTTGAGATATCTTTCTGATAAACGCAGCGTCCCGATGATCCAGTCTTACTGCGCGTTTCTGCCCGTCTGAGGCGGTGAGCCAGACGGTCGCGTGGTTTCCTTCTGTCTGCCATTCAGGCAAGGATGTGGATGAAATGTCTTGGTTGGAATGCGGATGCATGATCGCCTCCCTCACTGTATGCGGTTCCGCAGCGTGCCGAACTTTTCCCGTTTCATGCAATCTGGAAATGGACATTCCTGCCAGAAAGAAAAGCTCTGGATCAGATGCTGGCGTTCGCCCCTATCGATCCGAGACATGACCGCTGGCCGATGAGCATTTTCAGAACCGATATCTGGCGGACCGGGGTTGTTCGTGCGCCCATCGCTGCGATCCGTGACGTAGGTTCACTGGCGTCCTTTTCCATTCGCTGGCTGCCCAATCCGGGATCGTTCCGTTTTCTGGCGGACCCATTCGGGCTTTGGCGCGATGGAAAGCTGCATGTCTTTGTGGAGCATTATGATTACCGCACACGCAAAGGCATCGTAAATCTCCTGGTCCTCAACGAGAATCTGGATGTTCTGGAGCAGGGCACGGTCCTGTCGGAGCCGTGGCACCTCTCCTACCCCTTCGTGTTCGAGGCTGGGGGGGAAACATGGATGCTGCCGGAGGCCCATCGCTCCGGTCGTCTGACGCTCTATCGCGCCCGTCGCTTTCCATGGACATGGGAGCCGGTGCCGGAATTTTTGTTCCCGTGTGCGGCCATAGACGCCACGCCTGTTCGCGTGAAAGACGGATGGTGGATGTTCTACGCGCCACCATTTCCGAAAACGGAACGGACGACAGCCCTTCGCATGGCGCGTGCCGATTCACTGATGGGACCATGGGAAGACATGTTTCCTCTGCCAGTGCGTCTGGATGTGGGTAGCAGTCGTCTGGGTGGTACGCCCATCGTGGAAAAAGATAGCATGACATTGCCCATGCAGGATTGCCGCGACACATACGGCGGAGCCGTCCAACTGCTGCGTCTTTCGTTGCCGCTGGCGGATCGACCGTCTTTTATGATGGGACCACGGCTGACAGCACCTTTCTCAGCCAGTCCATTTGTCGAGGGGATGCACACTCTGTCGAGCGCGGGAGATGTCACGTTGATCGACACCAAGCAGATCGTGCGCAATGCGCCGCGCCGTCTGCTCATGGATGTGCGGCACCGGCTGTCACGGATATGAAGAGCCACGCGAAATGAAGATTGCCTATGTCATCAACTCCGTTGAAGGCGGTGGCGCAGCGCTTCCTGTTCCAGCCGTGACGCAGGTCATGCGTGAGCGTGGGCACCATGTGGAAGTCTTTGCGCTGGCACGACGTGATGGCCGGGCCATGGCGCCCATGGAAACAGCCGGATTGCAGGTGCATGTGCGCGAAGGGGAGCGGACGGATCATCTGGCGGCCCTGCGCTGGCTGGATCGGCAGATGCGGACATATGCGCCCGACGTGATCTGGACATCGCTCACTCGCGCCACGCTGATGGGGCAGGCGGTGGGATGGCGGCGGCATTGTCCGGTAGTGAGCTGGCAGCATTCCGCACGTCTCAAACCGATGAATGCGCGGCTGTTGCGGCTGTTGCACGAGCGCACCGCGCTGTGGATTGCGGATTCCTGCTGCGTGGAGGCGCAGACGCGCGAGAAACTCGGTTTGTCCGCAGACCGACTGACACGTTGGCCGATCTTCCGCGCGGACCCGGAGTTCCCGGTGGCACGCCCTTGGCAATCGGGTGACGTGGTGCGGATCGGCACATTGGGACGACTGCACCCCGTCAAAGGGTACGACACGTTGTGTGAGGCGGTCGGGCTTCTACGTGAGAAAGCGGATCTGCCACCTTTTGAAGTGCTGATTGCCGGAGAGGGCGAAGAGCGCTCAAGGCTTGAAGCGTCGATTGCGCGCCATGATCTGCCGGTGAGGCTGGTGGGCTATGTCAACGAGCCGCCCGTGTTCCTGCGCGGTTTGCATCTGTATGTGCAGCCTTCACTTTGGGAAGGGCTGTGTCTGGGAGCGCACGAAGCGATGCTGGCGGGATTGCCTGTTGTGGCGTCAGCCGCCGGCGAACTGCCGTTCACCATTACTCAGGAGACGGGGCGGATCGTACCGCCCCAACATCCTCAGGCTCTGGCCGATGCGTTGGCCGAACTGCTCGGTGCGCCGGAGCACCTTGCAGTCATGGGACAGAAGGCGCGTGAGCGTGTGCTGGATCTGTTTGGCGCAGAGCGGTTTGACGAGACAGGACAGGCGGTCGTGGCACGCGTGGAAAGGTTGGCAGAGAAACGCCGGTGTTTCTGAGACTGTGTCGGGACAGGGCTGGGCGCAGACTGCTGCGGAGAAATGCCACGATGGCATCGGCGGCGGCGGGCGCGGTGGGTTCTTGCCCCGTCAGTTCGAATGTATCCGCGACATATGCTTTCTGACGAGCGATGAAAGCGGTGTGTTGTGAATCAGCACGGGCCAGAGCGTCAGCAAGCTGGTCCACGTCATTCACGACCTCTCCCAGATTCCAGAAGCTGTAGTTGCAGTCGTTCTGCCATGTCGTGTCGTGCGCATTCAAAAAGATGCAGGGCCGGGGACGGATGAGAAATTCGGCCACCTGACTGCTGACATCGCCCAGATAGAGGTCGGCTGCCAGCGTGTAGGTCATGTCCACGCTTCGCTGACTGCCGGGATCGATGATGATGTGCGAGCAGTCGGCGAAGCGTTGGCGGAGAGCCTCCCCGGCTGCTTTGTCACGGTCGAAGAGCCTTACATGGGGCGCAAAAATCAGGTTGTAGCGATCCTGCTGCGCAAAAAACGCGATGATGCGTTCCCCCATTGCGGGCCATGAGGATAGGTTGCTTGAGAAGTGAGGATTGTACAGCACCGTTGGACGGTCATTGGAAAACAGTCGACGCGGAGTCCGATTCATACGCTGCACAAGGTCGAATTTGGCATAAGTGCCAAGGTGATAGTGGCCCGGTCGAATGGCTCCCTGCTCGAGCAGGCGCTGTTCGATCTTGGAACCGGACAGAATGACGAAATCGAACATCCGTGTGTCGCGGGCGAAACCGATGGCACGGTCTCCGGCACCGTGGCGTGTCCAGATGAAGCGTGGTCCTTTCACCCCCATCCGCTTGAGATAGAGAGAAGTGCGCTCCGGTACGACAATGGCATGGAACTTTGAGAAGTAAGAGCGGTTGAGGCCAAGGACCGCAATCTTCTCAAGAGGACCGGGACCATGTTTTTCGATCCGACGGCGCAGCACAGCGGGCATGTTCAACACGTCATAGGTCACGTGTGCGTCAGGATAGTGAACAGCGAGAGACTGGACGAAGTCGAGCTGCTTTTCTGTTAGGCACGCGACATGCACCTGCACATCCGGTGTCCGGGCAGCCATTTCCAGCGCGATGGGGAGCGAATGAAATGTCTGGTGAGGCTGGGCAATGAACGGAAATACAATTTGCAACATTTTGGAAGGCATCCGCACGTGACCTGACGACGGTCGCTATCGTGCAGTAAAAATGGCTTATTTCAACTCGATAATTGTATCGTAATTTTTCGATGACCTCTTTATTGAGGTTATGTGTCAGCAATATTAAAGTTTAATTGCACCGAATATTTGTTCGATTCTTCATGGTAGAGAGCGGGGCAAGTCAATTCGGGTGAGTGAATATCCATCGGGGATCGTGGCACCGATTGGATGGAGAGTTGGATCATGGTTGTGCGTTTCTCCTTACGTGAGGGCGGCTGATATGAGTGCTTCCGGCCATCTCCTGCGCTTTGCTCATCTTTCGGACGCTCATTTGCCCCCTGATGGGCCGCTCCCGTGGCGCACGTTGATTGGAAAGCGCGCACTGAGCGTCATGTCATGGCGTCGCCGACGGGCCGGTCTTTATCGGCAGGAAACGGTCGATGGCGTGGTGGCGGATATCGCCCGTTTTGCCCCCGATCTTGTTACGGACACAGGTGATCTCACGAATTTCGGATTGCCGCAGGAATTCAGAAAAGCCGCCGCGTGGCTGGAAACACTGCCTGCGCCGGCCGTTGTGGTTCCGGGCAATCACGATGCGATGATGCCTTCCTCGCTGAAGGAAGGGTTGCCGATCTGGAAACGCTGGAGTTCTGCGCGAGCGGAGGATTTTCCCTTTGTCCGCCGTGAGGGCGATGTGGCTATCATCGGCGTGTGTTCCGCGATTGCTTCTCCACCTTTCATGGCATGCGGGCGCGTGGGCACTGGGCAGACCGAACGGTTGCGGAAAATCCTTGAAGCCACGCGCGGCCTGTGCCGGATCGTTCTGATTCACCATCCTGTCGGTCCGGGGCTTGTACCATGGCGGAAATCGTTGCTCGGGTGGAGGCGCATTGCGCGCGTTCTGCGTGAGGCGGGAGCCGAAATGGTGCTGCATGGCCACGCGCATTGTGCAGCGGCCAGTACGGTTCCCGGAACGAGGATCCCATTGGTTGGCGCCCCTTCGGCGGCATTGCGTTCGACCGAGCGGGATTCCCGTGCTGGGTGGAACGCCCTTACTGTCGTGGCGGAGAGGGAACACTGGCGCATCGAACTCACCCGTCGCCAGATGACGGAAACGGGCGCGTTCGAAGACGCCGGATGTGTGTGCTGGCTGCGTCCGCGACAGGTCATTCCCGGCAATCTGCCTCAAGAAACGCTTCCTGATATCGCGGCTGACCGCGAACGGAGAGTCCGATATGCCTGAGCTGGAATCCATTCCTTCGGTCGCGCATTTTGTGACGACCGGACGGAAAATATCGTGGGCGCAGGCATTCGCCATTGCCTCGGCAACACGGCACGGCATGAAAAAAGTTATCGTGCATCATGCCGGTTCGTTGGAGGACTCTCCGCAATGTGTGTTTCTTCTGGGGCAATCGACCGTCTCAATTTGCAGACTGGATGTGGGCGATACGCTGCGTCGGGTTGGACGCGCATTGGAAATACCCGGTTTTGCGGAACTGTATAGGCTGACGACGGATCCCGTTATTCGCGATAGCATCCTGCGTGCCGCGCTTCTCTACCGTTTTGGCGGCATTTCTCTGTCATTCGACTCCATGATGATCGGGGAATTGCATCTTTCTTCATCATGTCAGACGTTTTTCGGATGTGAGCGGATAGCGAGCCATACGCCCATTGCGAACTTCCTTTCGCGAGTGAAGGACGGCGTCTCGTTTTCTTCACGTAGAAAAAGCAGTTCACCAGTCCCGGCTGCTCGACCCGCTTTTACTGGCACCGTTCCCAGCACGGCCGTTTTTGGCGCTGTGCAGCATGCGCCTTTTCTTGCGACATGGTTGCGCGGGCTGATTGCGCATGACGGGACGGGAAAGGACAGTCCTTCGTGTCTTCTTTCCTCTCTTCTGGCCCTCAACACTTTTCCAGACGTCGAAATATGCCCGCCTCAGATGATCTGCGCCTTTGACACAGGGGATGTGCGTCGCCTGTTCCGGGCTGTACGGGGTGAAAGATTGCGGACGATGCGTCCTTCAGCTTCGGTCGTGCATTGGCGACCCTGTGCCTTCACACGTGAGTGTGAAGCTGGGATTACGCCCGATCATGTCATGGAAAATGCTTACAGGCAGTTATACAGCAATCTGATCTGGGAACATGTTCCGGCGGTGCAGGACATTGTGTATCTTCGGCTCGCATAAGATAATTCTTTGTTATCTCATTCTGATTTTCCTTCCGGCATGACGCATTCTGGACATGCTGTCCTGTCGGCCCGGGGAAAGAGGCCGTTCCTGTGCATTGTCGATACAGGGCGAAAGGGAGAGACGAGGCAATGTGAAGCCTTGGCGCATGCCTGTGGAGTGTCATGGGCGTTTGTGGCGCCGGAGGGCGTCCCAGCCATGGAGCCGACGGCTATTTTGTCCTTCGGTCGCGCCCTGAAAGCTGCTTGCCGTATCAAGGGAGTTTTTGGCGGCAGACCAGCGATTGTCCAACTCGGTCGTCCGCGTCTCATGGCTCCCCATCGGCTGGATCTGATCATCTTGATGCCGCAGGATGATTTCCCGTCAGGCCCGAATGTCGTCCGTCTGTCCATGCCACTGAATGGCGCGGATATGACAGAGGGGATCGTCTCTCCCCGCGGGCCGCGCGAAGATGGCGTGGTTTCTGTCCTTCTTGGTGGTCCAACGCGGCATTTTTTCTCTGAAGACAAGGATATTTCCGTTCTTCTGGACCGAGCGCACAGACTTGCCGAGGCTAACGGTGAGCGGTTGTATGTGGTGCCCGGACCGCGCACCCCTCAGAATATTCAGAGATATCTTGAGCAGCGTTACGAAAAGACGCCAGACGTTATTCAGCGTTGTCCTTTGCCCGATATTCTTGCCCGTAGTTCACGGCTTGTCGTGACAGCGGACAGCGCTTCTCTTGTGGCGGATGCGTGGCGGAGCGGGTGTCCTACATGGCTTTATCCCCTCAAACCGCGTCTTCCTCCGGTGCAACGACTGAAAATGATGGCAGATCGCCTTTCGCCGGAAGTGCGTCATTCTCTGATCCGTCGTGGTTGGCTGGCAGGAGGAACGGATTTCCTGAGATGGTATCGGACGATTGTGCATAGAGGCTGGATACGTCCGCTGACGGAGCAGGGGCTATCGAGGCCGAGATGGCGGATGATGCATGCGGTCCACGATCGGGATCTGGCCGTGTGTCGGGACAGGGTGCTTCGTATTCTGACCGAACGAGGTGCCGCAGGATATATGGGTTCTGCAACGACGACCGGGTGAGCGGACACGTTTGGAGAGTGTCTTTCCTTGCGCCGGAAACAGGTCCACGGTCAGCAGGACTTACAGGAGAACGATGGGCTGATGTCTCATCCTGAGGAAATCGCCACTTGTGTGGTGACAGTAACCTATGGCGAGCGCGTGCCGCTGTTGGCACGCGTGCTGCGAGCGGCTTTTCAATGTGGGGCGCGCTATGCCGTGGTCGTGGACAACGGGACGCCCGCGACTTCGAAAAAAGCTTTGGTTGACCTGCAAAACGAATTGGGCCGCGAGGCGATGGAGATTATCGCGCTCCCCCGCAATGAGGGGTCGGCGGGCGGGTTTCACGCGGGATTGCGCAGAGCGGCACAGTTACGCGACATGCGCTTTGTGTGGGTTCTCGATGACGATAATCTTCCGGAAGAAAATGCTCTTTCCGTATTGATGGACAAATGGACCCAGCTTGGCGCGCATGAGACGGACGCCATGATGTGTTTTCGAAAGGAAAAGCGGGCCTACCGCAAGGTGCTGGCCCGAAAAACGCTGCATTGGGTCGAACCAGATGCGTTTTTCGACTTCAATCTTGCGCATCTGTGGAATGGCGGGAAGCGCCAGGCGCACATTGAAAAAGGCTGCATCGAGTTGGGTGTGGCGGCTTATGGTGGTTTGTGGTTTGCGCGGTCATGGCTGGATCGGATTGCCCTGCCGCCGGAACGCTTTCATCTCTATTTCGACGATTATGCTTTTTCCCACCAGATTCCCGAACATGGCGGTCGTATATGGCTGTGTCCGGACAGCCGCCTCAATGACATCGACATATCGTGGCAGGCAAACCGCGATGAAATCCACCCATGGCTGGAGCCTGCCACGGAAGAGCGTCGTATCTTCTGCACGATCCGCAATCGTCTGTGGCTGGAACGTCCGGTGGCGCGTTCACGGGGCCTCCATATGGTGAACATGGCGCTCTATCTGGGTGTTAAGGTGATCGGCGCCAATCTTGGTGCCATGGCACGGCGTTTCCGTTCAGCCCCTGTCTTTGTCCGTCGCTTTCGCCTTATCGGACGGGCTATCCGCGCCGGGTTGTCCTGACGCGGCCTGTTTCTTGAGGACGCGAACCTTTCTGGCGAACCGGCGCGTTCCCACCAGACAGGTGAGGAAGATCGCAATGCTGGCAGCGGCCGTGGCGAGGCATGCGCCCGTCAGGTGAAAGCGCAGTGTGAGGAAATAGACCGCTGGGAAATAAAGCAGCGTCACCAGAATGCGTGAGCGGACCAGAAGTTTGAGGTGTCCTGCCACAATCAGAAGAGGCTCGAGCGGGACGATCAGGAGGCTGAAGATCGCGGCCAGCAGCATGATCGTGATGTAGAAGGACGTGTGTGACACATGCACGTCGAGCATGTAGCGGAAAATCTTCGAGCCAACCGTGCCCGTCAGGAACAGCAGCAGAGCCGAGAGCGCCGTCAGAATGGCGAAGATACGGAGCGTGACTTTCTTCAGACCGTCCCAGTCCTGCCGGTCACGCATCTTGACCAGTTCGGGATAAAGCACGGGCGAAATGAGCTGGGCAGGCGTGACAATCCCTGAGGCTATCTGGCGGCAAACGCGGAAAACGGCGGCTTCCGCTGCCCCCAGCCCCTTGCCGACAAGCAATGTTGCGATTGGCGCCGAAGCGTTCCCGAGTGTCTGGTTGGCGCTGACGGCACGCGTGAAGGACCACATCCCATCGCCAGCCCATTGCCAGTTACGGAACGCATGAAGATAGCGAAATCCGATCCGTTTTTTCAGGATAGACAGCGCCACACGGCTGTAAAAGGCATGATCGAACAGGATGGACGCTGCCCAGATGAGCAGGAACCATCCCAGTGACAGGTGTAGTGCATAGGCGAGCAGAACGCCGATCATTTTTCCCAGCGCTGTCAGCCCTTCGGTGATGGGCACGTAGTGAAAGCGGCTGGCCATGCGCAGCACGCCTTGCGCCCAGCCCGTGTACATGAATGGTGCGACACATGCGTAAAGCGTGGCCAACAGGCGTGTGTGAGGCGTCCAGTGAGCTATGCCGGCATAGATCTGCACGGCCACAAGACTGAACACGAAGGCTGCGCCGGCTGACATTGTGTCGAGACGCACACAGAAGGACGTGACGCGGTTCAGCCGGTCAGCATCCTTGTTGAAAAAGGCATCGCTGCCGAAGCGGATGAGGGTTTGCCATGTTTGCAGACGCGAAAGCGTCGAGCCCGTCATGGCCAGCGAGTGGATGAGGATCAGCAGTCCGAAATCGGCAAGCCCCAGCGCCCGTACGGCAAAAGCCGTATGAACGAAACTGCACAATGCGCTAAGGATGCGCCCCACCGTCAGCAGGCTGACATTACGGAAGATGGAGCGGAAGACGGAGGAATTCCCGGACATGCAGGCTTTCAGGTCACTGGAAATCTCTGGGCGGGAACCCCGTCGTGGGAATGTCGAGGAAACGCCTGCGCACAATGCCGTCTGCTGTTGCGCGCTGAGCGGACAGTGTCAAGGCACAAGACGGTTCCTCAGCCCTTGCCGCGTGCTGTGACGGAGACCGTCCGTTTCAGGCGTACGTTCCTTTTTCCTGCGGAATCAGCTTGCCGGGATTGAGGATGTTCAGCGGGTCCATCGCTTTCTTTATCGCCCGCATCACGTTTAGGGCGCCCGCGCCATGCTCGGTTTCCAGAAACTCCAGTTTGCCAAGTCCAACACCATGTTCGCCACTGCATGAGCCATCCAGCGCCAGCGCGCGTGCCACGATCTTGCGGTCAAGGTCCAGAAGTCTTTTGCGGCCTTCCGGCGTGTTCTCTGTGAGAATGAGCGTGTGAAAATTGCCGTCGCCCACATGGCCCACCATGGCGGCGCGCAGTCCTGATTCCCTGATGTCGTGACGCACACCGTCGATCAGTTCCGCCAGACGTGAGATCGGCACGATGCAATCGGTCGAGATGACGAGTGCCGTGGGCTCAATGGCGCGTGCGGCCCAGTAGGCATTGTGACGCGCCTTCCACAACCGCGTGCGTTCTTCAGGTGTATCCGCCCAGTCGAAGCCAAGACCACCGTTTTCTCGGGCAAGGCTTTCGGTCGCTTCCACCTGCTCGCGCACGGCGGCGGGGCCTCCCGTGAACTCGAAGAATAGGGTCGGCAACGGGCGCAGTTCATCCAGATGAGAATACGCGATGCAGGCGGCCATCTGCACTTCATCGGCCAGTTCCACACGGGCGACAGGGATACCGTATTGAATCACCTCGACCGCCGTGCGCACGGCTTCGTCCACGGTTTCGAACTGGCAAACGGCCGCGGCTACGGCTTCGGGCAGACCGTAGAGCCGCAGTTGCACTTCCGTGATGATGCCCAGCGTGCCTTCGGAGCCGATGAACAGGGAGGTTAGGTCATACCCCGTGGAGGATTTGCGCACGCGGCCACCGGTGCGGATGATCTCGCCGCTGGCCAGCACCACGGTCAGACCCAGCACGTTTTCCTTCATGGTGCCGTATTTCACCGCTGCCGTGCCGGACGCACGGGTGGCGCACATGCCGCCCAGCGTAGCTTCTCCGCCCGGATCGACGGGAAAAAATAGGCCGGAATCCCGGATGCGACTGTTCAACTCCTGCCGTGTGAGACCCGCCTGCACGCGGCAGTCGAGATCCTCGGGGTTGAACTGCACGATGTCCGTCATGCGCGACAGATCGAGGCTGATGGCGTGTTCCGGCGGAGTGACGTGCCCTTCGACGGATGTGCCGGCACCGAACGCCACCACGGGGAGACGGTGCTCGTGGCACAGGGACAGCACGCGAGAGACATCGTCGGTGCTCTGGGCGAACACGACGGCTTCGGGGAGCCGTGCGGCATCCATCGCCTCACCATGGCTATGTTCTTCCCGCACGGAGGTGACGGTGCTCACCTGTTGGGGGAGTGTCTTGCGCAGGGCGCTCAGCACCTTTTCGACACGGGCGGCGGGAGAGGCAATGGAAGCGTCGGGCATCGCGGACAATCCGGTGAGATAAAGTGAGACAGATTGATACCTCTCTTATCGGCCACGAACGCATGAGGCCATTGAGGTCGCAACGAGGCTGCCATCACATGTGGCAATCAATGGGGAGCAAAGGTATCTTCACGCTCTGGAAAGGCGTTCCGGGCTTGACAGGACGGGCCGTGGGCGGCTTCCTCCGACCCCTGATTTCCACCACGTACCGGTAAGCGGGAACGACCGCGAACCGCGTGCGCCCCGCTTTCATCCGGACAGGACGACATCATGCATCCGTATCGCACCCATAGCTGCGCCGCCCTTCGGGCCGAAGACGCCGGGAAAACCGTGCGTCTGTCCGGTTGGGTTCACAGCAAGCGCGATCACGGCGGCCTGCTGTTCATTGATCTGCGCGATCAGGACGGTCTGACGCAGATCGTCATTCCCGCTGGCTCTCCGTTCCTTGAACTGGCCGAAAACACGCGCGTCGAAAGCGTTGTCACCATCACGGGCGAAGTGGTGCTGCGCGAGCCGTCCACGCGCAATCCCAACCTGCCCACAGGTGACATCGAGCTTCAGGTCAAGGAGTTCACGGTCCAGTCCGAGGCTGCCGTGCTGCCGTTTCAGGTGGCGGGCAACGAGCATTACGGTGAGGAACTGCGGCTGAAATACCGCTACCTCGATCTGCGCCGCGAGAAGATTCACAACAACATCCTGCTGCGTTCCAAGATCATCGCCAGTCTGCGCCGTCGCATGATCAAGCAGGGCTTCACCGAGTTCCAGACGCCGATCCTCACGGCGTCCTCGCCCGAAGGCGCGCGTGACTTCCTCGTGCCGTCACGCCTGCATCCGGGCAAGTTCTACGCGCTGCCGCAGGCGCCGCAGCAGTTCAAGCAGTTGGCCATGGTCGCGGGCTTTGACCGCTATTTCCAGATCGCGCCGTGTTTCCGTGACGAAGCTGCCCGTGCGGACCGCAGCCCCGGCGAGTTCTATCAGCTCGATTTCGAGATGGCATTCGCCACACAGGAAGAAGTCTTCGCCACGCTGGAACCGGTCATGGAAGGTGTATTCCGTGAGTTCGGCAATGGCCGTGCCGTGACCCCGGCGCCGTTCCCCCGCATCCCGTATGCCGAGGCGATGGCGGTTTACGGCTCCGACAAGCCCGATCTGCGTAACCCGCTCAAGATTGCCAACGTGACGGAGCAGTTCGCAGGATCGTCCTTCGGTCTGTTCGCCAAGATCGCGGCCGGTGGGGGCGAGATCCGCGCCATCCCGGCACCCGGCGCCGGTCCCAAGCCGCGTGGCTTTTTCGACAAGCTCAACGCCTGGGCGCGTGATAACGGTGCCGGTGGTCTGGGCTACATCCAGTTCGATGAGGAAGGCGGCAAGGGGCCGATTGCCAAGAACCTCGAAGCCGATCGTGTGAAGGCCATTCAGGACAAGCTCGGTCTGAAAGCCGGTGACGCCGTGTTCTTCGCCGCTGGCAAGGGCGATGAGGTGACGAAGTTCTCCGGTCTTGTGCGGACGAAAATCGCGACCGAGTTGGAACTGATTGAGGAAGGTGAGTTCCGCTTCTGCTGGATCGTCGATTTCCCGATGTATGAGATGAACGAGGAAAGCGGGCAGATCGACTTCTCCCACAACCCGTTCTCCATGCCTCAGGGTGGTCTTGAGGCGCTGAACATGCAGAACCCGCTGGAGATCAAGGCGTATCAATACGACATCGTCTGCAACGGTATTGAACTGTCTTCCGGCGCGATCCGTAACCATCTTCCGGGCGTGATGATCCGCGCCTTCGAGATCGCGGGCTATCCGGCTAGTGTGGTGGAAGAGCAGTTCGGCGGCATGCTCAATGCGTTCCGCTTCGGTGCGCCGCCGCATGGTGGCGCTGCGCCGGGCGTGGACCGTATGGTCATGCTGTTGGCCGATGAGCCGAACATCCGTGAGGTGATCCTCTTCCCGCTCAACCAGCAGGGCGAGGATCTGATGATGGGCGCGCCGTCCACGGTCGAGGCATCACGGCTGAAGGAACTGTCGCTTGCACTGGCTCTTCCAAAGCCGAAGCCAGCGGTCGTCAAAAAGCCCGAAGAGCCCAAGGGCTGAGTTCATCAGGAAGAGGCGGCCTTTCCGGTCGCCTTTTCTTTTTCCGCTGGTACTTTTTCCGTTAGTGGAGGGAGCGGAAGCAGGGAGACATCGTCTTCCTCGTCTTCGACATCCTCAGGCGGAGACAGATCGACCGCAGCGGTTCCGGGGCGCGGCAGGTCGGCTGCTTCCATCAGAAGTTCCTGTTCCTGAAAATCAAGCTGTCGCCCGATGGTGCGCTCTGTCACGTCGTTGATGGAGTTGTCGTTCAGCAAAGAATTCAGCACGCGACGTTGAAGCCGCAGAATACGCAGGCGCAGGGCGATTTCCTCGCGCTTGTTCTTCACGCTGGCCATGCGACTGCCATCGGGGTCGGCCGCTGAGGTGTCGAGGCGACGCAGGCGGTCCGTATATTCCGCCATCAGCAGGGTGACGGCGTCGTTGCCGCGCGCGGCGTTGGGTGGCCTGCGTGCCTGCTCGGCCTGCAGGGCGGCAATGGCCGAGCGGGTGAGGGCGATGCGTGTTTCGTTCAGTTCATGCTGAGCAGGAGTCTCGCCTTCCTGCTGGGGCAGAAGGCGTAGCACGCTAGGAAGCAGAAAGGTCGCCATCAGCAGGGACACCACGATGACGCCTGTTGCCAGAACGACAAGAACGGTACGTCCCGGAAATTCGTTTTCAGGAGGGAGTGAGACAATGGCGGCCAGAGTCACCGCGCCTCGTGTCCCGGCGAGGGTCAGCACAAGCACACCACGCCATGACGGCATGGCCTGCGCCCTGTGCGTGAAACGGCCGATGAAATGAAGGATCGTGGCGTTGGCCGTGATCCAGACGGCGCGCAGCACGCATAACGCGGCTTGAAGCCCCAGAATGGTCAGCAGAAGCAGCCATGGTGACAGCCCTTCGGACTTCACGATGTCTACAGCTTCGCCAATCTGCTGGGGAAGCTGAAGCCCGAGCACGACGAACACCAGCCCGTTGAGCGTGAACCCGACTTCCTCCCATGTCATCGACGCTCTGAGCCGTGTCTCGATCCGTGTCTCGCTCATGACACCCGAGATACGGATGGTGATGCCACCCGCGACGGCCGCGAGAATGCCTGAACATTCTATCTCTTCCGCAGCGAGATAGATGAGATAAGGCATCATCAGCGACATCAGGATGTGGCTTGGTGCATCGTCGTAACCGCGACGGATAAAGCGCAGTTCGATCTGTGCGAACAGCCATCCCAATGTGATGCCGACAATCAGACCGCCCACTGCGACATAAACGAAGTTGCTCGACGCCGCCTTGAGCGAAAAAAGCCCCGTCGTGGCGGCTGCTACGGCCACCCGGAAACACACGAGACCCGAGGCGTCGTTGAGAAGCGCTTCTCCCGTGAGGATCTGCACGATGCGGGCGGGCGCCTGCGACGTGGCGAGAATGCTGCCCACCGAAACAGCGTCCGTGGGCGAGAGGGCACCGGCAAGAGCCATGCCGGCGGCAGGGGTTATGGCGGGCATGATCCAGTGGGCGGCGTAACCGCCGCCGATCGTACTGAAGACGACAAGACCGATGGCCAGCGAGAGAATGATCGTCCGCAGTTCACCGAATTCGCGCAGCGGAATGCTGTAGGCGTCCATGAACAGCAGGGGAGGAATGAGCAGAAGCAGGAAAAGCTCGGAGGAGAGCGGCAGATGAAAGCCCAGCAGGCTGGCGATCATCCCGGCTGCTATCTGGATCAGGGGAAGCGGGACAATACGTGGGAGCACGCGGCCGACGATGGCGCTCAGGGCCGTCATGGTGAGCAGCGTCATGGCAATGAGAGTGGGATACATCGGGTCTCGCAGCACGGGTGACCGTACGGTTGGGCAGAGTTGTGCAGTATGTTCTCAATGGACAGGAAAGCGTTTGCAGACCAGCCCCTTGATGGTTTGTCAGGCTCTCCCATTGACCCCGCAAGTGGGCGTTCCCATTATTTTCATTAAGAGATTGTAGTGACAGCGCGCGTTGCGTGAGCAGCCGTTGCCTGTGTTCTGCGATTGACGGTCGGTCTGGAGGCCTGTGCGGGTTTTCCCTGCCGGCAGAGAATGAAATTTCGCGGTGAGATACACCGCGCAGGTGGGGAGCGCAGGGACATATGGCACAGGAAGGTCCGGCGGCACAGTTTCTCAGACCAAGGCTGGAAGCACTTGTGGCTGAGGCGTCGAAAAATGGCATTACGCCGGATGTGAGTGTGGCTGTCCTGCTCGATCTGCTTGATACGGAAAGCTTTGGCGTGACAACGCCAGAAGGAGGAGACGAGTGAGCGCAGGCGATCCATACAAGGTACTGGGAGTCGCGCGAACCGCGAGTCAGGACGAAATCCGCAAGGCCTATCGCAAGCTGGCGCGAAAGTACCATCCGGACCTCAACCCCGATAACAAGGAGGCGGAGGAAAAGTTCAAGGCGATCGGAATCGCCAACGATATCCTCTCGGACGAAGCCAAACGTGCGCGGTTCGACCGGGGCGAGATCGATGAGAACGGGCAGGAGCGCGCACCGCCGGGGTACGGAGCGCATGGAGGCTACCGGGACTTCGGTGAAGGTGCTGGTGGGTTCCAGCACGCGGGCGGAGCGCAGGGTTTTTCCCCTGAAGATCTGAGTGATCTGTTCGGCGGCATGTTTGGCAATCGGGGCGGCGGAGGACGCCGGTCGGCTGGGCCGCGAGCGGGGCAGGACCGGACCTATAATCTGACCGTGTCCTTTCTTGATTCGGTGCAGGGCACGACATCACGGGTTTCGCTTCCCGGTGGCGCCACGCTGGATGTGAAAATCCCACCCGGAATTGAGAATGGACAGGTTCTGAGACTGCGCAGCAAAGGCGGTGCGGGCGTTCAGGGTGGTCCGCCGGGTGATGCGCTGATTACCATCACTGTGACACCCGACGCGCGTTACACGCGGGAAGGCCAGGATCTGCGGCAGCGTCTGCCAGTGGATCTGCGCACGGCTGTTCTTGGTGGCCCAATTACCGTACCGACGCCTTCCGGCGCGGTGAAGATGAACGTGCCAGCCAACTCGGATACGGGCACGGTTCTGCGCCTGCGTGGACGAGGGGTGAAGGAGCATGGCAAGCATCCCGCAGGTAATTTGTATGTCACGCTGGAAGTGCATGTGGGCAAGGCCGATGACGCGCTGCGCGAGTTCCTGAGCACGCACGGCGAGGCGACCGCAAAAGGAGACGCTGGAAAGGAAGAAGTCTGAGAAAAATCTTTGGCGGCCGAGGCTTTGGGGTCTCGGCCGTCCGAAACAGAGTTTAGGACGTCGCAGGCTCAGCCAGAAGGATGGGCTTGCACAGGCGGATCACTTCATCGCGCACCACCGGATAGGACGGACGCGCATCGACCGTGACGGTGCGCGCGCCGCCGAATGTCAGCTTTAATGTGGCGGCGGCCTTCTTTTTCAGGGCGGCTAGGTCATGGTCTGGCTTGCGGCTGAGGGCAATCTCCGGATCAACATCCAGTTTGATCACCAGATCCGGCTTTACGGCCGCCATTTTCCTGTAAAGACGCAATTCGCTCCGTGCGAGAAATGCCACGAACCGACTGCCGGGCCGCGCGGCGGACAGACCGGGGCCATCGTAGAAGCCCGCCATCTCTGTCTGGGGATACCGATCCGTGATGACGGCAATGCCAAGCTTGCGGGCGTGCTGCATCTGAAGAAACCGGCGATAGCGCAGCAGTGAAAAAACGTACACCACAAGCGCTGTCAGCGGGCCGGGAATCTTTTCGCCGGGCGAGCGTGTTTTCTTCGCCTTGCGGGTGAGGCGATCTTCCAGAACGGGACCGATCAGCGGCAACTTGCCGATGCGCCGACCAAGGTCACCGCTGCCAAGTCCCAGATAGCAGGTGCGGGCCGGGCGATACTGGTTTAGGCGTTCCGCCAGTTCATTCGCAAGGGTCGATTTTCCCGTTCCGTCACAGCCGATGAGCGCGATCAGAGGACCAAGCGTCGGGACAGGCGAAGACGAGCCGGTCATGCTCAACATGCTGCAGGTGTCTCTGCGGAGCGGGCGTCATACTGATGGAATACGTTCTCGATCCCGGCCTTGGCCTGAGCCAGTACAGTGTCCAGTGGCTGGGTCGCGTCGATATCCAGTATGGGCGCGCCATTGAAACTGAGCTTCGGAACGTCCGCGACCTTACGTTCAAGAGATTCTACGCGGTGATCGGGTTTGCGCTTGACGGCCGTTTCCAGATCGACGTTCAGTCGGATCACAAGATCGGGCACATAACTGGCCATCCAGCCATAGAGGCCGAATTCCACCATGGCCAGCGCCTGCACGATAGAGCTGTTGCGTCTCGAAAAAGTAAGCGATGGACCATCCATCGGTCCCGGCACGGCAGTCTGCGGATAGCGATCCGTCAGAATGCATAGCCCCTGCCGATGCAATTGGAGCATGCGGCGGAAGCGGATGACCCGCCGCATGGACAGCGCGAATATTATGACGGCCTGTGGGAAATGGATTTCCTTTTCCTTGCGTGCCTTGCGCGTGGTGTGCAGCACGCTGCGGTCCATCTTTTGTCCAATGAGCGGCAGCTTTGCGATGGCGCGTCCCCAGTTGCCCGTCTGTTTGCCCAGATGACACATCTCAGTAGGGCGGCTCTCACGCATCCAGGCCAGAAGTTCTGTGCCGACCGTGGTTTTGCCACTCCCATCCGAACCGACGAGAGCGATAATGGGACTGGAAACGGACATGAAGTCAGGATGGCTCCTCAGTGGGGACGCATTGGCCGGACGTCCAGCCAACGGTCATGAAACTGTAATCTGTTACTGGATGGGGACAGGCGTGACCACCGCGTGCAGGGAAAGGCGGCTGCGCATTTCTGATGCCGGTGTGCGTTTATGCGGGATCCTGTTCGTTGCGACGTGATGGCCAGCGCAGGACGGGTTCGGTGCGGCCACCGTCTGCTTCGTTTTCTGGTCGAGGAGCGGGACGACGGGGTTCAGGGCGAGGCTCCGTTTCATGCCACGGCATGCGCCCGAGTGGCGTGCGGAGACCGATCAGCGGTTCTTCTGCCGACATTCTCGGTTCATGTGGGCGCGTGACGCGGGGTTCATAAGCGTCGGATACCCGGGGAACGGGACTGGTGGCTGGCGAAGGAGTTGCCCGTTGGGCGGGATGTGGTGTTTCTGTGCGCGGGAACGCCTGCTCCGAAGGATCTTCAGAAGTCGATTCATTGGCCTTCGAGAAGGGAGGTTCTTTCGTTTCCAGAATATCCGGTGGGAGAAGGGGAGAAGGCGCCATTCCGGCCGTACGGGTGCGGGGAGCCGCAGGACGGAATTCTGGGTCTGCGGGCGCGGGAGCCGAAGGTGGTGGCACCCATTCTTCCCGGCGTGGTGCGACAGCGGCTTCACGGTTCGTAGCGGAGGTTTCCGGTACGAGAGAGCCAACCCGCATGGCGATCACGCGTAGATCTGCACGCACGTCCTCAAGCTGCAGTTCGATTTCCGCCAAGCGCCCTTTTACGCCGAAAACGGCAAAAGGCATGAGCAGGAAAGCGATTGCGAGGACCGCAGCCAGTCCCGCGAGGAGAACCAGCGCCCATATCGGCAGCCAGTCGGGAAGGACAATAGACATTATAGGACGAATGCTCCCCAATGACGGCTCGACATCCACGGTCTTACGGTTGTGAAGTCCGGCTCATGATGCCGGATGGCGTCGATCTCCCGCAACTGCCATTGAAGGAGACGCCATCCGGGCAGGCTTACATGCCCAGTGCGCGACGATAGATGTCGAGAAGTGTTTCCTGTTCTTCTACCTCGGCAGGCTCCTGCTTGCGGAGCTTGATGATCTGGCGGATCACCTTCACGTCGAAACCAGCGGATTTCGCCTCAGCGAAGATATCCTTGATATCGCCCGCGAGCGCCTTACGTTCTTCTTCAAGGCGTTCGACGCGCTCGATGATGCTGCGCAGACGGTCTGCCGCAATGCCGCCAACGGCGGGATCATCCTCTTGAGACATCACGTCTTCCTCCTCGGGAGTTTGTCTGTTCTGCCGACGCTAAGGCCGGTGCGAAGGCGCGGGATTATCCTGTCAGAACCCTTGCGGTCAAATGAATGAAGCCATCCCCTTCCAGCTTTCTATCTGGTCAAGGGGGACGGAGTGTCATACCTGATCGGCGTTCAGGGAGGCGGGAGCGATGATCGACACCACGACCAACGACATGACGACCGGTTCCACACGGGATGCTTCCAGCGTGCAGCCTCCTATAGCACCTTTCGATTTTGTTATTGTGGGCGCCACGGGCGACCTGACGATGCGCAAGCTGCTGCCCGCTTTTTTCGAGCAGTTCTGTCGCGGTCGCATTGCGGGCGGCACGAAGATCATCGGTGCGGCCCGCTCCGATCTGACCGACGAGGCATATCGGCAGCGGGCGAAAGAAGGGCTGCAACAGTTCGCCGCCTCGGCAAAGAGCGCCCCCGAGAAAATCGAGGCGTTCCTGCCGTTTCTGCACTACGTCTCTCTCGACATGTCCGACCGTCACGCGGACTGGACCCGACTGACATCGCTTCTCGATCCGGGTGCGGAGCGGTCGCGCGTCTTTTATGTCGCAACGGCTCCGCGTCTGTATGTGCCGACAGCGGAAGCCATCGCGCATAACGGTCTCATTACGGACACCACCCGTCTCGTGCTGGAGAAACCGATCGGCACGGATCTGGCCAGCGCCGATGCGATCAATGACGGGGTGGGGAAGCATTTCCGTGAGGAGCAGGTTTTCCGGATCGACCATTATCTGGGCAAGCAGACGGTGCAGAACATCCTCGCCCTGCGCTTCGCCAATCCCGTGCTGGAACGTATCTGGGACGCCGATTCGATTGCCTGCGTCCAGATCACGGCGGCCGAGACGGTAGGAGTGGGCAAGCGCGGTCCGTATTACGACACGGCGGGCGCTTTGCGGGACATGGTGCAGAACCATCTGCTTCAGGTGCTCTGTCTTGTCGCCATGGAGCCACCAACGGCGCTCTCGGCCACCGATCTTCGCGACGAAAAGCTCAAGATTCTGCGCGCCCTCAAACCCATGACATCTGCAGGCGTCGCGCGGGACACAGTACGTGGGCAATATGTTGCGGCGGCGGTGAACGGCGAACAGATCCCGGGTTATCTGGAGGATCTGGGGGCGCCGGCCAGTCACACGGAAACCTGGTTGGCTCTGCGGACTGAAATCCGCACGCCCCGTTGGGCGGGTGTCCCGTTCTACATTCGCACAGGCAAGCGGATGGCGCGCAAGGAAACCGAAATCGTCATCCAGTTCCGTCCGCAACCTTGGCCGGTTTTTCAGGACACGCCCGAGCCCGGATTTTTGATTTTGCGCATCCAGCCCGATGAGGGTGTTTCCCTGTCGCTCTCGTCCAAGGATCCCACCGCTCCAGGCTTCCGCCTGCGTGAGGCACAGCTTGATGTCTCATATCCTCAGGCTTTCGGCGTGCGTTATCCGGATTCCTATGAAGATCTGCTGATGGCGGCCGTCGCGGGCGATCAGGTGCTCTTTATCCGCCGTGACGAGGTGACGGCTGCGTGGCAATGGGTGGAGCCCATTCTCAAAGGATGGGCGGCGGATGTGCGCCCGATGGAAACCTATGCCGCCGGGACGCAGGGGCCGGCATCTTCGGATGCCCTGCTGGCACGGGACGGGTTTGCATGGAAGGAATCGGCGATATGACGGACGACAACACAAGCGGCCCGCGTCGCTTTGGCAGCGGACCGTTTAAAGGACGCTCGCTCAAGCAGCACATTGGCCGGCGCCTTGTGCTGGTCCTTCCGTTGACTGTGCTGATGATTGTGCTGGCCAAGACCGGCGCGCTGGACCGGATGCTGGATCGTTACACCTTCAAGCCCATGAGTTGGTTCGATAACAACGCGCTCGTCCAGCATCTGCGTGTGACAGTCACCCATAACGGCATGACGGGCGACCGGGCTGACTGCCTTCTGTTCATCGTCAATGGCGACACACCGCCGCAAGCGACCCTGATCGACGTTATGGAAAAACATTCCGGCTCATGTCCGGTGCCCGATGGTTCGCTGCCCAAGCTCTTTACCCTGCGGGTGGACCGTCCAGCTCAACGGGTGGAAACCGATCAGGGAAGTCCGGGCTTTTTTCATCCCATTCCGCAGTAGGAACGCAGAGCCGGTTCGCATGGGTGGGTCTGGACGCGGCACGAGGTGTCCGGCACACCATGCGGGACTTGTCTGACACCCATGAAGGATCTCTCCATGCGCGCACGTCTTTCCGCTCTTGCTCTTGTGGCTGCGACCTGCGCGCCACTTCTTCCCGCTGTGGCGCAGGCCGCACCTGTGGCGGAGGAGAAGATCCCCGAGCGGCCCGCCAGCTTTTTGTCCGGCAAATGGACGTCCATGGGCAATGAGATAACGGTCATGGCCAATCGCGCCGCCGGTCCGGCCAGTCGGATCATGATCGAACTGCCGCACATGCTTCAGAAATCGGGAACAGCCCGCTTCACGCTTGCGCACAAGAGCGGCAATCTGTGGGTGGGTCAGGACGATCATCACGCGACTCTCACGTTCGAGCTGAAGTCCGACAATTTTGCTGAACTGACCATGACGGGCGACAAGCCGGACCATCACTTCGAGATGCCGTTCTCGCGTTTCTGAGGCGGAAAGTGGGGCAGGGACCGCTCTGCGTTCTTGCCCGCCATCCGGCCGTCCGTGTGGCCGCCGAAACGTGCTACGGGCAGACCGATGTGCCGCTGGCCGAAGGCTGGGAATCGTTCGCCGCCCGCCTTGCCGGGGAACTGGCTGCAACGGGCGTGCAGAGGATGTTTGTCTCTCCGTTGACACGGTGTCGCCTGCCTGCGGAATGGATCGCGACACAGGGCGCTGTGAAGGTCTTTCCCGACGACAGGCTGATGGAGTTGGATTTCGGAGAGTGGGAGGAACAGCCGTGGTCTCTTGTTCCCCGCGACAAGTTGGATGAATGGGCCGGAGACCTTGCGGGTTTCACCCCACCGGGCGGTGAGAGTGGCGACAGTCTGATCGCGCGAGTAACGGAGTTCTGGCGTGAACGTCTCTCAGACGGACCCATCGCCATTCTTTCGCATGGCGGTCCATTGCGGGTTCTGATGGCTCTTGCACAAGGACAAAAACCCGATCTGACACAGCCGGCACCTCCCTTGGGAGATATCGTCACCTTTGGGCGTATGTCGCCACCAGCACCAGCAATACAGCCAGTTCCGACAGAACCGCCGTCGCCCCCAGAAGATCACCGGTAAATCCGCCCATGGCGCGTAATGCGATGCGTCGGACAACAAGTGTCGCTCCCATGCTGGCCAGAAGGCTCATGACCATGACGCGGTCGGGCAACAGAAAAGCGGTGAGAAGCAGGAGCGTCAGCAAAGCCAGTCTGAGCGGACCGACCGGAAGCGGAAGGAGCGCTGCCGCCAAGCCGTCTTGCCGTGCCGCTGACGTCCAGCCCGCAATTATGAGCACGGAGGCGCGGGCGCATGCCCCTGCCACCGTAAGATAGGCAAGCAGATGTGCGGACGGAAGAGCGGCGATGCAGCCAGTCCGCAGGGCGAGCGCCATGATGAGAGCTGCGGCACCATAGGAACCGATACGGCTGTCACGCATGATCTCCAGACGACGTGCGAGCGTGCGCCCCGCCGCCAGCCCATCGGCGCTGTCGGCCAGTCCGTCCTCATGCAAAGCCCCGGTGACGATAAGCTGCGCGCTTACAGCGAGGAGCGCTGAGACGAGTGGGGGAAGTCCCGCCATCAGCGCCAGTTGCATGATGAGCGCCGTCAGGGCGCCGATACCGGCACCGACAAGGGGCCATAGGCGGATCGAGCGCCGCAGATCGACAGGCCCCGCCCAGCGCTCCAGCCAACTCAGGGGCAGCCGGGTGAACAGTCCCAGCGAGGCGAGAAGATCAGCGGCAAGGGCGCGCATGGTCTAATTGCCAATACCGGCATCGTTGAAGGTGTGCATCCCGTTGTGGCAGGCAATCGCTGCTCGCAGCAGGGGCACGACCAACGCGGCTCCCGATCCTTCTCCCAGCCGCAGTCCGAAATCGAGCAATGCCTTCTGGCCCAGCTTTGCTGTCAGACGCGTATGTCCCGGTTCGGCTGAATTGTGGCCGATGCGACAATGATCAAGCCCCTCCGCGTGCAATGCATAAAGGGGAGCCACGGCCGCCGTGCTAACGTAACCATCCAGCATGACCGGAATGTTCAGGTGTCGAGCAGCGATCACGGCCCCCAGCATGGCGGCCATTTCATGCCCGCCGAGACACTGTGCCACCGCCAGTGGATCGTCCAGCACGGCACGGTGCGTGTTCAGGCCGTCATTGATGACGTCGATCTTGCGGACCATTGAAGCATCGTCGCTACCGGCCCCCGGTCCGGCCCATTCGCGCCCGGTGCCGCCAAACAGACCAGCGGCAAGAGCGGCCGCGACGGTGGTGTTGCCGATTCCCATTTCGCCCACGCACAGCAGATCGCTTTTAGGATCGACCGCAGCGGCACCTGTATTCACGCAGCGCAGAAACGTGGCCTCATCCATTGCGGAAGCCTGTGTAAAATCGGCAGTTGGCTGGAGATTTTCCATTTCTACGACGGAGAGGCTGGCGCCAGCGCAGGCGGAAAGCTGATTGATGGCAGCCCCGCCATTGTGGAAATTACGCACCATGAGCGTCGTCACCTCAGGCGGCCACGCGGACACACCGCGTGCGACAATGCCGTGGTTTCCGGCGAAGACGATACATTGCACGCTCTCAAGCGTTGGCGTCGGTCGGCGTTGCCAGCCTCCAAGCCAGCGTGTCAGTTCCTCCAGACGGCCCAGACTTCCGGGCGGTTTGGTAAGTGTCGCGTCCCGTGCGGTAATCCGTTCAATGACGGCCATGTCCGCATGGGATGGAGTGAGGCAGGCGCTGCGGAGGGCGGAGATGTCAGAAAATGTGATGGCGGTCATGGGGTATTTCCATGCCGTTTTCGGAGAGGGAGAGCAATGATCGAACTTGTGCTGGGCGGCGCACGCTCGGGCAAAAGTCGCCACGCGGAATCGGTCATCCGTTCCTGTCCGGGGCCATGGACCTACATAGCCACGGGCCGCGCATGGGACGCGGAGATGGCCGAGCGCATTGCCCTGCATCGGGCCGACCGCGGAGACGGCTGGGTGACGGTGGAGGAGCCGGTGGATCTGCCGGGTGCGTTGGAGAAAGTGGAGGGTCAGCCCGTTCTGGTGGATTGCCTCACTCTCTGGCTGACCAATCTTCTTCTGGAGAACCAGGACATCGCAACGGCCACGGACGCGCTCATGCAGGTCATGGAACGTCGCGTGGCGCCGCTGGTGCTGGTGGGCAACGAGGTCGGGCTGGGAATCGTACCGGATAACGCGTTGGCGCGGCGGTTTCGTGACGAAGCAGGACGACTGCATCAGCGCGTGGCGGCAAGGGCGGACCGGGTTGTGCTGTGTGTCGCGGGAATCCCGATGACGATCCGCCGGGACGTCTGAGGTTTCAGGGGCTGTGTGGACTGATGGGTACAAGTCGGGCGGGCCTGTCGGGCGCAGCCACGACCACGGCGTTCTGTCGGAACAGCCGCGCCAGTCTGAAGGCGCGCGCAAGAGGCAGGGCGGCGGCGATCATGGGTTCGCACCACTGACCCAGGCGTCCCTCCCCGATGAAAAATGTGACATGGCGCAGGTGGCGACACAGCCGTTGAGTCATGCGGACATTCCACGCGTCTGGGTAGCGTCGTCCACCGGGATTGGCAGCACCAAGGAAGATGAATGTTTGTCCTTTCAGCCCGGATGTACGTTGCCCGATCCTCACTTCCAGCGGCCCCGCGCGGTAAATGGTCAGCCGATAGGCACGAAGCAGGGCTGGTGTGAGAGGCCGGATGCGGGCGGTCATGCGTCCTCGTCCGTTTCCTCGCCATAGCGGGAATTGCGGTGCACCCACACCGACATCAGCAGCCCGAACCCGATCATGACGTTGAGCATGGCGGACCCGCCATAGGACACGAGCGGTAACGGCACGCCCCCGACCGGGATCGCCCCCATGACCATGGAGAGGTTCACAAGGCAGTAGAGAAAGAAGTTGACCGATATACCCAGCGCAAGAAGCCGTCCGAAGCGGTTGCGGCTCCGAATGGCCATCATCATGCCGCCGAGAATAAGCACCAGCAGCAATCCAATGACAGCCACGCCTCCGGCATAGCCCCACTCTTCGGCGATGGTGGTGAAAATGAAGTCGGTTTGTTTTTCAGGCAGGAAGTTGAGTTGCCCCTGAGTGCCGTGCAGGTAGCCCTGTCCCCACATACCGCCCGAACCCAGCGCGATCTTGGACTGGATGATATTATAACCTGCGCCGAGAGGATCGTTCTCGGGGTGAAGGAAGGTGGTGATGCGGGCTTTCTGGTAGTCGTGCAGATGGGCGTAGGCGAGCTTCAGCAGAAACGGCACGGGAATGGCCAATAGAGCGATCTGCCACAGCCGCATCCCGGCAGCGAAAAACATGGATGCGCCGATGCCACCGATGATGACCGCTGTGCCGAGGTTGGGCTCCTTGAGAACCAGTCCGACAGGAATCAGCACCAGTATGGCAGGGACGATCAGCCGCAGCGGGTTCCCCATTTTCGCGTAAGGCACGCGTGCGAACCACGTGGCGAGCATGAGCGCCAGCGCTACCTTGGCGTATTCGGAAGGCTGCACCTGCGTGCCCGCGAGCATGATCCAGCGTTCGGCGCCTTTTCCCACATGTCCCATGCGCAGCACGGCCACAAGCAGAATGATGGACATTCCATAGAGGGGGATTGCCAGCTTGGTGAGGATGCGCGGCGGCAGCATGGCCAGCGTGATCATCGTCACCACGCCGAACCCGAAGCGCATGGCCTGCGGTCCCGCGAACGGACGCGCAGAACCGCCACCTGCGGAATACAGGGCGACATAGCCCACCCCCGCCAGCGCGCAGATGAGCAACACATAAAGCCAGCTGACCTGCCAGAGCTTGGAGAAGATGCGAAAGCTCGGCTCGGCACGCAGGAGGCGTTTGCGAAAGCGTCCTGCCGGGGCGGGCGTGGTCAAGGCGGTCCTCCCGAGGATGGAACTCGTGGTGCGGATGAAGGGGTCAGTCTGCGTTTGCCACAGTCTGTCCTGGAGCCGTCTTGTGATTGACGGGATCGCGCAGGAGCGTGTCGGTCATGATGTCGCGGGCCAGAGGTGCGGCGACTTCAGCGCCCGCGTTGCCATGCTCGATCACCACGGAAACCGCATAGCGCGGGTCATCGTAGGGCGCAAAGCAGATGAACAGGGCGTGCGGACGATATTCCCACGGCAGGTTGGCGGAATTGAAGTGGCCACTCTCGCGCATGGCCCGCGACACACGCCGGACCTGCGCGGAACCGGTCTTGCCTGCCATCGTGATGCCGGGAAGGTTGAGGCGCGCCTTGGGAGCGGTGCCGTGCTGTTCGTTGACCACGGCGTACATGCCTTCGCGCACGGCCTTGAGCATGTGAGGATTGAGATCCATCTCCGGCCAGTGCTGTGGGTCGATCTGCGCACCGATCTCTCCGTTCACGGCTCGCACCAGATGAGGCTGTACCGCCCGACCCGTGGCGATGCGAGAGGTGTAAGTGGCAAGCTGGAGCGGTGTGACCTGTACGAAGCCCTGTCCAATGCCGCTGACGATGGTGTCACCCCCGTTCCAGTGATGCTTGTGCTTTTGCCGCCATGCAGGCGTAGGGATCAGTCCCGCGCGTTGATGCGGCAGTTCGATATCGAGTTTCGTGCCGAGCCCGAGCGCATGCGAAGTGTCCGCCAGCCGCTCCATGCCGAGCCGGTGCGCGACTTCGTAAAAATACACGTCGCAGGAATATTTCAGTGCGAGATGAAGATCGACCGAGCCGTGTCCATGCTTTGCCCAGCAATGGAAGCGCGCCCCTCCGAGGTCGTAGTGACCGGGACAGAAAAAACGGTCGGTGGGAGTGATGACCTCCGCTTTCAGGGCGGCCAGCGCCACGGCGGGCTTGAAGGTGGAGCCGGGCGGATAGACACCTGCCACGGTCTTGTCGATCAGCGGGGTGCGCTGGTCGGACGTCCACTCGGCCCACTGGGCGCGACTGACACCACTGTCGAACAGGGACGGGTCGAAGGAGGGCGTGCTGCACATGGCCAGCACTTCGCCGTTGCGGCAATCCATCACCACGGCGGAGGCCGCCATGTCACCAATGCGGTTCTGCACGGCCTGATGCAGCCCTACGTCGAGCGTGAGCGCCAGTTCGTCGCCTGGCGTGCCGTCCTGCCGGTCCAATTCGCTCATCACGCGCCCAACGGAGTTGACCTCCATCTGCACGGAACCGGCCTGTCCGCGCAGAAGCTGGTCCTGACTCTGCTCGATGCCTGCGCGTCCGACACGCATGCCGGGAAGCGCCAGCAGGGTGGATTTCGCCACGTCCTGTTCGTTGGGTGGCCCGACATATCCGACCGTATGCGCCAGCAGCGGACCGAGCGGATAAGAACGTGTGGTGCCGACATCGATCATGACGCCGGGGAGAGAAGGGGAGTTCAGTTCGATCCGCGCCATCTCGTCCCATGACAGGAACTCGCGCAGCATGACGGGCACAAATTTGCGCTTGTGTCGCAATTCACGGGCGATACGTGTGCTGTCGCGCTCTTCCAGAGGGATGAAGGATGAGAAACGCTCGATGGTACCTTCGACGTCCGTGGTTTCTTCCGGCAGCAGCAGCGCGCGCCAGTTCGTGCGATTGGCGGCGACGACTGTGCCGAAACGATCGGAAATCAGGCCGCGGGGCGGTGCGAGCAGCCGGGTGCTGGTGCGGTTGCGGTCGGCCAGTTTTGCGAAGTGATCGCCGCTGTTGATCTGGAGATCGTACAGGCGTCGTCCCAACTCACCCAACGCGGCTGTCTGCACGGCCATTATCAGAAGAGCACGACGGGTGAAGACGCCACGTCCGGAGTCTTTCTGCTCACGGATGGGCAGAAGCCTGCGAAGCCCGTCGCGCTTTCTCCGGCGAGGTTTCCACATCATGGAAACATCTCCCCGTGGCGGAAAGTCATGCTCCATTCCCTCATGACTGCGGTTCCGGGTTGGCAAGCCGATGATGTGCCCATGTCCCTGCGGCTGCCAGCAGGGGATAGACGCCGATGGCGAGGAGACATTCGAAGATGACGGGGGCCAGAGGCATGGGCCGGAAGGCCAAAAGCGAAATCAGGAACCACAGCAGCCAGCAGGCCGCGGACCCCAGCACGGCGAAGATACACCACATCCCGAGAAAGTTCAGGCGCATCAGGCCAAAGCGGGCATGCACGGCAATTCCATGCAGCAGCAGAAACACGAAGGCGTCCACACCGGGAGAGGCAAATCCCACGAGATCCATCAGAAGGCCGAGCCCGAACACGATCAGCGCGGACATCGAGGCAGGGCGCCAGACGGACCAGAAAAAGACCGAGGCCATGACAAGGCCCGGCAACAGGGCTGTCGCCGCCGGAAAACCCGTTGGTGCGGCCAGCAGAACGATGACGAGCGCCGTAATGCCACCCGGCAAAAGACGCCGCGCCAACCGGTCCAGCCGCTGGGCCAATGCGACGCTGGAATCCTGATTGCGATGCCATGATGAACCCGGGTTGGCTGTCATGATCCGGACTCTTATCCGCGCCCGGAAGGAAGAGGGGACGCCGGCATGACAGGGGTGGCCTCACCCTGATCTTCCGGGGAGGTGGCGGGAGCCGTATCCGCAGGAGTGGGCGTCTCTTCGTGGTGGGGAACGGGTGTTTGGACAGGACGATCATCCTGATGTCCCGTCATGCCGCCGACCACGCCATCAAGAGTCATGCCTTCCATGGGATTGCTGTGTTTGGCCATGTGGCCGCGCTGGGGAGCCACCGGCACGCGGCCCGGTGCATCTGGCGCATCGATGGTTTCTGTCTCGAAATCGAACACGCGCAGAATGTGCAGATGATCCAGTCGGGCATAGGGCATGACGATGGGGGTTGCCGCACGGATGTAATGTACCGTTCCCACAGGCAGACCTCCCGGCAGAAGATCGCCCTGTCCAGACGTAACCACGCGCTCGCCTTCCACGGGATGATTATCCTGAGCGTAAAACATCAGGCGGGGCATAGGGGAATTATCCCCTGCCATGATGGCGGTACCGTGGCTGCTTTCGAGCATGACCGGAATACGACTTGCCACGTCATTGATCAGCAGGACACGTGCTGAATGATGCCCGGTTTCGGTGACACGTCCCGCAAAGCCATCAGCGGCCAGCGCAATATTACCGACACGCACGCCACTGTCCGGCCCGGCATTGATGAGAACGGCGTGAGAATACAGCCCTCCTATATCGCCAACCACCCGTGCGGTTACGAAGGACGGCACAGGATCGGGCATCCAGTGGAGGTTTTCCTTGAGCGTGGCATTTTCCTGCGTGAGGGAAATGGCGACGTCATACCATCCTCGCAGGGTTTCATTCTCTGAACGTAGACGCGCGTTTTCCTGTGCCAGATGCCCGATGCCGCGCAGCTCGGACAGCGCCGCTGACATCTCGTCTCCGGGCGTGGCCACCAGCGACCACAAGGGAGACAGCACATCCGCCACAGCCATGCGGGCGGCCACCGTTGCCCGTTGGTCAGCCCAGCCGAGCAGTATGGTGGCAATCGACAGCAGCAGCATCGCAGGGAACCAGAGCCGGTCCAGTGCCTGACGTATCTGGATGGAGACGGGAATCACCGTTTCGACATCCAGTCCTCGTGCTCACGAGCCGAGTTCGTCACGCAGGGATATGCCCGCTTCATTGCCTCTTTCTCAGCCAAGGAACCTCCCGCCTTCCGAGGCTTTTGGTCCCCGGCCTACGCCGCCCGCATGGGCAGGCTGGCGGTCTCAATCCACATATTGGCAAAAAGTTGCGGGCAATGCATGGACATTTTTCGTCAATACATCGTTGTCAGGACGTCGCGCAGACGCTTCATCTCTTCCAGTGTGCGGCCGGTGCCCAGCGCCACGCAGGAAAGCGGGTCTTCCGCAACCGTTACAGGCAGGCCTGTGGACAGCCGCAGAACTTCATCCAGACGATAAAGAAGCGCTCCACCGCCGGTCAGGACGATGCCCTTGTCCACAATGTCGGCCGCAAGTTCGGGCGGTGTGTTTTCCAGCGTCAGCTTTACGGCTTCAATGATCTGAGTGATGGGCTCAGCCAGACTCTCCGCGATCTGGGCCTGCGAGACCACGACTTCGCGTGGGGCGCCGCTGATGAGATCGCGACCTTTTACGTGTTGAAGGGGACCGGGATCGTTCGGATCATCGGGCATCATGGCGGAACCGATGGACATCTTGATCCGCTCGGCCGAACTCTCGCCGATCAACAGGCTGTGCATGCGGCGGATATAGGAAATGATCGCCTCATCCATCTTGTCGCCGCCCACGCGTACTGAACGGGCATAGACAATGCCACCGAGCGAGATCACGGCCACTTCGGTCGTGCCGCCGCCGATATCGACGATCATGCTGCCTGAAGGTTCGGTCACGGGTAGTCCCGCTCCGATGGCGGCGGCCATAGGCTCCTCGATCAGGAACACCCGACGGGCACCCGCGCTTTCGGCGCTTTCCTGAATGGCCCGACGTTCCACGGCCGTGGAGCCGGAGGGCACGCAGATGATGACCTGCGGACTGGTGAAAATGCTGCGGTTGTGAACGCGCCGGATGAAATGCTTGATCATTTCCTCAGCGACTTCGAAATCCGCAATCACGCCATCGCGCATAGGACGGATGGCGGTGATGTTGCCGGGCGTGCGGCCCACCATCTGTTTGGCTTCTTCGCCAACGGCGAGCACCTGTTTCTTGCCGCGAGATTCCGCAATCGCCACAACAGAGGGCTCATTGAGGACAATGCCTCGGCCCTTGACATATACGAGCGTATTGGCGGTGCCGAGGTCGATTGCCATGTCAGCGGACATGAGACCCAGCAGGCGAGCGAACATCCACAACTCCTGGCCAGCAAGTGCGTCACGCGCCCCGTTGCGCGGACGGACATTCCCGAAACCCCCGCATGGCCTGCCGACGGGCACTCAGGCATCCGGTTAAAGACCCGATGGTGTCGTGCGTCATTTCTGGCCACGCGCTGGGCCGAAGGTGGCTTAGCGAGGCCGCCCCGTTCCCGCAAGGTCCATGATCGAGAAAGCTTCATGGAAATTGAGAAAAGAGGCGGAAGAAAAAATTTCCGGTTTCAGGATGGGAGACGAAGTGCTGTGCTGAGAGTGTTCATCTTTTGACGTGTGTCTATCGGCAACTGCCTCACCTTCCTTTCGTTTCTGCTCTGCCAAGACAATTTCGTGCCGCAGTTTTCAGGACGTGGGCATGAGAGGAATTCAGAGGTGATATTATATGGACTGTGCATCGACAGATGAACGGAAACGCGGCGGCTGGAGCATCCTGCTGGTTCTGTTGCCACTGCTGTTATTGGGCGGCTGCGGGAGTCCTTATAGTCCTGGAGCCCGGGCTGGTTCGGGCGCATTAATCGGAGCGGGTGGTGGCGCACTGATCGGTGGGGTGGCAGGTGGGGGCGGCGGGGCTGCGATCGGTGCGCTGGCCGGTGGAGCCACGGGAGCCGCTGTGGGAGCGGCAACGACACCGAATCGTCCCAACAGCGGTGGCTATCGTAGTCGTTGATCGATACATTTGCGCCATATTCGCGCCATGGGCGGGGAGCAGGACAAGACTGCGACTCTCGTCTATGTGTCGTATGCACCGCAACGTCGGATATCAGGAATATGATGAGGCTGAAGACTACAACCACTGTTGCCGCCCTTGCGCTTGCCAGCTTGCTGTCTGGCTGCGGCGACCCCTATAGCCCCGGTATTCGGGCCGCCAACGGCGCGTTGATCGGCGGCGGCGGCGGCGCGGCCATCGGTGCACTGGCCGGTGGTGGACGTGGCGCGGCCATCGGTGCGGTGGCTGGTGGTCTGCTCGGTGCGGGCACGGGCGCTCTTACCACCCCGAACCGGCCCGGTGGGGACTACCGTAGCGGTTATCAGCAGCCGCAGTATCAACAGCCTACACAGCCCGGAAACTACCAGCAGCCGCAGTATCAGCAACAGTACCGGCAGCCTGCGCAGCAGTATTATCCTCAGCAGCAACAGCAGGGCAGCTATTATCAGCAACGCGCTTACTGACGGCTCTCCTCGGGGAACATGATGTGTGAGAGGTTGCTCGTCGTCTTTTGGTTTGCGTCAGGCGGGGTTTTGCGTTAAGCACCCGCCTCCGCACCGGCACCCCTGGAGGCCGGCGTGTGTTCGCATACTCAGGAGCTTATCAAAGTGGCGACGAAACTGATTCCGATTCAAGCATCCCTGCGCGCGAAGGCTGGTAAGGGGGCAGCGCGCGCAACCCGTCGTGAAGGTCTGGTTCCGGCCGTGATCTATGGCGCGAAAAAGGATGCCACCCTGATTGCCCTCGATCCGCGCATCATCATGCGCGAACTGCACAAGCCTGGCTGGCGCTCGCATGTCTATGAAGTCACTGCAGGCGACATCAGCGAGCGCGTTCTCATGCGCGACATGCAGTTCCATCCGGTGACGGACGCGCCGATCCACGTGGACTACCAGCGCCTTGCACCGGGTCATAAGGTTCATGTTGAGGTTGCCGTACATATTGTGGGCGAAGAGGTTTCCCCCGGCATCAAGCGCGGTGGCGTGCTCAATGTTGTGCGTCACACCATTGAAGTGACGGCTGATCCGGAAAACATTCCGGAGCTTTTCACGGCTGACATTTCCGAGCTGGACATCAACGACAACGTGCGTTGGGATGATCTCAAGGGCACCGAGGGCGTTGTCGCTACCGTGCAGATCCCGAACTTCGTCGTGGCCACCATTGCCGCGCCGACGGTCGATGTCGAAGAAGAAGCTCCTGCGGCTGAGGCTGAAGCCGCACCTGCTGAAGAAAAGAAGTAAGGAGGCCCGCTGGGCCGGGGAAGTCATTCTTCTCCGGACCCACGGGACAGACCGCCATGAAACCGGCGCTCCAGCTCTGGGTGGGTTTGGGAAATCCTGAGCCTTCCATGAGCCGCAACCGCCACAATATCGGCTTCATGGCGGTCGACGCCATTGCGAACCGCCATGGTTTTTCGCCATGGCGCAAGCGGTTTCGTGGCGAGGTTGCCGAAGGTCGTGTGGGTGGTGCGAAGGTGCTGCTGCTCAAGCCGATGACCTATATGAACCTGTCCGGCGACAGCATTCGCGAAGCCGCGACATTCTACAAAATTCCCCCCGATGCCATCACCGTCTTTCACGACGAGCTTGATCTTGCTCCCGGCAAGGTTCGTGTGAAGAAAGGTGGCGGTGCGGCCGGTCATAACGGACTGCGCTCAACGGATCGCCAGCTTGGAACGCCAGATTACTGGCGCGTGCGTCTGGGCATCGATCACCCCGGTTCCAAAGAGCGGGTGCATGGCTGGGTGCTGGGCGATTTCGCCAAAGCCGACCAGCCTTGGCTGGATGATCTGATGGATGCCATCTCCGATGCCGTCCCCTTGTTGGCAGAAGGACAGAGAGAGGCTTTCATGAGCCGTATCGCCCTTCTCATGGCCAACACTCCCCAATCCCCGACACCACCCGGCCCCGGAAAGGGCCAGACAGGAGTAAGAGACTGATGGGCTTTAACTGCGGCATTGTCGGACTGCCCAATGTCGGCAAGTCCACGCTCTTCAATGCCCTGACCGCCACGGCGTCGGCGCAGGCGGCCAACTATCCGTTCTGCACCATTGAGCCGAATGTTGGGCGTGTGGCTGTGCCCGATCCGCGGTTGGAGAACCTGGCCCGCGTCGGCAAATCCCAGAGGATTCTGCCTACGAGCCTTGAGTTCGTGGATATTGCCGGGCTGGTGCGTGGCGCGTCGCGCGGAGAAGGTTTGGGCAATCAGTTCCTCGCCAACATCCGTGAAGTGGACGCCATCATCCACGTTTTGCGCTGTTTCGAGGATGACGACATCACCCATGTCGAAGGTGGCGTCGATCCGGTGCGTGATGCCGAGATCATTGAGACAGAACTGATGCTGGCCGATCTGGACTCGCTGGAAAAGCGGATTGTCGCCCTTCAGAAAAAGGCTCGCGGCAACGACCGGGAGGCGCAGGCTCAGGTCGAACTGATGGAGCCGCTGATCGCCGCGTTGCGTGAAGGTCGTCCGGCCCGCACAGCCATTCCTGCCGGACAGGAAGCTGCCGCCGCACGTCTTCAGCTGATGACGACGAAGCCCGTACTCTATGTCTGCAACGTAGAGGAAGGCTCAGCGGCGACGGGTAATAGTTTCTCCAAGGCCGTCGAGGAACGCGCGAACGCCGAAGGGGCTGCCTGTGTTGTGGTGTCCGCCGCCATCGAGGCTGAAGTCAGCCAGCTTCCCGCCGAAGACCAGAAGGAGTTTCTTGAAGGTCTGGGGCTGGAAGACAGTGGTCTCGACCGTGTGATTGCTGCCGGCTATCGCCTGCTCGGCCTGTCCACCTATTTTACAGTGGGGCCGAAAGAGACGCGTGCATGGACCATCACGGCCGGCACGAAGGCGCCTCAGGCCGCGGCTGTCATCCATAACGATTTCGAGCGGGGCTTCATTGCCTGCGAGACCGTCTCTTATGACGATTATGTGAAGTATAATGGGGAGGCAGGCGCCAAGGAAGCGGGCAGGATGCGTGTCGAGGGACGCGATTACGTCGTGCAGGATGGCGATGTTCTGTTGTTCCGCTTCAACGTCTGACCGAACATCCACAAGCCAAGAGAGGACAGGGGACCAGAAATGAGCGCCAGCACGCAGGCGGAAGCGACCACACCCGGCGCGATCGAGGCCATGGCCCGCGCAGCTCGGGTGGCAGCCCGGACGCTGGCGCAGTCGCCAACCGTGGAGCGTGATAAGGCGCTATGGGCGGCAGCGAATGCTCTGCGCGAAACCCGTGATATTATTCTCGAAGCCAATGCGAAAGATCTGGCGGCTTATAAAGGCAGCGAGGCTTTTCGGGACCGGCTGACTCTTACGCCCGAGCGCATCGAAACGATGGCAAAGGGGCTGGAGGATATGGCGGATCTGTCCGATCCGGTCGGCCGTATCCTCAGTGAATGGACGCGTCCCAATGGATTGAAAATCCGTCGCGTGGCCACACCTATCGGGGTTTTGGGTGTGATCTATGAGAGCCGTCCCAATGTCGGCGCGGATGCCGCGGGATTGTGCATCAAGTCCGGCAATGCCGTTATCCTGCGTGGCGGTTCCGAGAGTTTTCACTCCGCACAAGCGATCCACGCGGCCATGGTGGCAGGTCTGAAAGCGGCCGGGTTGCCTGAGGCGGTGGTGCAAATGGCGCCGAGCACTGACCGTCAACATGTTTCTGACATGCTACAGGCGGCGGGTCTGATCGACCTGATCATTCCGCGCGGGGGGCGTTCTTTGGTCGAGCGCGTGCAGAACGAGGCGCGGATTCCCGTGCTTGCGCACGCGGAGGGACTTTGTCACACCTACATCCATTCCGCTGCCGAGCCGCAGATGGCGCGGCGTATCATCTGTAACGCCAAGATGCGCCGTCCGGGCATTTGCGGCGCGACCGAGACGCTGCTTATCGACAGCGCCATTGCTCCATCGCTCCTGCCAGATATCGTTTCGGATCTGCGTGAGCTGGGATGTGCTTTCCGTGCCGATGCGCGAGCCAGAGCCATTGTGCCTGACCTTCCGGCAGCCACAGAGGCGGATTTCTCCACGGAATGGCTCGATGCCATTCTGTCCGTGGCGATGGTCGATGGGGTAGATGCGGCGCTGGAACATATCGCGGTGCATGGCAGCGGGCACACGGAGGCTATCATCACATCGGACGAGACGGTCGCCACGCGCTTCCTCAATGGCACCGACAGCGCGGTGGTGATGTGGAACGCTTCCACTCAGTTCTGTGACGGTGGCGAGTTCGGTTTCGGCGCGGAAATCGGTATTGCGACGGGGCGTGTCCATGCTCGTGGTCCGGTTGGGCTCGAACAACTTACGACCTTCCGCTACGAGGTTCTGGGGACTGGTCAGGTCCGACCGTAAGGTCCGCAGACGGTGCCGGTTCATCATGCCACGCTGCCTGTGCGGGGAGATCGGCGCGCATTGCGGATCGGTCTTCTCGGCGGCTCATTCAATCCGGCCCATGAAGGTCATATCCAGATTGCCCGGCGTGCGTTGCATGTGCTGGGACTGGATCAGGTGTGGCTGATGGTGTCTCCCGGTAATCCGCTCAAGGAAAAGCGCGGTATGGCCTCGCTGGCGTCGCGTCTTGCGTCGGTAAGGCGGCTGGCATGTGAGCCGCACCTTGTGCCGACCGCGATCGAGGCGCGCTTGGGCACGCGCTATGCGGTCGATACGGTGCGTGCGCTCAGGAGGCGATTCCCACGTGCGCATTTTGTGTGGCTGATGGGCACGGATGTCTTTGCCGAGCTTCCGCGCTGGCATCGCTGGAAAACCTTTGTGCGGGAAGTGCCGATTGCCGTCATGCCTCGCCCGGGCAGCACGACGGCGGCGCTGCACGGCCAGACGGCGCAACGGCTGCGTCATGCGCGGCTGCCAGTGGGACGTATTCGTCAGCTTGTCGAAAAAACCCCTCCAGTCTGGGCTTTTCTTCCGGGGCCACAGAACGGTATATCGGCAACTGCCCTGCGTCGTGCAGGCAGCGCAGAATCCTTACGTCAGACAGATCGGGCATCCACCCGGCAGGAGATACGGTCATAGCCAGGAAGCCCCCTTCCGATACGGAAGCCAAGCGTCGCACGGCGGGAGCCGGCCCGGCGTCTGCTGCGCCGCGTGTGTCTGCCAAGTCCAAGGCAGCGACCAAGCCCGTCGATCCCGCTCTGGCGGAAGCCGTGAAGGCGCCCGGTACGCCCCGCAAGAAGGCCGCGGCTGCTGGCCCGCGCAAGGAGACGAAGAAGCGTCCGCATGCGCCGGCGGATGAACTGGAGACGTATCTCAAGCTCATCACGGAAAGTATCGACGATGACAAAGGCGAGGACATCGTCGTCATTGATCTGACGGGGCGTGCGTCTTTTGCTGATCGTATGGTGATCGCCACGGGCGTGGCGGATCGTCAGATCGCGGCCATGTCCCAGCATATCGAACGCAAGCTGCGCGAAGCCGGTCTCAAGCGTATTCTCGTGGAGGGTGCGAACGGGTCCGATTGGGTGCTGATCGACGCGGGTGACATCGTCATCCATCTCTTCAAGGCGGAAGCGCGCACGCTTTACGGGCTGGAACAGATGTGGGGCAGCGATCTCGACGAGACCACGGATGGTGAGGTCACCACACTCTGATTGCGTCGTGGATCGGTGCGCTATAGTGCCGATCCCAAGCATGTTGGCGGACGACTCAGGTTGTTCCGACGTCCCCGTAACATGGACGATTACAATCCTGCTTGACCCCTGAAGTCCATTTCAAGCGTGCCTGATATTGCCGGTGATACGTCTTTTGCGTGCGTTCGCTCTGGCAAGGGTATCATGTGACAGTTCGGCATGTTGCTCAGGCCGCTCGTTCCTGCCATTGCAGGCGTCATGACGAAGAGCGCGGATTTCGAGATATTTCTTGCCACCAACCCCGGTCTTGAAGCTGTGCTGTGCGATGAGGTGCGGCACAAGGGGTTCAAGCGACCGGTGGCCGTTCCGGGTGGTGTCATCACGCACGGTGGATGGCCCGAGGTATGGCGGGCCAATCTGTGGGTTCGGGGCGCGACGCGCGTTCTGGCTCGTATCGCTTCCTTCCGGGTCACGCATCTTGCACAACTCGATCAGTTGGCACGGCAGGTGCCGTGGGGCCACGTTCTGCGTGCGGATGTATCCTTCCGTGTCGAGGCCGTGTCTGTAGGTTCGCGCCTCTATCACGAAAAAGCGGTAGCCCAGCGGATCGGCACGGCCATTCATGAGACATTGGGTGCTCTCCAAAGTCCCGACGCGGGAATTGTCGTCCGGGCGCGCGTAGAGCGCAATGTCTGCACATTGAGTGTCGATACGTCTGGCGAAATGCTGCACCGGCGTGGGCACAAGCAGGCCGTCAACCGTGCTCCTCTTCGTGAGACAATGGCGTCCCTTTTTCTACGACAATGCGGTTTTACGGGAGAAGAGTCTGTGCTGGACCCGATGTGCGGCTCGGGCACATTCGTCATTGAAGCAGCGGAGATTGCGGCAAGGTTGAACCCCGGTCGGTCGCGGCATTTTACGTTTGAACAGCTTGCAACATTCGATGCGCAAGCATGGGAAAAGATGCGCAGCGTACAAAGCGTCCGTCCGCCTGCAGCAAGGTTTTATGGAAGTGACCGGGACGCAGGCGCAATCCGCATGAGCCGTGACAATGCGGAGCGGGCTGGGGTGGCAGCGTGGACGGAGTTCATGGAACGGACGATCAGCGAGATCACGCCACCGGAAGGACCGCCTGGCCTTGTCATAACCAATGCGCCTTATGGGAACCGAATTGGCGATCGGAAGCGTCTCATGCCGCTATATCGGGCCTTGGGGCAGGTGCTTCTGGCACGTTTTGGAGGCTGGCGCGTGGGGTTGGTCACAACCGAACGGCATCTGGCCGAGGCAACGGGGTTGCCGTTTCTTGCGCCCGAAGCGCCTGTACCGCATGGTGGTCTGCGGGTTACATTGTTTCGGACCGCACCGCTGCCTCGATAAGCGCATTTGACACCGCATGATGGTCTCGCGTTCCTGCATGCGGCATAGATGGGAAATGGCTGAGATCTTTTTTTTTCGAGCGATGTCTTCATGCGCCTGATAGCCATTGGACGCATGAAAGATTCCCACGAACGCGCTCTTATCGAGCGTTACTGCAAGCGTCTTGATCCATCTCTGACGATTACGGAACTGCCGGATGGAAGAGGAGCGCCGGTCGAAATCAAACGACGTGAGGCCTCCGCCCTTCTCGGGGCGCTGCCGGATCGTGCCCTCGTGGTGGCTCTCGATCTGGGGGGAAAGGTTCTGACCAGTGAAGCATTTTCGGCGCGGCTTTCAGGATGGCTGGAAACGGGACGAACTGTCTGTTTCTTGATCGGGGGAGCCGAAGGATTTGATGCCTCCGTTATAGAACGCGCGGACGCGACCCTGTCGCTGGGGAGCATGACCTGGCCGCACATGCTGGCGCGGATCATGCTGGTGGAACAGATATACAGGGCTCGCGCTATCGCCAGCGGTCATCCCTATCATCGCTCGGGTCGTCCCTGAGACGGCGCTAAGTGTGGGGCGAATACGTCACTTTGGGGGAAAAGAAACACGCCGTCCCGTTTCGATTTGACTTGGTGGGGACGCAACCATATCGCTAATAAATCGTTAAAGCCGATTCCATACTTGCTCGGGAGCCAGAGGAAACGGTCACGTATTTTAGTAGGGATATGATTGCAGATGACTGATTCTTCGCAGATTCTTGCAGCGGCGACGAGCGGTACATCTTCGACGGATCAGACCTTGGCAGCAGTGACGCCCGCCGCGTCCACGGCGGACACATTGGCCGCAGCCTATAGTACAACGACGGATACGACGCCTGTTGCGACGACGGGGGCTACTGCCTCTGATTACACAAGCAACAGCGCAACGGTGGCGAGCGCTGCTGACACTCTCGCCACTACGGGAACCGGAACTGCCACGTCTTCATCGTCTACGACATCTTCAACATCGACCAATGGTAGTGGCAGCCTGACGTTTCTGTCTACGGACACGGCACAGACCACGTCTTCCACCACCTCTGCGAACGATGCTTTCAGCTGGTCCAGCACGATCTATCCAACGAAGCCGTTTTTTGTGTCTACCCAAACAGATCAGTTGATCGATGACAGCGTGACATGGGCGTACCAGTCGGTTCTTGGGCGTACGCCGACGAGTGCTGAACTGAGCAGCAGTGCGTCCGACATTACCGTCGTGAAGATGGATTCCTATGGGGATTATTACTCGGATTATTCCGGATTGGTCAGTTCGCTGGCGCAATCATCGACAGCGAGTAGCGCACTCCAGTCCCTGTTCGTGGATCTGACGGGCGATGAGGCATCTTCCAGCGTCATCAGTCAGGGGCAATCGATGCTGGCCGCAGGCGATACGTTCGCCTCTCTGAAGCAGGATGTGGTCTATTCCCAAGGCACGGCGGACGCCATTATCGCGGCGTATGCCGACAAAGTGGGTGTGACGGTCACGGCAGACAGCGATCAGGTCGCGTCATGGCGCGCGGCGATGGTGTCGAGCGATGTGACGCTGGACGGTTTCGTGCAGCAACTGACCCATAGCGATCTTGCCAGCAGCGCGATCAGCAATGTTTATCAGCAAAAAGCCGATGTGACGGCATGGCAGGGGCAGATTTCCTATTGGGAGGATTATCTTGCGACGGGAGGAAATTATAGTGCCTTCGTGCAGACGATCTCTTCGGGTGTTGAAGTTCAGGATCTGATCGTTCAGACTTATGAGCGCATAGCAGATGTAACCCCCGCCGATTATCAGGTAGCAAGTTGGGAAAGCAGCTTTGCCTCAGGTGATAATTATCAGGATCTGATCCAGAGTGTCAGTCACGGTGCGGAAGCTCAGGCACTCATTCAGTCGGTTTATCTGGATAAGGCTGATTTTACGGCCTCGGATTATCAAATAACGGGTTGGGAAGACAGTTTTGCTGCGGGTTCCGGCTATCAGGATTTGATCCAGTGTGTCAGCCATGGAGAGGAAGCGGCCGCTGACATCACAAATATTTATCAGGAGAAAGTAGGCATTACGCCGCTTACGTATCAGATCAGTAGTTGGGAAGATGTTCTTGCGGCCGGTTCGACACATGATTCGGTGGTTTACTGGGTAACGCACGGACAAGAAGCGGCGAGCGAGGTCAGCAGCGCCTATTCGCGAATTCTGGGAGAGACCGTTTCAACGGACACTATCAGCGACTGGGAAAATCAGTTGCAGGCTGGGGCATCCCGCACCACGCTTCTGTATACACTTTCCCATGGCGATGCGGCGCAGGCTCTTATTACGGCTTTCTATGAGAACACGGCGTCCCGCGAGCCCACCGCTGACGAAATGACCGCAGCCGAGAATGAACTTCAGGGGACAGGGGCCTATACCGATTTCACCTGAGGACATTGGATGAGGGGTGGCTCTCTTTCATTGAGAGCCGCTTGAGAGGTTTAACGCAGCGCGCGATGCCCTGCTTTCCAGCCTCGGTCAAAATTGAGATCGTGGGTTCGCCGCTGTTCGATGCCGGCCAGCTTCCGTTGAGCGGTAAAACAACTCAGAGCGAAATCTTCCGTGCCATCACATCGTCTGACTGTGTGAGCATTGGTTCCGGCTGCCCAATACAGCGCTCCTTTGCGGCTTTCGCCAGAGAGTGAACGCACCCAGCGGTCCCATTTCTTCCGGGCGGTTTCTCCGGCAACGAAAGAACCAGATGAGGTTGTGACGGCAGGCTTATCGGGAGCTGAAGCAGGTTCAGGTGAGGCTGTAGTCGTTTTGAGCTCTGGAGCGATTGCTGGAGCCGGAGCAGGCGGTTGCTCCAGCGTCTTCGAAGCTTCTGAGATGGCCGGAGCGTCCTCACGTGCGACCGTACTGGGTTGTGGAAGTGGCGCTGGAGGGGCTGGCTCTAGCGGGTGAATAGCCGTGTCGGCGCTCTTTTGCTCGGGCAAAGGGGCAAGGCTCACTTCGGGAGTGGGAAGAGAAGAGCGGTTGAGCCATTCGCTTGCTCCTTGCGCAAGAAGCAGCAGGGCGACAATGGCGCCGAGACCTTTGCAGACATTTCCCGTGATATTCCAGACACGTGGAAAAACGCCTGAACGAACAGGTGGGATGTTTTTTTCCTGTAATGCTTCCGCGGATGAAGAAGCCGTCGCAGTCTCTCCTTTGCCGGCTGTCGCTTCTTCTTCTCTATGTGCGGCGTCCGCGCAGTAACGCGAGCAATAATGCCCGAATTCCTTACCCTCGAAGGGTTCTCCGCACCACGAACAATGACGCACGCTTCTCCGTCTCCCGTCATGTGGAGGGCCGCGCGGTGTGCCAACAAGCCGCTAGGGCGGTTTCGCGGTCCGGTAAGGCAAAATAGCCTTGATCCAGCGAAGGTGGAAGAGAAGTTAAGGGCAGCTTAGTGAAAATCGATATCTTTTTTTGTGCAGGAAAAAGATATCCAGAATACCTGTTTAGATTGAAGTGAACTGGCTGCTCAGGGGCGGCGGTTCCGGTGTTAAGGGAGAGCGGAGATGGATGATGGGTCCATGGTCTGCTGTTCATCGTCCCATTCCCGGCAAGCCTCACGTAATGTCGAGACAAAACGGCTGACCAGAGGGGTGGGACGTCCTTTCAGCACTGCGATGGCCAGTGAAGCGCGTGGAGCAGGTTCCTCGATCGGATGAAATGTCACGCCTCCCGCGTGGATCTGAGATAATGAGCGGGGCACAACGGATACGCCCAGTCCTGCCGCCACCAGAGGAACCGTTGCCGCGATCTGGGGAGCTTGCTGGCCCATCCGGGGCGTGAAGCCCGCGTTCTGACATGCCGAGAGAATGGCGTCATGAAAGCCCGGACCAAGTTCGCGAGGAAAGATGATGAGCGGTTCATGTTCGAGCATGGACAGCCGGATCGCGCCATCGCCCGCGTGAGTATGGCCGCTTGGGAGTGCGGCGACCGTCGGTTCATCGAGCAGCGGATAAACGGCAAGGTTGTCCTCGTCCATCATGGGAGGGCGGACTACGGCCACATCCACCCGACGCTCATGAAGGGCGGTGGACAGCGCAGGTGTGTTGCTCTCCTCAAAAGAGACCACCACCTCCGGCCATGTCTCGCGGAAACGGCGGATGACCTGGGGAATGATGGGCAGCAGTGACACAGCTCCGGCAAGTCCAACACGCAGATGTCCGCGTTCGCCGCGCGAAAGACCTTGGGCCAGAGCCTGAAACTCACCACTCATGGAGAGAATGGCCTGAGCCTGAGGCAAGAGTGCTGCTCCCACTTCGGTCAGTTCCACGCCACGGGTCATGCGATGGAAAAGCGTGGCCCCCAACAGGCGCTCGAATTGTTTGATCTGTTGACTGAGGGGAGGCTGTTCCATGCCCAGAGCACCGGCTGCCCGGGTGAAGCTGCCGTGTTCGGCCACGGCCACGAAATAGCGCAGATGCCTCAGTTCCATGGTTTGCTCCTCTCATGCTGGAGAAGCCGGGTCAATTGAGAGCGCTCTTCTGTGAAGCCGGAATGATCGTCACATTTTCGGTGACGGATGGGATAGGTTAAATTTAACGAGAACGTCCCCGGCCGCCGCCGCGTGGGCCACCTCCACTCGGTGGATGATTGCCTGCGCTGCCATGGGGGCGTCCGCCATCGTGCGGACCGGGTCCATTTCGTCCACCTCCACCATGTAGCGGGCCGCCGGGCGGCATTCCGCGCCAACCTCTTCCGGGTTTTGGACCACGGTCATAAGCCCAGCCGGGACCGGGAGGAGGGCCTCTCCGCCAGCCACCGCCCCATGCGGGAGGAGGCGGGCCGAAACCACCGTAGTATGGTCTTCCGCTGTAGCCGGAATAGCTATATCCACCGTAGCAACCGGATAGCGCCAGCATGACAGAAGCAAGAATGGTGATCTTGTGTGCGTGTGACAATGCGGGCCTCTTGTTTGATGGCAGGCAGGACACGGGGGCTCAACGGTATCAGGAGTGGCGCTGCAGTAAGGGACCAATATTAACGTCGAGAGGAGTGGAGCGGTTTCTGTTGGTCAAACAACGTGGAATTGGGCGTGTCGTTCACGCCTACCATTAGGCGATAAGAAGCTTTCAAGGGTTATGGAGGTGATGGAAGAAATTATTGCCACCTGAGAAAGCTGTTTTTGTATGAGCACCCTCAACGACTGCCGACCTCCGGAAGGGACGGAAAGTGGAACCAGACATGTTCTGGAATATAATTCTGAATCTACAGATGTTTTTGTGTGGACAGGAGATGTCTGGGACATCATTCCACCAGCCAATATCGACGCTCTCAAGATGGGCAAGGATGGGTGGCGTTATGTTTGCGCATGCGCTTCCCCGGTCGTGAAAGAAGCGACTGAAAGATGAAACGATGAATCGGAAATTCATTGGAATTTTAAAGAAGGAATGATTCTTACGTTGAATGGTTGCAGGAACTCTGTGGGCCGTAACTGCATTAGTTTTATATGCAGATAGTAAGTTATCAAAGTCCAGGGTCGTCATAAGAAACGAAAGAGATGCGATCAACGCTGCAAGTTCGTGTCCTGCTTTCTCTTTCTCTGAAATGAATCGATGATGGACAATTGTCAGGGATGCTCGTCTGCACAAGGAACAATTGAAACATGTGAGTGCGCAGGTAGCATGCCGATGATGGGATGAGCCGTTGCGGCAATTTCTGGCGCGAACCCAATCGAAGAGGAAGCGGCAGGTTTCCCGATAATGAATTTCGTTGGCGCGGAATAGCAGGGAAGGCAGAAAAGAGATGACTGAAACCCGGCAGGCGACCCCTCATGCCATGGAGGATCGTCCGCTTGCCGGTCATCCACATCCCAGACGTCCTTTTCACTGGAAGCTCTACATTTGCGAAATGGTGGCCATGGCAGTCATGATGGTGTGTGGGATTGTCTCGGTTGCCTTGTTGACCACGCCTCTGACATCTGTAGGGCGCGTTCTTGCGCTGCATCCACTTGTGCAGACGGCGCTTTGCGGACTCTTCTTTGGACTTTCGGGAACAATTGCGGCTTTCACGCCGTTTGGTCGTGTCAGCGGGGCGCATCTCAGCCCTTCCATTTCTGTCGCCTTTAGTCTGGCAGGACGATTAAGGTCCATTGATTTGTGCGGTTATGTCGTTGCGCAGATGGCGGGCGCCTGTCTGGCGACATTCTTTCTTGCGGAATTGGGCGGTATCTGGCCGTTCTGGGGGCGAATGGCGCATGTGTCGTCTTACGCTGCAACAGTCCCTTTCAGCGGTGTCGCAATCCTCTGGCCATTGATGACAGAAACATTGTTGACTCTGTTTCTCGTGCTGCTGGTGTGCCGTTTGGCAGCTCATCCTCTTCTGAAATGGATTACACCTTGGGCGGGTGGCCTGTATTTTTTGATCTGCAATCCGATTTCGGCGTGGTTATCCGGTAACAGTTCCAATCTGGCCCGCAGTTTTGGGCCAGCGCTTTTCAGTGACCAATGGGGCGGTTTCTGGATTTACGTGGTGGGGCCTTTTGCGGGGGCTTCGCTTGCCATATGGGTGCTGCGTTCCAACCTTCTCGGACGCATTGATCTTGAAGAGGCGCGGTTGGTGAATTTTGGTCACCATGGTCGTGTCCCGTCGTTATGGCATCCGGGACAGCCCCATACAAAAGGACCGAAGCCATCCTCCCAATGCTCTGAAGAAAACAAGTGAGCCTTCGGCAGACAGGAGAACAAGAGTGACATCACGCTTTACGTGAAGATGATGCACGTCAAGGACAGGCGTGAAGAAGAGGCATGTGATCGTCAGCGAAATTTTCCATATGGAGCGGCGGATGGATACGCTGTCGCCCTGACCGGAGGTGAATATCCCATGAGATATGCTCACAGTAATTTCGAAGCTTTCGCTCGTCCTGAAAAGCCGGCCGGAATTGAAAATCGTTCAGCGTGGATTGTGGGCGGTAGTCTTGCTGGCATGGCAGCGGCAGCGTTTCTGATCCGTGACGCGCAGATGGTTCCTCAGAAGATCACCATTCTTGAGGCATCGGACGCCGATGGCGGAGCGTTGGATGGCGCTGGCAATGCAGAGACCGGCTGGCTGATCCGAGGTGGCCGGGAAATGGAGGAGCAGTTCCAGTGTCTGTGGGATCTTTATAGTTCCATTCCATCACTGGAAGTGCCGGATGCCTCCGTGCTCGATGAGTTCTATCGTCTCAATCGGGTGGATCCCAGCAGCAGTCCGGTACGGGCCATGTGCGGGCGGGGGCAGCCCCTGCCGGGTCGCGACAAGCTGACGCTGACCGGGAAGGCCCGGAAGGAAATCGTTTCGCTCATCCTTGCAGATGAGGAAAAGCTTGCCGACAAGACTATCAGCGATGTGCTGTCGGGCGATTTCATGAAGTCGAATTTCTGGCTGTTCTGGCGCTCGATGTTTGCCTTCGAGACCTGGCATAGCGCGATTGAGATGAAGCGTTATCTTGCCCGCTTTGTGCATCAGATTCTTGGATTGAAGGATCTGCACACCCTGAAATTCACCAAATACAATCAGCAGGAATCCTTAAGCAAGCCGCTGGCTACATGGCTTGCCGATCAGGGCGTCGTGTTTCGCCATGGTGTACGCGTAACGAATGTTACGGTCGATACATCGGACGGAAAAAAGGTGGCGACCCATATCGACTGGTTGGAAAACGGTGCAGCGGCAGGTGTCGATCTTAGCCCGGATGAACTGGTTTTTGTCACCAATGGTTCCATGGTGGAGAACTCTCGTTGGGGAGACCATCACACGCCTGCGCCGATTGATTCTTCCATTCACGAAGGAAGCATCTGGCAACTTTGGCGCAATATTGCTGCGCAGGATCCGGCCTTTGGAAGGCCGGATGTGTTCTGCAGTGACACGAAGAAATCTCGCTGGGAATCTGCGACGGTCACGACGCTGGATGAACGCATCCCTGCACTTGTGCACAAGGTGACGGGCCGAGATCCGTTCTCCGGACGCACGGTAACGGGTGGTCCGATCACCATTGAGGATTCCGCATGGTTGATGAGTTGGGTGGTCAGTCGGCAGCCCCATTTCAAAGGGCAGAAAAAAGGGCAGATGGTGGCGTGGCTCTACGGTCTGTTCAGTGATGTGCCGGGTGATTACGTGAAAAAGCCGATGCAGGAATGCACTGGCGAAGACATCACGCGGGAGTGGCTGTTTCACATGGGTGTGCCAACGGATCAGATTGATGACATGGCGGCGAAAGGGGCGATCACACATCCTTGTATGATGCCCTTCATTACGGCGCAGTTCATGCCACGCTCTCCGGGGGATCGTCCGAAGGTAGTGCCGGACGGGAGTGTTAATCTGGCCTTCCTCGGCCAGTTCGCCGAAACGCCGCGCGATACGGTGTTTACGACGGAATATTCCGTCCGCACGGCGATGGAGGCGGTTTATACGCTACTTGATGTTGACCGGGCTGTGCCGGAAGTTTTTGGCAGCGTCTATGATGTTCGGATGCTGCTGCAAGCTGCGGCAGAACTGCGGGACGGGAAGAAAGTACCAGCCTCTGGGTTGGTTCGTCATCTGACGGATGGAACGGAAGTGGACAATCTACTGGAGCGTTACGGGCTGATTTAAGATGACAAAAGTCGTCCGCCGGTAGGCTTAAGAGCCTAGCTTTTGCACTGTTAATGGCGTTCCAGTATTTGCGATGGGCTGCGGTATCAGGGAGAATAGGCGCGTCGAGCAAGGTGCGCTGTTGTCCCTGTCTCCGGCTGTCAGAAGTAGATATATGCTTAAAATGAAATGGTAGCTTGCGCTATCAATATATTGTTTTTATTGGGAAATCATGGTGCCGGCGGAGAGATTTGAACTCCCGACCTTCTGATTACAAATCAGCTGCACTACCACTGTGCTACGCCGGCCTGACGCGGACTAATTAGTCGTGCTCACGAAGGGCGTCAAGCATGACTTATCGCTCGAAATCACCGAGCCAGTGCGGGATGGGATGCAGCCCTGAACATGTCAGCCTTCCACCGGAAATTGATGAGGGAGCACCTGTGATGAGAGGGGATGAAAGCGGCAGTCTTCTCAATGCTCGCACGGCAAGATAGCCGAAGCACTCGGCTTCCAGCGCATCGCCGTTCCACCCGAGCGCTTCAACGGGTTCGACCGATGCTTGAAGAGTGTGTCGCAAGCCTTCCATGAGCATGGGATTATGGCGTCCTCCGCCACAGACAAACCAAGCCTCGGGACGATGCGGCAGGGGAGTGCGGGCGATCGCCTGCACGGTAAAGGCCGCAAGAGTGGCGGCACCGTCCTCGGGGTTGAGATTGCGCACGGCGTCGAGCGCCATGGCAAAAGAGAGACGATCCAGAGATTTCGGGGCGGGGCGCTGAAAATAAGGGTGGGCGAGCAGGCGTTCAAGAATGTCCCGATCAACGCGACCGGTCCGGGCAAGGCTTCCATCCACATCGCAGGCGTGACCGGTGTGCCGGAACGCCCAATCATCCAGCAAGGCATTGCCCGGTCCGGTATCGCAGGCACTGATTATGTCATCGCGATCGATAAACGTTACATTGGCCACGCCGCCAATGTTGAGCACCGCCACGGGACGCGGCGCATCATGCAGGAGTGCTGCGTGGTACCATGGCGCAAGGGGAGCACCTTCACCGCCAGCGGCGACATCCGCGCTGCGGAAGTCATGAACCACTGCAAGCCCGGTTTCGCGTGACAGCAGCGCTGCATCGCCGATCTGCCGCGTCCGGTGTTGGGCGGGAGCATGGAAAATCGTCTGACCATGAAAACCGAGCAGATCAATCGGCATTTCGGCCCGCGTGCGGAGTGTTTGCACCGCTTCTACATGATGGAGAGTGAGAGCGCGCTCAACGGACAGAAGTTCAGGATCATGCGCGTCCAGTTCGCTCGCGCGATCCAGCAGGTCGCGGGTGCGCTGGCGCAGTTCGGACGGGTAGGGCAGTTCGAATGACGGCCCATGAGCGAAGACCCGTTCGCCGTCCGTGCGGACCACGGCGGCATCCACGCCATCGAGCGATGTACCGCTCATCAGGCCAATAACGGTCAGGGGATGTGTCATGAAAAGGCCGTCAGCGCCGAAGTTCCATGGTAATAGGGCCTTCTCGACGTCCATGGGTGAACTGATCCACCATCGGATTGCCACTGTGCATGAGCGAACTGGCCGGTCCCTGCCACACCAGTTTGCCGCGATAGAGCATGGCGGCCTGATCACCAATGCGCTGGGCGGAGGCCATGTCGTGCGTGATGGCAATGGCCGTTGAGCCCATACGCTTCACACAGTCCACGATCAGCCCGTCGATCACCGCGCCCATGATGGGATCGAGGCCTGTAGTAGGCTCGTCGAAAAACAGGATTTCAGGACGATCCGCTATGGCGCGGGCAAGCCCCACACGTTTCTGCATGCCGCCTGAAAGCTCGGAGGGGTAGAGATCGCCCACAGACGCATCCAGTCCGACCTGCGCCAGTACTTCATTGGCGCGGACGCGGGCCTGTGCACGGGATAGGCGAGGGGAAGCCGTTGGAGCAAGCAGGGCGAACGCGACATTTTCCCATACGGACAGACTGTCGAAAAGGGCGCCGTTCTGAAACAGCATCCCGATTTCTTCCAGCCGTTCCTCGCGCTCTCTCTGTGGAGCGCGCAGCACATCCACCCCATCGATTTCGATGATGCCTTCGTCTGGGGTGATGAGACCGAGGATGCAGCGCAGCAGCACGGATTTGCCGGAACCTGAGCCGCCGATGATGACGAAGGAGGTACCCTGCGGTACGTCCAGATCAATACCGTCCAGCACCTGCTTTGCGCCAAAGGCTTTGCGCAGGCCGCGAATACGAATCTTGGGAAGGGAGGCTGGCTCGGTCATTGGGCGAAAAACAGATCCGTCAGAAGATAATCGAAGGCCAGCACGAGAATGGAGGCCGAGACCACGGCGGATGTGGTGGCGCTTCCCACGCCTTCTGCGCCACCACGGCTGGTGTAACCGTAGTAGCAGCCCATGAGCGCGATGAGGAAACCGAACACGGCCGCTTTGACGAGCCCCACGGTCACGTCTTCCACTTTTAGACCGTTGAGTGTGGCCATGATGTAGGTTTCAGGCGCGAAGCCGAGTTTGACGGTGGAGACCGTGAAGCCCCCCATCACGCCAAGAATGTCCGCCACCACGACAAGCAGCGGCAGAGAGATGATACCGGCCAGCAGCCGCGGAGTGACGAGGTATTTCATCGGATTGGTGCGCAGTGTCGTCAGCGCGTCGATCTGATCCGTCACGCGCATGGTGCCGATCTGTGCAGCCATGGCAGCGCCCACCCGTCCGGCCACCATCAGACCCGCCATGACAGGGCCGAGTTCACGGGTCACAGCCAGCACCACGATGTTCGCGATGGCGCTCTGGGCATGATATTGTGCAAAGCCTGTATAGGACTGGAGCGCAATCACACCGCCGGAGAAAAGGGCGGTCAGTGCCACCACCGGAAGGGAAAGAAAGCCGGTATCGCGGAGGGAGCCGAGGAAAACCCTCCAATAAAAAGGAGGGCGCACCAGATGGGAAAGACCTTCCAACGCGAACAGGGTGATGGCGCCCGTGCCGCAGGCAATGGCCAACACTGTCCGGCCGATCAGGGCCACAAGATCGAGAAAGGCATTCATCCGGTGGGTCTTGGTCCTTTATCATATAATCCGTTGCGGGGTGGACTTTTCGGGTACCGCGCGCAGTGGATAAAGAACATGCCGTAACCCGGGCATCCGCTTACGTCAAAGAACAGTGGAGTGGATGAGATTTTTCTGGAAGGATCATGTCTCTTCTTCTTTTTGCGGCCTTGACCGCGCCCGCTCTGACAGGCTCATTGTTCGTCCTGTCTCGGGGGGCAGGCGTTCCCCCATCTGCTCGGACTGGCCCGGAAAACCGGGAGGAGATTTCAAGTGCGTATTGCGATGATCGGTGGAGGCTATGTCGGCCTCGTCTCGGCCGCGTGTTTCGCGGAATTCGGTATCGAGGTCGCGGTTGTCGAAAACAGCCCGACGCGACTGGCGGCTCTGCGCGAGGGGCGTATTCCCATTTATGAGCCCGGACTCGACAAGCTTGTCGAATCGAACATGCAGGCGGGGCGCCTGACATTCGGCGATGATATCGCTACCGCCGTGAAGGGGGCCGAGGCCGTTTTCATCGCCGTGGGCACGCCGCCTCGCAATGGCGATGGCGCGGCGGACATGCAGTATGTTCACACGGCCGCCCGGCAGATTGCCAATGCGCTGACCGGCTATACGGTCGTAGTCACGAAATCCACGGTGCCGTGTGGCACCAGCCGCCGGATTGCGGAGATCATCCGCGAGGAGCGGCCGGACGCCGAGTTCGACGTGGCCTCGAACCCCGAGTTCCTGCGTGAGGGCAGCGCGATCGGGGACTTCATGAAACCCGATCGTGTTATCATCGGTCTGGATCGCAAGGCTGCTGACGGCGGCGAGCGCGCCGAGGCGGTGATGCGCAAGATCTACCGTCCGCTGTATCTCATCGAAGCACCGCTGGTGTTCATGAACCTTGAGACTGCGGAACTGACGAAATACGCTTCCAACTCCTTCCTTGCCGTGAAGATTTCCTTCATCAACGAGATCGCCAATCTGTGCGAGAAACTCGGCGCTGATGTGCATGATCTCGCGAAGGGAATGGGACTGGATGGCCGTATCGGGCGCAAGTTCCTGCATCCGGGTCCGGGCTATGGCGGTTCCTGCTTCCCCAAGGACACGCTGGCGCTCTCGCGTATCGGGCAGGAAGCCGGCAGCCCGATCCGGCTGGTTGAGACCACGGTGCAAGTCAACGATGCGCGCAAAATCGGCATGGCCGGACGTATCATCGCGGCGTGTGGTGGGTCAGTGCATGGCAAGAAGATTGCCGTGCTGGGTCTGACCTTCAAGCCCGAGACGGACGACATGCGTGAGGCGCCGTCGATCCCCATCCTGCATCGTCTGGCAGAAGCAGGAGCGGAAGTACGTGCCTATGACCCCGTGGGCATGGACGTGGCCAAGCCAATGCTGCCGCCCTCCACGGTCTACTGCAAGGACGCGCTGGATGCGGCCAAGGACGCAGACGCGCTGGTCGTTCTGACGGAGTGGACGATTTTCCGCGCACTTGCTCCCAAGGCGATTCGTGAGGCCATGAAGGGCAAGGTTGTCGTGGACCTGCGTAACATCTTTGACCCTCAGGCCATGCGTGCCGAAGGGCTGGAGTATCAGTCGATCGGTCGTCCCTGAGACGACGCTTTGTCGGCAGCCTCCGTTCGTTACGGAGGCTGCCTGATGCAGCGATCCGTGTCATCATGTCCGCTCTTTGCTGCATGAAGGGAGGCTTACCCGATGCCCCGGATCGTTCTTGCGCTCAACGCCGGCTCCTCCAGCCTTAAATTCTCTGCCACAACTGTCGGAGAAGAAGGTCAGTCATCGCTTTTGCTTAAAGGCGAGATTGAGGATATCGGCTCTGCCCCCCATTTTGTTCTCAAGGATGCACAGGGAACCGTTCTCGCCGAACGTCGCTGGACGGATAGTGAAACGCCCATGCAACCGTTGTTGGAAGAAGTCGCGGCCCGTGTGCGTGAGCACCTTACGGGCGATGAACTGACGGCCATTGGCCATCGTGTCGTGCATGGTGGGCCGGATCATATGGCCCCTGAGCGGGTTACACCGGCGTTGATTGCTTCGCTTGAAAAGCTCACCCCTATTGCGCCTCTACACATTCCTCATAATCTCGCGCTTATCCGGTCAATGATGAAGCTGTGCCCGGACGTGCCGCAGGTGGCGTGTTTCGATACAGCGTTTCACAGAACCATGCCTGCCGTGGCGCGGCGGTTCGCTTTGCCTACGGTTTATGAGGCCGCCGGTGTAAGGCGTTATGGCTTTCACGGCCTGTCTTACGAATACATTGCCCGTAAGCTCGAAACTGTTGCTCCCCATCTGGCAAAAGGACAGGTGATTGTGGCACATCTGGGCAATGGAGCCAGTCTCTGCGCCTTGCAAGCGGGCCAGAGTCTCGACACGACCATGGGTTTTTCGCCATTGGACGGACTGGTAATGGGTACCCGTTGCGGAGCGCTGGATCCAGCCATCGTGCTGTATCTGGAAAACCAGTTCGGTCTGTCCGTCGATGCAGTGCGACATCTGCTTTATCGGGAGTCGGGGCTGCTGGCACTCTCGGGTGGCGTGGCAAATGACATGCGTACTCTTTTAGCGAGCGCCGAACCGAAGGCGCACGAAGCGGTGGAGATTTTCGTGCATGTGCTGGCGCGGCAGGCCGGCGGCCTGATCGCTTCGCTCCAGGGGCTGGATGGCTTCGTCTTTACCGCCGGGATTGGCGAGCACGCGAGTGAGATCCGCGCGATGGTGTGTGGAAAACTTGCCTGGTTGGGGGTGAAGATCGACCCGCAGGCGAATCTCCGTCATGCGGATGTCATCAGTACGCCGGACAGTGCGGTTGAGGTGCGGGTCATTCCGACGGATGAAGACGCTATGATTGTCCGGCACACATTGGCGGTGCTGGGAGATGGCTGAGCGAGAACCCTCTGATTTCGAGAGGTATGCGGCTGATGGATTTTCTGGAGTGAAGACCGAATTCTTCACATTCTGAAAGAGAGAGTGTCGTTGTGAAGAGCGGGATCTATCGAATGCGATGTGGACTACGTTGTCCCGGTGAATGCGCATATAAATAATGGCGTCGTGCTTCTCCCATCAGGCACTGACCTCGTGCAGTGCGGTCAGAGATAGCATTGCAATTATGCAGTTTCGACTGATCGCGTCGAGCTTCTTGACGAGGGGTTAGGTGAGGATGGCCTGAGCAGGTGGTGAGCAATAACGACGCTGTCAAGGAGGCTATTACTAGAGCCTGTTTCATCCAGTTCCCATAAATTTTCATGCTCGTTCGCCGTTCAGTGAAAGAAGGGGCAAAGTATTTTATTGTTGGAAAAGTGATCGAAATTGCATCTGGTTTGATATCATTTAGTAGTAATTTGTTTAAAGTGAGTGTTGACGAAAGATACGTGCTGCCATTGTAGCGATGACTTTCATTGTCTTCGATGTGTTTTGTCTGTCGGCAAACAGAGCAAGTGATCTTATTTAATAGCGTGCAATTCCGGCTGCTCCAATCCGGCAACACCGCCGGCCGGCCAAAGAGTGCGTTTCGTAATGCAGATAAAAGAGATTGAATGTCGGTCATGGACCGCAACCGCACTGCGGACGCCTACCGACAATGGCAGTGGGCCGAAGTGAAGCATGGTGCTGCGTGGGGCTTCTTGAAGGAAGCTCTTCTCAATTAGACGCAGTTTTTAGACGAATGACGGTCAACAATGACTGACCATCTTTATTGTTCTGATAGGCACCGTTTCCGAGGCCAATTTAATGCGACCATGAAGTGTCGCAGCGGTGATGCGCTTTCCGAATGAGAGTTATTGCGCAATCTCATTCTTGAGATGCAACCTTTTTGCACTACCATTCGTTTTGTCGGTTGAAGCGGTAGGTGCTTGCCTTGGGCCGGTGGGGAAAAGTTCCATGTACTCGCGGATGGCTTCGGCTGCGCCGAGGAAATCGGATGCGAGGAACTTTTCGTCGGCAAGAGCCAAAAGCTGATGCTTCATAAAAGGGGCCTTTAATCGTGAACTACCAAGAGTGAGACAGCACATGTGACGTCTCAAAGTGGAACAGAAAATGACGAATTAGATCGTCATGTTGCCCGTTGGTCGCGGGATGTGGCGGAATTGTCCCACCTATTGTTTCAAAAGAGAGGTGGGTTGTGGGATCTGGGGAATATCCACAAAATGGCACAATCGGATGACGATAAACTGGCGCAGGCAGTGGGAGCGAAACTGCGGCAGATTCGAGAGGACCACGCTCTCTCAACGGGCGACCTTGCCGCGCGTTCCGGCATCGCAGAAAAAAATATCATCGAATTTGAAGGGGGTAAGAGCCGACCCGATGGAGATCAGGTGATCCGGCTCAGTCAGGCTCTCAATGTCGTGCCCAGCACATTCTTCACGGAATAACGTGCGGGACGCCACACTCTCGTAAGACGCTTCATTTATAAGGTGCAGGGAAGACCGTCGCTTCGTTCCACGGGGACCGGGCCCTCTACTAAGGCACTTCCATATCGGAGGTGCCTTTTTTGTTGGAGGCTGTGCGTCAGCCTGACGCGCTGCTCGCGTTCACCTGAGTTGAATCCTTAAGATGTGCAAGCGGAGCGCCGATCTTCGTATCTATCTTATATTTATGGATTATTTGTTCGTCTCTGGCGGAGAGGGTGTCTTCCTAAAATATCAAACAACCCTTTGTAAAAGATTATAATTTATATAATTTTTTTATTTAATCCCACATTAAATGCCCATTTTGCTGCTTCACAAAATGTGATGTTCCACGCCCTCTTTCGCCAAGTTTTGGGCATTCAAGCGGGCAGGCAGAAAAAAAGGACGTAGGGAACTGACACTCACCAGCACCATCGTTCTGCTTAAGCGGCTGAGTCAATGTGCCCGGATCGGTTGTTTTTAGATTTTATCGAGCGTTATAAGGCTACAATTGCCTTAATATATTAGAGCCTGGCCGAAAATGAATTGAGTGATTTCAATGGTTTCTGATTCAGCCGTCTTTGTAAAGAGAAGGGGTGAATAGTGACCTGGCCGGAAATCACCTCGCATCAGTGTCGTCGAGATGACGTGGCATATGCAAGTGACCTGCGCGATCGGGAATGGGCGCTTATGGCGTCCCTGATGCCACCCTTAAAAGCAATATGGCCGTCCCAGGAGAACGGAACTTAGTCGGATTGTTGAGGCGGTCCTGTATATCGTCTCAACGGGATGCCAGTGGCTCGCCCTGCCACATGACTTTCCACACTATACGACTGTTCGGGGGTATTTCTACGTATGGCGGCGCGAGAGGCCCTGGGAGACGATCAACCATGTTCTGGTGCAGAAAATGACGACACCAGAGGTTATGACGCAGGCAAGAGGATCAACGAGCGCAAACGACATATTGCGACCTATATTACCCTGGGACATCTCATCGTCGCGGTTGTGCATGCCGCCAATATTCAGGATCGCGACAGGGCCCCTCTGGTCGTAGAAAAAATCAGACTGCTCTTTCTTTGGCTACGTCGTCTTATCGCAGATGCAGAGTACGCTGGAGAAAGACTGCGAAAGGCTCTGCCGCGAATGGCAGACTGGTTGCTGGACATTGTAAAACGTTCAAACCGCGCTTAGGGTTTTGCACTGCTGCCAAAGCGATAGATCGCAGAGCGGACCTTCACATAGCTAGGCAGATGCTGCCGCCTCAAGAGAAAGGTCGAGGCAAAACCACGAGCCCCCCAAGCATGGCTCATTGTAGCTCATATCCGCAGAATGCTGCGAAGAATTACCCAGACCGCTTTTCGAGTCAGCCTCTAAGGTGTGGTGCCAGAATAGGCTTATCAACGAAAAGACTGCGGCGCTTCGTGCGAGTATTGATTTTGAGGTGCGAGATTATCTCTAGGACGACGGACGAAGCATGGCAAAGGACGTTCTCTCCATTTTTTGCATACTGACCCAAAAGCGTGGAGATCTCGCTTACTATGAGGACCGGCAACTCGCTTGAGACCATATGAGCAGCCCTTACAGCACCCTCAGCACCGATAACAAGCCCAGCAAGATTTCTAGATTGGGCTTGGAGAGAGTCTATATTGTGGTAGGATACTGGTGAGCTGAATGAAGCGATTGGCCCTACGTGCACACGGTCAAGACTACCATCGTGTATAAGCTGGCGTCCCAGGCTCTGTAGCATCATAGACGTAACAAAAACATTAGGCGAGAAATGCGAAGTCGCGTTATATGCGAACATCGATTCAAACCCTAAGACTTCCGACGCAATTAGGACATCACCAGGCTTCTGATTGTAATTCAACCCTGTGCATTGGCCGACAATAAACACTGCATCGGGGCGGTTATCGATCAACATCGATGTCATTGCTATTGATGAATTTACGCTGTCTAAGTTTCTTAAAGTCGTAAAAGTTAGGCGCGTACCGGACAAAGTGCGTCCGCGAAAGTAGAGCCGACCCTGGCGCTTAAATCTGCTAACATACTTGAGCTTGCTGTAAAAGGCGCTGGCAACCTCATCACTTTCTAACAGTAAACAAATATGAGGTTGGGTCGATATATCATCGAGCGAGACCGGTTTGAGTGCATGCTGCTCTAAAATATTGCTCGCGTCTCGAGCAATAACACTAACCGAACCATCATGCTTGACGACAGCACCGACGACAACGCCTAGTATCCCTCCAGAATCGTCAGAAACGACTGCTCCTGAACAGCCGGCTCTGATCCCTGTGTCGAGTGCTACTTCGAAAGCATCTTCATAACGTCTCTTACCATGTTGGCCTACTGCGATGTCCATTGTGATGTCGATAGAGTCAACGGTCCCGGCGATTAGCTTGCCCGGCGTTTCAACAAAGACATTTGCGCCTGTGCGCCGATAGCTGATGTAGCGGTAATCATACGGATTTTTGCCGCTATGAACGCGCAGTATCGCCCAATCGCCCCGCTCATCCAGACGCTCGATTGTGACTGGTATCCGTTGCTCTTCTACTACAATTTCATAAAAATCGTGGAAATTTCCGACGAACGCATGTGCTACCGTGATGGCAAAAAGCTGGCCGGAAAAATCGATGCCGAACAGACCGACGGTGGCGCACCGTTTGCCGTTAATCAACAGGTCATGCCCGCTGCTAGGTTCAGTCGACGTCAACTTAACTTCTTCAACCTCACGCACTACAACTTTGAACCCGTTGATTTTTGCAGGGAGATTAGGCTTAGTTCCTTTTTCCACAGTCACCACAATTGCTTGGCTAACTCCTACTGCAATCACTCCATTTTTCATCATAAGGCTTTCTCGCTCCGCGGCAAGGACAGCTTGGATGCTCGAAGTTCCCTCTGGATTTTCGGTAGGTGTATCTCCTGCGGACATCACATGCTTGGGTATACCTGTATCGGACGCCTCAGCGAGATTTTGTGAATGGCTGGCCTCAACTACCTCGATAAACTTAGCTGCCGCCGTTTCCCAAGAGCAAACTGAGGATAGGTGGCCACGTAGTCGCGGATATAGGAGGTTATCACTTGGCCTTCCAACCAGTAAGGGCAGTGTTACGTTAGCGAACTGCTTTGCGACTTCCTTTGCATCGCTTGACATTTCGATTACGCAGCTTCCAAAATCCATGCCGGTTTCTTGAGCTATTTCTTGTATAAGTTCGGCCATCCCGCTATTCGCCGAGACGACGATCGGGGCCCCGAATGAAATTGCTTCGCATGCCACAAGGCCAAAACCTTCTTCACGGGAAGGCATAAGGAAAGCGGTGGCGCCGCGTAGGTCTGCATTCAAATTCGCTTTGTCAGTGGTGTATGGTCGGACTACAATCTCTGGATTCCCGCCAAATTCTGAGGCCAAGGCGATAAGCTTAGCCTGGAGTGCCTCGGGATTTGTTTCTGCACCGCGCACGATATATCGTGGCTTAATATGCCTACCTTTAGTAAGCGGATTAATCGCCCATTCTTGATCGATGATCCCAGCTACATAAGCAAAGATGTCGAGACCCTTGACCCGTATGCTCTCCGTGCGGCCGAGACAGACGACTATGGGCTGCTCTGGCGTCTCTTCACGCAATTTCTGATCAGCGGCCATGCCGCAATCTAGACGATAAACGCGGCTGTGATCATATTGATGTGTGATGAACAGATCACGGACCGCACGGTGAAGGCGCGGGCCGACGCAAAAAACTACGTCAGCTTCCGCAGCGATTTCGAGTTCGATTCGTAGCTTCTGTTCGCGCTCCGCAACAAATCTGTCTTGCTTGTTTTCCTTAACTGCTTCAGTTCGCATAGGGTCCATGTGAATGAACTGAACCAAGCAGGCATTCTTAAACCAGAAGTTTCGCAGGAGTTTTGCCTGCAAACCAGAAAAGGAACTATGACCGACCACACCGATGACGGAGTTCGGGTCGATATCGCGAAACTTATTGGACAATAGGACGTCATTCCATTCGTCGACCTGCGTGCCGTGTATGAGTGTCACACCATTTAAAAATGCCTGATTGACTTCTGCTTGCTCAGCATAGGTAACAACGGCTATGCACTCGAGGTCGCCCCTGCTACGGGCGAGTGCTAACAACAGTTCACGGTTGACTGTTTGGATGCCACCTTTGCTGCTATCCCAGCGATTCATGACAAATATAATACGTTTCTTCATAATCTCTGTTCTATACCCTGCTGTCTTGGCATTATGTTAGCTTGTCGGAAGGAGGCCGTCTCATGCCCAAATGCCCGCTTTTTTCCCCATAACGAAAAAATTATTTACTTTTCGAAGCGCTGCACGCGCTCAAGTAATGTGTCGTTCAAAGCTATCTGGTGTGCCCCAAAATGAGCTTGTCGATGGCAGTTTGGGCACAGCGCAGCGACTGAATTGGGGTGATCCGGGCCACCGTCACTCAGTTTGTGGATGTGATGCGCCTCGAGATATGGCTGCCCCGAGGACGTCAAAAACGGAGCCGGACTTCTGCAAGATTCACACGCTCCCGCAGCACGGGCCAGAACGTAATCCCGCACTGCTTTGCTGCGAGCTCTCACGTTGGCCAACGCGATACGCGGGCTAGCCTCATTGGATGCGAGAGCCGCTTGAAGCGCTCGCTCTCTCAATTCTGCTAACGGGAAATCAGGCGGAGCTGCCGTCGCGAGATCTTCAGCCTCGATGGAAAGCCCGCTCTGAGGCACCAACGTAAAGACAATCGCCTGCCGCTGCTGGCGGTTCTTATCGGGCTGCTGCTCGATCTCCCAGCCAGCACAGACAAAGAGCCCCTCAAACCGGACCCGGCCGCCTTTCTTGGTCTGCTGAAACAACAAGAGATCTTTGCCATTCTGCACATGGTCGCGGATGGCTCGGTTTCCCGAGATCATCCGCATATCGCCAAGCTGGCCTTGTCCCGTATATCGGAAGCTCCCATCCGTCTCGAAAACGTCCTGATAACCGACATGGCCGGCACCATGCCCAGTAAAAATGAAGATCCCAGGCGCGTCAGCGGGCGTTGAAATGCCGCCCTGTTGCTGACCGCCAAAGCGCGCATGAATGTCATTGCGACGATGATAGGATCGATGGAGTTCAAATGGCCAAAGCATGACTCAATTGGTTACATAAGATTGCAACAGGCACAATGGCGTGCCTCACAGAGCGAGACTGGCGTCCTGAGCCTTTTCTCGCGCCTTTTGCTCTCCCGCCTGCATATCGGCTCTGCGTTCTTTGAGTGCACGAGCCGACATTCCCGAGCGCTCCTGAAGCCCAAGCTGCATTTTCGATCGGTCATCCGTGTAGAGTGCGCTCTCAGCCTTGGCTCGTGAGAGTGCCACATAGAAGCTCTTCTGCTCCAAAAGATGCGTGGCCGAGCTCTCCGCATTGGCGAACACTCGATCCGCCGTTCGCCCCTGAGCCGCAAAAGCGGTGGACACATAAGCATGAGAGAGATGCCGGTCCCGTGTGCGCTCCACGCTGATCGTCTCAATCCGGTTACCTTGGAGTTTGACGCGGGCAACCCCTTGGCTTTTGTCGATTGAGATCACGTCTCCAAGCTGCCCATTCACGCGCTTTGCCGCTTTGCCGTTCCGCGTAAACTGCACCCGATCGCCCACGCGGAGCTCCAATGCTTCCTCGCGATAGACCTGAGCTTGTGCCGCGCCCCATTGCCTCGGATGCCAGGCGAGTTCTCGTCCACGTTCATCTTGAAGCGTGAGCATATTTCTCACCTCATCTGTCAGGATGACCCGATAGGCACCATGCCGAGAGACGCCCTTATCGGCGTAATCCTTAGCAAAGCGCACAATATCGCCGAGTTCATAACTCTCCGCCCGCTTGGCCTCCGCTTTTGTCAGATCCTTGGAGACAAACTTCGTCGCCTTGAGAGCCTCAGCGCCAAGCTGACCGTGTTCTATCAGTTTTTCTCGAATGTCCTGGGTCAGCCGGTCACGTCCTTCGCGTGATGGTTCAATGACCAACGTCTTCTGGCGCTCTTCTGTGCTGAGAGCCGCATAGTCCTCGGCAATCTGCGCAAAACGGCCCTCACGACTAGCAATCTCCACCACACGGCCGCCGCCGCGATCCAGGGCCTCCAAGGCTTTCTTGGCGTTTCCCTCCAAGCTGGCCTCAACGGCCGCTTTTGTGTGCTCATTGGTCTGACGCAAGATCGTCGTCAGTCTGGCCGTTTCCATGCCCGCCTCTTGGAGCTGCTCAAAGGCCGCTCCGGCCTCAATAGAGCCAAGCTGTTTGACGTCGCCCACCAAAAGCACCCGTGCTCGGTGGCTTTGCGCTGTGCTCAAGAGCTTCGCCATATCTTTGGCTGAAACAAGCGACGCCTCATCGACAATCCAGAACTGAGGTTGGGAGGTGGGGCGGCCGGGGGCCAAAAGATGCCGCGCCAAGGTATCGGCTCGACTGTCGAGCGCATTCCCCAGCACCTGCGCGGCTGAGGCGGTCGGAGCCAGGGCTGTGACGCGATAGCCTTGCGCTTCTGCACTCTTGGCCACCGTTGCCAAGACCGTCGATGTTTTGGCGGTGCCTGCGTAGCCTTGAAGGCCAACGATCTGATTGCTGCTCGTAAGGATCTGCGCAGTCGCGGTGCGCTGCTCCTCATTCCAGGTATGTCCTTTGAGGGCTGAGCGCTGCTCAGCCTGAGCCACGGTTTTAGCAGCCTCCAAGGGCGAGAGGATGGGCACGGCTTTGTGCCGTCCGTCCTCTTCGAGCCGCAAGAGCGTCATCTCATGGGCGATATTGGTCGCGGTCGTCATGCCCTCAAAGGCGGCACCCCGATAATCGAGATAGGTCCGTCTCTCTAGCCCGCCCGCCATCTCAGCCCGCGTGATCGCCTCGGCAATCTCGGCCTGACTGACCGTACCGAGCGCAAAGCGTCCTGCCGCCTCATACAGCGCTGTCGTGGCGAAGATCGCATTCCGCTCGCCCAGCATCGCCGCCCCTTGAGCAACAGCCTGATCCGCCAACAGCTCCCGACCAAACGCGTTGGAACTCTCTTGAGCGGCTTGCGCCGCCAGGCGCCCCTGAGCCTCTGCCACAAGCTGGCGGCGATTCTCCTCTGTCAGTCCGACTGAGTCGGCGGCTTCTCTCCAAGCCTGAACCAGTTCATCCTGGGGCACAGCTTCTTTGGCCTGGCGGGTATCCAGCGCGATCGTCTGCTTTTCAGCAGCACTGGCCTGAGCGCGCGACTTCCCACGCTCCGCCAGTTGTGCCTCGATCGCCTGCGCTCTTTGGCTAAATGCCTCCAAGCTCTCAGGAGAGAGACCGGCAATCTCAAAGCTCGAATCTTTGCCTTTGGTGATCGCATAGCCCAGCTCTGTCACTTCATGCGCCAATTCCTGGCGGTAGAGCGCGCCCAGCTGCTTTTGGAGTTGATACAGAGCGCGGGGCTCCAAACTCCGCCACTGACCGTCTTGATCCTGCGTCATGTTCAAAATGACATTGTGGCTATGGAGCTGAGGGTCGAGCGCGCGACTGGTCCCGTGTCGGAAACTTGCAATCACAAGATTCTGCGTACCCTCACGGCGAACCGCCCCATCTTCTCGGATGCGCGTTGCTGCCAAATGTTGCTCGGCAAGGCCAAGGGTGCGCTGGACCGCCGCCTCATGAGCTTCAATCAGACGACGATCGCCTGCAACCTCCGCCATGATCGATACGGACTTCGGCGCACTGAAGGTGAGATCCCATCCAGGGCGATGGCTCCATTCTCCATCGCGCTGCGTGCCCAGACGCTGATCCTCGGCAATCTGTCCGTGTAGGAGACGTGTAAACGCCTCCTGATCGACTTCTCCAGAGAGGCCCAGCTCAGCCGCACCTTTTCCCAGCCAAACGGACGGCGCAGTGCCATCCTCAGAATAATAGTCGTCGGCTTCATAATAGGCGCTGGCTTGCGCCGCATTGGTTAGTCCGGAAACAGTCGCCACCATCAGACAGGCCCCCGATCACGGGTGGGTTTGGGTGGAACGGCCGATGTCGGTTTTTGCGCCGTCTTGGATGGCGTTTTCTCAAGGGCGGCGTCTTCACGCACAGCATTCGGCCTGTCTTGTTTGCCCCAGAATGTTTTGGCTGGGTCAATCGCCTCAAAAGCTGCGGCTTTTGGAGCGCCACGGGCCGCAATGTGGTCTGTGTTGAGTGCGATTTGCGCCACTGGCAAGCCATCCGGGAGGAGCAGATAGCCGCGTCCTGGAGAGAGGCGGAGCTGGCTCTCCATCACAGCAGGCCGGACCTCACGCCGAGAACTCACGGTGATCTGGGGCTTGCGGGTCTTGGCGTCCATCACGCCCGAGACGGTTTGGATCTCCACCTCGACCTTGCCGATCGTGGCAGAGGCGCGCTCTCGGCTTTCTGTGTCCGAGAGCTGGAGAAAAAGCTTTGTGTTGCAGTTGCCCAAAATGGCTTGGGCATCTTGCTCGCCGTAACGACTGCGCATCTGACCGATGGTTTGAAAGGTCAGAATGACCGCAGCCCCGAACTGTCGACCTTGGGGTAGCAGACGCGTCATGTTGTCAACGCGGGGAAGATCCGGAAACTCATCGAGCACAAACCACAGGCGCCGCGTGTTCGAAGGTGGCAGCGCCAAAGTCGCCGAGGCCGCGCATTCGAGCCAAAGCGCCATGAGCGGTTTGACCGCTTCGAAGTAATCTTCCTTGCGCGGCACAAAGACCCAAGGCGCGCGTGTTCCGCCTTTGTGCTTGTCCAGGCCACCGAAGAACGCGGCAAAGGAGAAGCTGGCCGCGCCCGGTTCCGGCTCAGCCCGCAGGAACATCAGCAGATTGACGGCCTTGGCGAGCATGAAAAGCACGCTGGCTGTGGCCCGTTCTGCGTCCTGTGCAAAGGTGCGCGCTGATGAGGTATGGGCCAACCAGCGCCCCAACTCCTCACTCGTCATATATTGGAGCGCCTCGATCAGCGCGGTCGGCGTCCTGCGTTGTTCTTCCCAAAGCTGGCGCAAGATATTGGCGACCAGGATACGCGCCGTCTCTAACCAGACGTCTCGATCCCGGTCTCCGGTTTCGTTGATCAGATAGCGCGCAAGCCGCGCGGCATCAGCCGGATGGTGGATCTCGTCGAAAAGATTCCAATAAACCCCGCGGGCATCAAAAGGACTGAGGATGATGTCGCCCCGCACAGGGTTATAATACTGAGCGACGAAGCTGCCGGAGATGTCATAGACGATTGCAGGCTCGCCACGGGCTTCAATGCCATCAAGCATCTGGCGCATGGCTGTGGTCTTGCCGGACCCCGTCGAGCCATCCAGCTCAAAATGGCGGGTTTCAAAACTGCGCGGGATCGATACCGATCCTATGAAGAGTGGCGCTGGATCGTTGGGATTGTCTGTGGTTTCAGCGAGAACTTGGGCTGAGACCAGTTGCGTGCCGCTGATATAGCGATCCGCCAGCTCAGCAGCGGCTTTGCGCTGCCGTCTGTCTTTGGTCAGCCAAAGACCCGCAATCGCGCCACCGGCACCCAAGATGAGGCCGATTGCGACACGCTCCATTAGGCTAATCATGCGTACCCGGAGCCAAGGTGCGCTCAGAACCTCTTGTGCTCCGGTGTCGTATGTTTTGTCCTCAATAATGACGCGCATCGGAACGTCTCTGCCCGTCATCGCCATGACCGGACGTTGGGCTTCTGCACGCAAGAAGGAGCCTGCCAAGCGCAGCGTCTCGTTTTGTGTCGTAGCCAGCCCCGCCAAGAGACCGCTCACGAGGGACACAAAAACTACGATCAGGATTGCCTGACGGGCGCGGGCGCCGCTCTCGGAGCGTCGAAGGGCGCGCAAAGCTTGGGCATGAGCGCGTTGGTCGAGATCATTGCTCATGAGGCGTCTCCGGCATGAGAAAGCTGGCGCTGAAAAGCGGCCATGATGTCATCACTGAGTTGGGTGTCATCGACACGGGCCGATGCTGCGGCGCGGGCATAGACATAGGCCGCGCACGACACATAGAGCGTACGTTCTGTCAGGCGCTCGACATGGGCAACGCGAGCACTGAGCGCTCCAAGCTCTTGCGCGATCTCATTAAGGAGCGGGGTTTGGCCGCGCTCTTCGATTGCGCTCGCGAGTCCGCTGCGAACGCAGAGCTGTAAGAGTGCATAAGGGGTCAGCTCGCGAGCTGCCGCGTGCTTGCGTAGAGCCTGATCGAGCGCCCTTGGCAGGCGCAGAGTGTGCTGGACCGTGCTCATGGCTGCATCTGCCCGTGTAGGCAATCCGCACTCTCGGAAAATCTAGGCGCTCCAAGGTGTCGAACAGAACCGCCGGATGTGTAGGCGGATCGCACGCTCTGAAAAGCGCAGCCCCAAGCCGCAGGCCAATGCGTGGGGTGTGTTCTTCTTTCTGTGGCCCGAGACGAAGTCTCGGGTCGGTCGAACGGTAGAGAGACAGGCTGTCGTTTAGGCATGCTGACCTCCCTTGGATGAGGAGGTAGAACGGCGGCGCTTCTGCGTTTTAAGCGGCGCAAACCGTGTCTCTAATGAGTCTGGATGAAACACTGAGGCCGTATCGTCAAGAAGCGCGTCGAGATCGACTGTTGGGCCTGGCGGATGGCGAGGCTCAGGGGCAGGCTCGCGCTCTTGATACTCCGCGACCCAATCGACGATCGTGCTCTCTATGGCGATCTGGATCTGTTGGTCCAGGTCGTGAGCGTCTTCTGGCGGGAGACGGACATCGAAGCCAGGTGTCTCAATGATCGCGCCTGTTGGGCGGTAGGCTTTGCCTTGCTCCAGCAACGGGCCAGAGATGACGCAGGTCGATGTGGTGCCGTGATAATAGGCCAAAGGGGGCACGTCATAGCGAAACCAGTGCGAGGTGGCGCAGCGGTAGCTCTCGCCGATTTTATCATCGGCAATCAGCTTCTCGATGATGGGGCCAACTCCCCGCAGAATACGGGCTGGCGCTTTGACCGAGAGGGGCTGGTTAGAGGCGCGTGATAACCAGGACTGAAGGCGTACAAAAGCACTCAGGAACACGGGCATGCGAGATCCTTTTCGCGTTCGAGGACGCAAATTCTGGAAGGGCTAAGAATGTTCGGGAGCTCTGGGGCGGTGTGGCGCTTAACGACGTAGGCGCTGCCTCAGACCGTTAACGGTAGGATTGGGTCGGGAGGCTCTTGAGCCAGTGCTCAATGTCGCCAGAGCGCCATCGGACGCGGCCTCCGCCAATGATAATTGGCTTTGGGCAAATGTTTTTGTGGAGATGCCTGTAAATGGTGGCGCGCGATCGGTACCCCGTGAGGAGCAACAGATCATCGATTGTTAGAAGCCTCTGGTCGTTAAATTCATCGGCCATTTCGATCTGTCCTTTTTCGACACTGTTAGCGACGAAATGACCGTAAATGAGTTGCTTTGCGACTGCGGCTCTTTACAAGATGTAAGGGCTCGTAAATCTTAAGTGTATGATTTAATTGAATACAATCTCAGGGTATCGAGTTTTCTTTGCTCTGCGTATAGCTCAATGCAAGCTGTCGAATGGGCTTGTAGGTCTTTGTGCTTCCTTTGATTCTGAGCACAGAATCTATCCAAGCTTCTGAACTTTTTGAGTTGTCTCCGAATTTGTCAGTGAGGCTGATGCGCCCGCCAGGAATAGTTTCCGCCAGTACCTTTGACGCGTCAGCCAACATTTTGGTAACAACGAGTGGAGTATTGTTCTCGTAGCAGTTTTGGGCGTAACGACGGGCAGCACGCAAAACGATGACAAGCCTTTCGGGTCCATCTTCGTGCTCCCAAGACTTTGCCTTTTTCGCTTTTTCTAAAAAATCTTCAAAATTTTCCTGAGGGACAGCCAATATCCAATGAAGCTCGTGCGGCTGCGGTTTAAGTGTAGGAGTGTATTTTCTGTCAGCTGTAGAAGTCAGTTCGGCCGAAGATGATGTTTTGGAAGGCGTGACAGGGAAGATTCCCAACAATTCCAAATCACCATCGTAAGACTGTAACCAGCGGCAGCCGACCCAGCGACGCTCGGATTTGTAGGCGGCTCCTGCAAAAAGGAGAATGGCCCAATCACTCTTGTATATATAAGGGGGCAGGATTCCTCGTTTTGAGCGCAATTTGATATCGCCTGATTTTAGCGCTTCTAAAAGGGAGTCCAGCTCTTGGAGCTTGCACTTATGAGGTAGGCATAGAATTTTTTTCAGATAGACAGATGGAATTAGGTGCGGCTTGAATTGCAGTATAAAAAATAAATATTCTATGAATAGAATGAATAATAAACTCAACACAAAAGCCAAAAATGCATTTATTTGATAGTTTGGCGTGACGTAAGGGCGGTTCATCAGCGTAGCTAAGACTATACAGACCACGCTTGCTAGAAGAAATGAGACTAAAATAGCCTGTAATAAAAAGAGAGTGAACGAAATTATTCTCAGTTTTGTTACTGCTATTTTCGTTAGATCATGAATCTTTTTTCGCCCTAAAGACGGCTGTTGCGGGTTCATCAGTCGAGCAGCGACATCATTAGGATCTTGAGCTGCTAACGACACACCGATGTCCTTTCATTAATACAAAATGAAGCCCAAGCATCCATCATGACCCGCCGTTTTTCCAACAAGTTTCCCCGGCGATAAGCGGCTTCGACCTTGTTCCCAATCGCATGGGCCAAGGCCATTTCGGCGATATCACCTTCAAAGGTGGTTTCTTCTGCAACCCAGTCGCGGAAAGACGATCGGAAACCATGTGGGACGGCTTCAATTTTGGCGTCACGACAGATTTTGGTGAGAGTCATGTCCGACAGCGGCTTCGCTCCTCGCTGCCCTGGAAAGACTAGAGGGCTCCGCGCCTCCCGATAGGTTGCAGCTTTTCGTAACAGCGCGAGCGCTGGCGGCGAGAGAGGAATGACATGCTCTCGACCTGCCTTCATGCGCTCAGCCGGGATTGTCCAGAGGGCTTTCTCGAAGTCGATCTCGTCCCACGTTGCCCCGCGGACCTCACCGGAGCGTGTCGCAGTAAGGATTAAGACCGACAGTGCTAAGCGACCGATCGAATCACCGTCTTGGAGATAAGACAAAAATTGCGGTACCTCCGCATAGGGAAGTGCCGCATGATGAACGGGCTTGGATTGAATTCGCGGGAGAGATTTGTCCATCGCTGCGAGCGGCAACGGTAAGGTTCGGTAGCCTTTGCCAATCGCCCAATCGACGACACTGCCAATGCGTTGACGCACCCGGCGCGCTGTTTCGGGCTTCTCAAGCCAGATGGGTGCAACAACATCACGCGCATGATGTCCGTCGAGCTCCGAGATGGAGAGGTCACCAATGATGGGAAAGGCATAGCGCTCCAGTGTGGACAACCACTGAGCGCGGTGCTTCTGATTTTTCCAGCTCGCCTTGTTCTCCGCGAAGACCAGAGAGACGGCTTCACGAAATGTGGGGATGCCTGCCTTTTTGCGACGCTCTGAGACGGGGTCAATTCCAACCTCGACCTGCATTCGTGTTTTGATGGCGCGCTCCCGAGCAAGAGCCAAAGGCACCTTCTTGACGCTGCCTAAGCCGATATCCCGCCGCTTGCCGTTCTTCTGAACCCTGCAAACCCAAGATTTGCTCCCCGATGGGGTCACAACGAGATAGAGCCCGTCGCCATCTCCGTAGCGTCCAGGCTCTTTAGTGGCTTTTACAGAGGTCGTTGATAACCGGCCCATCTATTCCCACACTCCATACCACGCGTGATGTGGGATAGAATGCAATTTGATGACTCAGGATGCAACACGAAATGAGAGGATATCCGCAGAAATCCGCCATTTATGATGCGAGTTGAAACTGGATTGTAAGGGTGGTTGGCGGAGAGGGTGGGATTCGAACCCACGGTACCCATAAGGCACAACGGTTTTCGAGACCGCCCCAATCGACCACTCTGGCACCTCTCCACACGCCTAGCGGCGTTGCCAGCGGCTTTTAGGGAAACCCGAAGGGAATGACAAGAGCCATTTTCATCTTCCGGCGTTTCCTGTTGACGGATCGGCACGACGCCGCGTAAAAGCGCAACTCCGCTGCCATAAGGCGGGGCAGGCCGCGTATGACGGTCAACGAGAAGAAGCGACTGGACTGATCGCCTGTGCGAAAGCGCCGCGAGAGGTCGATTGATCGGAAAGAGACAGTTTCAGAATGTTCGCAGTCATCCGCACCGGCGGCAAGCAGTATCGCGTTACACCGAACGCCGTTCTCAAGGTCGAGAAGCTTGAGGGTGAGGCCGGTTCGACCATCACCTTCTCCGAAGTCCTCGCAGTAGGCGGTGAAGCCGGCACAACCATCGGCGCGCCTCTCGTGGCAGGCGCTACGGTAACGGCCACGGTCGTCGCACAGGATCGTCTTCCCAAGGTGATCATCTTCAAGAAGCGTCGCCGGCAGAACAGCCGTCGCAAGAACGGTCACCGTCAGCCGGTCACCGTCCTGCGCATCAGCGAGATCAAGGCTGCCTGATTTCTCTCCCTATCAAGGGATTGAAGATTTCAGACGGCAAGACACTAAGGAGTAAGACTTATGGCACAAAAAAAGGCAGGCGGTTCATCCCGCAACGGACGCGACAGTGCAGGCCGTCGTCTCGGTGTGAAGAAGTTCGGCGGCGAAGCCGTCGTGGCTGGCAACATCATCGTCCGTCAGCGCGGCACGAAGATGCTCGCTGGTGAGAATGTTGGCGTGGGTCGTGACCACACGCTGTTCGCGCTGACGGACGGAAGCGTACGTTTCCAGCGTCGTGCGGACAGTCGTGTTCATGTTTCGGTCGAAGCGCTGCCGATCGCGGCCGAGTAAGACCGCCCGGCGCGGACGTGAGTTCGTGCTCAGACGCAAGACAGGGGCCGGTCCATCTGGATCGGCCCTTTTTGCATCTCTGGATGCAAGGTGACGGTGATGAAGTTTCTCGACCAGGCCAAGATCTATGTGCGCTCTGGAGATGGTGGTGACGGTGTCACTGCATTCCGGCGTGAAAAATACATCGAGTTCGGTGGACCCGATGGTGGAAATGGCGGCCGTGGCGGCGACATCATCTTCGAAGCCGTTCCCAATCTGAATACGCTCATCGATTTTCGCTACACGCAGCATTTTCGCGCTCGCAAAGGCGGCAACGGTGCCGGGTCCGATCGCACTGGTGCGGCTGCTGCCGATGTCGTCATTCAGGTGCCGATCGGCACGCAGATCATGGACGATGATCGCGAAACCATGCTGGCCGATCTGGATGCGGCAGGGAAACGTATCGTGCTGTGTCGCGGAGGCGATGGTGGTCGTGGCAACGCCCACTATAAGACCAGTACCAACCGCGCGCCTCGTCGGTCCGACAAGGGCTGGCCGGGAGAGGAACGGTGGGTCTGGCTCCGGCTCAAGCTGATTGCGGATGCCGGATTGGTCGGATTGCCGAATGCTGGAAAATCGACCTTCCTATCCGTCGTGTCGGCGGCTCGCCCGAAGATCGCGGATTACCCGTTTACAACGCTGCATCCTCAGCTTGGCGTAGTGCGGCTGTCCATGACGGAAGAGTTCGTCCTCGCCGATATTCCGGGCCTGATTGAAGGTGCGCATGAAGGACATGGGCTTGGGGATCGCTTCCTCGGCCATGTCGAGCGTTGTGCTGTGCTGCTCCATCTTATCGATGGTGCGGCTGGCGATGTGGTGGAGGCGTGGCGGACCATTCGTAATGAACTGGTCGAGTATGGCGGTGGACTTGCGGATAAACCCGAGATCATCGTGCTCAACAAGGCAGACGCGATGACCCCGCAGCAGCTTTCAGCGCGTAAACGGGCGCTGGCGAAAGCTTCCGGCTCGTCTGTCATGGTCATGTCGGGCGTCTCCCGGCAAGGTGTGCCCGAAGTATTGCGCGCTTTGTATGAACGCGTCGCCGAGGCACGTGCCAAACGTGCGGAGGAGGCAGCAGATACGGACGCTGCATCATGACTGCAACACCGTCTCTCGCATTGGCCCGTCGTGTGGTGGTCAAGATCGGGAGCGCTCTGCTGGTCGATCCGGATCGTGCCGCCCCGCGTGAAGAGTGGCTGGCCAGTGTCGCTGATGACGTTGCCGCTTTGAGAAAGGCGGGCACGGAAGTCGTGCTTGTTTCATCGGGTGCTATTGCACTGGCACGTCATGCGCTCGGTTTGACAAGCCGACCCAAGCTTCGGCTGGAAGAGAAGCAGGCTGCTGCGGCCGTCGGGCAGATACGTCTCGCGCAGGCTTGGACAGCCGTTCTCTCGGAACGTGGGCTTACTGCAGCCCAGTTGCTTCTGACGCCGGATGATACAGAAGATCGGCAGCGCTATCTCAATGCGCGGGCCACGCTCGATACGCTTCTGGCGCTCGGCTGTGTTCCGGTTATCAACGAGAATGATACCGTGGCCACAGCGGAAATCAGGTTTGGTGACAATGATCGGTTGGCTGCCCGCGTGGCGCAGATGATCGATGCGGATCAACTCATCCTGCTTTCCGATATCGATGGCCTCTATACTGCCGACCCTCGTACCGATCCCCAAGCGCGGCATATTCCTATAGTCGAGGCGATGACATCGGACATCGACGCCATGGGAGGCGCGCCGCCGCCCGGCTACTCTTCAGGTGGGATGCGGACGAAACTCGTGGCCGCGCATATCGCGATGGAATCCGGCTGCGCCATGGCCATTGCGCTGGGTAAGCGAGAACATCCGCTGGCGGCTCTTCGCGATGGCGCACGATGCACGTGGTTTCTGCCCGGAGTGGACGGCCGTTCGGCTCGCAAACAATGGATTGCCGGTAGCCTCAACCCAGTTGGGGATATCGTCATTGATGCAGGGGCCGTACGTGCGCTGAAGCAGGGCGGATCGCTTTTGTCCGTCGGTGTCGTAGGTGTCTCAGGTGAGTTTGGACGGGGCGATCTGGTGCGCGTTGTGAGTTCTTCAGGAGAAGAGCTTGGGCGTGGACTCTGTGCCTACACGTCTGGGGAAGCCACACGATTACTTGGGCACAGATCGGAAGAGTTTGAAGATATTCTCGGCTGGCACGGTCCTGAGGAACTGATCCATCGGGACAATCTCGTTCTTCTTTAAACCACTCTGTCCGAGCCATTAAGGAATGGCCCGGACAGACGGCATCAGGCGTCCAGCTTTTTGCGAAGGATGTCGTTGACGATGGCCGGGTTGGCTTTGCCTCCGGTTGCCTTCATCATCTGGCCAACAAAGAAGCCGAAGAGCTTGTCTTTGCCGCCACGGTATTCCGTCACCTTGTCAGCATGTTTCGTGATGATGTCATCGGCTGCTGTTTCAAGGGCACCCGTATCCGTCACCTGACGCAGGCCTTTGCGCTCCACGATCTCAAGCGGTGCTTCACCTGTTTCGAACATCGTCTCCAGCACATCCTTGGCGATCTTGCCATTGATTGTGCCATCCGCGATCAAGTCGAGCATCGCGCCTAGATTTTCCGAGCTAACCGGGCTTTCCTCGATTGACTTTCCCGTGCGGTTGAGGGCCGCAAAGAAATCTCCTGTTACCCACGCACTAGCGGATTTGCCGTCACGGCCTTTGGCCACGCGTTCATAAAAATCCGCTGTTGGTTGCTCAGCCACAAGAACGCCAGCGTCATAAGCCGTGATGCCATACTCCTTCTGGAAACGTGCACGTTTCTCGTCAGGTAATTCTGGTAGTGTCTGCTTGAGCTGATCCACCCAATCCTGCTCGATCACGAGAGGAAGCAGGTCCGGGTCAGGGAAGTAGCGGTAATCGTGCGCATCTTCCTTGGAACGCAGGGAGCGTGTTTCGCCCTTGTTCGGATCGAACAGGCGCGTCTCCTGATCCACTTCGCCGCCGGCTTCCCAGATCTCGATCTGACGTGTGGCTTCGATCTCGATGGCCTGCATGACAAAGCGGATCGAATTGACGTTCTTGATCTCGCACCGTGTGCGGAACGGCTCTCCGGCCTTGCGCACAGAGACATTCACGTCGGCACGCATGGAGCCTTCTTCCATGTTGCCGTCGCAGGTGCCGAGATAGCGCAGGATCTGACGTAGTTTGCGCAGATAGGCACCGGCTTCTTCGGGAGAGCGGATATCGGGTTCGCTGACGATTTCCATCAGGGCAACACCCGCGCGGTTGAGATCCACGAAAGAGCGTTTCGGATCCTGATCGTGCATCAGTTTGCCCGCATCCTGTTCAAGATGCAGGCGCGTGATGCCGATTTCGCGCGTACTGCCATCCGAAAGCTCGATCAAAACGACACCTGTGCCGATGATCGGATGCTCGAACTGGCTGATCTGATACCCGGTGGGAAGATCCGCGTAGAAGTAGTTCTTGCGGTCGAACCGGCTTTCCAGGTTGATATGCGCCTTCAGGCCAAGACCGGTGCGGACGGCCTGTCGCACACATTCCTGATTGATGACTGGCAACATGCCGGGAAAACCGGCGTCAACGAGACTCACGTGCGAGTTCGGTTCCCCTCCGAAGAGGGTGGACGCGCCCGAGAACAGCTTGGACTGGCTGATGACCTGAGCATGCACCTCAAGCCCGACGACGATTTCCCAAGTGCCGGTGTTGCCTTCAAGTGTGTAGGTCATGCATCCGCTCCCGCCCGCAGATCCGGGCGAGCCGTGAAACCGGCGGCCTTTTCCAAGCCCGAACCCACGGCAATCAGTGTTTCTTCATCAAAGTGGCGACCGATCAATTGAAGCCCGAGGGGCAGGCCCTGACTGTCGAGACCGATCGGCAATGACATTCCGGGTTGACCCGCCATGCTGGCCGGGACGGTGAAGACGTCATTAAGATACATATGCACCGGATCGACCGGCTTCTCGTCGCGACGGAAAGCGGCCGTCGGGGCCGTCGGCGTCAGTAATACGTCCACTTTTTCGAAAGCTTCAGTGAAGTCACGGCGGATCAGTGTGCGGACTTTCTGAGCCTTCAGATAGTAGGCATCGTAGTAACCTGCGGACAGAACGTAGGTGCCCACCAGAATACGGCGGCGCACTTCCTCGCCAAAGCCATTGTGGCGCGTCTTTTCATACATCTCGTCGAGGCTTGTGGCGCCTTCGGCCCGAACGCCGAAGCGTACGCCATCATAGCGGGCGAGGTTGGACGAGCATTCAGCGGGTGCGATGATATAGTAGGTTGCTAGCCCATATTTCGTGTGGGGCAGGGAGACGTCCACGATCTCACATCCGGCCTCACGCAGCATGTCGATGCCCTTTTGCCAGACCGCGAGGATTTCCTCGGACATGCCGGGCGCACGATATTCGGCAGGGATGCCGACACGCAGACCTTTGAGGCTCCGGCCGCAGGCTGCTCTGTAATCCGGCACAGGAAGATTGGCCGAGGTGCTGTCCTTCGGGTCATGACCCGCCATCGCGCCGAGCATGATGGCAGCGTCTTCCACGGAGCGGGTCATCGGTCCCGCCTGATCCAGCGAACTTGCGAAGGCGATCGTGCCCCAGCGGCTGCATCGCCCATAGGTCGGCTTGAGACCGACGATACCGCAATAGGCGGCCGGTTGGCGGATGGAGCCGCCGGTGTCCGTGCCCGTCGCGCCCATGGCGAGATGTGCGGCTACGGCCGCGGCCGATCCACCGGAAGATCCACCCGGAACCAACGGGGACGGATCATTCGCGCGGTGCCAGGGGTTCTCGACCTCTCCGAAAGCGGACGTGAGATTGGCCGATCCCATGGCGAATTCATCAAGGTTGGTTTTGCCGAGGAAGATCGCTCCGTTCTTGAGCAATTTCGCCGTCACCGTGCTCTCATAAGGAGGGATGAAATTGGCGAGGATTTTGCTAGCGGCGGTGGTTTTTACGCCATCGGTGCAGAACAGATCCTTCACCCCAAGCGGGATTCCGGTGAGAATGGGTGCATCTCCAGCCGCCAGTGCTGTGTCAGCTTTTGCCGCGGCATCGAGAGCCTTGTCGGGCGTTGGCGTGATGTAGGCGTTGAGACGTCCGTTCAGCGCTTCAATGGCGGTGGTGTGCGCGTGCGTCAGTTCGACCGCCGAAAAATCCTTTTTTCGGAGACCGTCAGCCGCCTGTGCGATCGTGAGATCTGTCAGCATTATTCGACCACCTTGGGAACAGTAAAGAAGGGACCTTCGCGGTCTGGCGCATTGGACAACACCTTGTCCTGACAGTTGCCATCCGTCACGGCATCCACGCGGGGGGCAAGGGCTGTATTGACGGCTGTGCCCACCATTGGCGGCACGCCTTCCACGTTGACTTCATCCAGAATCTCGATCCAGCCGAGGATTCCTCCGAGCTGCGTGCGCACAGCTTCGATTTCCTGATCGTCAAGCCCGATGCGGGCGAGCTTGGCTATGCGTCTCGTGGTCGCGGGATCGAGCGACATGAAGCAGAACTCTCAACTGAAGGGAAAAAAGTGCTGGCGTTGCCACCGGCCCGGTAACATACCGTCAAGCCATGGCACTGTTCAACATGGCGCAACTGATGGAAGAGCTGTCACCCGGTCAGCGTCTTCTCGGGATTGATCCCGGCTCCCGTATAATCGGGTTGGCGCTTTCGGATGTGATGCGCATGGTTGCATCGCCTTGTGGTGTGGTGAAGCGCGGCAAACTCTCTGTCGTGGCGGACGAAATCCAGAAAATCATAAGCCGCGAAGACGTGGGGGGCATGGTTGTGGGGCTGCCGCTTTCGCTGGATGGCAGCTTTGGCCCTGCAGCGCAGGCGGCGCGGGATTGGGCGTTGGCCCTCTCTGGGCGTCTGGAGATTCGAGCGGCTGTGTGGGATGAGCGCTTCTCGTCTTCCGTGGTGAACCGCCTCCTTGTGGGGGAGGCGGATCTTTCACGAAAGAGGCGGCAGGAGGTCGTGGATAAACTGGCGGCCGCTTACATGCTGCAAGGTGTTCTGGATCATCACGCCCTGCGTATTGCTCCAGAACAAGAGTGAAAGAGTTTCAGGCCGCCATGGAGGTGCATTTTTCCTTGAGGAAATCCAACTGCCAATGGAGCTCGCGGGCGGTGAGAGCATAAGACCCATCAGCAGCCGGCTGAATGGCGCGCTGAGGTGGAATGAGTGCAATGTGCATCGCAAGAGCGGCCGCTATTGGAGCGGGCAGATCGGATTTCCAGCACAGCGCTGTAATGGCCCGGGCATTTCGACCGGAAAAAGCATCCTGCACGACCGAAATGTCTATGCCTGTTTTCTCGGAGAGGGCTGCGGCAATCGCAGCTAGGTCATGGTCGTGGAGGGCGCGCGCGATGACGGTTTCGACGTTGGAAGATATTCCTCCTGTCGAAGGGAGAGGCGGAAGGGTTGGCGCGCGCGTAACCTCCGAGGTGGCGGCCATTTCAAAGGAAAGTTCTTTTTCGATTTTCTGGCGCACGGGCGCGACAAGATGGGCGCAACGTTCACGGATCAGCGCCTTGACCGTGACGATGCAGGCATGTTCCAGCGCGGTCGGGGGAGGCGGAAGGCGTTCCATCTTGTCCAGAGCCGGTTCCACATGGGCGATCGACTGACTGGCGGGGGCGTCGAGAGAGAAAGCTGCTACAGGCTGGCGAACGCTGCTCGGACGGTCCTGCATGTCGGCTTCGAGGCGTGTCAGTTCGAGCGACAGGGTGTTTTCGTCAAGCTCTGCCATCAGACGGTCTGTGGCCTCGGACGATTCGGACAGCGGACCGATGATGGCTATGGCCTGCGCATCCCCTGTAATCTGCGCCAGTATGCGGCGACCTGTCTGCCAGTTTTCATTCATCAGTTCGGTCAGTGTTTTGCACATGACGGCAATCAGCGCCTCACGTCGGGCCGGCTCCATGTCCATACGCAGGCCGTTCAGACGCTGTTTCAGCCTGTCTAGTAGGGAAGCGTCCGGTGCGACCGGTATCTCGGCTCGGGATTTGCCGCGCAGCGTTCCGGCTGCGGGTGTGGAACCCGACAGTGCACGGGTTGGCAAAATCTGAAAGAACTTCGGATTGAGAGAAGCGGTCATGGGGAGGACTCCTCCAGTGAAGTGTGCCAGCGGGCGCCTCCAGCCAGCTTGACGCTCCGCATTGCAAAGGTGGCGCGATCAATCAGGGATTCGACGCTTTCACCGGTTTCCCAGTCGCGGGCGGCCAGACCGACGGAAAAGGTCAGAGTGACGGGTTCGGTTAGAAAGATGGCGGCGCCATGCTGGCAAAAAGCCTCAGCCCGCTCAGCAGCGACGAAATGATCCGCGCCATCCAGCCACAAGCCGAAGATGTCCCCGCCAAGTCTGCCTGCAAGATCGGTGGGGCGAATGGCATCGCGCAGATAAGTCGCAACCTGCTGAAGGGCGCTGTCCCCGGCCTCAAACCCGAAGCGGGCATTTATTTCCGAAAAGCGATCAAGACCTATGACGAGCAGGGTGCCGGACAAGCGCTCCCGGTCCAGTCTGGGGAAGCGCCGGGCGATTTCTCCCTGAAAGCCATTGCGATTGAGGATGCCTGTAAGGGGGTCGAACCGGGCATTGCGCGCCAGTGCCTGATTGAGAGCACTCATTTCCAGCGCGGAGGCAACGGTGGCGAGCGCGGCGTCAGCCAGATTCGCATCGTCTTGTGACCAGACGCCCAGACTGTTGCGCCACAGTGCCATGGTCACGGGCGCATTGTATCGCACGCGGCTGCGACAGATAATGACATCATGTCCGTCGATCTGACGGATTTCCGGGTTGAATGAACTTTCCCCGTCAATTTCGCGCAGAATGTGCTCCATTGCCGCATCGAAGGCCGGCATGGATGACGGAATGCGATGGACGATGTCCTCTTCCTCAGCAGGTTCCGTGCCTTCTTCCATTGCGTTGGCAGGCGCGAGAAGAAGCCCACCTGCGGCTCCGAGCATGGTCGCCAGTTCTTCAAAAGCCGGGGGAATGCCGAGGCGGGAGAGCGCGCGTGAACGCATCGTCGCGGTGATGCGTCGAACGATTTCGCTGTGAAGACGCGCGACCGCCAGATCGGCGTTCGCGTTCACCTCGTCCGACACGTCGATGCCAAGTCCTCGTACGCCGCTATGTTGCCCCGTTGGGGAAAGGAGCGGAGTGGCATAGATGAGCATGCAACTGAAACTTCCGTCGCCCTGCTTGATCCAGCAGCGTCGCCCTCGCATGACAGCGTGCGTCTGGAACGGGTTGGGGGCGGCAGTTGACGCGACAAATGGCAGAAGGCGGCTGCTGGGTTCGCCAAGCAGATCCTGATCGGCCCAGCCCATGGCAGGCGCGGCCTCAAAGAAGGTGAACCGGCTTTCCTCATCCGTTTCGAAAATAAAATCAGCCACCAGTTGAGTCAGGCTTTTCCAGCGTCGGCGACTGGCCAGAAGCGCATTCATCAGTTCGGTGTCCTGATCGGACGGTGACGAATCCGGGACAGGGGAGGAAGGCTGCGTGTTCATGGGAGCATATTTCAGGTGCGAATGGTTTCCTTCGCGTTAAGGTCTTCGCGTTGACATGCGGGGGCATGAACAGCATGGTCCCGCGCAGGAAAGAGGCCTTCGAGAACAGAAGGCGGCGACCAGCAGGGGATGTGGAAGACGATGAGCGAAGAGAAACTCAGATCCCGGATCGAAGCGTTGTGGGAAGCGCGCGCAGACGTTTCGCCCGCCACGGGTGGCGAGGATCGTGCCGCCATCGAGAGCGCGCTCGATGCGTTGGATTCTGGTCGCCTGCGTGTTGCGGAGCCCAAGAAAGAAGGCGGCTGGACCGTGCATGAATGGCTCAAGAAGGCCGTTCTTCTGTCTTTCCGTCTGTTCGACAACAGCGTCATGGAGGCAGGCGCGGCGGGGGCTCCGGCCTTCGACAAGGTGCCGCTGAAGTTCGCAGGATGGGATGCGGCACGCTTTGCCAGTGCCGGGTTCCGCGCCGTGCCGGGAGCAGTCGTGCGCCGTTCGGCTTTCATTGCGCCGGGCGCTGTTCTGATGCCCAGCTTTGTGAATGTCGGTGCCCGCGTTGATTCCGGCACCATGGTGGACACTTGGGCCACGGTGGGAAGCTGTGCCCAGATTGGTAAAAATTGCCACATCAGTGGAGGTGCGGGCATTGGTGGCGTGCTGGAGCCGTTGCAGGCAGCTCCCGTCATCATTGAGGACAACTGCTTTATCGGTGCACGCTCGGAAGTAGCGGAAGGCGTGATCGTCGAGACCGGTGCCGTGCTGTCCATGGGTGTCTTCCTTGGCGCATCCACCAAGATCGTGGATCGCACGACAGGCGAGATCCATATGGGACGTGTCCCGGCCTACTCCGTGGTCGTGCCCGGCAATCTGCCGCCGAAGACGCCGCTCAATGACAAGGGGCTCCCCAATCCGAGCCTTGCCTGCGCGGTGATCGTCAAGCGTGTGGATGAGCGCACACGCTCGAAGACATCCATCAACGATCTGCTTCGGGACTGATTTTACAGTGACGACCCAGCCTCTCGACGTCACGACACTGACGGCGGATCTGATCCGTCATCCCTCCGTCAGTCCGGACCCCGGTGAGTCGCAGATTGCGCTGGGGGCGACGCTGGAGGCGATGGGCTTTGTCGTCACGCATCTTCCCTTCGGGGAAGGTGCTGAACGCACGCCGAATCTATTTGCCCGTCTGGGCACGGGAAAGCCGCATCTGTGCTTCGCCGGGCATACCGATGTCGTTCCGCCGGGTGGCAGTGACTGGGCGCATGGCCCATTTGCAGGCACTGTTGAAAATGGACGGCTGTATGGACGTGGGGCCTGCGACATGAAGGGCGGCATTGCGGCTTTCGTGGCGGCGGTTTCGGCTTTTCTTGCGAGAACACCCACGCCACGCGGTTCCATAAGCCTGCTCATCACGGGAGATGAAGAAGGGCCAGCCCGGTTCGGCACGCGGAAGGTGCTGGAATGGATGAAGCAGCACGACCTGATTCCCGATTTCTGCGTTGTGGGAGAGCCGACCAATCCCGTAGCGATAGGAGAGGTGATCAAAATCGGTCGCCGTGGCAGTCTCAATGCCCATATCGTCGTGAACGGACGGCAGGGTCATGTTGCCTATCCGCATCGGGCCGACAATCCTGTGCATCGGCTGCTCCACGTCCTTGCGGAGTTGACGGCCGCCCCACTGGACAACGGTTCAGAATGGTTCGAGCCTTCCAGCCTCCAGGTGACGAGCGTGGACGTGGGTAACACGGCGACCAATGTCATTCCGGCGATGGCTGAGGCGCGGCTTAATATTCGCTTCAATGATCTTCATACGGGAGCGGCACTTCGCGGCTGGATCGAGACGATCTGCATGCGGCATGCTCCGGGTGCGACTGTGAATGTCAGCATCAGCGGAGAATCCTTTCTTACGAAGCCGGGCCCGGATGTGAGTGCCTTGAGCGCTGCGGTTAAAGCTGTGACGGGCCGTGAGCCGAAACTCGACACGGGAGGCGGCACGTCGGACGCACGGTTCATCGCGCAGTATTGCCCTGTGGCGGAATTCGGCCTTGTCGGGGCTTCGATGCACCAGATCGATGAGCACGTCGCGGTGTCCGATCTGGCGTGCCTTACGGCAATCTATGAAAATCTTCTGGAAAGGACGGTGGCGTGAGCGGCTCATCCCGTGGCGGCGAGAGGCCGGGTCCGAAATCCATCGTGGAGGGCATGGCCCTTCTGGCTTGCGGTCGTGCGGAGGGGATCGAGCGTTTCGGAGGAAGTGTGGACAGCCTCCTGTCAGCGCTCGCGCCGGGTCTGGCCATGTGTCTGGTGGGTTTTCTGACGGTTCCGCTCCAAAAGCAGCCTTTCATCGGGCTGGTGCGTGTCGAACTCTCTTTTTGTACCCTGTTGGCGCTTCCTGTCATTTCCCACGCACTGGCCCGTCGGTGGGGACGTGAGAAACTTTGGCTGCGTTACGCGACGGCCGCCGTGTGGTGCGAGTGGGTTACGGTTCTGGTGTCCATAGTGGCGCTGTTGCTTGGTGCCCTGATGTTCTCGCCTCTGGCAAGCAGCCCGGGGTTTGGAACGGCCGTGGTGCTGGCGAGCGATCTTTATGGGCTGTGGCTCGGCGTATTTGTGGCCCGCAAAGGGCTGGCATTGGGCTGGGGGCGTGCCATCGTGCTGTATGGCGCGACGTTCGTTTTTGCGCTCGTCTGTTATGGCCTCGCGTCTTTTTTGCCACCTCATTACAATTTTGTGCAGGATCTTCTCCAACCCGGTGTGCTGGGTGGATCTTCTTCAGAATGAAGTCAGCAGTTTCACGGTGCGGCGTAGGATTGTTCGTTCATTGAACAGATGTTCGGCGCGAATGCGTCCGGCATGACCCATACGGTGACGTAAATCCGCATTTTGCACGAGGCGTTCAAGGGCGCGGGCGAGGGGCGATATGGCGCCGGGAGGTACGAGCAGTCCCGTTTTTTCCGCCACCACCTGCTCTCTGGGGCCGCGTATATCGGTTGCGACGACGGGAAGGCTCGTAAGCATGGCCTCAATGATGGACATGGGCAGTCCTTCGAAGTGGCTTGGTAGTGTGAATATATCGGCGGCTGCGAGAATGGCGGAGACATCTGTGCAATAGCCCAGAAAACGAAGCCGGTTTCCCAATTGCTCACGGCCACGCTCGAACAGTGGATCAAGCATGGCTCCATGATCGCTGCTCAGACGATCGCCTACGATCCATAGTTCCGCGTCTGGCACGTGCTCCATGGCCGCCAGTAGTTCCGGATATCCTTTGTGACGCACCAGTCGTGAGACGGCGACGATTACCACCCGTCCATCCGGTACATCCATGGCGGTTCTGATCCGTCTCCGTGCCGCGTTGTCCGGCCTGAACTGCTCGGGATCGCGTCCATTGCCGATGGCTTGCGCGCGCGGATTGATGTGCAGGCGTCGCGCGTCAGCGGCTTCTTCCTGCGAGACGGTCAGATAGATGTCGGTGATATGTCCGGCCAACCATTCCAACACCAGCGCAAGTGTGCGCCGCGCCCATGAACCCGGCTGATTGAAGAGAAAGCCGTGGCAGGTGTAGGCAATTCTCGGCACGCCGCAGAGCTTGGCCGCAAATCGTGCGAGAAGGCCGCTGATGGGCATGTGCGCGTGAACGATGTCGGGCCGTTCGCGTCGGATAAGCCGGACCAAAGAGATGAAAGCACGGAACTGCGCGAGCGGGGAGAAGGACCGGGCCATTGGCGCGATCTCAACGCGGAAACCTTCCGCTCGCACATCGGCAAGAAGCGGGCCATCCGCACAGACGCCGACAACCTCGTGTCCGCTGGTCCGCAGTTCTCTCATGAGAGGAAGCAGAAATTGCCTAAGCGAAAAATCGACGTTGGTGATTTCCAGTATTTTCATACGTGAAACACCGTCTCACCTGCGATCATTCGTCGAGACGTGTGAAGGCCCAGCGGATGGCAGATGCCAGTCGAGGAGGGGGTGGTGGTTCTGGTGCCTGAGCTTCCGCTTCGACGGAAAGAGGTTCCTCGACGTGCGTTTCTTCGTCTGATGGAAGTGCGGAGGCGGTTGGTTCTTCAGAAACGGGAGAGACGTTCTCGGCAGAGGATAGGTCTATTTCTTCTTCTTGAACCGATACTTCCTCAACGCTTATCTGTTCGGCAGTTGCATCTTCCGCAGACAACGGCGCCTCGTAAGCCGGTTGCTCAGGTTCGATTTCGGCGGGACGCACGACGATCTGCTGGGTCGCGACAGGGGTGGGGCCGCCGAAATACATGCTTTCCTCAATGGAGGAATAACCGTCACTGCGAAAACGCCAGACTTCATCATGCGTATGCAGAAGAATATCGGTTTCTTCCAGTTCTACGCGGATCAGCGGATGCAGATGAAAGCGCAGGACAAACTCGGGAGTATCTCCCTTGCAGTCGAGCCGGTCTTCGCCACGAAGATCGGCCCCTTCACGGGCAAGGAACAGCCGACGATGATAGGTTTCGCCCCCCGCTGGCCGGTAGCAGTCGCTTTCCAATTCAATCAGATGGTCCGTGTCCGACATCGTGTGACGGTAATTGACCTTTGGACAGGTCTCGATCTGGCCATCATTGCGCCACGTCATTGGAGGAAACGCGGGGATGGACAGCACGGAGTGAGCGGGTGCATCGCGCAGGGCTTCGTGCCAGCCTTTTTTAGGACTGCTGCCGCAATTCACCACGATCTGTGAACGTCCCGATGACAGTTCCATTGACAGGAAACCGGCGTGGGCCAGATCGGGATAGTCTGCTGCGGACGACCCGCCGTCCACCAGCAGCACGGTGTTGCCGGATGCGGCACGTCCGAAGCGACCGTCCTTCATGCTGCGCGCCAGAACGTGGCCCCGCGGCATGGCGCGTGCGATTACGAGATCGATCAGTGCAGGGCTGTGAAAGCATGTGCCATTGAACAGGGCGAGACGACCGTCACCATGACGGAAGGCGCGCAGGACGGGCGCCATGCGATCAAGCGCAGACGCCAGCGATGTGGGCATGGGGATGCGCGTGCTCTGGAGCATCAGCCGCATTTCGGCCAGTTCCCGCAGGACGCGAAGCTGCGCACCCGGACTACGGGAGGCATGGCAGCCATCGGGGAGGATCTGCCGCTCCAGTTCCGGATCGATCAGCTTCATGTAGCGGGATAGGAAACCCGTCTGTCCCGGTATGGCGATGGCGGCGGCAAGAAGCCCTTTGAGGGCCTGCAACACGGTCCAGTCGTGCCGGTCGGTCGGCAGAAGCGCCATGATCGTCCGGGCTTCGAGCACGACACGATGCATCAGGGCGCGCCGATAAGGCTCATCCGCTGAGGCGGCGAAGAAGTCGTAATGCGACAGCCATGACGCGATACGCGCGCCTGTAATCGCGGGGTTCTGGAGAGGCGTATCGGCTATGGGTTGCTGAATCCAAGAAGCAACGAGGATACGGGCACGCGTGCGAGCAGAATCCGATCCAAGCTCGCGCAGATCGCGCAGCCATTCGAATCCCTGCAGCCAGTCACGAAAATTTTCTGGCCAGTCCGGTTCGCTCCAATGACCGGCGTGGAGACGTCGGACCTCTCCGTCATGGGAGGCGGTCCCCTGAACCAGTCGTTCTCCCTTTGCCGCATCGCCGGGCCAAAGATCGCGCACGGTCTGTTCCGGAACGACCGGAATGGAGCGCATGCCTCCCAGCGGACCAAGAAGTGCCAGGGAAAACCGTAAGTCGCGAAGCCAGCGTCGTCCTCCTGTCATTCGCGTCGGTCCTTGCCATTACTGTCCGAGTCTTCAGGCATCAGGACGCGGCTCCGGCTGTGCGGAGCGCCCGAATGGCTGCCGCACGATCGGCCTTGCCATAGATAGCGCTGCCCGCGATCAGCACATCCGCGCCAGATGCAACCGCCTGCGGCGCGGTTTCGGCATCGATGCCGCCATCGACCGCCAATTTTATGGGGTAGCCGGAATCGTCGATCATCTGGCGGAGGGTGCGAATCTTGTGTGTCTGGCTGCTCAGGAACTTCTGGCCGCCAAAGCCCGGATTGACTGACATGACGAGGATCAGATCCGCCATGTCCAGGACCTGTGAGAGCATCTCAGGGGGCGTTGCCGGACAGAGCGAAACTCCGGCTTTTACACCCAGCGCGCGGATGGCCTGGAGCGAGCGATGGAGGTGCGGTCCGGCTTCGGCATGGACCGTGATGTGATCTGCGCCAGCTTTGGCAAAGGCTTCCAGATAGGGATCTACGGGTTCGATCATCAGATGGACGTCGAACGGCAGTTTCGTGTGCGGCCTCAGTGCGGCGATAACAGCGGGGCCAAAGGAAATGTTGGGCACGAAATGGCCGTCCATCACGTCCAGATGCAGCCAGTCGGCTCCGGCTTGCTCGATCGCTGCGACTTCCTCACCCAGTCGGGCAAAGTCTGCGGAAAGAAGGCTGGGCGCGATCAGCAACGGCATGGTCTGGGTCATGCTTTCGTTATCGGTAATCGTGGCGTTTCGCGCAACCGTACAGACGGCAACTTTCACGCCACATCAAAGTGTTCCAACACGTAGCTGGCGGGCGAGTTCCCGCAGCGCATGAGTTGCCGCCTCATCAGGTGAGGCGAAGCGGTAATTGCCATTCAGCAACGAAAACCGCTCCACGTTTATGTTCGTCAAATCGACCTCTTCGTCCACCACCAGTTCCGGCGGCAGATAATAAGGAACGGCGACGCCTTCGGCTTGCTCTGCGGCCCATTGTCCGGGCGTGCGTTCCAGCACCTGTCGATTCGAGTGCACGACGCCTGGCACGCCCACGGTCCAGCCGATCTTGTGCTGAATGGTGCCATGATGACACACGGAAAGACTCGCATGTTCCGCAAGGGCGATGGAATCCGTGATGGACAGACCGGATGCGTCGATCACCCGCTGCTCCCCATCGGGTGCGGACGGGCACACGGCACGTCGTATCGCGGCGATTTCGGTCCGGTCACGCTCCACGGCCTGCACCATTTCATCGCGTGGGCGATAGGAATGGTTAGCGGGTAGGGAAAAGCCATCGAGCAGGATGGCGCTTTTCGGCCAATGACGGAGAATGCCCGTGCACAGGGCGACAAGAAAAGCCCGTTGGTTGGTGGCTGTGCGGTTGCCGGTGCGAACGCTGATCCACACCACAGGGAAACGCCCTCCGATCTGACCGATCAAGCGACGGAGACTGGGAGATACGGCTTGACGGGCGTGTGCGAGCACATCCAGTCGCGTCTGCCGATCGATATATGTCGAGCCAAAGCAGAACGTCACCTGTCCCGGCGCATTGGGCATGCGGTAGGGACCGAACCGTTCGACGGGCCAGTCTTTCAGCGCGGGTAGCAAGTCGCGCACATCTCCGAGCGGCTCCAGCAGGGAATAGAGCGTTACGGGTCCGCGCCAGTGTGGCAGGCGGGCAGCTTCCTGCAGGGCCGGCAATTGATTCCACAGCACATGCGCATAATTCTCGTCACCGCACAGCGCGATGGCAGCGTTTGCTGGGCGGAGGGACTGCCATTCGGGGCGGGCAAAGGCGGTCAGCGCCTCTGTGGCTTCTTCGGGTGTCAGGCTCCATACCCGGGATCCGAAGGTCAGGCCCGCGCCCAGTTCTGGCAGCAGCGCTGTGCTGATGGGAAAGCCGTCACCGAGATTGGCGCTGGCCAGAATCAGTTCAGGCGCGTCGGGAAAACGAAAGAGCGTCTTGCGCTCATGGACGGTCCATGAATCGCCCGAGTGAATCATACGACCGGTGCGCGGGCAGGGGACGCGGAAGAACCAGCGCTCGAACAGTTCCCGCTGGTACCAGCGCAGATGCCGCTCCGAGGACCTATCCTGTTGTGCAGTCACATAATTGAGGGTGCCTTGAAGGCCAGGCATCCGGTCGAGCATCTCTCTCCACAGGGCGCGGCCCTCGGGGGTATCGATATGCTCGATCCGGATGGAGGTCATGATGTCTGTCCTCAGTCGGCCTTTACAAAACGGGCGGCGAAAAAACCATCCATTCCGCCGCGTTCCGGCCACATGCCGGGATGTGTGCGCAACCAGCCTTCAGGGGTGAAAGATTCCGGAAGATCGGACAGTTCCTCCGGTGTGAAGGGTCGAGGCTGCAGCCCAAGTTTGCCCGCGATTTTGCGGGCCTGTTCCGGACCTTCTTCGGACTGGAGAGAGCACACCGCGTAAACCAGTCGGCCACCGGGTTTGAGCATGCGGGCAGCGGCGGCAAGAAGCAGTTCCTGTGACTCGACCAGTGCTTTCAGATCGCGCGGGCGCTTGATCCACAGCGCATCGGGATGGCGCCGCGCTGTGCCGGTGGCGGAACAGGGGGCGTCGAGCAGGATGGCGTCGAAGAGTTGTTCGGGTTGCCATGCGGCCGCATCGGCGCAGACAGTGTTCACATCCAGCCTAAGGCGCGCGATGTTTTCCTTCAGGCGCTCCATGCGCACCGGATCGCGCTCCAGAGCCGTGACCTGTGCGCCCGCGAGCGCCAGTTGCGCGGTCTTGCCGCCGGGAGCGGCGCACAGATCAGCCACGCGTTCGCCCGGTTGAGCGGCCAGAAGGCGTGCAGGCAGACAGGCGGCGGCGTCCTGCACCCAGAATGTGCCTTCTTCGTAGCCTGCAATGTCCATGACCCGTGTTCCGGCGGGAAGGCGAACAGAGCCGGTTGGCAACAGTTCTCCGCCTTCGGGGACGGGCGCCTCCGGACGCAAAGTGAGATCGAGAGGCGCTTCATGGGAGAGGCCGCGCGCAATGGCTCGCACGGTTCCCGGGCCGAACGTCTTCCATGAGGTCCACAGCCATGCAGGGATATTGAGGCGTTCCTGATCCAGCCCTTCCAGCAGGGAGGCTCCCCCTGTCGCGATCTTTCGCAACACGGCGTTGGCCAGCCCCGCAAAGGGCGCCAGTCCGCGACGACGCATCAGATCGACCGTGGTGCCCACGGCGGCGTGCGGCGGCGTTTCGAGAAACAGGAGCTGGCAGGCACCGATAAGGAGCGCTATGCGCACCGGTTCGGGTGGTTCCTTGCGCAGGAAAGGTTCCAGCACGGCCATGAGCGTGCCGCGATGGCGCAGTGTGGCGGCGGCAAGACGATGGGCCGCTCCCCGGTCGCGCGCTTCGGCATCCTGTGCCGCAGGCGAACGCGCAAGCGTGGTTTCCAGCATGCGCCTGTTTTCGATCACGCCACTGACAATGTCGAAAGCGATGTCGCGTGTCGGATCGGCGGCGACGGGCCGGCTCCCTTTTGTGGGACGGGACTTACCGCTACGGCCGGCGGGCTTGCGGCGTGCGGATGAGGGCGCGCTTGACGGAATGTTCATTGTTCCCGGTCTGAATGTGCTCGGGCCAGCACATGACACGTCATCGCCGTCGGTGCCAGCCGTTTTCCGTTCGATCCGTCATGATCCCATACCCTCAGGAGAACAGCCTTCCCTCATGGAGATGCTTGCCGGGAACTCGTTTCTCTCTCATGCGCCTACAGAACTGCCGCTCTCACCCGGACTGCTGCTGTTTCTTCCCTCTACCAGTCCTGTGACGGGAGGCCTGCTTCTCAGATCGCATCGGCGACGTGAGTCGGAGCTTCTTCTGCCCAATCCTTTCGGGGCAGGTCTCTTCGTTACACCTGCTGATTCGCTGGAAGATCTCGGGTTCGTACCGACCGCCTTCGATCGCGTGCTGCTTCGGCAACTCGGAGCGGTCGAGGCGCCCGACTTCCTCGAAATGAGCGCGCTGACGCTGTCTACGGCAGTGGCGGGCTTTGCGGGACGGGAAACGCAGGTTCTCGCGCGAAAAGCCAGAGCCGTGCAGGCCGAGCGTCAAAGCCGATTGCTGGCCTATGTGCAGACTCTTTTCGGCCCATGGGATGCGCGTCCCGATGTACCGGAGAGATTGGCGGCCATTCTCGTGCAGATGGGATTTCGTCCTTCCGAAGATGCCCGGCGATTGTGCCCAGCCGTTCCGACCATGGAGCTTTTGAGACGTGAACTGGGGAGCGTGGAGGATTGTCTCGCCTGGACGGGTGGCGGCGTCATTTTTGAACGACTTGTGCGTGTTTCACGGCAGGTTCTTGCGCATTACGAAGCTGTCTATGCGGATATGAGGGCGCTTTTGCATGACAGAATGAGAATGAAGCGATTGACTGCCGCCAATCTGCCCTATGCCGAGGAGCTGGCTCTTCTCCCGGGGTGGATACGGTTCTGTCACCTGCTGGGCGATACGGTACATGCCCACACGGCTTTTCATTTCCTTTCGGATATGGCGGCTTTGGCGATCATGCTCATGCATCGTCAGACAGCGGCAGCAGAGGGGCGGAGTTGGGCGAGCCGGTGGCAAACGGCTGCGATCGACAGACCGGTTTCGGTGGATATGTCCCTCCATCTGGTCGAACGGAACGAACGACTGCTCCGCATGGCATTCCTTCATGTGCTGGAGGACGTCTGACATGCGAGACAAGATTGATCTACCAGTCGTAATGTCTTCGAAAGCTGGCATGACGCCACCGTCGGATGCTGTTGTAACGCCAGTTTTCCTGTTGCTTCATCCGCTCTGGCCGCTTGTCGTGCCAGTGACGACATGGCGTGCATCAGTCGCGGAATCGGAAAAAGGTGTGCCGGATTCCCTGCTTGAGCCGCTCGCCATATGGGTGCTGGACTGCTTTCCACAGGCGAGTCTGGTTGAGCGTCTGATTCAGGCGGCGGACGGTCAGCACCTTCCTGAGCGCGATGCTGTCCACGAACCGGAGTGGGCCGATCCGATCCGCAGGGCTTCGGAATTGTTGTGGGCGCGGGCTGCCGATGTGCTGTCTCGGCCAGTTCCAGAGCAGGTGCTTAACGAGATCGCGGTTTCATCAGGCTTACGCACGAACGAAATAGAAGAAATTCTTCCTGCACTCGGGGTGATTTTTGCAAAGGCTGAATTTCTTTTTCCTCATCGGCGGGAAGCCGCTCCCGTCAGTCCGGATCGTGACGAATTCGAGGAAACATTGCGCGGATTGGCGATGGGAGGCAGTCGGTCATGGATGTACGGGCTGCTCGTGTTGCTGGCTTCACGCATTACTTGCGACATCGTTTTGCCGATTGCCCGGTCCGTGGCTCGTGAGTGCGGAATGGGGCGGACCCTTCTCGATGCGTGTGATACCGCGCTGGTCAGCATCTTTGGGCGCTTCGAAGGCTTCTGCACGCAGGCGCAAGCGGCCATTGAGCGGGTAAAACCGGCCGAACGGGAGATGCGGCGTTGCGTTCCTTGGCTGGATGTTGCTGAACTGGCGTCTGTTCTGTCTCTGGTGAAGTTTGCCAATCGCTGCTCATTGCATGTGCTTCCGGCCGCGCGCCTCAAGGCAGCGGCCATACAGGCGGCGCGCGCGCAGTTTGCGCTACTGGTCAGTGAAGATCTTCTCATTCGATGGCCGGTTTCTGTCTGGCCGGATTCGCTACTGATCGCTTTCGAAGCCGGGAACAGACGGTTGCGTCATCTGGCGACATTGGGAAGCACATTGTCGCGCTCGGCAGAGTACCGGCCGGGGCTGGAACGGCTCGCGCGTCATTACACGGATGCGTCTCTCATCGGCCTTTCGTTTGTCGAACGGATCCGGACCGTCGAAATACTTTCGATGAGCACCACGCCATCAGGGCTTCTGACAGAATATCTGGCGCTTTTGCCGCCGTCACTGAACGCAGGCCGCAAGAAAAAGCCGGAGGTGCGGATATATCGCGATCCACGCCCATTGCTCGCGCTCTGATGTTTTTGGGGATAAGAAAGAAGCTTATTCTGGCTGTGCAGCCGTGAGTTCAGGCTCTCGATATACGGAGTTCAAGGCCTCTTCCACGCGCTTGAGGCCCGTCATCAGACGTTCCCGGATGCGACCCAGCCGTCCCTCGTCCGTAATTTTCATGCCGGAGAGATCTTTGACGTAGAATACGTCCACCGCCCGCACGCCATAAGTGGTGATGTGGGCTGAGGAAATCTGCAGGCGCATATCGTTCAGAGCACTTGCGACGTCATGCAAAAGACCGGGGCGATCCCGCCCGTTGATTTCGATGACAGTGTGGGAATTGGAGGCCCGGTTGTCGATCACCACGCGGGGCGGAACATGGATTGCGCGGGTGCGGGAAAGGAGCTGTCCGGGCGAGATGGCTCGGTTGATTTCGTCCGTTATGTTGATTTTTCCGCGGAGCGCTTTTTCCGCGATGGCGGAAAGACGTGCGAGCCTATGAGGTTCATCGAACGCTTCGCCCGACGCATCCTGCACCCACAATGTATCGAGAGCCATGCCGTTCGTGAGCGTATGGATGCGGGCATCGACGATGGACGCGCCCGCCAGCGCCATGGCTCCGGCGATGGCGGCAAAGACGCCAGGATGATCCTGTGTATAGACCGTCACTTCCGTAACGCCGCGCGCCGGTAGCGGCTGGGTTTCGATTACGATAGGCGCCCCGCGCGCTTCCGCTTCGCGGATCAGGCTGGCGTGGCGCAGCAGGGTTTCCTGATCGAAGGACAGCCAGTAGCTGGCGTAACCCAGATCGAGAAAGTGGTCGATGTCAGCTTGTGTCACGTCTTCTTCGGCCAGAAGTTCGGCCATCATGGATTTGCTGTGAGCGACGCGCGCGTCGCGTTCCGCTGTGGCGAGACCACCTTCGAGAACTTCAGCCACGCGGGTGTAAAGTTCGCGCAGGAGCGTGGCTTTCCACGCATTCCACACACGCGGACTAACGGCGCGCATGTCCACGATGGTGAGCAGAAGCAGCAGACGCAGTCGCTCGGGAGACTGCACGACATCGGCCACATCAAGGATCGTCTTAGGGTCGTCGATGTCGCGCTGGAAGGCTGTGTGGCTGAGCAGAAGGTGCTGCAGCACGAGCCACGACACGGTTTCGGTTTCTTCTCCCGAAAGACCGAGGCGGGGACACAGCTCCAGCGCCAGTTCGGAGCCAAGTTCCGAATGATCGCCACCGCGTCCCTTGGCGATGTCATGCATCATGACGGCCATGTAGAGCGCGCGTCGGGACTGGAGGTTGCGGGCCAGCTCGTAGGCGACGGGAATCTCGTCGGCCATTGTGCCGTCTTCCACGCAGCGCAGGATACGCAGAGCCTCGATGGTGTGCTCGTCCACCGTGAAGATGTGGTACGTGTCGAACTGCATCTGTCCGACGATGCGAGACCAGTCCGGGATCAGCGCGCCCCACAGCCCAGTCTCGTTGAGCACACGCAGCCAGTGGACATAATCGGGGCGACGGTCCGTCTCTTCCACCCGAGCCAGTTCACCCTTTGGTTCGGCACGAAGATGCGGCGGGCGGCGTGTTTGGCGTGCAGGACCGGGCCGCTCGTCGCACAAGAGATTGAGGAAAATTTCGGAGGCGCGGGCATTGGTGCGAAGTGTGGAAGCCCGACGCTCCCAGCGGATGAGCTGCTGACGGGCGAGCGGGTGAACCGGCACATGCCGGTTGCGAGACCAGTCCAGAAGTTCGAACATCTTGATGGGATCGGCTTCGAAGCTGACGCCCCGGTCAGCCAGGATCTGGCCATCGAGCAGGGTAAAGCCTGCTTCGCGCATGGCTTCGTCCGCTTTCATGACGTGGGCGGCGGGACCAAGGGCCACACGCACGATGGTCGGCTCCAGCACATGCGTGAGGCGCATAACCTCCCGCACCGTCAGGAAATAGTGGCGCATGAAGCGTTCGACGCCATTCTGGCGACCGTGACGCGTGTACCCCATGCGACCGCCGAGCACGGGCTGCATGTCGAATGTCAGACGATCTTCGCCGCGTCCTGCGACGTAATGCAGATGCAGACGGATGGACCACAGGAAATCCCATGACCTACGGGCACGGGCGGCTTCCTGCTCCGTGAGGAACCCCAGACGGGTGAATTCGGGCGCCAGCAGATCCGAGACGTGGCGTGTGCCGAACGTATAGCGGCACATCCAGTAGAGCGTCTGCATGTCACGCAGACCGCCGCGCCCTTCCTTGATGTTCGGCTCCACTAGATAGGGGCTTTCACCGAACCGGCGATGTCGTTCGGCACGCTCGCGGCGCTTGTCGGCAATGAAGCGCGCGGAGCCGGCCTCCACGCAGGCGACGATAAATCGCGCCTCGAACATGGCAAACAGGGCGAAGCTGCCGCTCAGCAGCCGGGCGTCCAGAAGGGCCGTGCGAACGGTCGTGTCCTGCTCGGCCTGCGCAATGCAATCATTGATCGAGCGGGTAGCATGGCCGACTTTCAGGCCAAGATCCCACAGAAAATAGAGAATGTACTCCACCAGCGTGAGCATGGGGGGAGAAGGTTCCTCGGGAGTGAGAAAGAGCAGATCGATGTCACTGAATGGTGCGAGAAGACCTTTACCATAGCCACCCGTCGCCGCGATGCAGATGCGACCGGCAACAGTGGGGGGACAGGACGTTGCCTGCGTGGCGAAGGTGAACAGCGCTTTCACCAGTTCGTCGGCATGAGCGGCGAGAAGTTTCGCTGCCTGCACGCCGCGTAGCTGCCGTGCCTCGAAGCGCTGGCGCACGTCGGCCTGATAACGCCCGAGATGGCGGCGGAAAATCGCCAGCGCATCGTCGCGTGTAGGCGGTTGGCCGTCTTTGCCTGCAGCTCGCAGAGCCTCGCTAAGGGATACGCTCAGCATTTCCGGCGTCAAAGCCTCATCTCCCGAAGTGAGAGAAGAAACGCCTGCAACTGCGGGACGGGTATCGACGTTGAGACGGGACATGCGATCAGGTCTGGCTCGGCAAGAGAGGGATCAGAACTTTCATTCTCCGACGGAACGCGCCTTCGCTTCAAGTGGCGATTTTTTTCAGAGCATAAAGCGCGGACAGAGCCTCCCGCGGGGAAAGGTCATCGGGGTCGATATCGGCCAGTTTTTCGCGCAGTTCGTCCGGGATCGAAACTTCGCTGGACGGTTCGTTGTGCGCCGGTTGAGAGGAAGACGCCGCATCGAAAAGAGGGAGTGGCTGCGGCCCCGCTGTGTGCTCACGTTCCAGTTCCTTGAGCAAACGGGAGGCGCGCTCCACCACGGGAGCGGGAACGCCGGCAAGTTTTGCGACATGCACACCCCAGCTCCGCTTGGCGCTGCCGGATACGACTTCGTGCAGGAACACAACCTGCCCCTTCCAGTCCCGCACGGCCATGGTGTGGAGAGACAGCCGGGGGAGGCTTTCGGTCAGCCGGGCAAGTTCGTGGAAATGTGTGGCAAAGATGGCACGGCATCGCAGATTGGAGTGCAGTGCTTCCAGCACGGCCCATGCAATCGAAAGACCGTCCAGCGTGGAGGTGCCGCGCCCGATCTCATCCACCACCACCAGAGATCGAGGACCGGCCTGATTGAGGATCGCGGCCGTTTCCGTCATTTCCACCATGAATGTCGAGCGACCCCGCGCCAGATCGTCCGCAGCCCCCACACGCGAGAACAGCCGGTCTACCGTCCCAAGATGGGCCGAGGTGGCAGGCACAGGCAGTCCGGCCTGTGCGAGAATCACGGCCAGCGCGTTCTGTCGCAAGAAGGTGGATTTGCCGGCCATGTTGGGCCCTGTCAGCAACATAACGCGCTTTTCAGGGGAGAGGGAGCAGCTATTGGCCGCAAAGCGCACGCCAGAGCCAAGGGCCGCTTCCACAACGGGATGACGGCAGGCGACAAGTTCGAACGCCTCGCTTTCGTCCACCACTGGCCGGCACCATGTCTCGCCTGCTGCCAGAGAGGCGCAGGAGCGGATGACATCGGTCAACGCCAAAGCGCGGGCAAGCGCTGGTAGCTTGTCGTCATCCAGAGCGCGGGCGACAAGCGCTGCGAAAACCTGACGTTCGCGTGTCGCGGCACATTCCGCAGCAGCGGCAATTTCAGCGTCCAGCGCCGAGAGTTCCTCCGTGGCGAAACGCGCGAGGCTGGCCGTGCCCTGACGAAACTGAAGATCTTCGCGCGAGCGCAGACGGGCGCCGACGGCAGCCGGCACCTCGATGACATAACCAAGCTGGGCGTGATGCCGGATTTTCAGGCTGGTTATGCCGAACCGCTCACCATAATCGGCTTGTAGAGAGGCGATGATCCGGCGCGAATCGTCACGCAGCGTGCGATGTGTGTCGAGTTCTTCGTCATAGCCCGGGGCAATGATGCCGCCATCTTCCAGTCGGGCCGGTAATTCATCGGCAAGCGCGTCATTGAGTTCGTCGTGCAGGGCCGCACATTCCTGCAGGTCTCCAAGAACGCGCTTGATCAGTTCCGGTCGTTTTTCGTCACTGCCGTTGATTCGGGTGAGTTCCGTGGCGGCAAGGTGAGCGGCGGCGATGCCATCGCGCAGCGCGCCGAGATCGCGCGGTTGGCCACGGCCCACGGACAGGCGTCCCAAGGCGCGGTCGATATCGGGGGCGCTTCGCAGGATCGTGCGGAGATTTTCCGCTCGCACGCTGTCATGGCGCAGCCAGTCCCAGCAGGCCTGACGTGCGGCAATCCGCGCTGGATTTGTGAGCGGAGCTGCAATCCATGAAGCGAGCATCCGCGCGCCGGCGGCCGTGCTAGTGCGGTTCACGGTGGCAAACAGAGTGTGTTCGGTGCCGCCGTCACGAGCGCGGAGCAGATCAAGGCTCGCGCGGGTTGCCGGATCGAGACCCAGCGTGTCCTGATCCTCCTGCGGCATGGGCGGCGTGAGACGCGGCATGGCTCCCGCTTGCGAGCGCTTTACATAGTCCACGGCCATGAGAGCGGCGGTGGTTTCGGCATCGCTGAAGGTGCCGAAAGCGTCGAGGCTGGCGACATGAAAGCTCTCCGCCAGCCGTGCCCGTGCCGTGTCCGGGGAGGAAGGCGGTTCGCCTGGCGTGCGGCGAAGGTCGTATTCACCCAGATCACGGTCTGGCGGGGCAAGGATCTCGGCGGGGTCCAGCCGCGCCAGCAGATGCCCCAGTTCCGCGTCCGTGCAGCGGGCAGTCTCGAACTGGCCGGTGGAAATGTCGATCCATGCCGCGCCCCATTCTGGCAAGCCGCGTCGCGACGGTTCGGCCACCAGCGCCAGCAGGAGATTGGAGCGGCCGGGTTCCAGAAGTTCATCTTCGGTCAGGGTGCCGGGCGTGATCAGGCGGACGACGGCGCGCGGCAGAGGCCCCTTCTGGGCGGCAACCTTACCCTTTCCCTTCATTTTGGAGGGGGGAGTGGCCGTCTGTTCCGCGACGGCGACCCGAAAGCCGCGTCGGATGAGGCGGGAGAGATAGGCCTGTGCCGCACCAACCGGCACGCCGCACATGGGGATCGGCTCTCCACCATGCGAACCGCGTGCCGTCAGGGCGATGTCGAGCGCCGAGGCCGCAGCCGTCGCGTCGTCAAAGAACAGTTCGTAGAAATCGCCCATTCGAAAGAAGAGGAGAAATTCAGGGTTTTCGTTTTTCAGCGCAAACCATTGCGCCATGGCGGGCGAGGCACCTTCGGGAGAGGGGCGCTTGCTGGCGCCGGTCCGGGCGGGTTGCTCGTCAGTCATGTCGGCGGTGATGTCCTGTTCGGTTATGGGGACAGAGGGAGCGGGGTCAGCCTTTCGGATGGCTAGCGTAGACAGCGATGCCTTCCCACACACGCTTGACGTAGTTGCGCGTCTCATCGGTGGGGATCTGTTCGATCCAGTCGATCAGAGTATCCTGATCCGCGCCGGTCCGAGCCGGATCGCCTCGCTCTTCCAGCCATTGGGAGACGCGGTGCGGTCCGGCGTTATAGCCTGCCGTAGCGTAAGGCACGACACCATCGAATCGGGTGGCGACCTTTGAGAGATAGGCTGTGCCGAGTTGCATGTTGAGGCTGGGATCGTGCAACGCGGCAATACTGATCGGCCCCAGTCCCATACTGTGTGCCGTTTCCTCTGCCGTAGCCGGTAGAAGCTGCATGAGGCCGATGGCGTTGGACGGACTGACGGCGTCCGGATCGAAATTGCTTTCCTGACGCATGAGCGAGGGCACCAACCCATCGGGCAGCGTGCTGCCGGGAGGTCGATAAGGCGCTGGCCAGCCATAATCGGGCAAAGCTGTGCCGGTGCGGCTCGCGGCGCGGGCGACACTCACGCCGATGTCAGGCAGGCCGATGCGCTGGGCGAGCACGGCCAGAGCTTCCCGATCTTGCGGGTCAGTGTCCTGTACGAACAATACGTGCAGAAAGTCGCGAGCGTGCGTGCGGTCGTTCCATGACACGAGGATCTGGGCCGCACGGGCGAGGTCGCTGCCATCCAGCCGCACGGATACGGCTGTGGGATCGTGCTCGTTATGAGCTTCTGCTGCGAACCACTGGCGAATGGCGGATTGCAGCGCGTCCGGCACCCGGGCGGGTGCGAGCAGGGTGTTGCCGCTGTCCGACAGACGGGCGAGCGCCATCTGGCCGTAGAATGTCTGGGGCTGGAGAGCCGCCTGCTGCCAGTCGGCACGGGCCGCTGTCATATCATTGGCTTCTAAGCGTGCCCGACCCAGCCAGTAAAAGCCGCCAGCATGGGTGTTCAGAGAGGGCGAGGCCGCTAGCTCGCGGAAAAAGCTGTCCGCCTGTTGCGGGTCATGCAGCGCCCGCAGAGCGATCCATCCGCTGAGAAAGGCCGAATCAGAGCGTTGGCGTCCTTCGATGCGTGTCGGATCATTCGCCATTGTGAGCGCGTCGCCGGGACGATTTTGCGTCAGAAGTGCGCGCGCCAGCGTATCCCGCTCGCGCCAGAAACGCCCCTGTTCCGCAGTGGTAGCGCGGCTCTCGGCATCGAACCCCCGCTGTTTCCACAATGCGAGTGCATCGTCGAGGCGCTGGTTTTTCGCCAGCCAACGCGCATGGGCAAGGATGAGGGAGGGATCGTCCGCGTAGCGCTCAGGCACAGCGGCGAGAAGGGATTCGGCGGTGGAATCGTTGCGCCGGAAGGCCAGTTCAGCCTGAGCCAATGCAGCCCTGTCCGGGTCCAGCGAGGAAATGGTGGTCGCGGCTGCTGTCAGGTGGCCGTTGCGGATCTCTCGTTGAAAACGCGCCCAACTGTCGTCTGCCGTAAGCGCGGGCCCAAAGGTGGCTTTGACAGCGGCCGCGTCCTGTGGAGCGTCATTACCATTGCGCCACGCCGCGCGGCCGGCGTCGCGAAAGGCGTCCATGCCACCAGCAATGGAAACGCAGCGCAGCAGGGCAGGGGCTGTCTTTGGCGGCTCGGCCCGGCAAAGATCGGCCGCCACATTGTCGTCCGGCTCGTTGACAAGCGCGTGTTCGTAGCGGGCGCGTATGACAGCCCAGCGCGGCCACACCGGGCGGGTGGCGAGAAAGTTGGCGTAGTCACGGGCGGGAATGGTGGACGCATTCGGCCCAACAAGACGCAGCCACGTGGTTAGGCGGGCCGCCACGTCATCGACCGGCCCAGTTGCTGCCGCCTGTTGAGGCTGCGGCCATGTTTGCGGAGGCGCGGTACTGGTCGCGCTCGATGGGGCACACGCGGAGAGTGTGAGAACGCAGGTGAGGGCGAGGCTGCGACGGCTGGGCTTCATTCCGTGGTGTTATCCCACATGAGAAAGAACTTCGCTGCCGCCATTGAAGATCAGTTCGATGGCCACGCCGAACACCACGAGTAGACCGATCCACGCAATCCAGCGATAGCGATCGAGCAGTCGGGCGATGATCGTGGCGGCAAAGGCCATGAGCAGGATGGAAATGGCAAGCCCTGCGACCAGAACCTCCATGTGCTCACCCGCCGCACCGGCAACGGCCAGCACATTATCGAGGCTCATGGAAAGATCGGCCACGACAATCCGTCCGATGGCGGGCCACAGACCGCCGGGGGCTGTGCCGCCATCCTCGGCGTGCGTATCGGGCGTGCGCAGTTCCCGATACATCTTCCAGCAGACCCAGAGCAGCAGCAATCCGCCCGCCAGCCGCAGGCCGATGATACCAAGCAATTGGGTGGCCACCAGCGCCAGCCCGAGACGGATGAGGGCGGCGGCGGCGACACCGACGAAAACCGCGATGCGTCTCTGTTTTCCCTCCAGACGCCGGACAGCCAGACCGACAACGACGGCGTTGTCTCCGGCAAGGGTTATGTCGATCAGGACGACCTGCAGAAGAGCGCCGAGGAAGGAAAGTGAAAGCATGGCCCCGCTATACCGCGAGATGCCGTGATCGGACCAGTGGCAAGATGATGATGCGCACTGCTCTTTTCGTCATGCCTCGGGAGAATTGGATGAAATGACCCGGTGCTTCACCACCTCGCCCACAATAATGAGGGAGGGACTGCGGAAGTTCTCTTCCGTAACCTTTGCGGCCAGTGTGGCAAGATCCGCCGTGATAACCCGTTGATCCGGTCGTGTGCCGTGTTCGACCATGGCTGCGGGCCAATCGGGGGGAAGACCATGTTCGACCAGTCGTGAGCACAGACTCTCCACGCCACCGAGGCCCATATAGATCACGACGGTCTGTCCGCGCTGGGCGATGGTGTGCCATGGCAGGTCCAGTGTGCCGTCCGCTCGGGCATGGCCCGTCAGAAACAGACAGGACTGGGCACAGTCGCGATGTGTCAGTGGAATCCCCGCCGCCGCCGCGCAGCCATTGGCGGCCGAAATGCCGGGTATGACGCGAAACGGCACGCCCGCTTCCATCAGCGCTTCGATTTCCTCGCCGCCGCGTCCGAAGATGAACGGATCGCCCCCCTTGAGACGCAGCACCCGCTCGCCCGCCTTGGCGCGGCGGATCAGTTCGTCATTGATGGAAGGCTGGGGCAGGGCGTGATTGTTGCGCTGCTTGCCCACGAAGATACGCTCGGCATCGCGGCGCACGCGGTCGAGGATGTCAGCGGGAAGCAGGTGGTCATAAAGCACGCTGTCGGCGTTCTGCATCAGCCTGAGCGCGCCAAGGGTGAGAAGATCCGGGTTGCCCGGCCCTGCGCCCACGATCCAGACTTCGCCGCCGCCCGTATCCTCGCCCGCCAGTCGCTCCAGCGTGGCGCGCGCGGCGTCGTCTTCACCCGCCAGCGCTTGTTCTGCGCCCTTGCCATCGAGAAAGCGCTCCCAGACGCGGCGGCGGGTGTCAGGGGTGGGGTGGCGCGCGCCCACCATTTCGCGAGCGCCCTGCATGAATCGGGCGAGCCGATCTAGCCCTGCCGGCAGGAGCGCCTCTATCTGCTCACGCAGACGGCGGGCCAGAACGGGAGCCGCCCCCGACGTGGAGATGGCGACCTGCACGGAACCACGTCGCACGATAGCGGGGGTGATGAAGGTGGAGGGCTCCGGATCGTCCACCGCGCAGACAGGCACATTCAGTTCGCGGGCCGTGGCTGCGACCATGCGGTTGACCGCCCGATCGTCCGTGGCGGCGAAGACTACGCGGCAATGACGTGCGTGGTCGGCCACCAGTTCCGGTGTTGCGCCTTGCGCAACATGATGGATGCGTCCGTTGAGTGCGTGCTGGATCAGTTCCGGGCACAGCGTGGGAGAAAGGACGGTCAGCCGGGCGTCGGTGGCCAGCAGAAGGGCGGCCTTGTTGGCGGCCACGGTGCCGCCGCCTACGACCAGCGCGCAGGCCGCCTCATCCATCCGCATGACGAGAGGGAACCAGGGGCTGTGAGATGAAGGCGTCAGGCTGTTGTGCTCGACCATGATGCGGTCAGTCGTCTCCGAATGGGTCAGTTGCGGCTGGCCAGCAGGCAGACCAGCGTGAAGATGCGCCGTGCGGTGGGGCGGTCCAGAGCGATCTTGCCAGACAGCCGTTCGATCAGCAGATCGGCGGCCTCGTCATGAATGCCCCGGCGTCCCATGTCGATGGCCTGCACTTTTGCCCGGTTGCCTTCCTCCATGGCCGCTTCGAAGCTCTCGATCATCAGGGCGTAGTCCTTGATGAGGCTTCGAAACGGTGTGAGGGAAATCCCCTGCGCATGCAGTGCTACGTCTTCCTCGGTGCGGATGTCGAACACAAGCCCCGAATTGCCGCTGACGGCGATGTGCAGAATGAAAGGGCCGGTCAGGCCATGGGGACGGAAATGCGCGGTCTGGCACAGATCGAGGATCGCCTGCTCGCGATCCTTTCTGCGTTCGGGATGCGCATCTGTCGCGGGGTCGAGGGCGCAGTCGAGCACGACGGCCAGCAATGCGTCGGGCCGGTCGGAAGGGAGGGTGGGTTCGTCCCGCCGATTCCGGTGATGATGCAGAAGGGTCACGCCGGTTTCTCCGCCCGTTGGGTTGGCCCTTGTTTTGGTGGTGCGCCGTTTTTCCACGGAATGCGTCCGGCGGATAGTGTGGCACACCAGCGAAGGACAAATCTGCCTGAAAAAAGCGAACGGTGGGTAGAGGCACGAGTTGTACTTGTCAGGGTGCGTTCGAGTGCTTATGAGGAGCCGCCAACGGTCGGGAACCCGAGGCTCACTGCTACGACGGTCTCAGCCCTTCGAAAACCGGATGCTTTTTGCAAACGGCGAGAGGGCGTCTGTCGGCAGATTCAACGCCTTGCTCATGCTTGAACTCGGGATACCCGCAGAACGCAGCATTTGAGGGTTCCCCGCGTCATGGCCTCCACACCTTCGCTCTACGATCGCATCTCCGACGCCCTCGCTTTCGATGACGTCCTGCTCGTCCCGGCGGCATCCGATGTGCTGCCTGCCCACGCGGATACGCGCACGCGCCTGACGCGTTCCATCGACCTCAACATTCCGCTCGTCTCCGCCGCGATGGACACCGTGACCGAATACGCCATGGCGATTGCGATGGCGCAGCAGGGCGGTCTCGGTGTCATTCACAAGAATCTCGAACCCACCGAACAGGCCGAGCAGGTCCGCCGCGTCAAGCGCTTCGAATCCGGGATGGTGGTTAATCCGGTAACGGTCGGTCCCGAGCAGACGCTGGCCGAGGTGCGCGCCATCATGCAGCATCACGGCATCAGTGGCCTGCCGGTGGTGGAGCCGTCGTCCCAGAAGCTGATCGGCATCCTGACCAACCGCGATGTGCGCTTCGCCAATGACCCGAATCAGAAGGTCAGCGAACTGATGACGAAGGACGACCTCGTCACGGTCCGTCATGGAGCGGACGCCAATGTGGCGCGTCAGCTTCTGCACAAGCACCGCATCGAAAAGCTGCTGGTCGTGGACGATGCGGGCCGGTGCGTGGGCATCGTGACTGTCAAGGACATGGACAAGGCGGTGGCGCACCCGCTGGCGATCAAGGACGGCATGGGGCGTCTGCGTTGCGCCGCCGCCACGGGTGTGGGGGATGACGGTTTCAATCGCGCCAAACTGCTCATTGAAGCGGGCGTGGACGTGCTGGTGATCGATACGGCGCACGGCCATTCCTCAGGTGTGTTGCGGGCTGTCGAGCGCGTGAAGGCGTTCAACGCGGAAGTGCAGATCATCGCGGGCAACGTGGCGACGCCGGAAGCGGCGCGCGCGCTGATCGATGTCGGTGCGGATGGCGTGAAGGTGGGAATTGGCCCCGGCTCAATTTGCACAACGCGCGTCGTGGCTGGTGTGGGTGTGCCGCAGTTCTCCGCCGTGCTGGAGACGTCCGCCGCATGTCATGAATTGAATGTTCCGGCCATCGCCGATGGTGGCGTGCGCACTTCGGGCGATCTGGTGAAAGCGATTGCCGCCGGTGGCGATGTGGTCATGGTCGGCTCGCTGCTGGCCGGCACCGACGAAGCGCCCGGCGAGGTGTTCCTTTACGAAGGACGTTCCTACAAATCCTATCGCGGCATGGGCAGCCTCGGCGCGATGGCGCGTGGTTCGGCGGATCGTTATTTCCAGCAGGATGTGCGTGATGCGCAGAAAATGGTGCCCGAGGGCATCGAAGGGCGCGTGCCTTACAAGGGCACCATGGCGGCCGTCGTGCATCAGTTGGTCGGTGGTCTGAAGGCGGGCATGGGTTACACGGGATCGGCCACGGTTGCCGATCTTCAGACGAAATCGCGCTTTCGTCGCATTACCAACGCAGGTCTGCGTGAGAGCCATGTCCATGACGTGTCCATCACCCGTGAGGCCCCGAACTATCGTCGCGACTGAGGTGAGACGGCAGGGGCGTGGAGCCTCTGCCTGTTGCGCTCATCGGCCCCACAGAATCCGGAATATTTCATGACGCCGTCTGCCCGGCTTGCCGCCGCGATCGATCTTCTGGCGGAAATGGACGCAGCACCCCGTCGTCCAGCTGACGCGACCGCCAACAGTTTTTTTCGCGAGCGCCGTTATATCGGTGGGGGAGACCGTCGCGCTATCTCCGCCATTGTGTGGGACGTGTTGCACCACTGGCGGCGAACGGAATGGTGGATCACGCAGGCAGGTGGAGACGCGACGCCGCGTCTTCGTGTTGCGGCGCGTCAGGTTGCGGGAGGCATGACAGCGGGCGATGTAGCGCAGGCCTTCGTGGAGGGACGTTTCGCACCCGGTGCGCTGGATCGGGACGAACGGCATACGGTGGACGTGCTGGCACGGGATATCCCCGATGAGCAAACCTTTCCCCGCGCCGTAAGGCTGGAGATTCCCGACTGGCTGCTTCCGCATCTGGAAGCAACATTCGGGGAACGCGTGGAAGAGGAACTTGCCGCCATGAGCGGTGAAGCGTCGCTGGATCTTCGGATCAACACGCTGCGGACCGACAGGGCAGCGGCGTGCAAGGCGCTGGCACGCGATGGACTGCATCCCGAACCGACCGCGTTGTCGCCCTGGGGGCTGCGTCTGCCTTCCCGTTTGCCGGTGACGTCAAGCGCGGCGTTCCGCGATGGGCTTGTGGAAATTCAGGACGAAGGATCTCAGCTTGTCGTGGCCATGCTGGGGGCTGCGCCTGAAATGCGTGTTCTGGACTATTGCGCCGGAGCGGGAGGCAAGACGCTCGCCATTGCCATGACCATGCAGAATCGGGGGCACATCGTGGCGTGCGATGTGTCAGCGCCACGTCTGGATGGGGCGGTGAAGCGTCTGCGTCGGGCGGGCGTGCACAATGTTGAACGGCATCTGTTCGTTGCAGGCGATAAATGGGCCAAGCGTCGTGCGGGGTCCTTCGATCGCGTGCTGGTCGATGCGCCGTGTTCGGGCACGGGAACGTGGCGGCGCAATCCGGACGCGCGGGTGCGGTTGCGTGAGACGGATCTCTCGGAACTGGTGGTGAAGCAGGCGGAGATTCTCGATCGGGCCAGCGCCCTCGTGCGGCCGGGTGGACGAATGGTCTATGCGACTTGTTCCATTCTGGACGCTGAGAATCGCTCCCAGATCACGGCGTTCCTCGAAAGACACCCTGAATTTGAGGCTGTGTTGCCCGAAGGCGACGAACTGCCGGAAATCCTGCGCGGTGCACCGATGTTCTCACTCACGCCGGCGGTCAACGGAACGGACGGGTTCTTTGCCGCTGTCCTCAAAAAGAAGGAGGCGTAAGCGGCGGTTTTTCGTGCCTTTCTCGCGAAGGTTTGACCGAAACCCGTTGCAGCGTCATCATGCTGCCATGATCCTTCTGATCGACAACTACGACAGCTTCACCTTCAACCTCGTGCATTATTTCGGGGAGTTGGGAGAAGAGTGCGAGGTTCACCGCAACGACGCGCTGAGCGTGGATGACGTTGTCGCGCGCGCGCCGGAAGCCATCGTGCTCTCACCCGGTCCATGTTCCCCGGATGAGGCGGGAATCTGCTGCGATGTGATACGTGCCCTTGGGCCGACCACCCCGATTTTTGGCGTGTGTCTTGGACATCAGGCCATCGGGCAGGTCTATGGCGGCAAAGTAGGCCGTGCGCCCATGCCGGTGCATGGTAAGGTCAGCGCCATTCATCACACAAACACCGGAGTGTTCTCGGGTCTGCCCGACCCGCTGATGGCCACGCGCTATCACAGCCTGATTGTGGAAGTGGACACTTTGCCGGATGTGTTGTGCCGTACGGCATGGACGGATGATGGCCTGATTATGGGCCTCCAACATCGGCAGTTTCCGGTTCATGGGGTGCAGTTTCATCCCGAGAGCATTGCGTCCGAATGTGGTCATGAAATCCTGAAGAATTTCCTGACGCTTGCGCGCGAATGGAACGAGGGTCGTCGTGCGGCCTGAGGAAGCGGAAGATATGTCTTTCCGCGCGGTTCTTGCGCGCGTCGTCACGGGCGCTCCGCTGACGGCGGATGAAGCTGAAGCGGCTTTCGGCCTCATCATGGATGGGCGTGTCAGTGAGTCGCAGATTGCGGGTTTTCTCATGGCGCTGCGAATGCGTGGCGAAAGTCCGGATGAACTTCTGGGCGCGGTCAAAGCTGTACGCGCCCGCATGAAGGCGCTGGAGAATCCGCCCGCCAATGCGATCGATGTGTGCGGTACCGGAGGCGATGGACACGGAACCCTCAATGTCTCCACGGCGGTCTCGTTCGTTCTGGCGGCTCTGGATGTGCCGGTGGCCAAGCATGGCAATCGTGCGCTGTCCTCGAAATCCGGGGCGTCCGATGTGCTCGGTGCGTTGGGAGTGCCGCTGAAAGACGATGTGGCCACGCTAGGCGCCGATCTACGCGACCGACGGTTGGCCTTTCTTGCTGCTCCCAACCACCATCCCGCCATGCGTCATGCGGCGGCCGTGCGGCGAGCGCTCGGGGTGCGGACCTTGTTCAACCTGATCGGCCCGCTCGCCAATCCCGCGCGCGTGACGCATCAGCTTGTCGGCGTGCCGGATGTGCGCTGGCTGGCGCCTATCGTGGATACGCTGGCGCAACTGGGCTCTCAACGGATCTGGGCGGTGTGCGGCGAACTCGATGAAGAAGCGAATGGTTTCGTGGACGAGGTGACGCTGGCCGGTCCGACACGGATCGAAGCGCTGGAAAACGGTCAGCGCTATCAGCTTGTTCTGGAGCCGGAAATGGCGGGGTTCCAACGCTCCCCCATCTCCGCCATTGCGGGTGGCGGACCGGTTGAGAATGCCGCGGCTCTCGATGCGCTTCTTCGTGGTTCACGGGGCGCGTATCGTGATACAGTGCTTCTCAATGCTGCATGTGCCTTGCATGTAGCGGGGCGAGGTGAGGCGGTTCAGGCTGGAGCCATTCATCCGGCAGCCTTGCAGGAACTGGTCGGCATGGCGGCGCAGGCCATCGACGGAGGTGGCGCTCTTGCCGTGCTCGAAAGGGCACGCGAGGGCAGCGTGCAATGAACTTCGTAGGGCTGGTGGGAGCGTTTCGTTCGAAATGGGCGGAATGCGGGCAGGCTGCTTCACTCAATCGAATTTGCGAGACGGAGACATGATGAACGAGACATCGGATCAGACGTCCACCGAAGCGCCGGTTGCGGCTCCGGCGGCAGAAACTGGTGAAACCCAGCGTGATGTCCTTGACCGGATCGTGGCGCGCACGCGGGTGGAGGTCGGACATCGTTCGACGTTGCTCAGTCTGCGTGACATCACCGCCAAAGCCCGCGAAGCCGAATTTACGCCACGTGGTTTCGGACGCGCGCTGAAGGAAAAGACGGCCGATCTGGTGCCGGGATTGATTGCCGAGATCAAGAAGGCCTCGCCTTCGGCTGGCCTGCTGCGTGATCCCTACGATCCTGTGGCGATTGCCAAGTCCTATGAAGCGGCGGGGGCGGCCTGCCTGTCTGTGCTGACGGAAAGCTCCTGCTTTCATGGCACGAATGAGGATCTGGTGGCGGCGCGCAACGCCTGCTCGTTGCCGGTCCTGCGCAAGGATTTCATCATCGATCCATGGCAGGTTTACGAAAGCCGCCTGATCGGCGCGGACTGCATCCTGCTTATTATGGCGATCCTGAGCGATGAGGAAGCGGCTTCGCTGGTCGATCACGCCAAGGGGCTCGATATGGATGTGCTGGTGGAGGTTCACTCGGAAGAGGAGTTGAACCGGGCGCTAGTGCTGGATGCCTCGCTGATTGGCATCAACAATCGTGACCTCAAGACGCTGAAGACCGATCTGGAGACGACGGTGAAGCTTGCGCCGCTGGTCCCCCCTGACCGGATCATCGTTTCCGAAAGTGGGATCAAGACGCATCAGGACATTGTGCGTCTTTCCGAAGTGGGTGCGAGCGGTTTCCTTGTGGGTGAATCGCTGCTGCGCAATGCCGATCCGGGGGAAGGATTGAAAATCCTTCTGGGCAAGGAAACCGCCCCTCAACCGGCAACGGGCAATGAGGCTACCAGCGCGGGATGACCGCAGTGCAGACTGGACAGCCCATCGAAAACGCCGATGGCTTCACGCATCTCGACGCGCAGGGGCGTGCGGTGATGGTCGATGTGTCGGCCAAGGCTGACACTGCGCGTGTCGCGGTGGCGCGCGGACGCATCGACATGGCGGCCTTTGTGATCGAACGCATCACGCGCGGCGACATGCCGAAGGGCGATGTTCTGGCCACGGCCCGGATTGCCGGGATCATGGCTGGCAAGAAAACCTCGGATCTGATCCCGCTCTGTCACCCGATTGCCCTTACATCTCTTGTGGTTACGATCGAATCTGATACGGAAGGTTTCGTGATCGAAGCGACCGCGAAGACGACGGGGCCGACCGGTGTGGAGATGGAAGCGCTCACGGCTGTGAGTGTCTGCGCCCTGACGCTTTACGACATGTGCAAGGCACTCGATCGTGAAATGCGGATTGGGGACATCTGTCTCGTTTCGAAAACCGGAGGTCGCTCGGAAGCGTTCGAAGCTCGAGCGGCCCACAAGTGAGAATTCTGGTGAAAGGGCTGCACGATCCGGGATGGATGCAGCCCTTCGTGTTGATGTGTGTTTGAATGGAGCGCGGTCTCATGGACGAAAGCAAGGTGCCTGGCGCAGGCCGGAACGATCCGGGGCTGACGACGGATCAGTTGAAGCAGGCGTATTACGACATGCTTCTGATCCGCCGTTTCGAGGAAAAGGCAGGCCAGCTTTACGGCATGGGACTGATCGGTGGGTTCTGCCACCTTTATATCGGTCAGGAAGCTGTGGTTGTGGGCATTGAGTTGGCCCAGAAACCCGGCGACAAGGTGATCACGTCCTATCGCGATCATGGCCAGATGCTGGCCGCTGGCATGGACCCGCGTGGCGTGATGGCCGAACTGACGGGCCGTGAGACGGGCTATTCCCATGGCAAGGGCGGCTCGATGCACATGTTCTCGCGTGAGAAGAACTTCTACGGCGGGCACGGCATCGTCGGAGCACAGGTAGCGCTTGGTCTCGGACTGGCCTTTGCCAACTGGTATCGTGGGACGGATGAAGTCTCCCTGACCTATTTTGGTGAGGGTGCCTCCAATCAGGGACAGGTGTACGAGAGCTTCAACATCGCGGCCCTGCACAAGCTGCCGTGCGTGTTCATCATCGAGAACAACCGTTACGGCATGGGCACAAGCGTCGAGCGCGCGTCCGCTTCCAAGGAACTGTGGCGCAACGGAGAGCCGTGGGGCATCCCGGGCAAGCAGGTGGACGGTATGGATGTCGAAGCGGTGTATGCCGCTGCGCAAGAAGCCATCACGCACTGCCGGGAAGGCAAGGGACCGTATCTGCTGGAAATGTCCACATATCGGTATCGCGGGCATTCGATGTCCGATCCGGCGAAATACCGCCAGCGCAGCGAAGTGGATGAAATCCGCCAGACGCGCGATCCGATTGAGCACGTTCGCAAGCTGCTGACAGAAGCGGGTGTGGACGAGGCGGCCTTCAAGGCGGTTGAGGACAAGGTGAAAGCCGTTGTGGCCGACGCCACAGAGTTCGCCAAGACCTCGCCGGAGCCTGATCCGTCCGAACTGTATACTGACGTCCTGGTGGGAGAATAACTCGGATGGCTACCGAAATCCTGATGCCGGCCCTCTCGCCCACCATGACGGAAGGCAAGCTTGCCCGCTGGCTCAAGAAGGATGGGGACAAGGTGTCCTCCGGTGACGTGATTGCCGAAATCGAAACGGACAAGGCCACGATGGAAGTCGAGGCTGTGGACGAGGGCATTATCGGTCGCATCCTTGTGCCGGAAGGCACAGAAGGTGTGGCGGTGAACACGCCGATTGCCGTGCTGGTGGAAGAAGGTGAGGCTGTGCCGGAGGGAAACATTTCTCCAAGTGCGCCTGCCGCAGAGGGAGCTCGTGAAGAAGCCTCCGCAGGCGCCGCAAGAACAGCGGTTCCCACGGCGCCGGCCCCACTGTCCGCTCCCGAGCCTGAGAAAGACTGGGGGGAGACGTCCGAGATCACCGTGCGTGAAGCGCTGCGTGACGCCATGGCGGCGGAATTGCGGCGCGATCAGGATGTGTTCCTGATCGGTGAGGAAGTCGGTCAGTATCAGGGGGCTTACAAGGTCTCTCAGGGCCTGTTGGACGAGTTCGGTGAAAAGCGTGTGATGGACATGCCCATCACGGAGCATGGTTTCACCGGCATGGCTGTGGGTGCGGCGCTGACAGGTCTCAAACCTATCGTTGAGTTCATGACCATGAACTTTTCGATGCAGGCGATCGACCACATCATCAACTCGGCCGCCAAGACGCTTTACATGTCCGGTGGCCAGATGGGCTGTCCCATCGTGTTCCGTGGCCCCAACGGTCCGGCTTCGCGCGTGGGTGCCCAGCATTCGCAGTGTTATGGCAGTTGGTACGCGCATGTGCCGGGTCTGAAGGTTGTCGCGCCATGGTCATCTGCGGATGCGAAGGGGCTTCTTCGGGCGGCCATTCGCGATCCGAACCCCGTGGTCTTCCTTGAGAACGAGATTCTCTACGGTCAGAAGTTCTCCTGTCCCGTGGATGAGGAGTTCATCCTTCCCATCGGCAAGGCGAAGGTCGAGCGCGCGGGCAAGGACGTGAGCATCGTGGCGTTCTCGATCAGCGTTGGCACGGCGTTGGCGGCGGCCGATCTTCTGGCGCAGAAAGGGATTGAGGCGGAAGTCATCAATCTGCGTACCCTGCGCCCGCTGGACACTGCGACTATTGTGGAAAGCGTGAAGAAGACAAGCCGTCTGGTGACTGTCGAAGAAGGCTGGCCGTTTGCCGGCATCGGCGCGGAAGTGGCGATGCAGGTGATCGAACACGCCTTTGACTGGCTGGATGCCCCGCCTGTGCGCGTGACGGGTGTGGACGTGCCGATGCCGTTCGCGTCCAATCTGGAAAAGCTGGCGCTGCCGCAGCCCGAATGGGTTGTTGAGGCCGTGGCCAAAATCGTCTGAGGAGCAGGCAGCAATGGCTATCGAAATCCTGATGCCCGCCCTGTCTCCGACAATGACGGAAGGCAAGCTGGCGCGTTGGCTCAAGAAAGAAGGCGAAAAGATTGCGTCGGGTGACGTGATTGCCGAGATCGAAACGGACAAGGCCACGATGGAAGTCGAGGCCGTGGACGAGGGCGTTCTTGGCCGCATCTTTGTCCCTGAAGGCACCGAAGGCGTGGCGGTGAATACGCCGATTGCGGTGCTGGTGGAGGAAGGTGAGGCGGTGCCGAAGGCATCTTCGGCACAACCTAATGAGGTACCTTCTTCGCCCAAAGCTGAGGCTCCTTCCGCAGCCGCGCCTGTTCCTGTGGTTGCTCCAACTGTCAGCAAAGGCGCGCGTGTCTTTGCATCTCCGTTGGCAAAGCGTATCGCGAAGGACGCGGGTCTCGATCTGTCCGCCATAAAGGGGACAGGTCCGAATGGGCGCATCGTAAAAAAGGATGTAGAGGCCACGAAATCGGCTGGGCCTGCGCAGGCGACGGCCAGTGCGGCCCCTGTGGGTGGCACGACAGCGCATCCGCTGTCCACGATGCGCAAGGTCATCGCGCGGCGGCTGTCGGAATCCAAGAGCACGATCCCGCATTTCTATGTGTCGGTGGACGTGCAGCTTGATGCGTTGCTGGCGCTGAGGGCACAGCTTAATGCGGCGTCTCCAGAAGACGGACCGGACGCCTTCAAGCTGTCGGTCAACGACATGCTGATCAAAGCTGCTGCGGTCACGCTGCGTCGTGTAAAGGGCGTGAACGTCTCCTTCACCGATGACGCGATCCTTGAATACAACGACGTGGACATCTCGGTGGCCGTGTCGATCCCCGATGGCCTTATCACGCCGATCATCCGTCAGGCGGATCGGAAGTCCCTGCGCGAGATCAGTGTGGAGATGAAGGATCTGGCCAAGCGGGCGCGGGCAGGCAAGCTCAAGCCGGAAGAGTTTCAGGGCGGATCGTTCTCGGTCTCCAACATGGGTATGTTCGGCGTGAGTTCCTTCTCGGCCATCATCAATCCGCCGCAGGCCGCCATTCTGGCCATCGCGGCGGGTGAGAAACGTCCTGTCGTAAAGGCCGATGGTTCTTTGGGTGTTGGCACGGTGATGACGACCACGTTGTCGGTCGATCATCGCGCAATTGACGGTGCGCTGGCTGCCCAGTGGACGAAAGCGTTCCGCGACGTGGTGGAAAACCCGATCACCCTCGTCATCTGACCTCTCCTGCGCGGACTGTCATGCGGCCGTCCGCGTCCGAAGCCATCGATCAGGACATTGAATATGAGCACCACCGATTTTGATCTGATTGTTGTGGGAGGCGGTCCCGGCGGCTACGTGGCGGCGTTGCGCGCAGCCCAGCTCAAGCTTTCGGTGGCGGTCGTGGAAGCCAACCATCTGGGTGGCATCTGTCTGAACTGGGGCTGCATTCCGACGAAAGCGCTCTTGCGGGCCTCCGAAATCAACCACCTGCTGCACGATCTGGGCCAGTTCGGGTTTGCTGTAGACAACCCGCGCTTCGATTTTGGCAAGGTGGTCGGACGGTCGCGGGCTGTTTCGAAGCAGCTTTCCAGTGGTGTGGCCCATCTGCTCAAGAAGGCCAAGGTGCCGGTGTTCGACGGTTTCGGCAAACTGGCCGGCACTGAGGGCAAGAAGCGCAAGATTGAGGTGGCGCTCAAGGACGGGAAGTCCGTCACGCTGAAAGCGCCGCACGTTATCCTCGCAACGGGTGCGCGTGCGCGTGTGTTGCCCGGGCTGGAGCCTGACGGCAAGTTCGTGTGGTCCTATCGTGAGGCCTTGGTGCCGGATGAATTGCCCAAGCGCCTGCTGGTGATTGGTTCTGGCGCCATCGGTACGGAGTTTGCCTCATTCTACCGCAACATGGGGTCCGAGGTGACGCTGGTTGAGGTGGCCGATCGCGTGCTTCCGGTTGAGGACGAGGACATCAGCAAGCTCGCACGCACGGCGTTCGAAAAGCAGGGGATGAAGATCCTCACTAGCGCGAAGCTTGGTCCGCTGAAAAAGTCCGACAAGGATGTGACGGTCGAGATCGAGGTAGACGGCAAGAAAGAAACCATCACGGTCGATCGCGTGATCTCGGCGGTTGGCATTGTGGGCAACGTCGAAAAACTTGGGCTTGAGGGTACCAAGATCGTCGTGGACCGTACGCATGTGGTCACGGATGAATTGTGCCGCACGGGTGAGGGCGGGGTGTATGCCATCGGCGATCTAGCCGGTGCACCGTGGCTGGCGCACAAGGCAAGTCATGAAGCGGTCATGTGCGTGGAAGCGATTGCGGGACTGCACGTTCATCCCATCGACGTGACGAAGATTCCGGGCTGCACTTACTGTCGCCCGCAGGTGGCATCCGTGGGCTACACGGAAGCGAAGGCCAAGGCTGCCGGGTATGAGGTGCGTGTGGGACGCTTCCCGTTCATCGGTAATGGCAAGGCAATTGCCATGGGTGAGCCTGAAGGCTTGGTAAAGGTCGTCTTTGACGCCAAGACGGGGGAATTGCTTGGCGCGCATATGATTGGCGCGGAAGTGACGGAGATGATTCAGGGGTATGTCATTGCGCGAACGGGCGAACTGACAGAAGCGGAACTGAAAGAGACAATCTTCCCGCATCCGACCATCTCGGAATCCATGCATGAAGCGGTGCTGGCGGCCTATGGCGGGGCGCTGCATTTCTAGTTGAATAGCTTTTTTGGCGTATGTTGCGGGGGACATGCTTCCACAGCATACGCCGATGGCGGCTCTCTTTTCCGGCTCAGCAGACGAGAAGGGAGGCCGCTTTGTTCTTGCTGTTTTCTGTCTTCTCAAGAACTTTTCGAAGTGCCGCCGGATAGAGAAGATGTTCCTGCACAAGCACTCGTGCAGCTAGATCATCGGGCGTATCGGCTTGCGGGAACACCGGCACGGCCGCTTGAGCGATGATCGGGCCTTCGTCCATTCCTACCGTCACATGATGCACCGTGCAGCCATGGATACGCACGCCTGCTTCCAGCGCCCGCTCATGTGTGTGCGTGCCCGGAAACAGAGGCAACAGGCTGGGATGGATGTTGATCATTCGCCCTGCCCATGTGTCCGTAAGGAAAGGCGTGAGCAGGCGCATATAGCCAGCCAGACAGATGAACTCGACACCCGCTTCGCGTAGGCGCGCGTCAACGGCGCGTTCATGCGCCTCACGGTCCTTACCGAATGCTTTGTGAGGGATGGCGTCTGCGGCAATGCCGCATTCACGAGCATAATCCAGTCCGGCGGCATCGTCCTTGTTGCTCAGCACCAACGCCACGCGCGCCGGGAAATCCGGCGCAGCACAGGCCGCGATCAGCGAGCGCATATTGCTGCCGCGGCCACTGATGAGGATAGCGATCGGGGTCTTGTGGATCGTCACGACGCTCTGTCCTCAGGCGTGCGGGAAGTCAGGAGATACGATCATCTCCAGCGTGGGTGCGGCATCAGATGTTGCGGCAGCTTCGATCTGACCCAGCACGACAGGTGTTTCGCCAAGTTCGCTCAGACGCTGCATCACGAGGTCGGGCTTGGGTGTGATCAGCACCATGCCGATGCCGCAGTTGAACACGCGCAGCATTTCATCGGTGGCAACATTCCCAGCCTTGGCCAGCCATCCAAAGACGGGGTTGGGCACCCATGGTCCGTCGATTACGGCTTTCGTGCCCTTGGGCAGCACGCGGGGCAGGTTGCCGGGCAGACCACCGCCGGTGATATGGGCCGCACCGCTCAGCAGGCCATCGCGGTGCAAAGTCAGCACCTGCTCGACATAGAGGCGCGTGGGCGTCATTAATGCCTGCGCGATGGTCTGGCCGGGAGCGAAGGGGGCCGCGTCATTCAGCGTAAGGCCGCTTTTTTCCAGAATGCGGCGCACCAGCGAGAAACCGTTGGAATGAACGCCACTGGCCGTAAGGCCGATCAGCGCGTCACCGGGGCGGATCGTGCCGGGCAGGAGCTTGTCACGCTCGGCCGCACCGACCGAAAAGCCGGCGAGGTCGTAATGACCGGCGGCGTACATGCCCGGCATCTCGGCGGTTTCACCCCCCACCAACGCACAGCCGGACAGACGGCAACCTTCGGCAATGCCGCGTACGACCTTGGCCGCGTCTTCCACGGCCAGTTTGCCGGTGGCGAAGTAATCGAGGAAGAACAGCGGCTCCGCACCCTGCACGACCAGATCGTTGACGCACATGGCGACAAGGTCGATGCCAACCGTCTCGTGCAGCCCGCTGTCTATGGCGAGGTTGAGCTTTGTGCCCACGCCATCCGTGCAGGAGACAAGCACTGGATCGGTGAAACCTGCGGCCTTGAGATCGAACAGCGCGCCAAAACCGCCAAGGCCGCCCATGACGCCGCTGCGGGTCGTGGCTTTCGCGGCGGGCTTGATCGCTTCGACCAGCGCGTCGCCTGCTTCGATGTCCACGCCGGCCTCGCGATAGGTGAGGCCGTTGCTGGCGGCGTCCGGGGTGGGTGTGCTCATGGTGCGGCTCGTCTCGGCTGCGGGAGGTCCGACATCGCGGGTCGAACATCCCCGACGTTTCGGGTAATCAGGTTCAGGGTTTCCTTTAGGACAGGTAGGGCGGCGCGCATAGCGGTGACAGAGCAGGAAGGGCCGCCGGTCCCGCGCGACGATGGGTCGCCAACCGCCACATCGCTTCAGCAGGACGGGCGCGCGCAGATGGCGCTTCCGTTCGTGCATCGGCGGAAATTCGATATGGGCAGCTTTGTGCCCGCACCTTCCAACGCGCATGCCCGTACCCTTGTCATGTCCGGCACCGATCCTCACGCATGGCCGGAAGGTCGCCTGCTTCTGTGGGGTGGGGCCGGGTGCGGCAAGACGCATATGTTGAGCTTGTGGGCCACGTGTCACAACGCTTTGCTGGTGGATATGGCGCAGGGGCAGATGCCCGACATCATGGAGATTGTGGAGCACCAGCCGCCAGCTCTGGCGCTCGATTCCGTGGTGGTGAATGAGTGCGACGAACTGCCGTTGCTGCGGCTCATCAATCTTTCACGTGAGCGTAGGATGCCTCTGCTGATGGCATCACGGTTGCCGCCAAGTCGGTGGCAGGTGTCTCTGCCTGATTTGAACAGTCGCCTGCGGGCCACCATGGCGGTTGAGATCATGGCCGCCGAGGATGTGCTGCTGGAGCGACTGATGTTTCGTCTCTTGGCCGAGAGACAGTTAACCGTGTCGCATCGATTGACGGAGTGGCTATTGCAGCGCCTGCCGCGTGAGGCGGCAGCGGTTCTGGAATTGGTGGAACGCATCGATGCTCTGACACTGGCCTCCGGTGTGGCGTTGGATCGCCGACAGGCGGAAGGTCTTCTGCGGGACATGCGCATCGAAATTTGAAAAATGTCTGGTCGCAAGCAGGGATCTCTCCGCAATATTAAGTTTTGAAGAATTTTGCGGTGAGAGAGGCGTCCTCGGTTTGGCGCTGCCGAGTGTTGCCGTAAGACAGTGATTGAGAGCAGCAATCAGAATCACAAGGGCTGCCTGTAGGGGCGGTCGGGTAAGCGGGGAATGGTTCGTGGCGCAAGACGGTGACAAGACACAGGCGACGACAAGACGTCGGACACGCTCGACAACAGCCAAACCATCTGCCCGGACCACACGAAGCCCCGCGGCGCAGAAAACCACGAAAGTTCCGACCCGCGCGCCCACTCGACGCACGACAAAGCCAGCCCTGCCCGCGATCCGCCGCGATTCGCCGGATCGGTTCATCAACCGCGAATTGTCATGGCTCGCGTTCAACCAGCGCGTCGTGGATGAAGCGGAGAACCCCAACAATCCTCTGCTGGAACGGCTTCGCTTCCTCTCGATAAGCGCGAGCAATCTGGACGAGTTCTATTCCGTGCGCGTGGCCGGTCTTGTGGGGCAGGTGAGGGAGGGTCTGGTTTCCCTTTCTCCCGATGGTCTGACGCCCGCTCTCCAGCTTGCCGCTGTGCGTGAGCGCTGCGTGCTTCTTCTGCGTGACCAGCAGCGGGTATGGCGAGACCTGCGGGGCTTGCTGGCAACGGCAGGGGTTACGCTGTGTGGTCTCGATCAGCTTGATGAGGACGATCAGCGCTGGTTGACGGATCTCTTCATGGAACGGGTGTTTCCTGTTCTGACACCTCTGGCGTTCGACCCCGCGCATCCTCTGCCGTTCATTCCCAATATGGGGCTGGCGCTTGGGCTGCGGCTTGTTTCCGCGGAGACGGGGCTGTTCGTCATGAATGGTCTTATCCTTTTGCCAGCACAGGTGGACCGTTTCGTGCGTCTGCCGTCTCCGCCCGGCAAACCGACATCCGTGCGGTTCGTGCTGCTCGAAGACCTGATCACACTGTGCATCGATCGGCTCTATCCGGGGCTGTCGGTTGTCGAGAGTGGCATGGTGCGCGTGGTGCGCGACACGGATGTGGAGTTCGAAGACGAAGCCGAGGATCTGGTTCGTTCCTATGAAACCGCGCTCAAGCAGCGGCGGCGCGGCGTCGTCATCCATGTGGACATGGAAGAAAAAGTGCCCGCTGAACTGGCGGCTGCCATCGTGGATGAACTGGACCTGCCTCCTGAAGAGGTGTCGGTTCATTCGGGCATGATTGGCGTGGTCGATCTCAAGCAGATGATCGTCGATGATCGGCCCGACCTGCTGTTTCCTCCCTATACCCCGCGTTTTCCTGAGCGGATCGTGGATTTTGGTGGCGACTGTTTCGCTGCCATTCGCGCGAAGGATCTGATTGTTCATCACCCGTTCGAAAGCTTCGACGTGGTGGTGCAATTCCTGCGACAGGCAGCACTCGATCCGAACGTGATCGCCATCAAGCAGACGCTCTACCGCACGTCGCGAGACAGCCCGATCGTCAAGGCGCTGATCGAGGCCGCAGAGGCCGGCAAATCCGTGACCGCAATGGTGGAATTGCGCGCCCGTTTCGATGAGGAAGCGAACATCCGTCTGTCCCGTGCCCTGGAGGCGGCGGGTGTGCAGGTCGTGTTCGGCTTCTCGGACCTTAAGACGCATGCGAAGCTCAGCCTCGTCGTTCGCCGCGAAGGCAACACCGTGCGTTCTTACGCGCATTTCGGGACGGGCAACTATCATCCCATCACGGCGAAGATTTACACGGATCTGTCCTTCTTCACCTGTAATCCCGAGCTTGCCCGGGATTCCGCGCGCCTGTTTAATTACATCACTGGCTACGCCATGCCGGCGAAGATGGAGGCCATCGCCTTCTCGCCGCTGACATGCCGCAAGACGCTGGTGGATCTGATCGATCGCGAGATCGCCCATGTTCGCGCGGGGCGGCCGGGCAACATCTGGCTAAAGATGAACGCGCTGGTGGACCCGGAGTTGATCGACAAGCTCTATGAGGCGTCCTGTGCGGGTGTGAAGGTCATGGGCGTGGTACGTGGCATGTGCTGCCTTCGTCCGGGCGTGCCAGGGCTATCGGAAAACATCCATATCAAGTCGATCGTGGGCCGGTTCCTTGAACATGCCCGTATCTATGTTTTTGGCGATGGACACCGTCTGCCATCCCGCGCGGCCAAGGTGTTTATCTCGTCGGCCGACTGGATGACGCGCAACATGGACTGGCGCGTGGAAAGTCTTGTGCCGATCACCAATCCGACGGTGCACGCGCAGGTACTGGATCAGATCATGGTGACGGATCTCAAGGACAACCTTCAGTCATGGATACTGGAGCGCAACGCCGTCTGGCGTCGTCTCGATCCGGGGTCAAAGCCGTTCTCGGCTCATGAGTGGTTTATGACGCATCCTTCGCTGTCGGGAAGAGGGTCTGCCGCCAGTGAAATTCCGGTTCGCCCTGCACCTCCACCGCAGGAAAGATTGCTGGACGATTGAGGTTTGGCGTTTTGCGGAGTTCGGAGAGTTTTTCTATGGTGTGCGGGAAAACTCTCCAGAGGAGCCGTCATGGAAACGCAGACACACACGTTCGGCGACGCCCACATGCGGGCTACCGTCGCAGCGCAGGGAGCGGAACTCGTCGCGTTGAGTGCGGACGGGGAAGATGTGCTGTGGGACGCGGGCAAGGCATGGCGACGTCACTCGCCGGTGCTTTTTCCCATTGTGGGGCGTCTGCCTGACGACACGGCCCTTATTGATGGCAAGTCCTATCATCTGACCCAGCATGGTTTTGCGCGGGATCGGCGTTTTCGGTGGGTGGAAACGCGCGATGACGGATGTGTGCTGGAACTGGAAAGCGACGAAAAAACGCTGGCGGTTTTCCCGTTCCATTTTCGGTTGTGGCTGGATTATCGCGTGCAGGATGGTCGTCTGACCGTCACATACACTCTCCGCAACATGGAAGAAGGACGTGAACTTTTTGCCTCTCTCGGCGCCCATCCGGCTTTTCGCTGGCCATTGCGGAAGGATGAGGATCGAGAGGCTTATCGTTTGACGTTCGAGGAGGCGGAACCGGAGCCCATCCGTCGTCTTGAAGGCGGATTGCTGGCGGCCGATCCACGTCCGACCCCGATCAAAGGTCGTGAACTGGCGTTGCAGGATGCCTTGTTCGAGGACGATGCGATCATCATGGACCGTGTGCGCAGCCGATCCGTCGTCTTCGGCAAGCCCGGCTCCCGAGGGCTGCATGTGGCATGGAATGGCTTCCCGCAGCTTGGGATATGGACCAAACCCAGCGCACATTTTTTGTGCATCGAGCCATGGCACGGCTTTGCTTCCCCTCATGGTTTCCATGGCGAGTTTCGTGACAAGCCGGGGCAGCTTTGTCTTCAGCCTCAGCAGGAATGGTCGGCGTTCTGGTCGGTGGAGGCCGTTGACGCTTGAGCCGGGTGGCAGGAGGGCAAAAGCGCAGGAAACCTGAAAAGGCTTCCCGTCGGAGCAGGCCGTGGTTGAGAGTGGCGGCTTGGGCGCTGGGCGGCATGATGCTGGTTGCGGGGACGACGGCCGGGATTGGCTGGTGGCGTTACACGATGCCCGGTCCCCTGTTAGAGAGCCGTGCCATTGTCATTCCACATGGCGGTTACGCTTCGACAGTAGCGGCGCTTCAGCAGGCGGACGCTCTGCAAAGCACACAACTGGACCGGGCTGTTTTTCTCGCTGCGTTGCGTCTGACGCGACATGACGGACAGATTCATGCGGCAGAGCTGGCTTTTCCGGCACATGCGTCCATACGGACGCTGCTAGACGTTCTCCGTCATGGCAAACCTGTGCTGCATCCTCTCACCATTCCTGAGGGACTGACAGCGTCCCAGATTCTGACGATTGTGAACGCAGCTCCCTTTCTGACCGGTCATGTGGAGGCTCTGGAAGAAGGTACGGTTCTCCCCGAGACCTATCGGTCCCTTCGCGAGACGGACCGGACAGCGCTTATTGCACGGATGCAGGAGGCGATGCAGCGTGAGGTGGAACGGGTATGGCAGGGGCGGGATACCGCTCTCATTTTGACCACTCCCCAGCAACTGGTGATTCTTGCATCTGTCGTGGAAAAGGAGACTGGTATAGCCAGCGAACGCCCACGGATTGCGCGGGTTTTTCTCAATCGTCTGGCGCGTGGGATGAAGCTTCAGTCCGACCCGACGACCATTTATGCGCTGACAAAAGGTGTGACGCCTCTCGGACGTCCCCTGACACATGCCGATCTGGCCGTGGCCAGCCCGTACAACACGTATGTCAGCGCGGGTCTTCCGCCCACGCCCATCTGCGCGCCCGGCACGGCCGCACTGGAGGCGGTGACGCATCCGGCAACGGGGGACGATCTTTATTTCGTGGCGTCAGGTAATGGTGAGCACCGCTTTGCGGTGTCGCTCGACGATCATAATCGCAATGTCAGGGCGTTGCGGGCAATCCGTGGAACGAACGGGGAAAGCCATCCCACGGATCAGAAGCCCGCTCAGTAGCTCCGGGAAGAAGATTTCGTGCCGGAGGAGAGAGACTCACTCTGGATCCCGCTTGAAGACGGCGGTGTATACGGGGTGATCTGAGCGCCGGTATCCTGCGTGTCCGTGGTGGTGGAACCCGTGCTGGTTGTCGTGGTGGGTACAGCGGCGGCGGACGAGGCGTAACGGGTCAGGATCGAACGTAGGGGATCGGCTCCCGCGTTGTTGACGCGCATCGAAATGACGATGTCCTCGGGACCGATGATCTGACCGTAATAGGCGCGGTTGCTGTCGCTATCGACTGTCAGCTTCGAGCCGCCGAGTGACGCGCCAGCGAACAGGCCTTGTGATTTCTGGATAGCCATGATGTCCGTGTTGGATCGTCCGGCCGTCCCGCTCTCCAGTCCGCCGCCCATGGAAGCAAAGGATGCTGCCGCGTTGGCGCCAAACTGGAACTGGCTGTCGAGAAGTGCTTGAAGGCCGCGATCGCTCATCACGAAGAACATGACTTCGGAGGAGTCTACGCCAAGCTGAAAGCCGAGCGAGCCGGAGCTGAGTTTGTAGAACGCAGGGTCTGACCACGAGCCCCGTGCATCACGCGAAAGCAGCACACACCCGCCACCGGACCCACCGATGCCAAACGACATGCGAAACACAGAAGGGCAGACCATCACGGCGCGGGCTTTCGCCAGATAGCGATAGACGCGGTCGGTGGTTTTGGCACCGGTGAACACGTCCTGAACCGCAAGCGTGGCCTTGTCCACCAGAGTCTGTTGAGTGTTGTCAGCAGCGTGCCCGGAGTGGGACAGACCGAGGAAGCCAAGCACGGTGGCGGACGCAAGCAAAAGCCGGGTAGGGCGGCGAACCCGCATTGGGAAGTCTCCTGTCACGGGGGCGAGACGTATCGAATCGCCTGAATCTGTGGCGGCACAATGGCGGAGAGCGTCTTCTCGCGCAATTCGTGGCCGAAAATGGAAAACGGCAGTCAGTGCAGCGGAAGAGGAACGCCGTTCACGGTCAGAACACCTCCCTCCCATGTCGTGTCCCATGTGTTGACATTGCCGCTGCGGTGGCTGACCACTCGGGCAAGGATCAGGGCGGCGGCCACCTTCATCTGGCTGTCCTGTCGCGCACGGTCGATGAGACCGGAAATGTCCTGAATTTCCAGATGGCCACTGGCGGAGGCGCTGTCATGTTCGCCTGTGAGTGTGGCGCGTCCATTTCCAGACAATGTGACCGTATCACGTTGGGCTGTGAGAGAATTGATCGTGACATGCACGGCGGGAAGTTGTTTCGCCTTTCCGCCTGTGGAGGCCATGAGTGCTGCCAGTTCACTGACGGGAAGGGAGAAATTCGCCCGAGCGTCAGAGGGAAGTAGGGAGGGCGCATCGACTCCAGCCGTCGTGACGCCGCTCAGGGAGAGTGTGGCGGTCGCATTGGTGCCGGTGGTAGCGAGAGCAAGCTGCGCTGTGTCCGACCGTATGTTCAATGTGTTTCGCCGAACATTTACGTTTTTCCATGCAACGGCAAGTTTGCGGCCGGCTTCAAGCTGTTGTTCAGCCAGCCGACCTTCATTTTCGAGCCAGTTGGAGCAGGCGGTTTCATGACGCCCCACAAGGGCGGACAGCAGCACCACGGAAGCAGCGTCAGCAAGATCCTGCGCTGAACCGTTGTCCGGGCCGGAAAGCGTCTGACGTGAGGCCTGCAAACTGGCGCCTCCCGCGGTGACTGTCACATGGTCCAGCGTCACGCCTGTGGCAGAGGTTTGCGCGGCATGATGAATTGTGGCGCATCCGGCGGGAACGGAAGCAGCCCGAGCCACTTCCATTCCCGACAGGGAGGCTGCCAGAAACATCACGAGGAATCGAAGACGCTGTCCCTGAGAAAAGGACGGCAGCACGGCAAGTTGCATGGTGGAGCGTATCATTTGTGGCTAAGGGTGGCGCAAGTGACGGCGGTGCGCAATCGGGTGCCGGACGGCATGATGTCGGAAATCTTCCGCAAGCCCCGGAAATCCTGCATGTCTTTTCGCCCAGATCCCTTTCTTCTCTGCCTGCTGGCCACTCTTGGTGTGGCCACTGTGTTGCCCTGCCGAGGGGCAGCCGTTCCGTTTTTCACTACATTGGCGGTCGTATTGATTGCGCTGATGTTTTTTCTGCAGGGAGCGCGTCTCTCCCGTGCGGCTGTCGTGGAAGGCATGACGGCTTGGAAACTGCATCTGACCATTCTTGGATGCACCTTTCTTCTGTTTCCACTGCTCGGTCTTGGTCTGCGTGCCGTGATGCCCGGCTTGCTGTCGAACGATGTGTGGATGGGCGTGCTGTTTTTGTGCTGCTTGCCGTCCACCGTGCAGTCCTCCATCGCGTTTACCTCCATCGCGCGTGGCAATGTGCCAGCGGCCGTGTGTTCGGCGACGGCATCCAACATCGCAGGGATTTTCATCACGCCGATTCTGGTGGGACTCGTTCTTGCCAAACAAGGCGGTCAGACCGGAGGTGGCCTGTCCATCGTTTTGCAGCTTCTGCTTCCGTTCGTGGCGGGACAGGTGCTTCAGCCATGGGTGGGTGAATGGGCGCGACGCAACCGCAAGCTGCTGTCGTTTTCGGATCGTGGGTCGATTCTGGTGGTGGTGTACACCGCCTTCAGTGAAGCCGTGGTCAATGGGTTGTGGCACCGTCTTCCTCCTACACAGCTTGCGGCTATCGCGGCTGTGGATTGCGGTCTTCTGGCGGCGGTGCTTCTGGTCACGCGCTATGGTAGCCAGATGATGGGCTGGTCACGCGAAGATGAGATCACCATCATTTTCTGTGGCTCGAAAAAGACGCTGGCCTCGGGTGTTCCGATGGCCAACGTGCTGTTTCCATCCGCCACGGTGGGGCTCGTGGTGTTGCCGCTGATGCTGTATCACCAGATCCAGCTTTTCGTGTGCGCTATTCTGGCCCGTCGCTTCGCGCGTGAAGCGGAAAGTCACGAATGATCGGCTTCTCTTCGGAGTGTCGAACTGAATTGTGGGATGCCGCTCCTGTAAGTGGCTTGTAAGGCGACATCGAGCAGACGGTCGATCACTGGCGAGTCATGAACGCCTGTCAGGGCCATGCCGGCGATAATGATCGAGGGAACGCCGTTGATCCCGTTGCGTTGATGCAGGCTTTGTTCCGACAGGACCGTTCCTGAAAGAGTTTGGCCTGCAAGCAGTTGCAGAACCAACTGGGGATCGAAGCCATGCCGTTCTGCGGTGTGAGCAAGAACCACAGGATCACCGATGTCTTCTCCCCGTCGGAAAAAGGCTTCGAACAGAGCCAGCACGAGCGGCGTGGCATCGCCCCGTGCGGATGCCCATGTCAAAAGTCGGTGAGCATTCAGGGTGGCGGGAACTTTGCATATCCGGTCGAAATGAATTGCAGTATCGAATTCCCGCGCCTGCTTTTCGATAAGGTGCAGGAGGCGGGCAATTCGGGTGTCGTCGCCCTGTTTGATCCGCAAATACGATTCAAGCGACATGCCTTCAGGTGGGAAGGTGGGGTTGAGCAGAAAAGAGCGCCATTGCCACTCGATATGAACGTCATTACGGCGTGACAAAGTGGAGACTAGACGATCAATCCCAATGGCGCACCACGGACAGACGAAATCGAAGACGATTTCGACCCTGACTCGAGGGTGAGTGGCGGCAACCATGTTCATGGCGCCATCTTACGGAATCGAGGGATGAATTGCCCATCACGATCTGCCATCCGTGACAATTACATTCCATCTTTTAGGTGATGGGATCTTTGTGATTCTGTGATGTGCGGTAGGAGAGAAATTCGGGTTTATCGATGTTCATTGTGGAATTCAGTTTGGGCGGTATTGCAGGCAATCATAAAGAATTAAAAGGATATTTTCCTTAACTTATTGGAAATATAATTGTGAATAGACTCATGTTCAGATGAATTGCTCTGTTTTCTTTGGTGTTGTTGCAAGTTAGGAGGTCCTGGTCATGTCAGGTGCCATTTCCGGTCTTTCGCCCGTCTCCACTTATCTCGCGAGCATGAAAGATGAGGACCAGTCCGCAGCAATTTATGCAAAGACCAATGGCACGATCGCCAACTATGTAACATCTTTTGAAAATGATGCGGTCAATATCACGTCCGCAAGCGCTCTCATGAAAAACTACAAGGCCATGTCTGTGGTTCTGGGCGCTTACGGACTGAGTTCGATCCAGAATGAAACGGCGCTGGTGAAGGATCTGCTGACGCAGGATCCAACATCTTCTACATCCGTTGCAGCGAAATCTGGCAATTCCGCATGGCTGGCCTTTGCCAAGGCATTCTCGGCTTGGAACGAAACAAGCTCGTCGTCCACAGCCACGTCACCTTTTGCAGATTCTTCGACCGTAGAAACATTGGCCGCAAAATACGAAGAAACCCAGTACGAATCGTCCCTTGAAGATTCGGACAGCACCTCGGGGGTTGGCAATGCACTGTATTTTACGCGGACAATGACTTCCAGCATGACGTTGAACGACATCATGTCGGATTCCAGTCTTCTGAAAGTCGTGGAAACGGTGAGTGGGTATAATCCTACCCAATTCGGCGCTCTTGATTATGACGAGCAAAAGCGTCTTCTCTCCAAAAAGGTGGATCTCTCGGATTTTTCGACACCAGCAAAGGTCCAGAAATACGCTGAGCAATATCTGACAATGTTACAGATCACGCCGCAAACAACCGATAAACCTGCGACGCTTCTGTCATTGTATGGGGCAGATGGTTCCGGGAGCAGCGTGTTGAGCCTGTTTGGCGTATCGTCCAGTACGTCTCTGGTATCGGCCCTCTATGGCTAATCTGCCCCTCGTTTGTAGAGGGTGTGTTCTTGCGTTCTCTCACTATCGCGGTGTCCCAGTGAGAAAATGCGACACAGGATATTTTTGACGTCCTTCCAGAAAAAGCGGCCTAGTGGGATGATGTATTTTTCATCATTCCGGATGCTTTGATCATGGCTGATTGCTCTTCTCCCATCTTGCCGTCCTCTCTCGATCCAGTGGGGGAACAATGGGATGATCTGCGTCGTATTGGTCATGAGATGCTGGATGAGATGTTCGACAATCTCATGACTTTGCGGGAGCAGCGGGTGTGGCAGCCTCTTCCCGACACCATCCGTGAAAGTTTTCGCAACATCGATGTGCCGAGGGAAGGGCAGGATGTTCATGCTTTTGCCAAGGCCTTCCGCGAGGATGTGCTGCCCTATTCCGTAGGTAATCGCCACCCCGGTTTCATGGGGTGGGTGCATGGTGGCGGCACGCCTGTAGGTATGTTGGCTGAGATGCTGGCAGGTGGACTGAATGCCAATCTCGGGGGACGGGACCATGCTCCGGTCGAGGTGGAGCGCATGGTCTTACGCTGGGCCGCCGCTCTCATGGGAATGCCCGATACGGCTTCAGGCATTCTGGTGACAGGATCATCCATGGCGAATTTCATCGCCGTGATTGTCGCCAGCCGCGCTGTTGAAGGTGGGCTTGCGCTACGAAACAGTGGCGTAGGACAGCGTCCTCTCGTGGGATATGCTGCAACCAGTGCACATGGATGTGTCAGTCGGGCTTTCGATCTGGCGGGACTTGGGAGTGAAGCGCTCCGGTTAGTGCCGGTCGATGAAGATTTTCGGATGGATACCGCGGCCTTTCAGGAAATGGTCGCGGTTGACCGCAAAGCTGGGTGCGAGCCTTTTCTTGTTGTGGGAACGGCCGGAACGGTCGATGTCGGGGCGATTGATCCTCTTGATGAAATTGGAGCCATCGCACGAGCGGAAAGACTTTGGTTCCATGTGGATGGAGCTTTCGGGGCATTGGCGCGATTGTCGGAACGCTTTGAAGCGTCCCTTGCCGCTATTGGACAAGCCGACAGCCTTGCTTTCGATTTCCATAAATGGGCACAGGTACCCTATGACGCGGGCTGTATTCTCGTGCGCGATGCTCAGAAGCATGCTGCGGCTTTTGCCCAGAACCTGAATTATCTCTCACGAGAAGACCGTGGACTGGCGGCAGGTGCGCCGTGGTTCTGTGATTTCGGACCGGATCTCTCGCGAGGTTTCCGGGCGCTCAAGGTCTGGGCGACTTTGTCCGTGTACGGCACCCAGCGTCTTGGTCATATGGTGGAGCGATGCTGTGACGTGGCACAGTATCTGGCCGCACGGGTGGAGCGTGAGACGGCGCTGGAACTGATGGCACCGGTTACGCTCGATATCGTGTGTTTCCGGATGGTTGTGCCCGGCATGGCGGACGAAGACGCCGACGTGTTTAACGGTGAGATCGTCAAGGACGTTCAAGAAAGCGGGTTGGCGGCGCCCTCCACCACACGGATCAATGGACGCCTCGTGATTCGGGCTGCCATCGTCAACCATCGTACACAGGAAGAAGATGTGGATCGGCTGGTCGATACCGTGCTGGCGTGTGCTGAACGCCGTCGATCAGGCGGCGCGTGAACGGCGCCCTCCGGTTTCATCGAATAGCTCCGAGAGTTTTTTCATCATCGTTCCGCCGAGTTCTTCTGCGTCGGTAATGGTCACGGCGCGCTTGTAGTAGCGCGTTACATCATGACCGATGCCGATAGCGACAAGCTCCACTTCACTGCGGTTTTCGATACTAGAAATGACCTCTCGCAGATGATCTTCCAGATAGGAACTCGGGTTGGCCGACAGCGTACTGTCATCGACCGGCGCGCCATCGGAGATGACCATGAGAATGCGACGCTGTTCAGGCCGAGCGCGCAGGCGTCGGGCTGCCCAGAGCAGAGCTTCTCCGTCGATGTTCTCCTTGAGGAGCCCTTCGCGCAGCATCAGCCCAAGATTACGCTTGGCGCGACGTAGCGGGGTGTCGGCAGCTTTGTAGATGATGTGGCGCAGATCGTTCAGACGGCCCGGGTTTGCCGGTTTTCCGTCCGCTGTCCATTTCTCTCGGCTCTGTCCGCCTTTCCATGCGCGAGTGGTAAACCCGAGGATTTCCACTTTCACTCCGCAACGCTCCAGTGTGCGTGCGAGGATATCGCCGCACATGGCAGCCACGGAAATCGGACGTCCGCGCATGGAGCCCGAGTTGTCTATCAGCAGAGTCACCACCGTATCGCGGAAATCGGTCTCCTGTTCCTGCTTGTAGGACAGCGAAAGCATGGGGTTCACCACGATGCGCGAGAGACGTCCCGCATCGAGAATGCCTTCCTCAAGATCGAAGTTCCATGCGCGGGTCTGCTGCGCCAGAAGTTTGCGCTGAAGGCGATTGGCAAGCCGCGCAATGACGCCGGTCAGATTGGCAAGCTGGAGATCGAGTTGCTGGCGGAGGCGGGCCAGTTCGTCTTCGTCGCACAGATCTTCCGCCGCGACTTCCTCGTCAAATTGCGTGGTGTAGGCGTGATAGCCACGTGCCGTGTCTCCGGGCGCGGCATCGCGACCATTGGTGGGACCAGAGGGCTCGCCAGTGCCTTCCGGGTCATCGCCTTCGGCCTCGGAGGCGTCATCGGGCGAACCGGATTCGCCCGTGCTGTCCATAAGCTGCGGTTCTGGACCGGCTTCTTCCTCCTCGCTTTCGGGAGAGGGAGGCTGTTCCTCGGTTTGTGGCGGCGGCTCTTCATCGCCGGCATCTTCGGGGACGGGAGCATCGTCCTCTCCGTTCTCATCATTCTCCGGCTGTTCTTCCTCGGCTTCCACGAGTGAGCAGGCCGCCATCAGATGACGGGCCGCGCGGGTGTAGGCGGCCTGATCGTTCTGAGCGAGCGCCATTTCATCCAGCGCCTTGAGGGCGGCATCGGGAAGGGAGCGCCCCCAATCCTCCAGCAGCGAGCGCACCATCGCGGGAGCCGGACGTCCGCTCAGTTTTTCACGTGCCAGAAGTCCAAGAGCCATGGGCGTGGAGAGTTGGTCCCGGCTCGTCATGTGAGGAACGCCGGCATCGCGGAGTTCCTGCTCGAGTTTCTGTTCGAGATTGGCTGCAACGCCCTGCATATAGCGTGAGCCAACGGCCTCGATCCGCGCCTGTTCAAGGGCGTCGTACACCGAACGGGCGACCGCTTCTTCGGGCTGATGCCCACGGTGCAGATCCACGTCATGGTGACGAAGTTTCAATGCCTCAGCGTCGGCTGCACCGCGCAGACGCGTGGTTTCTTCGTCTGTTGGATGACGGGACAACTGGGAGAGGCGAATAGGGGTGTCCTGATCCAGCGGGCCGGGTGGCATATTGCCCGCATGGAAGGAGACGGAGGCATCCGGCCGACCGCCTAGAGCGCGAATGGCGCCAACCGTTGCGCGACGAAAGGCTTCCGCCTGTTCGGCGGTGTCGGGCGCGGAGGGGGCTTCGCGTGGGGAGCGGGGGCGTTCAACCATGATGTCTCTCCGGACGGTCAGTTCTTGCGCTTGCCCATCGGGTCCGCGTTGAAGCAGCGCTGATAATATTCCGCCACCATCGACCGCTCGGCCTCATCGCACTTGTTGAGAAACGTGACGCGGAACGCGAACGCGATGTCACCGAAAATGCGCAGATTTTCAGCCCACGCGATGACCGTGCGTGGCGACATGACAGTGGAGATGTCGCCCGCCATGAAGCCTGCGCGTGTGAGGCCGGCCAGTGCCACCATGTTGTCGATGGTCTGGCGCATCTTCTTGTCGTCGGGGGCGATGTTGAGCTTGGAGACGACAATCGCCACTTCCTGCTCATGCGGCAGGTAGTTCAGTGACGTCACGATGTTCCAGCGATCCATCTGCCCCTGATTGATCTGCTGCGTGCCGTGATACAGGCCTGTCGTGTCACCCAGACCGACCGTATTGGCCGTCGCGAACAGACGGAAAGCTGGGTTGGGACGAATGACGCGGTTCTGGTCGAGCAGGGTGAGATTGCCTTCCACTTCCAGCACGCGCTGGATGACGAACATCACGTCCGGGCGACCCGCGTCATATTCGTCGAACACAAGCGCGCAGGGATGCTGGAGGCACCACGGCAGCAGTCCTTCACGGAACTCGGTCACCTGCTGACCATCCTTGAGGACGATCGCGTCTTTGCCGATCAGGTCGATGCGAGAGACATGGCTGTCGAGATTGATGCGCACGCACGGCCAGTTCAGACGTGCCGCGATCTGCTCGATATGAGAGGACTTGCCTGTGCCGTGAAAGCCCTGAACCATCACGCGGCGGTTGAAGGCAAAACCCGCGAGAATGGCGATGGTCGTATCGTGGTCGAAGCGATAACTGGTGTCGATGTCGGGCACATGCTCGGTGCGGATCGAGAATGCGGGCACCATCATGTCGCTGTCGATGCCGAAGACCTCGCGGGCCGAGACCTCCCGATCGGGGACTGAAATGGCGGAGGTGGGGGGCAGTTCGTCAGTCGCAGCAGCGCTCATGATATGTCCGTTTCGTTGTCGTGGGGTGACCCTGCCATGCTCAGGCGGATCGCTCAAAGTCCTCGGTGGTGTTCGCCGTGAAATGCGCGCGCAGGGCAGCGTAGGCCACGTTGATAATCTTGAATCGTTCTTCTGCGTCCAGATCGCCATTGTTGGCGTCAGGGTGGTGCTCGCGCGCCAGTGCCTTGTAGCGCGCTTTCACCTCATCGAGCGAGACGGGCCAGCGCAGGCCCATCGTCTCCAGAGGATCACGCAAGGGCGGGGGCGTCTTCGGTTCGCGTGATTCCTTGTGGCGGTTGGCACGGGCCGCACGGGAGGCATTGAGAATGTCCAGCGGGTCGAGCACGTCCTCCTCGCTGAAAGGCTGGCGTCCCATGTGTCCGATCTTCCATGAAGGCCGGTCCCACGCCACATCTGCGCGCAGATGCGCCTCGATCTGGGCCGCGCTCATGCCTTTGTAGAAGTCCCACCGGGCATTGTACTCCCGAACGTGTTCAAGGCAGAACCAGAAATACTGATTCAATGTCGTACGTGAACGCGGCGCGCGGTACCCCGCTTCCTGTGTGCAGCCGGGCGCGTCACAGCACTGCTTTGGTGCGTCCGGGTCCGGATCGAAGGCCCGGGGACGTGTGTTTCGTCTCCTCATGTCACCTGTTATGTGTGCCACTTCCAGCCTGACGCAAGAGGGATTTCTGGTGTGGGTGGCAACGAAGGAAAAGGTGGCGACATGGCGGATACGGCAACGGGGCCGCGGGCGCGGCGTGTTCTGCGTGTGCTCGAGGAAAAGCTTTCTCCCACACTGATTGAGCTTGTGGACGACAGTCACCGTCACGCCGGGCACCTCGATCGTCCGCGTGGACCGCAGGCGGGCGCCACGGAGACACATCTCCAGTTGGTGGTGGTGAGTGACGCCTTTGAGGGACTGTCGCGGGTGGCGCGTTCGCGCCTCGTGCATAAGCTGCTCGACGCCGAATTTGGCGACGGTCTGCACGCATTGGCCTTGACGCTCAAAACACCCGCCGAGGCTGTACGATGAGGGGCATTTTCTCACGACGGGCTGTTCTGCTGTCGTCACTGGCTGTCACCGCCTGCGCCGGATCTGGACTGGCGCCGATGTCTCCGCAGGATCGGCAGGACAGTGCCCGCGTGGAAGCGTGGCTCAACGCACTGAACGGACTGCAGTTGCCTTTCACCCAAATCTGGCCCGATGGTAGCCGTGGATCGGGCACACTCACTTATACGCCCGGGCACCTGCGGCTCGATTATGACGTGCCGCGCGGCATGACGTTGGTTGCGGGCGACGGACATCTGGTTCTCACCAATCCGCAATCCGGGGCAGTGACGCGCATGGGCCTGTCCCATACGCCGCTGGGGCTGCTTCTTGTCCGCCCAATCCGTTTGTCGGGTCCGGTCACGGTCACGGCCGTGCAACGTCAGCCGGGATGGATGCAGATTTCCATGGCGAAAACGGATCGGATGACGGACGGTCTGCTGACGCTCCAGTTCCGCGATAATGGTGGCGTGCTGACGCTTGCTGGGCTGGTTCTGGTGGACGACCGGCAGCATGTGGTGCGGCTGGAGTTGGGAGATGCTGCCGGGTGATTCTGCCATGAGCTGTATTGCTTACGTCTTTGATATGACAGTGGAAGCGCTCCAGAGTGTTTTGGGTAATAAATAATTATATAATCGATATTGATGAGGTGAGGTGGTCATGAGTGGATTTGATTTTCTTGGCACGCATATTGCTTTAGGTTCTATTGTAATTGGCCTGATTGTGGGAATTACTTCTGGAAGTTTAACACGATATATTTGGTATATAGTGCCACGTGTAATTGACTCCATATTGGAAGTTTTGCCATGGTCAAAAAGAAGACGCATTGCGAACACAGAGAAGAAAATAAAACGATACTATGTTGCGAGTATAAGAAATGAAGAAAAACTCTATTGGCTGCGACAATCGCACGCAAATATCGTTATTTCATTTTGCATGGCATTTTTGTGTTTTGTTATTTCTATATGGGCTCTAGTTGGATTGGATTATGTATCTGTAATTTATAGAATATATGGAAAATCACATAATATAAACGATTTCAATAATCCCAAAATAGGTCCAGCAATTCAGTTTCTGATATCATCTATTGCAGGATCAGTATTCTTGATACAAACGATTTCTTCTATTTCGGTGTATTTGCAATATAATAACGCGTCAAAAACTGTTTCGAGTCTGGAGCAGAGGCTGGCAAAACTTACAGGTATGTCCTTGGAAGATATCCAGAAAAAACACACTATATTTACTGAATCCAAATCTTGACTGTTTTGTTGTGTATGTGTGCAAAATTATCATGCCGCAGAAGAATTTGGCGCGCCCTATTGGATTCGAACCAATGACCCACAGCTTAGAAGGCTGTTGCTCTATCCAACTGAGCTAAGGGCGCGCAGGGGGCGAAGAAAACTCGCTCCATGGGCGGACCTTATCGGGCGTCCGCCCTTTAAACGTCAAGAGGCGACCATGGACGTCTCAGTGCGTCCAGTTCTGGATGCGGTTGGCTGCGAAATTGTCCGCGTAAACTTTTGCCTTGCGAATACGGGCGACAGGACGCTCCACTTCATAGGCAATGGCGTAACGGTTGGCGTAAGCTACAGCGCTTTCTTCGTTGGGAAAGCGCAGACGCAGTTGCGACTGCGTATCGTGCTGGCTTCCGGTCCAACCCATAAGCGGAGTAGGGCGATGGGGGACGGACTGGCCGTATTCAAGAATCCAGTCATGCGTTCCAGCCTGACCGGACTGGCCTGCACTTTTCGGTTTTCTGTAGATACGGGCCGTCATGGTCATCTCTCCGTGTGATGATGCCACCGTGTCACGAGATGGTCGGGGCGCCCGGACTCGAACCGGGGGCCTCTTGTACCCAAAACAAGCGCGCTACCAGGCTGCGCCACGCCCCGAACCTGTGGCGGAAACTAGGTGGCTCGCCGCGCGGTGGCAAGTCCCAAATTCTTCAGCGCCCTTCGGAGGTTGCCGTCGGTGCGCGCGAGCGCCTCCTGCGCCTGCTCCACCGTGATACCACAGGCCACGAGAATTGCCGGCTTCACATGACCGTTGGTGGCATCCAGTGCGAATCGCGCCTGCTCATCGTCGCAGTTTGCCAGTGCCGTGACCATCCGCACGGCCCGGGTCCGCAGCTTGGCGTTACGGCTGTGCATATCCACCATTCGGGCGCGATAGACGCGGCCCAGCCCGGTCATGAGCGTGGTGGACAGCAGGTTCAGCACGATCTTCTGTGTTGTGCCGGCCTTCATGCGGGTGGAACCGGAGATCGGCTCCGCGCCTGTCTCCACTGTCACGGCATGTTCGGCTGCGGTCAGCAGAGGGGTGTCCGGCACGTTGGCAAGGCCGATGGTCAATGCACCACGTTCGCGCGCAGCCTTTACACAGGCAATGGTGTAAGGCGTCCGGCCACTGGCTGCGATGCCCACTACAACGTCCTGCGCACCGATATGCGCCTCCCGCACGCCATCCTGCGCGGCGGCCTCGTTGTCTTCGGCATTTTCCACGGCCTGAAGCAGAGCGCCGGTACCACCTGCGATCAGCACGATCATCCGTTCGGGGGGCCAGTTATAGGTTGGCTCCAGTTCCGCGCCATCCTGTGCCGCCAATCGGGCCGAGCTTCCCGCTCCAGCATAGATCAGGCGACCGCCTGCCTTCAGACGGGGAAGAGCGGCTTCCACGGCGCGGGTAAGTGCGGGAAGAGCGCCCGAGACCACGGCGGCGGCGGCGAGTTGTGATTGCCACAGGGCATTGAGCTGCGTGCCGACGGGCCACGTGTCAAATTCATCGAAAGCGGAGTCGAATCCTTCGGTGGCGGGGAGGGAAGCGGACATCGTGACTTCAGCTTTCCTGAGCGGCCTTGCGGGCCAGCGGCGGAATGAACAGAGGGGCCGTGTCCCATGGAAAGAGCACCCATGTGTCCTGTGGCACTTCCACCACAAACAGATCGGTCAGCGGTTTGCCGCTTGGTTTGGCATACAGACAAGCGAAGGTGGCCTTGGGCAGTCTCTCACGCACAATCCGCGCCGTGACACCGGAATCCACCAGATCGTCGATGACTAAAAAGCCTTCACCGTCTCCGGCGGCTTCCGGTGACTTGATGATTTTCGGTTCACCGCGTTCCTGCTCGTCATAGGTCACGACCGAAATGGTTTCCACAAGACGGCAATCGAGTTCGCGGGCGATGATGGCGGCGGGAATCAGGCCTCCGCGTGTCACAGCCACAACACCGCGAAACGGGCCTTTGGGCATCAGGGTCTCGGCCAGAATGCGGGCATCCCGATGGAGCTGGTCCCAGGTCACGGTTGCGTAGTTCGTCGCCATTGGCCGCTGTCTTCCGTTCTATGGTCAGGCTGTCATGTGTCCGCTCCATGAAGGGAGCGAAGATGGTATGGCCGTATGGTTCCGTGGTGGCAACGTCCGGCTCAAGCATGATGTGAAGGATTACCAACGCTCCCCCTCGTGCCAAGAGTGGAGGGGGCTGCTAGAGACACCTCCATGCCAAACTCGACAGCAGCGCTTCTGCGCCATCCCGGTCTCATGCCCTGTCTGGTCGGTCGCAATGTAGCGGCCTTTTCTTCTCAGGTGCAGGCTGTGGCCGTTGCATGGCAGATCTATGCGCTGACCCATAGCGCTGCGGTGCTCGGGTTTGTCGGACTCGCGCAGTTCCTGCCCATGCTGTTTCTCACGCTGCCGGCCGGTCATGTGGCGGACCAGTTCGATCGACGCAGGATCGTGCTGTCATGTCAGGCCATTGAAGCGAGTGCGGCGTTGTTCATGGCCATCGGCTCATGGGAGGGCTGGATCGCACCTTGGGCGCTGTATGTGCTCGTGGCCCTGTTCGGCGCTTGCCGGGCGTTCGAAATGCCCGCGCAACAGACATTTCTGCCGTCCATCGTGCCGCCTGCACTCTTTCCGCAAGCGGCGGCCCTTTCGTCCTCGCTCTTTCAGGTGGCCTGCATTGCCGGTCCCTCTCTTGGGGGCGTGCTGTACGGACTGGGTGCGGATGTCTGTTACGCGTTGTGCGCTATCGGGTTCGCCATTTCCGCCTTTGCCACCGCCAGTCTGACATTCAAGGTATCCGAACGGCCACGCCAACCCGCCACATTGGCATCCGTGCTGGGGGGAATCTCTTTTCTCAAGAGTCGTCCGGCCATGCTGGGAGCGATCTCGCTCGATCTGTTCGCCGTTCTGCTTGGAGGCGCCACGGCTCTGCTTCCGGTCTATGCCTACGACATCCTGCATGCGGGTCCGGTGTCGCTGGGGCTTCTGCGGGCCGGTCCTGCCATGGGAGCCGTGTTGATGGCGGCCATTCTCACGCGGTGGCCGCTGAACCGGCATGCCGGGCGGGCGATGTTTCTTGCCGTGGCGATTTTTGGTATGGCCACCATCGTCTTCGGCATCTCGCATTCGATTCCGCTCTCCATTGCGGCTCTCATGGTGCTGGGAGCGGCGGATGTCGTCAGCGTGATGGTGCGCGGCGCTCTGGTACAGCTTGGTACGCCCGATGAGATGCGGGGGCGCGTTTCGGCGGTGAATATGCTGTTCATCGGTTCCTCCAATCAGCTTGGGGAGTTCGAGAGTGGAATGCTGGCAGCAGCCATTGGCACTGTTCCGGCTGTGGTCCTCGGCGGTGTCGGCACGCTTGTGGTGACGGCGGTGTGGATGCGTTTCTTCCCCGGCCTGCGTGATCTGGACCGTCTCAATGACATCAAACCCACCTGAGCCACGCGGCGGCGTTCTGGCGGTCTGCCGCAATCTTGCCGACGGGCGGTTCCTGCTCGTAAAACGTGCCAATGCGCCGGATGCCGGGTTGTGGGGATTTCCCGGGGGGCGGATTGAGCCGGGGGAAGACCTGTTCACAGCCGCTTCCCGCGAACTGGTCGAGGAAACCGGCGTACATGCACGAGCGGCTTCCGTGCTCACGGCGCTGGATTCCATTCATCACGCGCCCGATGGCCAGCTCCTGTTCCATTACGTTATTGTGGCCATCCGCTGCGTGTTGCCCGAAGACGCGACCACGATCACGCCGCGTGCTAATGACGATGCGCTTGAGGCGAAGTGGTTCACACTCGACGAAATCGCCCAGATGGCGGGACAGAGCAGTCGAGGCGTTCTGGACCTCGCGCGGCTGGCGCAGAACGCATCCTGAAGGACAACCGCTTGCGTCCGCTGTCGCCCTTGTCTATCGCCCTTTCATGAGCAGTACGAACGGGTCATCACCTGAGAACGCATCTGCGGTGGAAGAGCGTCCTCTTTCTTCCACACCTGCGCCCATTACGGACGAGCCGCACGTTCAGGCCGAACTGGCTGGGGCAATGCCCGTTCTCGATCTTCGGCCCGAACGCGGCTTTGGCCATATCGTACACGCTCTGCGCGACATACGTGAGGGTGTGAGCCTGCTTCGGCTGGGCTGGACTCTGGGCTGGCTCGATATCTGTCAGCGCTATCGCGGTTCCCTGCTGGGACCGTTCTGGCTGACGCTTTCGACCGCCATTCTCGTAAGCGCGATGGGTGTGCTCTACGCCACGCTCTTTCATATCGATCTTGCGGTCTATCTCCCGTTCCTGTGTTTCTCGCTGGTGCTGTGGTCCTTCCTCGCGGGGACCGTGACGGAGGGCTGTGCCACCTTCACCAACGCTTCGGGGCTTATCCACGCTATGCGCATGCCATTTTTCGTGCATGTCGAGCGCAGCGTGGTGCGCAATGTGCTGACCTTCCTGCACAGTGTGGGCGTGATCGTGATCCTGTTTCTCATCTTCCACGTCCGTCCGACGCTGGATTGGCAACTGCCGGTGGGAATGGGCCTCTGGCTGCTCGATCTGTTCGCGATCACGCTGCTCATGGGAGTGCTGGGTGCGCGGTTCCGCGATATGCCGCCGATCGCCTCCAACGTCATGCAGATCCTCTTTTTCATCACGCCTGTTTTGTGGAAACCGGATCTCATCACGCTGGGACGGCAGTACCTACTTCTGGACCCGTGCTATCCCTTGATCGAGGTGCTTCGAGGACCGTTTATGGGCAGCGCGGTGCGTCCTTCGATCTGGTGGACCGCGATAGTCTATAGCGTCGCGCTGTGGAGCGTCGCCTTTGGGCTGTTCGCGCGGATGCGCAGCCGTCTGGCCTATTGGGTGTAGAGCGCATGGCGGCTGGCATCGAGGTTTCGAACCTCTCCATTTCTTTCCCGCTCTATCACGGTGATGCTCGGAGCCTGAAGAAGCGAACAAAAAAGCTCGTCGGAGGATTGAAGGTTTCACGCTTTCAGCGCGACGACCGAAACCGCGTGGTGGTGCGCGCCCTCTCCGATATCTCCTTTACCGTAAAACCGGGAGAACGGCTCGGGCTGGTGGGGCGCAATGGCGCGGGCAAGACCACGTTGCTGCGGGCGCTAGGCGGTATTTACGAGCCGGTAGACGGTCGCGTGCTGGTGCGGGGGCGCCTGGGCACGCTGCTCGATACGTCTCTCGGTATGGATATCGAGTTGACGGGGCGTGAGAACATTCGCCTGCGGGGGTTGTTTGCCGGTCTTTCAAAGACCGCCATCCGCGAGATCGAGAACGATGTCGAGACCTTTGCCGATCTCGGCACGTTCATGGACCTGCCGCTCAAGACCTACAGTTCCGGCATGGGGCTGCGGCTGGCCTTCGGGTTGGCCACGGCGATCCTGCCGGACGTGCTGGTGATGGACGAATGGTTCATGGCGGGCGACGCGGCGTTCATGCAAAAGGCCGCAGGCCGCATTGCCGGATTGGTGGAGGGGGCGGAAATCCTTGTCATCTCCAGTCATCTGCCCACTGTGCTGGAAAAATGGTGCACCCGCCTGATCTGGATGGAGCAGGGCAGGATCCGGATGGACGGGCCAGTGGACGAGGTTCTGCCTGCCTATCTTGCGGCCGGGTAAGACAAAGATCACTCCTGTGCCCTTAACAATGCCGCGTATTTTCCGGTAACGTATCGGAACGTTTTTCTCCTATGGAACCAGGGACCGCAGCCCATTGCCAGAGACGACCAGACGCCGCTTCGTGACTGCTCTTGCCGGTACGACGGCGTTCTGGACGGTGGGAGGGCTGGAAGGCTGGCGTCAGGCCATCGCCGCTGAGACGAATGGTCCCTATACCCCGCGTTTCTTTACGACCGAGGAATGGCGCTTCATCGAAGCCTCCTGTGAATGTCTTTTTCCGCGTGATGAAGTGGGGCCGGGCGCTCGCGATCTGGCCGTGCCGCGTTTCATCGACCGGCAGATGGACACGCCATGGGGCAGGGGCGCTTTGTGGTACATGATGGCGCCTTTTGAGGCAGGGCCACCCAATCTTGGCTATCAGTTGCCGCTCGCACCCCGCGATCTCTATCGCACAGGCATCGCGGGGGCGGAGCGCTACTGCGCCAAGGCATATGGAAAATCTTTTGCCGATCTGGATACCGACACGCAGATCGTCGTCCTGACGTCCTTCGAGAAAGACCCGATCGACCTTGACGAGGGACTGCCCGCTTCTCTGTTTTTCGAGCAACTCCTCGCCAATACATTGGAAGGGGCGTTCAGCGATCCACTTTACGGAGGCAACCGGCATCTGGGGGGATGGGTGATGCTCGGTTTTCCCGGCGCACGGGCTGACTTCATGGACTGGGTGGACCAGTATGGCCCGTCCTATCCGCTGGGCAGTGTGGCCATCAACGGCGAGACGGCGAAGGGAGCCTGAGCATGGACATCCTGCGTGCCGATGCTGTGGTGGTCGGATCTGGCTGGGCCGGGTCCATTCTCGCCAAGGAACTGAGGGAAGCCGGGCTTTCCGTCATCATGCTCGAACGTGGACCGGATCGCTCGACAGCGGTGGAGGGTGCCTATCCGGACTCAATCGACGAGTTGCGCGGTGCGATCCGGCACCGGCTTTATCAGGATCTGTCACAAACAACAGTGACCATCCGCAACCGCATGGATCAGCGTGCGCTGCCTTACCGCTCCCTTGGGACATTTCTGCCCGGAGAAGGCGTCGGTGGCGCGGGCCTGCACTGGTCCGGGGTGCATTTCCGTGTGGCCCCCGATGATCTGGCACTCAGAAGCAATATCATCGCCCGGTATGGCCGCAAGTTCATTCCTGAAGGCATGCATCTTCAGGATTACGGTGTGACGTATGAGGAACTGGAGCCGTTTTTCGACAAGGCCGAGAAAGTCTTTGGTACGTCGGGTGAACCTTACAGAATCAACGGCAAAATCGTGGGCAAAGGAAACGTCTTTTCGCCTTCGCGCTCGGATGCATTTCCTCTGCCGGCCCTGAAGGATGTCTATACTGCGCATCTGTTTCGAGGAGCGGCCGAGCGGGCAGGGTATCATCCTTATTCCCTGCCGGCGGCCAATGCGTCCGGTCCCTATACCAATCCGTATGGCGCACAGATGGGACCGTGCAATTTCTGCGGCTATTGCAGCGGTTACGACTGCTACATGTATTCCAAGGCCTCGCCCAATGTGAACATTCTGCCCGCATTGCGGCAGGATGCGGGCTTTCGTCTCATCAGTCGCGCGCATGTGCTGCGTGTCGATCTGGACGGCGCGAAAAAACATGCGCGCGGCGTGACCTATCTCGATCTGGACACGCGCCGGGAAGTGAAGGTCGAGGCCGCTCTCGTCATTCTTGGCGCGTTCCAGTTTCACAATGTCCATCTGATGCTGCTTTCAGGCATCGGTCGCCCTTATGATGCTGCGAAGAACGAAGGCGTGGTGGGGCGCAACTTCGTTTATCAGACCATCACGACGTCGCACGCGTGGATGCCGAAGGATCATTTTACCAACCAGTTCATCGGCACCGGCGGTGGTGGTGTGGCGATTGACGATTTCAACAGTATGAACTTCGATCACGGACCGCATGGCTTCATTGGTGGTTCGCCCGTGTGGGTCAATCAGGCCGGGGTGAAACCCATTGCTGCCTCATCCTTCGGTGGTGGCAGGGACGCACCGCGCTGGGGCAAGGGGTTCAAGCGGGCTTTCACTGATACTTACCGTCATACGTTCGCCATCGACGCACACGGCAGCAACATGGCTTATCGCGATGCGTATCTCGATCTGGACCCGACGTGGAAAGACGCTTACGGCCAGCCGCTTCTCCGCATGACCTATGACTGGCACGACAACGACATCCGCATGAACCGCTATGTGGTGAGCCGTATCGAGCCGATCATGAAAGAACTCGGGGCCACGAAATATGAACTGGGCATGTTGCAGCCCGGTCAGTCTTTTGACACCCGTGTGTACAAGACCACCCATCTCGGTGGCGGTGCGGTCATGGGCGATGACCCGACGACCAGCGCCCTCAACCGCTATCTCCAGAGCTGGGATGTACCGAACGTGTTCGTCATCGGTTCCAACGCATTTCCGCAGGGTATGGGCTACAATCCCACCGGCATGGTGGCGGCTTTGGCGTATTGGGCGGCGCATCACATCCGCACCACCTATCTCAAAGCACCTGGCCCATTGGTGCCATCATGAGGCGGCTGGCGTTCTCATGTGCGCTGACACTCGTGTTCGCTGGTATCGCGCATGCTGAACCCGCGTCTTCCGCTGCATTGATCGAAGAAGGCCGCTACCTCGCCCGCGCCGCCGATTGCAGCGCCTGTCACTCGGTGGAAGGGAAGGCGGCCTATACGGGCGGGGTGCCTTTCGATTTGCCGATCGGACGGCTCTACAGTCCCAATATTACACCTGACCCGCAGCATGGCATCGGTCGCTACACCGAGCAGCAGTTCGCCCGTGCGGTGAGGGAAGGTGTGCGGGCAGATGGTGCCTCGCTTTATCCGGCCATGCCGTATCCTTCCTACGCGCGGATGAGCGACTACGAGATGCAGGCGCTCTATGCGTGGTTTCATTACAGCGTCACTCCTTCGTCTGAGGTGCCACCTGCCAACACCATGCGTTGGCCGCTGTCCATGCGCTGGCCCATGACCGTCTGGCGCTGGATGTTTGCGCCCAAGCCCATGCAGGCACGCCAGATGAGCGAACGCTCTTTCGACGATCCGGACGTGGCGCGAGGGGCCTATCTCGTAGAAGGGCCGGGACATTGCGGCGCATGCCACACGCCCCGTGCCATCACTTTGCAGGAAAAAGCCCTGACAGCACGCGACGGCCCCGCCTATCTCGCGGGTGGCGATGCCGTGGACGGCTGGATCCCACCTTCGTTGCGGCAGGAAAACCGTACGGGGCTAGGACGCTGGAGTGAAGACGACATTGTGTCCTTCTTGCGCAGTGGGCGCGCGCAGAGCGGCTCGGCCTTCGGCGGCATGACCAACGCGATCCTGCACGGCACCCAATATCTGACGGACCATGATCTGCACGCCATTGCTCGTTACCTGCGCACTCTGCCGCCCGCCCGTCAGCCTGATCCGAAGTGGAGCTATGATGACCGCACCGCCCTCGTGCTCCGCAAGGGGGATGTGAGCGCACGTGGAGCGCGGCTTTACGTGGATAACTGCGCGGCCTGTCATCGTACGGACGGACGCGGCTATCCGCCCGTGTTTCCGCCGTTGGCGGGTAATCCTGTGGTGATGAGCGAGAAGCCGGACTCGCTCATCATGCTGCTTCACACGGGGGCTACATTGCCTGCGATGCAGACCGCGCCGTCAGCGTTCACGATGCCGTCTTTTGCGAAACGGTTGTCGGAGCGGGAGATCGCCGATGTGGTGAGCTTTGTGCGGGATGCTTGGGGGAATGGGACGGTGGATGTTGGAAAGATGGCACCGGAGGAGTGATGTCTGGGGGCAGTGGAATATTCATTCTCTGTCACGCCATGCCAGAAGGCAGAAGACCTGCATGCATACCGCTCCCAACGGTAGCCAGACAAATCCAGTCGTAATCCACGCGGACAGTTCCGGTGGCTGTGTAACTCCACCCTCGACGTAATGGCCTTGTGAGAGGAACTGCGCCAGAACGAAGCCGGTTAGACCCATTGCCAGCTTCGTGACCCATGTGTTGATCGAATACGCCAGCCCGGCCGATCCGGTCGAGGTCCGCGGATCACCATCATCCACGGCTTCCGCCAGCAAGGTGTAATACAGCGGAGACATCACGCCCTGAGCCAGTGCCAGAAGGGCTATGGACAGGAAAAAGCCCGTTATGGATGCACCCGCCACAGCCATCGCCAAATAGGCTGCTCCCTGAGCGATCAGGCATATGATCCCACTGCGGGCAGTCCCCAGACGTCTGGTCAGCGGGAGACACACGGGCACGCCCGCAAACAGCAGGACGGTGATGAAGGTAATGATATTGGCGCCCAGTTGCTCCGTGCCGCCAAGAACGACCCGGGCGTAATACAGGGCAAACCCGAACAGGGCCGCCTGCCCCACGAAATAGAAGAACGCGAGAAGGTTGCTCAGCACCCATCGCCGGTTTCTCAGAAGATGGCGCAGCGTGGCCAAAAGATCCTGTCGGACGGGTAATGGCGGATGTCTTACGGTGCACCCACGCGCCACACATAGCCACAGGATAGTGCCCAGAACCGACAGTGCCAGCACATAGACCGCCATGCCGTACCGGTGCTGCGCCGGGCTTTCGCCTCCACCCAACCATGTGATGGCGGGAATGGTCAGCAGCGCCACAAGCAGCGATCCGGCCTGACAGCCCATCATGCGGAACGCATTGAGGCCAACTCGTCCTGTGGCAGAGCGACTCATCGTGACGGCCAGTGCACCATAGGGTGTATTGATGCAGGAATAGATGGCACCGAACACGATATAGGTCGCTCCGGCCCACACAACTTTCCCCGTGGGCGAAAGCGGCAGGGCCAGAAAGCACAGGAAACCTGTTATGCCGAAGGGAATGGCAAGGAAGCGGATCAGACGCGGCACGATCAACCCGCCAATACGGTCAACAATATAGCCGATGGCTGGATCGCAGAAGGCATCAACAACGCGAGCCACAAGAAGTATCCATGATACGGCAACCAGCGGAATCCCATATATATCCGTATAGTAATACATTAGGTAGGATGACGTCATGCCCCACATCATGTTGGAGGCAGCATCACCACAGCCGTAAGCTATCTTTTCTTTTACGGAAAGAGCCTGCTTGTTCTCCATTGACCTGCTTTACTTGAGATTTTAGACCACGTCGAACGCTATCATAGGCTTGTGAAACGACAGGCCGAGCCAGACGCCATCACTCCAATGTTAGTTACCATGTCCGCTTTAAGGAATAATGGCGCAGTGTCTTTTCGTCTCAAAAGAGGCACACCCTGTCTGTCCGATTTCATGATGATATCTCATCAATGTGCTTCAATCTCATGCATGTAATGACGTTCGATGGCTATTTCATTCAGAACTGCGTCGATTGCTATCCAGTCTCCCTTCCGTGCGACAGCCGCGACGTAACCATCGGGTCGCACCAGCCAGATACCGTTTTCATCCGGCGGCAGGCATAGTTCGGGTTTCAGTAAGGATGAATGACGCGCGATCAGAGTCCGCGTTTGGACGCTGTCTTTGGCAGCGAGTACAAAGCGGGGAACAGTGTCTCCGTCAGAGCCTCGCCTGAAAATCAATCGCTGCCCCGGTGCGGGACCACGTAATCCTCGGGTTGAACCCATATTGAGGGGGCTATTAGGATAACCAATCCTGATTCCGGAAAGCCGATTGGCGATGGCGCGACGGATCGCCGGAATGCTGAAAATCCATTTTACGATGACGTTGCGTATCATCTGCTTCAGACTACCTCTCAGCAGAACAACTCTGGTCATACGACCGGACTCTGACAATATCTGTCGTGCAACACCGCTGCGTTCGATACTGTAACTGTCCAGCAGTGACAGCTTGGCTTCTTGCCGCTCCACAAGCGCCAGTTTCCAAGCGAGATTGAAGGCATCCTGCATGCCTGTGTTCATGCCTTGGCCGCCGGCAGGACTATGGATATGGGCCGCGTCACCGGCCAGAAACACCCGGCCCTTGCGATAGTCTCGGACCTTGCGTTCGTTGATTCCAAAGCTTGAAAGCCACACGGGATCGGACAGAATAATTTTGCCCGGTCCACGCTGATCCACAATCGTCTGCATTTCCCGCAGATCCGGCGTATGCAATGGAACCGAACCCAGATCGGCGATGATACGATAGTGGTTGCGCGATATCGGAAAGAACATCACGGGCCCGTCCGAGTGCCAGAAAATCGTCGGTTCGTCAGGCGGGATGGCAAGACCCGTCACATGGGCATCCGCAATGACAAAAGCCGTGGGCAGCGTATCTCCTTCGAACGCAAGCCCCAGTCTGTTGCGAACAAAGGAATGCGCGCCGTCGCACCCGATAAGCCACGTAGTTTCAAGGATCTCGCGCCTGCCTCCTGCATGCGTGAGCGTACAGGAAACACCGTCATGCGTGTCAACGAAGTCTGTAAGTTCGATTTCGCGTTCGATAACCTGTCCAAGGCTTCTCAAACGGTCTTCTAGAAGCCGTTCGGTTTCAAACTGCGGAATCATCAGGAGGTAATTGAAGGAAGAAGGGATTGTCCCAAGCGGTATTCGGGCAAGCCTTGTGTTGCCTACATATATATTGACGGTATTGGCACGCAGTCCGGTGGCCACAAAGGCATCCGCACAACCAGATGCATCAAGCAATTCGAGTGTGCGCGGCCAGATGGCCAAAGCCCGGGATTGGGTCGTGCGCGCCGCCAACCTGTCGATAATTCTAACTGGCACGCCGTAACGGGCCAGTTCGATAGCCATGGTCAGACCGACAGGTCCTGCGCCGACGACAAGAACGGGCTTCGACATGGTTTGTGTCCGAAGGAAAGATATTGTCCGGACATACGGACAACGATCTCCATATTAACGTCGGACGAGCCCGGACTGTTCCTGTTTCGATGGCTGAGGCGAGGTTTAGGCCGCCCTCAAACAGCCGTTTCCCGCTCCATCACCTTTCGCAGTTGGAAAAGCTCCACCCGCTCCACTGTGGCACCCGCGCCATTTGCCTCAAGACGGAGGAAATCCAGTGGACTGACAGGGAAGATCAACGCTGTGCCAACCGACAAGCCACCATTGGCGAAAATCTCTAGCGTGCAGGCGTCCAGAACGACACGGATTTCGAAATGCCGATCATCCGGATTGAGCACGGTGGAGAACTGACCGGTGAAGAAGGGTTGAGCAAATCCCTTGAGTTCATCGCGGTCCAGCCAGAGTTGGCCGGAGAAAGCATCGAAGCCGATCGTCAGTGTCTCGCCCTGATCATTGCCGAAGGTGATGACAAAGCGCCCCGTGCGCCCCTTATCGCCCAACGGCAGATCACGCGGGCGTTCATCCACGGTCACGAACAGCAGCAGTTCCAGCGCCTTGCCGGGTGGCAGCGCAACCTGCGCGCTCGATCCGGCGGCGATGCGTTTCACCTCAAACGCAATGGCCGTATCCCGCAGCGTTTCCAGCCCGCGCGGTGTTTGGGCGAGGCGCAGCCAGCCTGCGAAATCCCGCCGTAGTGTCATGGTGCGAGGCAACGTCATGCAGCCCCGCCAGCTCTGAGTGGGAAGTTCCTGACAATATTGCCAGTTGCCCAGCCACGCGATGCTGACGGCTTCTGCCTTGGGCATGTTGCCATAGACCTGCAGGGCATAGGCGTCTTTGGCGAAATCGGTCAGACCGATCACCGTGTCATCTGGAATGAAACGTGTGCCGTCGAACTGCCCCACGAAATACTGGGTGATACTGCCGCCGGTCGGTCCACCCGGATTGACCGATACAAACAGAACCCAACGTGAGCCCCCGCCCTCGACCGGAACCTCGATCAGGTTTGGACATTCGTAATCGACACCGAACAATCCTGAAGGCCCGAAATCGCTCAAATGCACCCAGTGAATTAGATCGATGGACGCATAGAACGCGATCTGGTGCAGGCGTGACTTGGCGACGACCATCACCCACTGATTGGTGGGTTTGTGGAAGATTACCTGAGGATCACGGAAAGAATTGCTTCCGATATCCAGAACCGGATTATGCGTGTATTCCGTAAAGCTCTGTCCATTGTCATGGCTTGTGGCGAGATACTGCGCCTGCCTGTCGGGGCTGGCGCGGGTATAAAGCGCCACCATGCCGCCCTTGCTGTTCTCAAACAGACCCGAGGCGTTGGCGCGATCCATCACGGCACAGCCGGTAAAAGCCTCACCCGCCTCCGTTTCGGGAATGGCGATGGGTTGGTCCTTCCAGTGCAGCATGTCGGTGCTGCTGGCGTGTCCCCAGTGAACGTGGCCCGCATACGGCGCAAAAGGATCGTACTGGTAATAAAGGTGATAGCGCTCACCATCGAATACCAGCCCGTTGGGGTCATTCATGAAGCCGGTGGTGGGGGAGAAATGCACCGTCGGGCGATAAAACACATCGCTTCCGGTTTTCACGATGGGACGGACCGTCGCTCCGGGTTGATCGGCCGGTGAAGGATGGGAGGCGTTCGGCTCATCCTTGCGCAATGAATCAGGTGCCTGCGCGGGAGTGGGTTTTCCGGGAGCATTGGTAGAGGTGGGGGAGGACACGTCTGCGCTCGCCTTGCTGCTCAGCCCGACAGTGCCGATTGCTGCCAGCGAAGACGCTACAAATGAGGAGAGGGCACGGCGGCGTGTCGGATCGGAAGGGGTATTCGTCATGCGTCCAGTCTAGAGAGACGCGGCAGTGCTGAACACCAAGGAAAAACAACCGGGAGCAGAGTGCTCTCTGCCCCGGTGATTTCTCATCTAGCCTGGCGCAAGTGGCTTGAGCACGGCTGCGACACCGAACTCGCCGGGGAGACTGCCGCGCGGGAAGATCACGTTCACATGCCCCATCTTGCGGCCCGGTCGTGCCTGCGCTTTGCCGTAGAGATGCGGGATCAGACGAGGAGCCGCGACAATTTCGGGCCAAAGGGTCATGTCATCCGGGCCGATGAGGTTTTTCATCACGGCGTCCGAATGGCGCACCGGTTCCGGCAGAGGCAGCCCCGTGACGGCGCGGACATGCATGGCGAACTGGTCCACCGGGCAGGCGTCCATCGTCCAATGGCCAGAATTATGCGGACGCGGGGCAATCTCGTTTACCAGCAGACGACCATCGCGCCCCACGAACATCTCAACCCCGAGAAGACCGACAAGATCGAGCCCTTCGGCAATGCACCGCGCCATGTCCTGTGCGTTCTGCGCCACCTCCGGGTCGATCCGCGCAGGAGCGAGGCTGAGGTCGAGGATACCATTGACGTGCCTGTTTTCGGTGACATCGAAGCAGCGCACGGTGCCGTCCAGCCCCCGCGCGACCATGACGCTGACTTCCATGCCGAAATCGACCATACCTTCGGCCACCAAAGGCTTCGGTTCGAGCGCGTCAAAGGCAGCTATCAGATCCTCGGGCTTCATGACGCGACGCTGTCCCTTGCCGTCATAGCCAAGGCGCGTGGTTTTGAGGATGAAAGGATAGCCCAGAACTTCGACCGCTTCATGCAGACTGGCCTCGTCCGTGACGAGCCGCCAAGGAGCGACGTCCACATCCACGGAACCGAGAAAAGTCTTTTCCTGCGCACGGTCCTGACTGATGCGCAGGATAGCCCCGGAGGGCCGCACGGGACGGATGGATGACAGAAGGTCCAGCCCATCCGCTGAGACATTCTCGAACTCGAATGTCACGACATCAACCGCTTCCGCAAATGCGCGCAGCGTCGCAGGATCGGAATGGGAGCCGATGGTGGCGGAATGCGAGACCTGTACCGCCGGTTCATCCTGCGTGGCGGCTAGAACATGTGTGCGAAAGCCAAGCTGGGCCGCAGCAATGGCGGACATACGTCCGAGTTGCCCGCCACCCACAATGCCGATCACGGCGTTGGGGGGCAGGGAGGTCGTGTCATTCTTCGGGTTCATCGCGCACCGAGGCTGTCTGAAGGGCGCGCCATGTGTCCAGACGCGCGGCAAGATCCTTGTCGCCAATGGCGAGAATGGAGGCCGCCAGCAGGGCTGCGTTGATTGCGCCAGCCTTGCCGATGGCCAACGTGCCGACCGGCACACCGCCGGGCATCTGGACAATGGAAAGCAGGCTGTCCATGCCCTTGAGCGCCTTGGATTCGACCGGCACGCCAAGCACGGGCAGGCGCGTCCACGCTGCGCACATGCCGGGCAGATGAGCCGCACCGCCTGCACCGGCAATGATGACGGACAGGCCACGATCGACAGCCGTGTGTGCATACTCGGCCAGTCGGTCTGGTGTACGGTGGGCCGAGACGATCTTGGCTTCAAAGGGGATGTCGAGCGTATCCAGCGTGGCGGTGGCGTGGCGCATGGTCTCCCAGTCGGACTGGCTGCCCATGATCACACCCACACGCGGGCGGCTATCCTCGCCTGCTACAGCAGTCGCGACATCTTCGTTCGCCGTGATCGGCTGGTCTTCGATGTTATCCATTGATCCGTTGGTTCCGTCGGCCCTGTTCGGGGGCCGTTTCAAGTCAGGCTATGTTGTCTGGAATGAGACGGTTCTCGATCCATGCGATTTCGTCTTTCAGCACCAGCTTGCGCTTTTTGAGGCGCTGGATCTGGAGTTGGTCCATCGGTTCAAGGGAAAGACGGTCGATGACCGTATCGAGATCCCGGTGTTCGCTTCGCAGTTCGTGAAGTCTGCGAAGCATACTGTCGTTGTCACGCAGCATCACACCTCCGGCTGTCTGCCCAGTATCGGTTCTGTTGGCTCCATGGCAGGACACACATCGTGCCGTCATGACGCCCATGTCACGTTAGGGCAGTCCGCGGCCAGACGCCAGAGGCTCTCCGGGGAGTATACCGTTTCGTTGCCGTTATATTGCCGGGAAATGAGCAAGTTTTCATGACGAAACCGTTTCTCCCGGCGCTACCGTCATCGCGTTGCAATAATCAAGCTGGAGATTCAGACCATGAGCATGCAGTCACGTCTCGAAAGCCTCAGCCGTCGTCATTCCGCTCTCGATAGCGAAATTCATTCGGAAGGTTTGCGCCCCTCACCGGACCAGCGTGTACTGATGCGCCTCAAACTGAAGAAACTCAGTGTGAAAGAAGAGATGGATCGTCTTCGCGCCCGTTCGTGAAGAAGGGGAGAGCGGCTTCTAGCGAGCTGCTCTCCATTCTCTCTCAGCCCTCTTCGTCGTTTCCGAGAGGGAGAGGAACAGGGACTTCGTGTCCTTCGCGTGTCAGCTTGTCGTTGGCGGCTGCGACGGCGGCATTGAGGTCCATCTGGCTGCACAGACCGAGTGTTACGGGATCACGCGGCTTGATGTTCTGGCTATTCCAGTGCTGGCGATCACGCACCTTGGCGATAGTGTCCTTGGTGGTGCCAAGCAGCTTGGATATCTGCTGATCCTGAAGCTGCGGAAAATTGCGCAACAGGAAAGCAATTCCGTCCGGTCGGTCGTTACGACGGGCGACGGGTGTGTACCGCGCCCCTTTGGCCCGACGTTTCACCTGATTGGCGGTGGGAAGGATTTTCAGACGCGCCGTCGTATCGGCCTCACAACGAGTGATTTCTTCCTGTGTGAGCTGGTGGTTGGCAATCGGGTCGTAGCCTACGATTCCCTGCGCCACTTCACCATCGGCGATGGCCTGCACTTCCAGAGGATGCATTCCGCAGAAAGCCGCCACCTGTTCAAACGTCAGAGCGGTTTTCTCGATCAGCCAGACGGCCGTCGCTTTCGGCATGAGGGGGAGCGTCGTCATCGATCGATCCTGTTGCTGCGTGTGCTTGCGGTGCTCACGCAGGCACCGGAACCGGTTTTATGGACGGAGCCTGGCTCCAACCCAGCGTGCCTGCTGGCCCGCATCTCTGGAATGGGTAATGGCGGGCGAGAAGCACGGGGTCAAGCGATAATCACACAGCACTGATACGGATAAGGAGTGACAGACTGGTCGCGATTACGAAAAAACCCCGGCAGTGTAATACTGCCGGGGTTTTCGTCAGGCGGGAGACAACAAAATGTCTTACTCGGCATCCTGCTTGCGCTTGCCGATGCCAGCAAAGCGCTTGTTGAACTTCGCCACCTGGCCTCCGGTGTCGAGCATGCGCTGCACGCCGGTCCATGCCGGGTGAGATTTCGTATCGATGTCCAGACGGAGCGTGTCACCGGCCGCGCCCATGCAGGATCGCGTCTTGTATTCGGTGCCATCGGTCATGATGACGTTGATCTCGTGGTAGTCAGGATGGATGTTGGACTTCATGAGGGGGACTTTCCGCGAAAATGAGGCCCCGATGCCGACCGGGACACGTTGCGCGCTCGTATAGGCGCATCGACCTTCTCTTGCAATGGCGGTCTTGCCTTAAGGCGGCGGGGTCACGATCCGGCCATCTTTTGTGCACAATTTCTGAAGAAAAGCGTTAACAGGGGCGTAACGAACCGTTAATTTTTGCGGGGAGGTTAATCCGTTGTTGTAATGGCTGACGGAAAACCGGATAAGAGCCCGGAACACTTTAGTTTTTGAGGAATATCATGGCAGAACCGAAACTTGCCGTGCACACCCCGGGCTGGGTTGCCGATTTTCGATCCTTCATCATGCGTGGCAATGTCGTGGATATGGCCGTCGGTGTCATCATCGGCGCGGCGTTCACGTCCATCGTCAACAGCCTGGTCAAGGATGTGTTCAACCCGATTCTGGGGTTGGCCACGGGCGGCATCGATTTCAGCAATCTTTTCGTTACGCTGAAAGGGCCGGTTGAGCCGACTCTGGATGCCGCGCAGAAGGCGGGTGCCGTCACCATCAATTACGGCATGTTCCTCAACACCATCATCCAGTTCCTGATCATTGCGCTGGTTATTTTCTGGATGGTGCGTTTGCTCACAAAGATGCATGTCCGTCAGGATGCAGCTCCCGCGGCTCCGCCAGCTCCGACGAAGAGCGAGGTTCTCCTGCAGGAGATCCGCGACGCGCTGGTTCATCAGGAGCAGCATGGCGCCTGAGCATTTCCCTATTCATGAGGGAATGTTTCGAGGAAAGGGAGCTTCGGCTCCCTTTTTTTGTTTCTGATCCTCATTCAGGTTCTGACTTCGGCGGACAAAAGGGAAATGCCGTGCGCGTGTGCCAATCGGTTTGAATGGTTGCAAAGAACTGCAGCCAAGGGACGTGTTGCTCGAAGGTTTATGTCCGAGGCAAGACGCATTTATGACGACGCCCATCCGACATATCGACGCGGTTATTTCCTGAACACGCGCGGAAGCCACGCGGCGCACACGATAAGTGCAAGCAGGTTGGAGAATGCCGTTGAAAGACAGGCGCCATTCAGTCCGAACTCAACGGTCATCAGGTAGAGAAGCGGGAAATAAATGGCGATTATGACTGTACGGTTTCGGACAAGCACCTTTGTATATCCGGATACCATCAGAAGCGGTTCGACCGGCACCATTAGAAGATCGAATATGGCCGAACTCAGCATGATCAGGATGTAGGAGGTGGAGTGGATCGACTTGGTGTGCACGAGATAGGCAAAGATGTGATTGCCCGCGAAGATGGACAGCAACAGCAGCACTGCCGATATGGAAATCAGCGAAAGAAATATCTGTGTAATGACCTTCCGTAGACCGTCCCAATCCCTGTCATCACGTAATTTGACAAGCTCAGGGTAGATGACGGGCGCGGTCAACTGAGCGGGCGTGACAATTCCATTGGCGATTTGCCGGCACACCCGATACACGGCCACATCAGCGGGTCCGAGTATTCCGCCCACGATGAGCATCGCGATGTTATTGGAAATGGCGTAAAGCGTCTGGCTTACACTGGTATTTTTCGTAAATTTCCACATGTCGGGCAGCGCCCATTTCCAGTTCCTGAATGCGTGCAGGAAATGGAAGGGAAAATACGTGTTCAGAATGACGACGGCAGTGGTTACGGACACGACGAAGTCGCAGATGACGATGCCGGCCCACACCATCAAAAAGTAAGCCAGTTTCAACTTGAAGAAATAACCGATCAAAACGCCAATCATCTGGAGCAGCGCCAGAAGAGAATCCTTGACGGTGACAATGTAGAATTTCCGTGTAAGCCGGAAAACGCCAACGCACCAACCCGTATACATGAGAAAAGACACGCAGGCGTACAGCGTTGCCAGAGCCCATATCTTGAAAGGCCAATGGGCAAAAACAGTATAGATCTGCGCGCCCATCAGACTGATGAGCAGTGCGGCAAAGGCGGAGATGACATCCAGCCGGATGCTGAAGGAAACGACTTTTCTTAGAAACGTATATTGTTTCTCGTGGAAAGCGTTGCTCCCGAAATGGATAAGTGTCCGCCACGACTGAAGGCGAGAAAGGCGTGATCCCATGAGTGCCAGCGAATGGATAAGGATGAGAAATCCATAATCGCTCAGACCGATCGTGCGAACAGTAAAGGCAATATAGACAAAGCCGCAGCAGGCAGTGATTATTTTCCCCGCCGTCAAAAGCCCTGCGTTCTGGAGAATGGAACTGAAAACCGAGCGTTGTTCAGACATGGGCTGCGCAGGACATGTAATTTACAATGGCGGCGGCGGCACGTTCTGACGCACCGAAAGGTGGCAGATCGCCGAATGTTTCCCGAAACAGTGTTTCCTGCGCAGGTTTATACTCCACATGACGCTCTTGGGCGCGTGCGATCGCGGGCAGGACATCTTCCGGTCGATCCACAACTTCTCCGGCCGCCCAATGCCGGAATGCGGGATTGTCGCGCCATGCGACTTTGGCGGCATTGAGAAAAACACAGGGACGCGGGAAAAGCAGGAACTCGTACACCTGACTGCTGATGTCGCCCAAATAGACGGCGGCGTGAGCCGTATAGGTCATGTCGAGCATCCGGGGCGATCCTGTATCCGCAAGAACCTGCGGGCTTTCCAATCGTTTCAGGAAGTGCTTTCTCAGCCCCATTTTCTTGTCGAACATTTCAATATGTGGGGCGACAATCAGGTTGTAGCGGCTTTGCTGTTTGATGCCCGCAACGACCGTGCGGACGTATTTTTCATAAGAAGACAGTCCGCGTTTGTAATGCGGATTGTAGAGAATGAACGGATGACCATTGGGGAAGGGAGCGTAACTCTTTTGTCGGACCGCTTCGAAGACGTCGAACTTTGGATATCCCACAACTCGTATGTTTCCGGCTTCGACCAGTCCCTGTTCGAGATAATAGCGCTCCAGTTTGGGGCCAGAGAGGGCGACTAGATCGAATTTACTGACCAGATATTCGCGTTTTATGTATCTATCGCCCGCCCCATGCGCCATCCAGATCAGTTTTGGCGAAACAAGACCGCGATCTTTCAGTAATCCGGTTACAAATTCCGTTGAAAGAAGCGCATCGAACTGCTCGAATTCTTCAATGTATTGGCTCAGAACGGCAAGTCTGTAGTCATTTATGTTTTTGAAAGAGCGCAGGAAAGCCGCTTTCCAGTCGGCTTTCAATTTCTTCGCCGGAAGAGCCGGGGCGTTCAAGGCTTCGCGGATGATCCGCAGATGTTCGGGAACATCATCGAAAAGATAATATTCCACCACCTCCACGTCAGGATGTTGCGCCAATGCGCTCGCAACAGAAGCGATGTGATAACATTCATAGGGTTGCGAGAGATAAAGAAAGGCAATCTTCATCAAGAGGTCCGGTTTCCCGAATGGACGTGCGGCCGGTCATTCCAAAACAGCGTGCTGAACCATGCGTCTACCTCCATGCGCAACCGGAGCATGGTGGAGTGTCACGACAGCGAGAAGGAGAAGCGGCGGACATCCTTATGAATGGCGTGGAGCGACAATGCCCGCACTCCTTACGCCCCTTTCCGCCATTTCTTCAAGACCGGTGGATTTGTGCCCCTGAACCCCATGCTTATCGGGAAAGGAACAGGCGTTCTGCGTTGCGCGTCTTTCAGCTTGGCAGAAAGTAGAGCACCAGCGGCACGATAAGCGCCGTCACCAGTCCGTTCAGACCGATACCCAAAGCCGCGAACGCCGCGCCCACCGGATCGCGTTGCGCTACCTGTGCCGCCGCAATCCCACTGCCTGCAATTCCCGCCGCCAGCCCGTGCGCCCGCCAGTCGGTAATGCCTAGCCGCCGCAAGGTGCTTTCCCCGATCATCGCCGCGATGATCCCGCCAAGGATGGCGAACGCCGCCGTTAAAGCCGGAATGCCGCCGATCTGTTCCGTGATGGCAATGGCGATGGGGGTTGTCACAGCCTTGGGTGCCATGGACAGCGCGACCTCATGAGAGCCTCCCAGCAGCAGGACAAACACGATTCCACTGACCACCGATGTGATGGAACCAGCCAGAAGCGCCAACGTCATGGCGGGAAGACTGCGTGTCACCAGCCGGATTGAGTCTGTCAGAGGAATGGCCAGCGCCACTGTGGCCGGACCGAGCAGGAAGTGGATGATCTGCACCGAATGGAAGTAGGTGGCATAAGGCGTCTGCGTCGCAAACAGCGCCAGTGCCACCATGACGATGGCAAACAGCACCGGGTTGGCCCATGGGGCGCGTCCGAGACGCAACTGGAGCTTTATGCCCAGTGCGAACATCCCCAGCGTAACACACAACCAGAACAGGGTTTCCATGTTTGGCTCGGGCAGGAAGCGGGCATAAATCCCGTGCAGAGTATGGGCGATGTCCATCACAGCACCTGTCCACCAGTATCGGCGATCTTCTCTGGTGCCGGTCGATCATGCGTCGCTCTGTGCATGACAAACGCCGTGACCAGAAGACCGAGAAGCGTGGAGCCGAACAGAGCGACGGCAATGGGGAGAAGATTGGCCATGAGCAGCGGCATCTGCGTTACCAGCCCCACGCCCGCTGGAACGAAAAGCAGACCGAGACAGGCGATCAGAGCGCGTGCGAGCGCACCAAGGGCTGGAGAATCAAAACCCGCCCGGGCCGTGTCGGCCTGATTGACCGATGTGCGGCTGCGTCGCCACAGAAGGGCGGCGGCCAGCAGAAACATGCCGATCACAGGGCCGGGAATGGGAAGATGCAGCAGCATCTGCAAGCCTGAGCCGAGCAATTGAAACAGAAGGAGAGTGAGAAAGGCTTCCGGCATGGTTCTTCTTCTTTTTATGGAAGCGGACGGAAGATTCTGGCGGAAGAAAAACCTCCGGGCGGACCGTCCATCCCGGCAAGAAACAGAAACGTTGCGCGTATCTCCCGATAGGCGCAACGCAAAGAAAAGCGATGTCACGAAGCTCTGCCCGAGGTGTTCCGGTTGACCTGTTAACAACCGGAACACCGGGCGGCGGTCTGTCGTGGGTCGAAGTGGAAAACCGCTCAGTCGGCGGCAAACTCCACATCCGACGGCGCGACCTCGGGACGCCGGTGACGGGCTTTCGCCTCCCGGCGACGTCTGTGCAGGATTTCCTCCGTGTAACCATTGGGCTGACGGGCACCGTCGAACACCAGTTCACGCGCCGCCATGAAGGCCGGACCGTCCTGATGGGTGGCGAGCGGGATATAGCCCGGCTCGTCCTGATTCTGTTCATCCACCAGCCGCGCCATGCGGATGAGGGCAGCTTCCACCTGTGCCTGCGTCACCACTCCATGCATCAGCCAGTTCGCCACATGCTGGGACGAGATGCGCAGTGTGGCCCGGTCTTCCATCAGCCCGACATTGTTGAGATCCGGCACCTTGGAACAGCCCACGCCCATGTCTACCCAACGCACCACATAGCCAAGGATGCTCTGGAGATTGGTGTCGAGTTCGGCGGCGATTTCCTCCTCCGACCAGTGCGCGCCCTGCGCCAGCGGCAGGGAGAGCAGATCTTCCATCGGCAGCGGCGCGTGATACGTCATCTCGTGCTGGACTGCTGTGACATCGACCTCGTGGTAGTGCAGCGCGTGCAGCGTAGCCGCCGTGGGTGAGGGTACCCATGCCGTGCTGGCACCAGCGCGAAGCTGCGCGCCTTTCTGCTCCAGCATGTCCGCCATCCGGTCCGGCATGGCCCACATGCCCTTGCCGATCTGCCCGTGTCCGCGCGGGCCGGTCATCAGACCTGTTTCCAGCCCGATGGCGACATTGCGCTGCTCATAGGCCCGGATCCACGGCTGCTTTTTCATCTCGCCTTTCCGCACGACGGCGCCAGCCTTCATGCAGGTGTGGATTTCATCGCCCGTGCGGTCGAGGAAGCCCGTATTGATGAAGAACACGCGCTCCCGGGCGGCGTGAATACAACCGGCAAGGTTGCAGCTTGTGCGGCGTTCCTCATCCATGATGCCCATCTTGAGCGTGTTGCGGGGCAGGGAGAGAATGTCCTCGACCTTCGCAAAGATCGCATCCGACAGTGCCACTTCCTGCGAACCGTGCATCTTGGGTCGTACGAGATAGATCGAGCCGGTGCGACTGTTACGGAATGCGCCGTTGCGCCGCAGATCATGCATGCCAATGGCCGAGACAATAGCCGCGTCGATCACGCCTTCGGGCGCATCCTGTCCTTCAGCGTCCAGCACCATGTCGGTGAACATGTGATGACCGACCGTGCGCACCAGCATCAGGCTGCGTCCGTGCAGGGTGAGCGGTGCGCCGTTGGGCGTGGTGTAGTTGCGATCAGATGCCAGACTCCGCGTGGACACACGTCCGTTGCGGGGCACCTGAGCGGTGAGGGTGCCGCGCATCAGGCCGAGCCAGTTGCGATAGACCTGAACCTTATCCTGCGCGTCCACGGCGGCCACGCTGTCCTCGCAGTCCATGATCGTGCTGAGTGCGGATTCGATCTGGATGTCCGCGATTCCGGCCTTGTCGGTTTTGCCCACGACATGCTCACGATCGAAACGCAGTTCGATGTGTAGGCCGCGATTGTCGAACAGCACGGTGTTCGGCTCTCCCGGCGGTCCATTGAAACCCGCGAACTGCGTGGGATGGCGCAAGCCACTTGTGCGACCGCATTCCAGCTTCACATGCAGTTCACCATGCTGAACGTAGTAGGACAGCGCCTCTGCGTGACTGCCGATCAGCAGCGGCACGGTTTCATCGAGAAACAACCGCGCACGCCGGACGACAATGCGACCGCGCAAAGGGTTATAGCTCTCGCCCATCTGGAAGGGCGGGGTCTGGGGCAGGGCATCGGTGCCGTAGAGCGCGTCGTACAGACTCCCCCACCGTGCATTGGCGGCATTGAGGGCGTAACGGGCATTGTTCACCGGCACGACAAGCTGAGGGCCGGCCACACGTCCGATTTCAGAATCCACGTTCTGGGTCGAGACGGTGAACTTGGCAGGTGTTTCTTCGACATAACCGATTTCACGCATGAAGCGTGTGCGGATTTCCATGTCGGTGCCGCTGCTGCCGATCAGAAAATTGTCGATGGCCGTCTGAAGCCGATCGCGCTGCGCCAGCGCGTGCCGGAGTTTAGGGCCGAATTCGGCGACGAGGCCCGCTACTCCCGTCCAGAACGTCTCCGGGGAGACGCCGGTTTCCGGCAGAACCTCGGTGTTGACGAAGGCATGAAGATCGCGATCGACGCTGATGCCATCAAGCTGGATGTGAGAAGTCATGGCCTGTCTCCTTGGCCGCGCTGCCTGCATGGGGATGCACAGGGAGCAGACAGCGCGGTCGTCTTCATAAATTAGGACGGAGCGTCTCGGGTTCGTTGTCGGGACGCTCCTTCGAGGTCAGTGATGACCCCCATGGAACTGGTCATGCTCGGTCGAGCCGTGCATGGCCGTGGTGGAGGACTCGCCACCCGCCGCCGTGGTGGCCACCGCGTCGAACCAGCCGGTGCCAACTTCGCGCTGATGGCGCGTGGCGGTGTAGCCTTCGGCCTCGGCCGCGAACTCGGCCTGCTGGAGTTCGGAGTAGGCTGCCATGCCGCGCTCGGCGTAGCCTTTCGCCAGCTTGAACATCGAGAAGTTCAGCGCGTGGAAGCCCGCGAGCGTCACGAACTGGTATTTGTAGCCCAGCTTGCCGATGGTCTTCTGGAACTCCGCGATATCGCGCTCGGAGAGCTTCTTCTTCCAGTTGAAAGAGGGTGAGCAGTTATAGGCCAGCAGTTTGCCCGGATATTTCTTGTGGATGGCTTCTGCGAACTGCTCGGCTTCCTTCAGGTTCGGCTCGGACGTCTCCCACCACAGAAGGTCGGCATAGGGTGCGTAAGCCTCGCAACGGGCGATGGCATATTCCACACCCATGTCCGGTTTGATCCGGAAGAAGCCTTCTGCCGTGCGCTCACCGGTGAGGAACGGACGGTCGCGCTCATCCACATCCGAAGTGAGCAACTGCGCAGAATGAGCGTCCGTGCGACAGACCAGAAGCGTGGGCACACGCTCGACATCGGCGGCCAGACGGGCAGCATTCAGCGAACGGAGGTGCTGCGAGATGGGGATCAGCACCTTGCCGCCCAGATGGCCGCACTTCTTCTCGGACGCCAACTGGTCCTCGAAGTGAACGCCAGCCGCGCCAGCCGCAATCATGGCGCGCATCAGTTCGAACACGTTCAGCGCGCCGCCGAAGCCGGCCTCGGCATCGGCCACGATGGGGGCCATCCAGTAGGTCTTGTCGCCCTTGCCTTCCTGCGTCGCGATCTCGTCGCAGCGACGTAGCGCATTGTTGATGCGCGCCACCACATTCGGAACCGAATTGGCAGGGTAGAGTGACTGGTCCGGGTACATCTGTCCTGCGAGGTTGGCGTCGGCCGCGACCTGCCAGCCGGAAAGGTAGATGGCCTTCAGACCCGCCTTGACCTGCTGCATGGCCTGATTGCCGGTCAGCGCACCGAGGGAGTTGATGTAGGGTTCTTCATGCAGGAGCTTCCACAGGCGTTCCGCACCACGACGCGCAAGCGTGTGCTCAATGGAGAAAGAGCCGGAGAGCTTGGCCACATCCTGCGCCGTGTAGTCGCGCTGGATGCCGCCGAAGCGGGTCTTGTCGCTGATGAATTTCTCGATGTCGTTGACGGACATGACCGTGTTTCCCTTCTGGTTCAGTAGAGTTTCAGTTAAGGTCACATCCGGAATTACTTCTACAGGAAAGAGGTCTGTTGTTGTGAATGCTGTAAATATGTTTACAAAAATGTTCTGTTATTTGTAAAAAATGTCATGAGCGGCGCATCTTCGACCCGTATCGGGCGCATCATCCGCAGGCTGCGACAGGAACGCGGCCTCTCCCAGCAGGCTCTCGCCACACGGCTTGGCATCTCGGCCAGCTATCTCAACCTGATCGAGCACGACCAGAGAGGCGTGACGGCGGCTCTGCTCATCAAGTTTACCCGTGCGCTCGATGTCAGCATCGAGACGCTTTCAGGGACGGAGGAGCAGAAGGTCGAGGCGCAACTGCGCGAAGCGTTGTCCGACCCGGAGCTTGGAGCGGACATGGAAGGGGCAGCGCACGAGGTCACGACGGTCGCGGCCCAGCCCAACGTCGCCCGCGCCATTCTTGCGCTGCATCAGGCCTATCGCGCGGCTCGGCATGATGCGGAAGGCATGGCGCTTCCCGGTGGCCGACGGCTGATCCTGCCACATGAGGAAGTGCGCCGCATTCATGACGAGCGCATGAATTACTTTCCCGAACTGGAGAAGGTGGCGGAAAGCGTGCGCGATGACATGGCGCACGCGCTTGGTTTTGCCGGTGGAGCCACATTGCCCCAATCTGAAGTTAATCACGCGGTCGCCTCTCGCCTGCGTCAGCAGCACGGTGTGGTGGTACAGGTGCTGCCGTCAGGCGATGTGCTGCGACGTTACGATCCGGCCCTGCGTCAATTGGTGCTGTCCGACCTTCTTCCGCGTGAAAGCCGTGGGTTTCAACTTGCTTTCCAACTCATGCAGTTCGAGGCTCGGGAGGCCATCGACAAGGTGTTGCGTCAGGAAGTGCCCAGCACGCGGGAGGCGCGGGTTTTTCTCGAAATCGGCCTGACCAATTACGCGGCGGCAGCATTGCTCATGCCCTATATGAGCTTTCTCGAAATGGCGACCGCCTGCCGCTACGACATTGAGGTTCTGTCGTTGCGATTCGGTGTTTCCTATCAACAGGCAGCGCAAAGACTGGCCAGTCTGCAGCGGCCGGGCGCACGCGGTATTCCTATTTTCTTTGTGCGCACGGACCCGGCCGGAAACATCACCAAAAGCTTTTCCTCCTGCGGCTTTCCCGTGCCTCGACAGGGCAATCCCTGCCCGCAATGGAACGCCTGCACGGCCTTCACCACACCAGGCGAAATACGCACGCAGGTGGTGGCGTTCACCACAGGCCAGACGTTCCTGTCCGTTGCCCGCAGTCAGGTGGGGGCCGTCACTCAGTGGGGCGAACCGCGGCCGATGCAGAATGTCGTGGTCGGCTGTGACATCACGCGGGCTGGAGAGGTGGTCTATGCGGATCGCCTCAATCTGGAGGCGAAGCCCACGCCTATCGGCATTTCATGCCATCTGTGTGACTGGAAAGACTGTCGCTCACGGGCATTTCCTCCTGTCGCGCACCGACTGACGCCGGATGTGAACCAGAAGATCATGCGCCCCATTCCATTCGAAGGGCCGTAAAAGACGAAAAAGGCCGGAGGGGGAAACCCGCTCCGGCCTCTGATTCTTTATGTTGTAAGGGTCTCAGAAAACGCCAAGCACCTTGGATTTCTTGGCCTTCATCGTAGGGGTGGCTCCCTTTGTGGGCGCATTGCCCAGCGCTGCGTTGGCTTTCAGACGACGATTCTCGGCATCGCCATCCACCACGGAACCAGCGCCACCACCTTTCCAGAACAGCAGGGCGTCGACATAACCTTCGCCAGCCTTGCCCAGTTCGCCCTCGTCCGGCTGGTCGGCCGAAGCTGCAGCTTCATTGATCAGCATGGTCTGGCCGTCGCTGTTGGTGCCACCCACACCATGCAGAGCGACGTCGGGAGAGAGGGTTTCCAGTGCCTGAAGGCTCTCGTTCTCGTCATGGGGAACGGCAGCCCCGCTACCCGGCTTCACGAGTTCCGAAGTGGGAGGCATTGAGAGAGGCGCCCGCGTGGTCACGGTGTATTCGTCCGGCACGCTGCGCGTCAGCCCGAACGCCCGGTTCACGTCCTCACCGGAACACCCACTCAGCAGGGCGCCAAGCCCCAGACCCAGTGCCACATGTCGAAATCCGACAATCACTCGCATTCTTCCCTGCCTCACCTGTCTCCGGTGCTCCCTGCGAAACACACGGGGGCGGTTCTCCCGCATGACGATTTCCATGAGAACGGCGGGTGCGCCCTCATGATCCGGCTTTTGTGTGGCCGTGTAACGCATCGTGTCTCTCGCGGCGCAGGCTGTCCAGTACCAGCGCCGTCACACTGCACACAATGGCTGCGTCGGCCACGTTGAACACATACCACGACCAGCCGAAAGCATGCGCATGGATAAAATCCACCACCGCACCATACCGCAGGCGGTCAAGCACGTTGCCCACAGCACCTCCCGTAATGGCGCCTACGGTGAGTGCAATAAACGGACGTGGCGTGCGCGCCATCCATACGAGCAGCGCCGAGACGATGGCAAGGGAGATGACGGAGAAGATGATCCGTCCCGCACCGCCTGCTCCACCGAACATTCCGAACGTAATGGCGTGATTCCACACCATGGTGAAGTTCAGGCCCGGACAGATCGCCACCGACCCTTTTTCGGGCAGACGGAAATCAAACAGAATCCAGAACTTGGAAAGCTGGTCGAGCAGGAACACCACGCAGGCCGCAAACAACCCAAGTGCCAGCGAACGGTAATGAAGGCGCATACGGCGTCAGCCGCCCACAGACGAACAGCTGTGCGCATGCGAGACCACATCCGCGCAGCGCACACACAGGGTCGGAGGCGTGCTGTCCTGTCCGACCTCGGGCAGAACCTTCCAGCACCGCTCGCATTTCGCGCCATCGGCCACGCTCACTACTGGCACGCCACAGGGCATGACGATGTTGTCGTGCTCGTCACGCGGCGCCTTGTCCGCGATGACCGAGATTTCGGCCTGCGAGACAATGGCCAGCTCCGCCCAGTCGATTCCGGCCAGCGCGTCCACCTGATCTTCATAGACCGGCAGTTCCACGGAAGCCTGCAGGGAGGAGCCGATCAGCCCCGAGCGCCGCGCAGTCTCGATCTCGGTCGTGACGATACGCCGCACCGCACGCAGGGTGGCCCAGCGCGCCTCCAGTTCCGGATTGCGCCACTGTTCCGGCAGCTCGGGGAAGGCTTCCAGGTGCACCGATTTGTCCTGTCCGAAGCGCGCTGTCCAGGCATCATCGGCGGTAAAGACCAGCACCGGCGCAAGCCATGTGGTGAGGCAACGATGCAGCACGTCCAGCACGGTACGGGCGGCGCGACGGCGCACGCTGTCGGGTGCGTCACAGTAGATCGTATCCTTGCGGACGTCGAAGTAGAACGCGGACAGATCGGTCGTGCAGAAACCATGAAGGGCAGGGTAGACGCCCACCCATTCATGGGTGTCCACAGCCTTGCGGATCATGGAATTGAAATCCGTCAGACGATGCAGCACCCACTGTTCCAGTTCGGGAAGCTGCTCATAAGGGAGAGCTTCCTCTTCGCTGAAGCCTTCGAGCGCACCGAGCAGCCAGCGTAGTGTATTACGCAGACGGCGATACAGTTCGCCCTGCTGCTTGAGGATATCCTTACCAATCCGCAGGTCGTCGTTGGTGTCCGAGTTCATGACCCACAGACGCAGGATGTCAGAGCCAAGCGTGTCGTTCACATCCTGCGGGGCAATGACGTTGCCCAGTGACTTGGACATCTTGCGGCCCTGCTCGTCCAGAACGAAGCCGTTCGTGACAAGGGTGCGATAGGGCGCCACGCCACGTGTGCCGACGCTCTCCAGCAGGGAGGACTGGAACCAGCCGCGATGCTGGTCCGAGCCTTCCAGATAGAGGTCCGCCGGGAACCGCAGACCGGGCTGACCAAGGACGAACGCATGGGTCGAGCCACTCTCGAACCACACATCCACAACATCGAACACCTGCTCATACTCGGCGGCATCGTATTCGTTGCCGAGGAAGCGTGAAGGCTCGCTGTCATACCAGGCGTCCGCGCCTTCCGTGCGAAAAGCCGCCACGATGCGCTCCATCACCACCGCGTCGCGCAGCACTTCACCTGTGCGGCGGTTGACGAACACAGCGATTGGCACACCCCATGCCCGCTGGCGCGAGATGCACCAGTCGGGGCGATCCGCCACCATGGAGGTCAGACGGTTGCGTGCCTGCGCAGGCACGAAGGTCACGTCATTGAGTGCACGCAAAGCGTTCGTGCGAATGTTCGTCTCGCCATCCATGCGGATGAACCACTGCGGCGTGGCGCGGTAGATCACCGGCTTCCGCGAACGCCATGAATGCGGATAGGAGTGAACCAATTCACCGCGCGAAACGAGGCCCGCAGCGGGGGCTCCTGTCTCACGGCTCTTTTCCATGACGGCGCGAAGCGCGTCGCACACCGGATCAGCGGCCTTGAACACATGCACGCCTGCGAACAGGGGCGTGTGTTCCACATAACGGCCATCATCGGCCACCAGCTCCGGCACTTCGATCCCGTTGGCACGACAGACCGCGAAATCGTCCTCACCATGGGAGGGCGCTAGGTGAACGAGACCCGTTCCGGCGTCTGCCGTCACGAATTCGGCGGGGAGGAGCGGCACATCGAAATCATAGCCCTGACCGCGCAGCGGATGGGCGGCAACCGCGCCGGTCAGGGCGGAGCCGGGCAGGGAGTGCAGGATATGATGCGCCGCGATACCGCAGGACGCGCAGACCTGATCGACCAGATCGGCCGCGACAATCAGCCGTGCACCGGGTGCGATAAAGGCTTCCGGAGCGGCGTCGTCCACTTCCAGCACGACATAGGTGATGTCTGGATTGAACGCGATCGCGCGGTTGGCCGGAATGGTCCACGGCGTGGTGGTCCAGATAACGGCCGACGCTCCCGCCAGTGCATGATTGGGCGTTGGGTCTTTGATGATGGGAAACGCGACGTGGATCGTGGTGGAGGTGTGATCGTGATATTCGATCTCGGCTTCCGCCAGTGCCGTTTTCTCGACGGGGCTCCACATGACCGGTCTCAGGCCGCGATAGAGCGCGCCGTTGAGCAGGAAGCGTCCGATTTCCTCGGCAATGGCGGACTCAGATGAGTAATCCATCGTGGAATAGCGGCGCGACCACTCGCCCTGCACCCCCAGACGCTGGAACTCGCTCATCTGGATGTCGAGCCATTTCGCGGCCCACGCGCGGCATTCGGCGCGGAACTGCAGGACAGGGATGGAATCCTTGTCGCGCTTGGCCTTGCGGTATTCCTCTTCGACCTTCCATTCGATGGGCAGGCCGTGGCAATCCCAGCCCGGCACGTAATGTACCGCATAGCCGCTCATGCGGTGGCTGCGGTTGATGACGTCCTTGAGGATCTTGTTCAGGGCGTGACCAATATGCAGGTGCCCGTTGGCGTAAGGCGGTCCGTCATGCAGGACGAACAACGGTTTACCTTCGCTCGCGGCCAGAATTTTGCCGTCGAGATCCATCTCCTTCCAGCGCGCGAGCAGTTCCGGCTCACGCTTGGGCAGATTGCCCCGCATGGGAAAGGAGGTGGTCGGCAGAAAGACGGTGTCACGATAACCGTCCGCTGCTGCGCCGTTGGTGTTCGTCTTGTCGGATCCGGTCATCGTGCCTGCGGTCAGTCAGAATAAAGGCGGTGCTTGTGAGACAAGCTCCGCCGGAAAAGAATGTAGCCGTTATGGAGAGGAGGTGCGGGGCCGGTCAAGGCAGCCCCGCTGGCATCAGCCCTCCACACCCACCATCACGTCCGACGCTTTGATGACAGCGTAGGCGCGTTTGCCTGGGGCCAGACCGAGATCGGCCACGGCCTCATTGGTGATGGAGGCCATGACGATAGCTCCGCCGATGTCGATGGAGACATGCGATGTGGTCGCGCCTTTTTCGATAGCGGTGATGGTTCCGGGAATCTGGTTGCGGGCGCTGAGTTTCATGAACATTTTTCCTCATCTTTAAGGGCGGGCTTTGTGATGATGATCCCTCTCGTACTGAATGGGATCATTTTCGTCGATCAGAAAGAACTATGTTCGCGTGCTGTGCTCCCAGAGGTATGGGGTATGCAAGACGTTTTATAATCGTCGGAAATATCAAAACAACATGGAATATTTTGTGCGGACATTCGATGATCTGGCAGTCAAGGTACTAAATAATTAGAAAAACGCGGTCGATGCGACCTGTCTAAAGATATATTTTCCAAGTTCAGGACGGATTCTTATGGGAAAAATACATAATTTATAGGGAATTATTATTTAAATAAACATTCTATAAATTATCATATCTATAGCATTTTCTTGTACAGCATCACCTCTATTACAGAGAGAAGCGACAAAACATCGCTGTTGCTGGCAAACATAGCTGAAACTACGTGTGGCAATTCATCTATTATGCGGAATTTCTCTGTGGAGTGTTCGTTTCCAGAGATAAAAAAAGCGACTTTTCTATCATGATACCAACTATAACCTCCCCGTCACGCGACCATGAAAGTTGCATGATATCCATTACTCCAGTTTCGATTGAGCGCAGCAGCCGTCCATCTCTTGTGTCCCATATCTTTATCCCCTGACTTCGTTCTTTTGCTGTCACTTCATTCGAAGTTTTGTTAAACGCGGGCCCTTCTCCAGAAACAAGCTTTGTTCCGTCGGGACTGAAGGCCAAAGAAAAAATTGTACCACCAACAGAGTAGGCAGGTATAGTTTTCACAACTTTTCCTTTTTCGGCATCTATTATGTGTATATTTGCACGAAAATCTTGCGTCGCTATAAATTTTCCGTCCTTAGAGATAGTAACAACTGTAATACCTAGCGGCCCTCCCAATAACTTAGCCACATCAATACGACGTGAGGTGTTTGTTGATAAGTTGATGAGCGCCACTTCATCTAATGTACCTTTTGGCTTGACAACAACAATATCACCAGAAGATGCGTATCTCTTCACACGATTATATCTGGATCCTTCTCCCGGATGCTGCCCATTGATGACAATAGAGGGAGAATCATTTTCAACATTCCAGATTTCAAGCATGGCATCTGGGCCAGCATTGGCTCCCGCCGGTGCGATCAGTTCATGATCATTTCGAAAAAAGAGATCTCGCACGACATAAGTTTGGTTGCGCGGAATATCGCGAACCAGCGTGCCATCAGGCTTATAGATTAAGATATTACGCCCGAAGAGGCCAATGATAGCAATATACTTTCCGGAAGGCGATATTGCGATTCCCTGGCATTGGCGCAGAGGGGGGAAACATGCGGTTTTGACGTATCGAATGTCATCGGGATTTATTGTCATGGGAGCCTTTGGAGCCTTTTTTTCAAACATTTTTATTAAGTGGACTGCAGAGAATATAATTATTGAGAGAAACACTTTAATCATGCTTCGTGCCTGTAGATAGGGTGGCGTGTGTATTATTATATTTATTTTATTGACCCCTCTCCATGGTCGTCGCGATGCAATATGAGCCAAAGTGATCGAATTGGGCTAATTAGGTCAGTAGATGCTGCAGAGAGACGGCGGCATCCGGGGCACTCCACAGGATGGAGCCAGCGTGAATTGTTACCAATAATCCTTGCGGATTGAGAAAAAGTGTCGTGGGCAACCCTTCTTCTTCCAGAGTTCCCATAATGGCGCGTCGCTCATCAAAGAATGTGGAAAACGCGGCAAGCCCCAGCTTTTCCAGAAAAGGCTGCACCACCTCTGGGCCACGATGATCGATGGCGACGGGCACAACGACCAGTCCTGCGGCTTCCAGCGCAGTCCGGGCATGGGCCAGTTCGGGAAGCTCTTTTACGCAGGGAACGCACCATGTTGCCCACAGATGCACGATGGTTGGCCGACCGCGCCAGTCAGCCAGTTCATGCTCCATTCCATCCGCATCCGTGACACTCAGCGTGGGCAACGGCTGCGGCGTGCCACGTTGCAGGCTGGATGGAGGCAGCGGGTCGCTCATCACATCGGCCGCATGAAGGCGTTTGCGCGGGGCAAGGCCAGCGATTAGGGTGCCGCCCATCACGAGAACGCAACGTCGCCGCAGCTTCGTGACAGGCTCGCGGCGGCCAGGATGATGTCGAGGCATACGATGAGTGTGGACGAGCAGGGCGGAGCGGGCAAGCCGGTCGAGAGCGGCGCGAACGTGCAATGGGGCGGTCGTTTCGCGGACGGTCCGTCAGCTATCATGCGCGAAATCAACGCCTCCATCGGTTTCGATAAGGCGATGTGGCGTCAGGATATCGCCGGTTCGCTCGCTCATGCCGCGATGCTGAAAAAGGTCGGCATCATCAGCGGGGAAGATGAAGCGGCCATCCGCAAAGGACTGGGCGAAATCGGCTCAGAGATCGAAGCGGGCACGTTTGTTTTCGATGAGGCTCTCGAAGACATCCACATGAACATCGAGGCACGTCTGAGCGAACGCATCGGAGAGGCGGGCAAACGTCTGCACACCGCCCGCTCGCGCAACGATCAGGTGGCGACCGATTTCCGTCTGTGGACGCGCGACGCCATCGACGGCATTTCGGAGCAGGTAAAGGCGCTGATGCGTTCGTTGGCCGAGCGGGCGCTGGAATATGCCGACACGGCCATGCCGGGCTTTACACATCTCCAGACAGCGCAGCCCGTGACATTCGGACACCATCTGCTGGCCTATGTCGAAATGCTCTCGCGCGATCTTGGGCGTCTGATGGATGCCCGCAAGCGTCTGAATGAATGCCCGCTCGGTTCAGCGGCACTTGCCGGGACATCCTTTCCCATCGACCGTGACATGACGGCGCAGACTCTCGGTTTTGATCGCCCGACCTCCAATTCGCTCGATGCCGTGTCTGACCGTGACTTCGCGCTGGAGTATCTCTCCGCACTCTCGATCATGGCCATGCATCTCTCGCGCTTTGCCGAGGAGATTGTGATCTGGTGCTCGGCACCGTTCAGTTTCATTCGCCTGTCGGACGCCTTCACGACAGGCTCCTCCATCATGCCGCAGAAGCGCAATCCGGACGCCGCCGAACTGGCGCGTGCGAAAGTCGGCCGCGTGCTGGGCTGCATGGTCGGGCTGCTGACGGTCATGAAGGGGCTGCCGCTGGCCTATGCCAAAGACATGCAGGAGGACAAGGTGCCGGTGTTCGAGGCCACGGAGGCCATGGCGCTGACTCTTGCCGCTTGTGACGGGATGGCGCGCGACCTTCAGGCGAACACGGAGCAGATGCGCCGTTATGCAGGTTCAGGCTTCTCGACAGCGACCGATCTGGCGGACTGGCTTGTGCGTGTTCTCAAGGTGCCGTTCCGCACGGCGCATCATGTCACTGGGCGTCTGGTGGCCATGGCAGAGGCAAAAGGCGTGGATCTGCCTGATCTCAGTCTTGAGGACATGCAGTCGGTCGAACCGGGGATCACGTCTGACATTTATTCCGTGCTCACGGTGGAAGCGTCCATCGCTTCACGCACCAGCAAGGGCGGCACGGCGGGTGCGAATGTGAAGCGCGAGGCTGAGGCTTGGCTTGCGCGTCTGAAGAAGAATGAGGGCGCGGTATGATGAAGCGGATTGCCGCCCTCGCGCTGGTTTGCGCGCTGGTCCTGCCGCTTGCCGCCTGTGGCAAGAAGGGGGCTCCCAAGGCCCCCGGTCCGGACGACAGAATCACCTATCCGCAGACTTATCCCGCGCCTGACTGAGCGTCACGCTGCTTATTCCGCGTCGAGATCGCGTGTGCTGATACAGGCCACAGCGATCAGAAGCGGAATGGGCAACAGGAAAAAAGCAGAGGTTGCGTGGCGGGCGGGCATGGACAGACAGGCTCCCACGAAATAACCGGCCCATCCAAGTCCGGGAAGCGCTGCGGTGAGAGGGAAGGTGGCGCTCCCATTGCGGCGTTTCCACAGATAGCCCCCAATGTTGTCGGCGAATTTGAGCAGGTTTGACGTCACCACGATCGTCTGCATCGACACGCCGGAAAAGCGGGAGTGGGTCTGGGCCTGAAGTGCCATCGTTACGGACAGAAGAACGGTCTCGAACAGGCTGCCTTCGAAGCCGATCTGCCACCATTGCATTCCCTGAATGATGGCAAGAAACACGGCCTCCACCAGCCACGCATGACGGGGCGCGCCGAGTGAGCGTCGAAACACGCTGGCAAGCACGCCTCCCACGAAAAAGAGGAGGATGACGGTGCCCAGCGCTGCGATGGTGGCTGTGTCTCCGTTGCCGATGGCCACACCGACCTGCGTGGTGTTGCCGGTCTGTGCGGCGGTGAACATACCGTGCAGTTCAACGAAACCGATGGCGTCTACATAGCCGGCCGTCGTGGCCAGCGCGAGAACGCGAAGTGCAGAGTGACCCTCGGGCGTCATGCAAATTGCCTCCGAAAACTCAGCATTCCGTGTGCGGTGGCACGGTGGCGAACGTATCGGCAGGGCGAATGAGTTCAAGTAACCTTTTGCGGTCGAGCGGGTCCACCAGCGCGGTTTTTGCACGCATTAGTGCGTTGTCAGCCTGATGGCGCGCGGCGGCGCGAAAGCTTTCGCTGCCCATCCGCGCGAGAGCCTCCAGGCTTTTCTGGAGCCGAAGCTGGATTTCGATCAGATGCGCACCGTCGCGGGCGATCAGTGTGAAAGCATCGTCGAACAGATCGATATCCCGCAACGCGGGCACATGAACATGTGGGTGCTTGGGAACGTATCCCACACGCTCCATCTGCATGGTGGACCACAACGCCAGCAACCGGGTCTGCCTTCCGATCACATCCAATGCCGTGCCCGGATCATTGGTGGCGGAGGAAAGGGCGCGCTCACCGATTTCTGCCAGAACAGCGAGACAGAAGCGTGGATCCTGATCGAAGTCGCGCTCATTACCGATGGAAAAAGCCGTTCTCGCCCGCGCGATCAGACGCACGTTTTCGTCCACGTCGCTTGAAGGTGCGATCCATGCTAACGGGCTGTCCGGATAGACCATTGTGCCGGGTGGCGCCACGACATGGATAGGATGCGCGCCATTTGCCGTGGTGAGGCTGAGGACATCCATATCGACATGCTGAACATGCCCCACCACATTGGCGGGCACCGAAACGAGCCCGAACGGAACGTCGTCGCCTGGATTTAGTAATGGCACGCCGCCGAGCCAGGGATTGGCGAGACGCTCTTCAAGGGCATGTCGCGCTTTTTCTTCAACGCGGGCTGTCGTGGCCCCGACACGACCGAAACGCGTGAGATGATCGATCCATCGCAGAAGGCTCACGACAATCAGAATGATGACGGCAATCGTGACGACAAAAAGGATGACCCGTCCTCGATCGCCATAAAGTCCTGTTTTGAGCGCCACGATGCCAACGATGCTGAACAGAAACGCACCCACAAAGGTGGAAAGGACGTTCTGTGTGGTGCTGTCTTCCATCAGTAATCGCGTGGCGCGGGGTGTGACGTCGCTGGTGGCCGAGTCATAGGCCGTTATCATCACGCTCAGCGAGAAGGTGGCGACGGACAGCATGCTTGTAGCGATGATATTGAGGATGTCGCCTACAGCGTCTGCACCGATGGAACCTGGGATGTCCCATGGCAAGTGATATTGCGCGAAAATTGCCACGATGGCTGTGATGACGCCCGCCAAAGCAATGAGAGAGGCGCGGAACCACAGGCGGCGGGTCATGTGGAGCAGCAGCCAGCGCCAACGCGGCATGAAAGTCGATCCTCGGGTGACATATTGGCGACGATAAGGAAGACGTGTTCACGTTTTTCCCGGTTGCCTGCCGTCTGAACCGGATCATGACGCTTGACAAGTGCAGGGGGTGAGTGTCTTTCATGAGCGCCATCGTTCGCGGTGATCGCGGACGCCTGATTTATGAACCTGGCCCGCCGCTGTCCTTCAGGGATGCGATCGCGGGCAAGTCGTTTCGCATATTGGCGGAGCGCAGGCATGTCGGAGCTTTTCGCTCCGGCTGGGAAAAAGTTTCCACATGGCTTCAGCCACACAGACAGCCGACCATTTCAATGGCGAGGATTTCGCCGCCCTGCTGGACGAGACCCTTGGTCAGGACAGCGGTTTTGAAGGTTCGGTGGTCACGGGACGCGTTGTCCGTCTGACCGATGATTTCGCTATTGTTGATGTTGGCCTCAAGAGCGAGGGGCGTGTCGCCCTGCGCGAATTCGGACCGGCCGGTGCGGCCTCCGAGGTCAAGCCGGGCGATCTCGTCGAACTCTACATCGAGCGTTACGAAGATCGTGATGGCTCCATCGTGCTGTCGCGCGAGAAAGCTCGTCGTGAAGAGGCGTGGACGAATCTGGAGAAGGCTTTTGAAGCCAACCAGCGCGTCAACGGCACGATCTATGGCCGCGTGAAGGGTGGATTCACGGTTGATCTGGGTGGCGCCATGGCGTTCCTTCCGGGCAGCCAGGTGGACATCCGTCCCGTGCGTGACGTGACGCCGCTGATGGGTATCCCTCAGCCGTTCCAGATTCTGAAGATGGACCGCTCACGCGGCAACATCGTCGTTTCCCGTCGTGCGGTTCTCGAAGAGACGCGCGCCGAGCAGCGCAGTGAGCTGATTCAGGGCCTCAAGGAAGGCATGATCCTTGACGGTGTGGTCAAGAACATCACCGACTACGGCGCGTTCGTGGATCTGGGTGGCGTCGATGGCCTGCTGCATGTCACGGACATCGCCTGGAAGCGCATCAATCACCCGTCCGAGGCTCTGCAGATCGGTCAGCCGGTTCGCGTGCAGGTCATCCGCTTCAATCCCGAGACGCAGCGCATCTCGCTGGGCATGAAGCAGCTCGAGGCCGATCCCTGGGAGAATGTGGCGCTCAAGTATCCGCCGGGCGCACGCTTCACCGGTCGCGTCACGAACATCACCGATTACGGTGCGTTCGTGGAGCTGGAGCCGGGCGTCGAGGGTCTGGTGCACGTTTCCGAGATGTCCTGGACGAAGAAGAACGTCCATCCGGGCAAGATCGTGGCGACTTCGCAGGAAGTGGACGTCATGGTTCTGGATGTGGACAGCGCGAAGCGCCGCATTTCGCTTGGTCTCAAGCAGGTTCAGCGCAACCCGTGGGAGCAGTTCGCCGAAGAGCACAAGGTTGGCTCCGAGGTCGAGGGCGAGATCCGCAACATCACGGAGTTCGGTCTGTTCATCGGTCTGTCCGCGGACATCGATGGCATGGTCCACATGTCCGATCTGTCGTGGGACGACGCTGGCGAAGAGGCCATGAAGAACTACGAGAAGGGCCAGGTCGTGAAGGCCAAGGTTCTCGACGTGGACGTCGAGAAGGAGCGCATCTCGCTGGGTATCAAGCAGTTGCATGAAGATCCGGCTGCGGGCGTTCTGTCGCATGTCCAGAAGGGTGCGATCGTGACCTGCGTGGTGACGGCGGTTCAGGCCAACGGCATCGAAGTCAAGGTTGACGACGTTCTGTCCGGCTTCATCCGTCGTGCCGAGCTTGCTCGCGACAAGGCCGACCAGCGTCCGGAGCGTTTCGCTGTCGGCGAGAAGGTCGATGCGAAGGTTGTCTCGGTTGACCGTGCTTCCCGCAAGCTGGCGCTCACGATCCGTGGCCGCGAGCAGGACGAGGACAAGCAGGCGATCAACGAGTATGGCTCGTCTGACAGCGGCGCGTCGCTGGGCGATATTCTGGGTGCTGCGATCCGTCGTCGGAACACCGACAGCTGATCGGAACGTCCCAGACGTTGTGACAAAGGAATGGCATCTCTTAGGAGATGCCATTTTTTTTGTGATATCAGTCTCAAACGACTGGAATGAAGGTCTTTTGTCAGACCTTACTTTGCGGTAGGGTCCGCGCACATAGACGTGATGTGCGGTTGGGCAGTAATAGGGAAGGCGGGACGGCAACGTCCGCGTAGATCAATGGCAGTCATCTACAACACGAACTACACGCACAACCCGAACTACTATCTGACGCTGGCGTTCGAGCGGGCCGCTAGAACCGTTCTTGGCGATGAAAACGTTGTCGTTGCGGACAACATGACACTGGCCGGGTTGGCCGCTGCGGGTGAGCATGACGTGCTGATCTGCATCGACGGCCAGCGCATCAACATGGAGTTGATGCGCCGTGTACGTCCGGCCTTCAAGACGATGATCTTCTGGGCGTTCGAAGATCCATTCATGGTGCCGTTCAACGTCGATAATATGGGCGTGTTCGATTACGTCTTCACGAACGATCCGTCCTGTACCGAATTCTACGGCAGCAAAGGACACTATTTGCCGCTGGCCGCGAGTCTCTCGCTGCATGAGCGCAAGGTTAAATCTGCCGCAGATCTCGATTATGACATCTTCTTTGCCGGCACGATGTGGCCCAACCGCGTGGAAACATTGCGGCGCGTCATCACGGCGTTTCCCGAGGCGCGGATCAAGCTGGTCTGCCCGGGCAACGAATACCTGCCTCCGCTGCCGGCCGATCTGGCCGATCTGGCCATTCAGCGCCCCATTAGTCATGAAGCGTTCATCGACTTTGCCAATGCCAGCGCCGTGACGCTGACCATGTTCCGCGACTACGCCAGTCATGGCGACGTGGGGCAGGCAACAGCACCGGGTCCACGTTTTTATGAGCTTGGCCTTGCGGGCACTGCACAGGTTGTCGAAGCGGGCGAACAGTTGGACGAGCGCTACATCAATGAAGTGGGCGGTGTGGCGCTCTCACGTTCGGTGGAAGGCGTTGTGGCGCATATCGACGCCCTGCTGTCCAACAAGAGCCTGCGTCGCAAGCAGGCAGTCGCAGCCCAGAAGGCTGTTCTGGAAAGCCATCTCTACGATCATCGTCTGCGTCGCATGATGGAAGTGACGGGGGCCGATTTCCTTCGTCATCCGAAAACCGCTGCTTCGGTTCCCGCGCGTCGCGGTCGTCTTCGCGTGCTGATGTGCACGCATTCCACCATTCATGAGCAGACATGGGGCGGTGTGGAGGTCTATCAGCAGACCATCGCCTCCATGCTTCTGCGTGATGTGGAGTTCTTCTATTGGCTCCACCGTGATGGCATGTGCCGTCTAACGGATGCGAGCGGCCGGGAGATCGAAAGCTTCGATGTGCCGGATACGGGGTGGCTCGACACGTTGTGTGACGGCGCTGAGGAGATGGCGTTCTCCGCCGCTCTCAGTCAGTACAATTTCGATATCGTGCACTTCCAGCATCTTGGGCATCACTGCCTGTCACTGCCCATTATCGCCAAGGCCAATGGTGTGGGCGTGGTGTTCTCGGCGCACGATTTTTTCCTGATTTCTTCGCGTTACAATCTCCTCAACCACGAGCTTCGCTATTGCGAGGAAGACGTGAAATGGGTGCTGGCGGCGGATAACTCACTCAAGCGTTCTGATAATGTCGAGTTTGGTGGCGAGCAGACCCGTCGCGCCTTCGTGGCGACCATGCTCAATTCGATCGACACGATCCTTTTCGGCACGAAGCACTCACACGATCTCATGCACGAGGTCTATCCGCATCTCGATCACAAGGAGAGTCTGACCCTCGGCATTCCTTCGCCCGAGACGACGGCTCCCGTTCTGCCCAAGCCTTATGAACCGCTTGAGGGGCGTAGGCTTTCTGTCGCGATCATCGGCAATTTCCTGCGCACCAAGGGTGCGGACGCCGTGCTGGGCGTGATCGAGATGGCGAACCCGGATCTTTTTGAGTTCCATATCTTTGGATATGTCCATCCTGAATATGAAGGCATTCTCAACAACCTTCATCGTTCCAACGTGCACGTTTATGGCCGCTATTCCGCCGGTGACATCGACGCGCTGAAGGTAGCGGATGTCGCGCTCAACCTGTCCATCTGGCCCGAGACCTATTGCATCTCGCTGTCCGAAGCGTGGCAGAACGGCCTGATTCCCATCGTCACCGATGTCGGCGCATTGGGAGATCGTGTGATTGACGGTGTGAACGGCTTCAAGGTGCCCATCGGCGCACCCGCCGATGTGCTCCAGCGACTGGAGCTGATCCGGTGCAGCGAGACCACGCGCAAAAGCCTGATGGAGAACATCGGTCCGCAACTGTGGACGAACGCACGCGATTACGGAGCAGCGTTGCTGAATGTGTACCGCGACGTCGCGCCGCGACGGGATATGGGAAGCAGCAACGTCCAGTTCGATGTGGGGCAGGTGCATCTCCTGCCGCATCCGTCATGGAAGCATCAGGCGCCCCCGCGTCATATCTTCGATCCGCCGACGACCCGCGATCTTTCGATCGAACTGCCGGAAGTTGTGTCTGACTGGTCGTCCATTCAGGGCGCCGAGTACTACATCGATGACGTCTGCCGCCATGTATTCGCAGAAGTGGATGACGAGGATTTCGTCACGGCTTCCGACTTCCACATCCGTGGCTGGTATGTGGTGCCCGGCGTTTCCGGTTCCGGACATCTCTATGCCACGCTGATCGGTGACGAAGACAGCGCGCCTATCTTCATCCCAACGCATCGGGAGGTGCGTTCCGATGTGGGGGGACTGTTCCCCGGCGCACCACGGCGTTCGGGCTTCTTCGCGCAGGTCGCGCTACGTGGCAAATGGTGTGAGGGCGTGTTCCGGATCGGACTCGTCAATGTTGTACACGGCAAGGGGTCTTTCCAGCTCACTTCGATCCAGATCGAGGTTGAGGGCGGTCAGATCATTGGAATTGCACGAATTCCTCCTTCCAATGGCCAGATCCTGCGCGACTTCGAGCGGATATCGGAAAGCGACGGTCTGCTGCGCGGCGTAAAGCTCAGCACTCTTGCGCAGCCCATCACTCAGGCTTTCAAAGGTGATCTGGAGTTCTACATCGATCACTTCAGCGGTCTGATCGAGGATGGCGGCCGTCATGAGCGTGATGATGAGACCAGTGACATCATCATTCGTGGCTGGGCGTTCCTGCGCGGTCTTTCACGGGCTGGTCAGGTCTATGTCGCCTTCGTGAATGAAGAGAATGGAGACGTTCTGTTCTTCGCCACTTCCCGTCTGATCCGTCAAGACGTGCAGACGATCTTCCCAGATGCGCCTCTCTGTGTTGGCTTCGTGGGCAACCTCTCGCTGAAGCGGGGCTATAACGAGAAGCTCAACGGCTGGTATCGCGTGTGCCTGCTGAACGTGGTGGGAGAAGATGGCGGCATGCGTCCAACCAATATCCGCGTGCTCTGTGAGGACAATGAGGTGCGATCTGTTGAACAGGTCGGGCTGGAAGAGGTCGTCGTGGGGTTCTGCGATAATGTTGGCCGGGCTCTTGTCGAAATCTAAGGACATGAGCGTTTTCCTGTCTGAGCAAGGCTGTGCATGATGGCGGATGAGGACGTGCTGCCCTGCGCTCTGGAATGGAACGACGCTGCCTCCAGTGTGCCTCAGTGGGCACGCTTCGAGGCGGCGTGGTACGTGGCATCGTACCCGGAAGCGAAAGACGCCATTGCAAGCGATGTGTGCGAAGACGCTCTCGATCACTACCGCAGACTGGGACAGGCCAAAGGGTTTTCTCCCAATATATGGTTCGATGAGGCTTGGTATCGGAAAACCAATCCCGATGTCGTAGCTGCGATCAAAACCGGTGACCTGCTTTCAGGTTTTCAGCATTATCTGCATTACGGTTATCCAGACCGGTCTCCTCACTGGCTGTTCTCCGAAGCATTTTATCGTGCCGCCAATCCCGAACTGACAGAACAGGCGCTCAAGGCTGCTGGCCATGCGAACGGCTATGCGCATTACCTGTCCGGTAGTGAAGCGGATTTTCGCACGGGTTCTCTTTTTTTCGATCCATCGGTGCGGCGGCTTGAATCCAGAAATGGAGCCAATCATCCCGCATTGGAAAATGACAATGCCGGACCATTCGGTGAGTTCCTGAGAAGTCCGAAAGAGGTTGCCGACCAGAAGCGGTGCTCCTGGTATTTCGATCCCCACTGGTACCTCGAACACTATCCTCAGGCGCGAGCAGAGGTGGAAGGCGGGAAATACCGTAACGCCCTTCACCATTATCTGACGACCGGAGAGCGGGACGGACTCTCGCCGCAGGCGGGTTTTTCGGAAGATTTCTATCGCGCGACATATCCCGACGTGCAGGAGTGTATCGTCGCCGGCCACTTCCGCTCCGGCTACGATCATTTTCTGGCTGCTGGTGCGATGGAGGGCCGTCAGCCTGCACAGGATGTGCCTCTTGCGATCTATGCTTCACAGGCGTTTGTGCGTGAAGACGTAGACAGCGGCATCTTCCGTGATCCTTTTGCGCATTGGGTGGCGCATGAGGAACATCGAAAAAACATTGTTCCCGATGAGATCCACACCAAGATGATGTTCTGTCGGGAAGCGGCAGGACTGCTTGTGGATGCGGGACGGGAGCCTCTCGACTTCTCGTATGAAGGGCGTCCGGCAGTCAGCATTCTCATGGTGCTGCACAATCAGTTCCCTCTGACCATGATGGCGCTGTCGGCTCTGCGCGGATGCTTCCGTGGAGCGATCGATCTCATCATTATCGATTCGGGCTCGCGTGATGAGACGCGCGATCTGGAACATTACGTGCAGGGCGCGACCATCCGCCATCTGGAGCATAATGCGAGCTTCCTCCTCTCGTGCAACATGGCGCTGGAGATGGCGAAGGCCGAGGCGGTTCTGTATCTGAACAATGACGTCAGGCTCGCACCCGGTGCGATTGAAAACGGCCTGCGCCGTCTTGGCTCCGATGGACGTATTGGCGCGGTCGGCGGCAAGATCATCCGTACGAATGGAAAACTTCAGGAAGCTGGATCGATCATCTGGCGTGACGGTGGGGCTTACGGGTATCTGCGCGATGCCGATCCCAACTGTCCCGAAGCGAATTTTGTGCGGGACGTGGACTATTGTTCGGGAGCGTTCCTGCTCGTGCCGACGCAGCTTGCCCGCAATATGGGCGGTTTCGACACGGCTTATGCGCCCGCGTATTTCGAGGAGTCCGATTTCTGCGTAAGGCTGATCCGCAGTGGATACCGCGTGGTGTACGATCCTTCTGTCGTGATCGAACATCTGGAATTCGGATCGTCCAGTTCATCGGCCTCCCACGCGCTGATGCAACGCAACCGACGCATCTTTCTCTCGAAACAGGCGGACTTCCTGCGCAATCAGTATCCGGCGCATCTGAGTAACGTCGTGATGGCGCGTTCGCGTCCACCCACGCGGCCGCGGGTTCTATTTATCGAGGATCGCGTACCGTTGCGGCGGCTCGGATCGGGATATGTGCGGTCAAACGACATCGTGCGCAGCATGGCGCGCCAAGGGTGCGCTGTAACAATCTTTCCGGTGGATGCGTATTACCACTCACTTGGTAATATCTATGGTGATTTTCCGGATACGGTAGAAGTTCTGTTCGACCGTTCCGCACGGGATCTGGACGGTTTTCTGGAAGAGCGTGCGGGGGCTTTCGATCTGGTCTGGATCGGGCGCACCCATAATCTGGCGCGGTTGTTGCCTGTTCTTCACAAGAACCACCGCTATCTTCCCGGAACGCGCTTCGTGCTCGACACGGAAGCGGTTGTCAGCCCGCGTCTGCGTCTGCGTGATGAGGTGTTGGAGAAGGGGTCTGATGCCGCGCGTCCGGCGCTGGAGGACGAACTTCGGAGCGAGTTCGAGTGCGCGTATTTCTGCCAGCAGGTTGTGGCTGTAAATGAGCGCGAAGCCGAGATGATCCGACAGGCGGGGCATGGAAATGTCACCGTTCTGGGACATTCGCTGCGTCCGTCTCCCACGCCGCGCTCTTTCGGTGAGCGGCATGGCCTGCTCTTCGTAGGTGCGATTGTTGACGAGGAATCACCCAATCTGGATGGGCTGCTGTGGTTCGCGCGTGAAGTGATGCCGCTTGTGCGTGCGGAACTTGGTCCGGATACGCGCCTGACGGTGGTGGGATCGTGCTCCCGCGGCGTGGATATGCGTCCGTTACACGCATGCGAAGGGCTGGAAATCGTCGGAGAAGCGGAGGATCTGCGTGGTTTCCATGATAGCCACCGGGTTTTTGTCGCACCGACTCGCTTCGCTGGAGGTATCCCCTACAAGATTCACGAAAGCGCTGCTCTGGGGCTGCCGGTCGTAGCGAGCGATCTGTTGATCGAGCAACTCGGCTGGACAGCAGGGAGGGATATTCTCTCCGGCGGCAAGCCCGATCCGCAGCGTTTTGCGGCATCGATCGTGGAATTGTACCGCAATCAGACTCTGTGGGAAAACGTGCGGGACGCTGCGATCGGAAGGGTGGAACAGGAATGCGATCCGGCCCGGTTCGATGCTGCTGTTGCCGGAATTCTGAAAAACGTGCGCCGGGCTGACGCCTTGTTGCGAGCTGGATGAACCGAGAAGCCTCGGGCTGGAGAGAAGAGATGACAAAGACGGGTGAGTATTCCGGAAGGGTTCTGATCTGCAGTGGTGGCCGGTTCGAATCCCAGGCCAATGCGCAGATCCGTGAATCCATCATGGCGGGTTGGGCGGAGTGCTTTGGCGAGGAAAATGTGGTGGCCGCCAATATCAGCGGTGCGGCTGCGGCTATCCGTTACCTCAAACCCACCATCGTGTTCGGTATCGGCTCCTATCTTCCTGAGAGCACCTATTTTGGCGAGGTCAACCGCGAAGCCAAGAAAATTAGCGCGGCTACCGTCTTCTGGGCGACGGAAGACCCTTATGAGCAGGACGCGAATTATCGCATTGCCAATGATTTCGATGCGATCTTTTCATGCGAACGATGGGGATCGAATTTCTACACCCGCAAGGATGTCTGGCATCTTCCCCTAGCTGCCTGCCCTAAGCTGCATTACCGCCCCATTGATGAGGCCGTCGAGCGCACCATCGACGTGCTGTTCTGCGGCGTGGCCTTTACCAATCGTAAGGACATCGTGCGTGGTCTTCTCCCGAGCCTGCGCAACCTGAACATCAAGATCATCGGACCGGGCTGGGGCGAGTTGGGTATCGGTTTTTCGGATGCGCGGCTTGAAAAAGAACAGCTTGTCCAGTTTTACCAGCGCTCCAAACTGGTTCTTAATCTGGGACGTAGCCTGAACTTCGAGAACAAGCGCTTCATGATCGCGCCGTCCACACCCGGACCGCGTACCTTCGAGGCAGCCGCTGCGGGGGCTCTTCAGGTGTTTCACGAGGATACCTATGAAATCCGTCGTTACTACACGAAGGACGAGATTCCTTCCTTTTCGAACCGTCGCGAGTTCGACAAGCTGATTGCGACCTATCTCGACAACGATGCCCTCCGGCTGGAAACCGCTAAAAAGGCGCAGGCACGCACCATGGCGGATCACACATATGGCCATCGCATTCGGCAGGCGTTGGGAATCCTGAAGGAAAACGGAATCCTCCAGAACTGAAGGACGATCCTTCCTTCCATCTCTGCACATCTAGATGGAAGGAAGGGAGGGCTTAATATCCCTCTGGATTGGAACAGAAGAGAAGGGGCAGGAAGCCGACTTTTAGCATAGGATTGGACAGCATTTTTTGCGTTAGAAAGAGTGTAAACAATCTTTCGGCAAAATGTCCCATTTGACGATCCGGTTCGCCACGTTTCTCGATGAGATGGTTCATCACGCCCCACCACAATGTCATGTATTCGTGAAAAATGGACGTTTTCATGATATACATATTGCAATAACAACCCATCTCCGTGTCTGAAATGGCGTCAAGATCAAAGCAGTTGTTTATATCGACATGACGAATAGCCGCGATCAGGTCATCCCAGCCTTCCTGCCCTAAAAAACCGGCGAAAAGATCCTGTACAAGCACCCCTCGATGGGGACGTTGGCAGATAATGTCATGTGAGCCGACAAAGTTGATGATGTGATCCGTTTCTTCGGAAGCCATCGTGCTACGTTGAGCGACATAGAAAGAGAATGTTTCTGAAGAAACCGGATAAGTTTGCTCTGACTTCTGGACGGCCTCCCGCCGACGAACATTAAACAACTCGCTATTTATGTCCTGTGTCAGATTACGTCCCATGAAATCGAGGAAGAACTTTCTTCGCTGGTGCTCGAAACCGATATATTCGTAACGGTCACAGAGATTTTTCCAGACAAAGTATTGTCCGCGCATTTCAGAATGCGTGTTCTTTCGACTGATATTGATTCCGTCCAGATCGCCCAGCCACGAACCGCCGGAACAACTGTAGCTTCCCGTTACGAGATCTGAGAAGAGGAGAGATGACCGCTTTATACGAGGAGGCTGATGCAGGAGAGTAAAGATCTTGAGTGAAGTCATCTTGATGCAAAGTCCGTTTTTGTCTCGATATCTGTGAAAGATGTCGGCCGTTTTTTAGCGAATATCAACGAATTTTTAAGAATCTCGCTCTTGCTTCAAAGGTAAGATTTTTGATGATGAGCTTTCTCTTGCTCCTGATTGGCAAGGAAGAGGCAAGGCGGTAACCTGTCGGAATGGCCGACCCGATTGATTTTTCCACACCCGACCCGAGTGTTCAGAAATTGCTGGCAACGCATCCAGATCTCTCATTGGATGCGCATGATGGGCTTCTGTTTGAACAGATCCCACTGGAGGCGATTGCCCACCATGTCGGCACGCCGTGCTGGGTGATGAGCGCTGGCACATTGCGCAAGCGTGCCGCGCGGCTTCTTGGTGCGATGGAGGCCGCAGGTCTCTCCGTTTCAGCGCATTTCGCCGTCAAAGCCAACGATCACCTTGCCGTGCTTCGCATTCTTTCGGAATGTGGGCTTGGTGCGGACGTGGTCAGTGGAGGTGAGCTTCTGCGCGCGCGCAAGGTAGGGATTCCGGCGTCGAAAATAGTCTTTTCCGGTGTGGGCAAGACAGACGTGGAACTGCGACTGGCTCTGGAAGAAAATATCGCCCAGATCAATGTTGAAAGCGTTGAGGAACTGGAAATCATTTCCGCGTTGGCCAGTAGCATGGACCGCGAGATCAATATCGTTCTGCGCGTGAACCCGGATGTGGACGCCAAGACACACGCCAAAATCACCACGGGCGTCGCGGGCAACAAGTTCGGCATCCCTTATGATGAGGCACTGCCGCTTTATCGCCGTGCGCAGAAATTGCCGGGGGTGAAAGCTGTTGGTTATGCCGTGCATATCGGGAGCCAGATCCTCACGGTTGCGCCGTATCGGGCCGCCTACGCCAGGATCGCCGAACTGGTGCGCGCCACACGAGCGGAAGGATTGGCTGTTTCGGTCGTGGATTGTGGCGGTGGACTGGGCATTTGCTACCGTGACGAGGGCGAGGGATCGCCAGATGCGTGGGCAGGAGCGATCCGTGCGGAACTGGGTCATCTGGACGTGCGACTGGCCATTGAGCCGGGACGCTGGATAGCCGCTCCTGCAGGTGTGCTGTTGGCGAGTGTCGTGCTGCGCAAGGCCGTTACGGGAGGGGCGTCTTTCCTCGTGCTCGATGCCGCAATGAACGATCTGTTGAGACCTTCGCTGTACGACGCATGGCATGGAATTCTGCCTCTCTCAGCCCATGACGCCATGGGAAAGCCGGAAATGGTTTCCGTTGTCGGGCCGGTGTGCGAAAGCGGGGATACCTTTGCGCAGGCACGGCTGCTGCCTCATCTTCAGCGGGGCGCGCATGTGGCCATTCTCGATACGGGAGCTTATGGCTCAGTGATGAGTTCCACGTATAACGCCCGTCCCCTGGCGGCAGAGGTGCTGGTGGACGGTCACACATGGAGCGTGATCCGCCCGAGGCAGACGGTTGAGGAACTGTGGGGGAACGAGCGCTTTCCAAATGGTTCTGAAGAGGTGGCATGAGTGAAGCCGGACCGCAGCATCTGACAAACGCGACAACACTCACGCCTCCACGGGAGGCAGGACTGGCAGCCGTGCGGCAGCGTGCTCGGCGTCTGGTTGCAGGCGAGCGTCTGATTGTCAGGTTGTCCCCTGCTGTGTCCGTTGCCGGTCTTTATGGTCTTTCGGGGCTCCTGCGTGTTCCCCAGTCCTTGCCGGACTGGCTGCATGCGTGTGTGGAAATCGGAACTGCTGGAGTGGTCGTGTGGCTGGTGCGGCGGGGGCTGAGTGGCTTTGTGCCACCATCGCGTGCCGTTACCGATCGACGTATTGAGATGGCCTCCGACCTGAAAAATCGTCCTCTCGAAGCACTGGCCGATCATCCAGCACATATCGGTGCGGAAGGTCTGTGGGGCGTTCATCAGCAAAGAATATTGGCCGCTCTCGGTCCGTTGCGAACGGGCGGGGTGCGGCTCGCATCCCTCAAAGGAGCGAGCAGTGCTGCGATCGTGCTGCTTGCCTGTGCGGGCGCCGGTGTACTCGCGGGTTCTCATGCTCCGGGACGGCTGGTGGCGGCTCTTGTTCCGGGTATCGACGACCCGGATGTGCCCTTGCCACGTGTCGAAGCGTGGATCACGCCGCCTTCCTACGCGCCCTCGGCTCCCGTGTTTCTTGGGAAAGATGGGGCACCTTCTGGTGTCGTGCCGGAAAGTTCTATGCTTGTGGCGACGATCAGCGGACTGCCGGCAGCACCGCGGGTGTGCGGCGATTTTCGTAATCTGGTTACGCAACCACTGGGAGACCAGTCGTGGCGTGTGCAGGCCGTGTTGAGTGGATCCGGTTCGTTAGCGCTCACCAGCCGGGGACGTACCATCGCGTCATGGCAACTGAATGTAGCGCCTGACCGGATGCCGCAGGTCGCATGGGGCGGGCATCCGGGCGGTGAAAAAGGAGGACGTCGGACGCGGCTGCCCTATCGGGCGGCCCATGCCTACGGTCTCGACACGCTGACGGTTGAGATGCGGCTTGCCCATCCCGGATTGCTGGGTAGCTCACGTGTTTTCAAGGTTCCCGTGCCTCTGTCCGGTCATCCTCTGGAAGCGAAAGGTGCGCTCACCCCCGATCTCTCGGACGATCCATGGGCAGGGGAAGAGGTGGTTGGCGTACTGGTGGCAAAGAGTGTCAGTGGCAAGGAGGCGCGCAGTAACGCTGCGACATTCCGGTTGGGATCGCGGACATTCCGCTCTCCCGTTGCGCGGGCTGTGCTGGATCTGCGGCGACGTCTTGCATTGGGTGGAGAAGGTCGGTCCGAAGCAGCGCAGGATCTGGCCGCACTGGGTGACACCCCCGGTCCCATTGCCGAGAACACCGGAACCTTTCTCAATCTGGCGGCCATCGTAGCCCTGCTGAACAACGCGGATGTGGACGATCCAGCGGCCCGTGATGAAGCGGTCGGCCGCCTGTGGGATCTGGCGCTCGACATTGAGGATCAGTTGCACGGGGGACGTGAAGCCGCGCTCGCGTCGATTGATGTCCGGGCGGCCCAAGAAGCCGTGTCGCAGCAGTTGCAGCATATGCGTCAGGATAATGCGCATGGACAGCAGGATCAGGCGGAACTGAAGAAGCGGATGGATGATCTGCGGAGCGCCATTTCGCGCAAGATGCAGACATTGGCCGAACAGGCCATTCGCAATGGCTCTGCAATTCCCGATCTGCCGGGTCTCACGAAATCGGGGGATCAGGCTTTCCGCAAGCTGATGGAGCGGCTGCAGAACGACGCCGCTGAGGGGCATGGGGGCGATGCGATGGAGAAACTCCAGCAATTGGAGGATTCCATCGAGAAGATGCGTAACGCCACGCCGCAGGACATGGCCAAGCTCGCCCAGCAAATGGTGGCGCAACAGAAACTGCGTGAGCAGGCGGCCGGGCTGGACGATCTGGTGCGCCAGCAGTCCGGCCTGCTCGATCATGCCCAGTCGCGTCTGGACAAAGCGCGACGTCAGGCAGGGGAAGGGCAGCCGTCGCAGGGTGGCGGCGAAGAGGACATGGGAAGCATGTCCACGACCGAACTTTTGCAGAAACTGGGACTTGTCCCTCCCGACGCTGGGAGTTCGCCTGCGCCCACACAACAGGTGCCGACACCTCCGCCCCCTCCATCATCGGAGCAGGAAAAAGAGGCATCTGCGGAACAGACGCATAATGACGCAGCGGCGCAGCACGCTCTGACACGTGCCACGCAGGAACTCGGCAGCGAGTTTAAGCAGCTTTCCGGCAAGGATGTCCCAGCCTTTTCCACGGCTGAGAAAGCCATGAAGGATGCACGGCATGCTCTGGCACAAGGAGACGATCAGGCGGCTTCTCAAGCACAATCTGCGGCTCTCAAGGCTCTGCAGCAGGGGCGCGGACAAATGAAGCAGGCGTTGCAGAGCAATGGCGGGGGCGGATCTGGCTCCACGACGTTTCTGCCTTCTTTCGGAGGGCAGGGTCAGGAAGGCGAGGGACAGCAGGGCGGCGGAGACGAGGACAACACCTCTGGACATGATGGAGGTTCAGAGCGCGATCAGGAGACCGATCGTGACCCACTGGGCCGGGCAACGGGTGAGGGCAAGGACTCAGCCGTCGATCAGGGAGGAAAGCTGCCCGATACGCTGTCGCGTGAACGGGCCCATGAAATCGAGGAAGAACTGCGCCGTCGTGACTCCGACCGCACACGCCCGAAAGAGGAACTCGATTATCTGGACCGACTGCTCAAGTCGTTCTGAGAGGCATGGCTGCTGGCCAGCAGGGCGTTACAGTGTGAGGTGACGATATCTCTCGCGCGGCTCGTTGGAGAAGAGGCGTTCAGAAGCGCGCGAACATCGGCTTCACGAAACCCATGCTTCTGCCAGTGGTGCAGAAAGAGAGTAAGCGCATTTTTGAGGGCGGGAGAGGTCTCTTGCGCACGCTGGACGTCACGCAGAGTGATAAGGATCAACCCACGCTCTAAAATGGTCAGAGAGCGCTCCATATAGGGCAGGAGTGCTGGCGCGGGGATGCGCGAGGCCACGCGTGTCAGACGCACCAGACTGTTGGCGTTCTGTACTAGCCATTCATGCGGATCGAGCCGATTGCTGTTACGTGCCAAAGCGCGCAACTGGCTTCCGATCCAGCGCTCCGTGCTGCGCATATGGTGGTCGAGCTGGAATGGCATGATGCTGCGGTAGGTCCAGCGAGCAAACAGGATGGCGCACAGAAAAGCCATTGCGCCATTGAGAAAACCGATTTCGTCGTAACGTCCCTGATTGGAGGGACCGATCAGCACAGGCAGGAACATGTTGAAGGAAAAGGCGTAGCCTGACGTTTCCGCACGTGTGGCCGCGAGACCGCCGACGACCATGAAGGGCATCAGCACAACGACAAGCAGTTCCGGGGATGTGACAGCCGGAACGAGAAGAAAGGCGCACAGGGTGGCCGCCGCCACGCTGAAGATGCCTCCTGCAAGAAAACTGGATGATGCCAGCAGAGGATTTTCTCGGGTGGCAAGAAGGCCATAGACCAGCGAGACGAACGAAACAAAACTTAGTCCTGCTGGCCACGCTGTGGTTTCCCAGATGAGCCATGCTCCAAGAATACCGCCACAGGCACGAAGTCCATTGTCGCGTGCGTCGTTGAAGCTACGCCGGGAGAACACACGAAAGCGGAAGCGGTCACCGTGGCGCGGCACTTCGCAGGCGTGAATATGTTCCTCCAACCTGTTCCAATCATGGGCAAGCCAGTGGTTTTCGGCGGGCTCTCCAGCCAAAACCTCCACCCGACTTCGGGCAAGTAGCGCCACGAGACAGGCGAGGGCGGCCCGCGCATGATCTGCCACGCGAAGATGTGGCCCCATTTCCATAGCGTCATAGGTCAAGCGGTTATTGGCTTGCGCAAGTTCTCCCAAAAGCTGGAAGCGGACGGTCGGGTCATCCTTCCGTTCACGGGCATGGAGAATGATCTCGCTTACGGAGGAACGGAGAGCGTAAAGCCGGTTGAGCAGACGAAGGTGCGCTTTTGCCTGCAAATTGGGCATGGAGAGAATGGCCAGAAGCGTCTCGCAAAGCACGCCGAGGATAATGTAGGTGCCGCGAGACACCGCCACATCGAACACTGTGTCGGGGTTGCTGGCCGCACCTGTGGCCACAATGGTGGAGGTGAAACTTGCCACCAAAAGACCGTAGGTTGGATATCCGTCCAGCAGGGTGGCGGTAGCGCAGCATGTGCCCACCCAGAGTGCGAGGACAGGAAAGAAAAGACCGGACTGTTGGGGAAAAGCGGCAATCAGCGCCATGGCGGCCATACAACCGATGACAGTTCCCACAACACGCCACCGGGCCTTGGCAAGACTTTCTCCCCGGGAAGTAAGAGCGACAACCCATACGGTGAGTGGCGCCCACGCCGGACTGTCCAACTCCATCCACATGGCGATAAGAAGCGAGATGGCGGCGGCGAAAGACGTCCGTATCGCAAACACGAAGGAGGGAAAGGTCGGGGCGAGTAGCCACTCCCATGTGTTGAAATGAAAAAAGGTGCGGCTGGAGAGAGCGGGCATGACAATGGCCCCGGTGCCTCACACAGACCGTCCGGGTCCAAGCGTTTGTTGTGATGTCTTCATAAGCATTGTTTATGAAGGGCGTCAGAGGGTGAAAACATCATCCAGTGAAAGCCGGCAGCCAATTTCCCACATGCGGGTTGTCAGTGCGGTCTGCATCGGACGGGCCAATCTGACGAGACCGATCGTACTTCCGTTGGTCGGTGCAAGTTTTCTTATCTGGAGAGGGCCATCGGGTGTCGCCTGAAGTGGAAGGGCGGCAATTGGCAGTATCGTGGCAATCCGTCCGTTGAGCAGTTCCGCATGCAGAAGCGTCACGGAATTAGTTTCAAGAGTGATGGTGGGTGTGATGCCGGCTGACTGAAAGGCTGCATTTACGAACTGGCGGCAGCGCATATCGTTGTTCAACAGCCCCAGCGGCAGGTCGCTCAAATCCTCCCAGCCAATATGCCGTGTGCCGGGAAGAGCAACGCTTGGAGCCGCAGCGAGAACCTGCTGTTCATCGTAGAGAGGATGAGTGTCGAAAAGACCACCGGATGGCACCTGATCGAGATACATCAGAGCCAGTTGGCTGCGGTGCTCCTGAAGATGATGCAAGGCGTCTGCATTGGGACAGATGGTGGCGTTCACATGCAGAGCGGGTAGCACTGCCCGAAAACTTTCCAGCAATAGAGGCAGGACGAGCACGGTGGGCGGTATGGCGCACAGGCTGATGGAGCCTCCCGCGATATCCTGAGCAAAGGACGCTTCCTGTCTGAGATTTCCCAGATCGGCCAAGGTCTCATGTGCCCAGGCCAGCACACGTTCTCCTGCGGGCGTGAACCCCTGAAAGCGTCGGTTACGCTGGATGATAGTGAGTCCGAGTTCGTTTTCCAGCTGCCGTATAGCCGCGGAAAGGGCGGGCTGAGACACGCCACAATGCTCGGCAGCCCGGGAGAAATGCCGGTATTGATCCAGCGCCACGAGATAGGTCAGTTGCCGAAGGAACATCGTCTCTTTCTTTGAGAATGTTTTAATATCAACTTGTTAAATAAGAAATGTAAGGCCATATCTGAGATAAAAATCGTCCACGAAAAATACGCAGTTGGTTATTTGATAAAAATATATTTTAAAAACAATGTATTATATAAATTACATCATGCACCATCATATTTTTTCGCCTCCAAATATAAGATTATAAAACAAAATAATAACATAGGCAGTTAGAGCGAGCGCCGTGAACGCATCCTGGAAACCGATCAAGGGCTTCAGCAACGCGAATATCTGCGGAACAAAAGCACCGCCTGAGAAAGCCATCACCAGAAGCGCAGAAGCCCGTGCCACATGCGGACCACTGTCCCGAATGGCCATAGGGAAAAGCGCTGGCATGATCATGGCGTTCGCAAGACCGAGAAAGGCCACGCACAGCACGGAAAGATATCCATGAGTGAAGAGGGCTGTCAGGGCAAAAAACACGCCAGCCAGAGAGGAAAGCATCATCGCGTGTTGCTGGGAGAGGAACCGGGGCACGCAGACAAGACCTAGCACGTAACCTACCATCATCCCGGTCAACGTGAAGGCTGTGAAAAACCGTGTTTGTTCGAGTGGCAGCCCGAAACCCTGTCCATATGTCCCGATGGCGTCGCCAGCCAACACTTCTACGCCGACATAAAGAAAAGTTGTGAGTATGCCGAATGTCAGGCGCGGAGACATGGAAAAGCGACTGGACGAAAGAGCGTTTCCGTCAGGGCACACCGGATCCGGTAACTGCGAAAAGGCGACGGCCAGAGATGCGAGAAAAAGCGTGCCCGCCATGATGAGATAGGGAAGGTAGATGGCCTGCGCGAACCCGGAAAGAATGATTCCCCGCGCGGCTGCAGAGGGGGCGTTCTGCGCAGCCTCGACCACGCCGCCGATGTCGCGCATGACAAGGGCCGCCAGCACGATGGGAGCAAGAATGCCGGCACATTTGTTGCACAACCCCATGATGGCGATGCGCTGTGCAGCCCGATCGTGCGGGCCGAGAAGGCTCACATACGGATTGACCGTGACCTGAAGCTGGGTAAGGCCGCAGCCAAGCACCAGCAGTCCGGCTAATGCCCCGCTATAGGAGCGTGCTGCCACGAACTGTCCAAACAGAGCGGTGCCAATGCTCATGATGGCAAGAGCGAGTGCCAGTCCACGCCTGAGTCCCATTTTGTCGGTGATCCACGCGGCGGGTAGGGCAAAAAACAGATAGGAAAGATAAAAGACGAACGGAACCAGAAAGGCGCCCGTGTCGGAGAGGGAAAAAGCCACTCTCACGAAAGCGATGAGCGGACCGTTCAACCATGTCACGAAGCCGATGAGGAAAAAGAGCGCGGCCGTTGCGATCAACGGAGGCCAGCCATAGGACCCGGCCGGGCAGCGATCATGACGTGATAGGACTGACGAAGACGACACGAGGGGACATTCCGGAAGGAGCAGAAGCTATCGGTGGTTAGAGCAGATCGATCCGAAAGGGAAACGGTTGGGTCTTGCGGGCATTTGAAGGTTAATGACGACGAAACAATGTGATACGTAAAACGTCATTAAAGTCCGACAGAAGGCCTGCTGAGCGCCGGTCAGAGATCAAGGATTAAGGTGAGATCATGGCAAGTCGTTTTCTTGTGACCGGCGGCGCCGGCTATGTCGGCAGCCACATGGTGCTGGCGCTTCTGGACGCTGGACATGAAGTGACGGTGTTCGACAGCCTGCGCACAGGTCATCGTGCGGCTGTGCCGGCTGGCGCGTGTTTTATTGAAGGCGATCTGGCGGATTTGCCGCTTCTGGACCGTGTGCTGGGCGATGGTCCATGGGACTGCGTGTTCCATTTTGCGGCGCTCTCACTGGTGGGCGAAAGCATGGAACATCCGATGATGTACATGTCCGCCAATGGTGGGTTGGGTTTCGGACTGATCGACGCCTGCGTGCGTAATGACGTGAAGCGCTTTGTCTTCTCCTCCACCGCTGCATTGTTCGGAACGGCAGGAGATGGGCCAATCGACGAAGACACGCCCGTTGATCCCGGCTCGGCCTATGGAGAGAGCAAGCGCGTTGTGGAGCGTGCACTGTACTGGGCGGATCGCATTCATGGTCTGCGTAGCGCATGCCTGCGTTATTTCAATGCCGCCGGAGCGGACCCGCAAGGCCGCGCGGGCGAGGATCATCGCCCCGAGACTCACCTCATCCCGCTTGTGATTGACGCGGCACTGGGGCGTCGCCCGGCTCTGACCCTGTTTGGGGACGATTATCCCACTCCGGATGGAAGCTGCGTGCGCGACTACATTCACGTCACCGATCTGGCGCAGGCGCATCTTGCGGTTCTACCACTGCTGACTGATCGTAGTGTGACCTTCAACGTGGGCACCGGACGCGGCAATTCCAATCTGGAAGTCATTCGTGCCGTCGAGCGTGTGAGCGGTCTTCCGGTGCCGTGGAAAGCAGGCCCACGCCGTGCGGGTGATCCCGCCAGTCTGATTGCAAGCCCCGCACGCCTGATGGCGGCGACTGGCTGGAAGCCCGAGTTCACCGATCTGGACCGAACGGTGGAGACGGCTCTTGCATGGCGCAAGACGCATCCAAAGGGTTACGGCGCCTGAGCCATGACGGCAGCGCCCGCCGATCCACTCATAGCTGCGGCGGTGGCCGTGCGGGAACGGGCCTACGCACCATATTCGCACTTTGCCGTAGGGGCGGCCTTGCGCTGTGACGATGGGCGCGTGTTTTCAGGCTGCAACGTTGAGAATGCCGCGTATCCGGAAGGCATCTGCGCCGAAGGTGGCGCCATTGCGGCAATGGTGGCAGCGGGCGGGCGACGGATCGATGAAGTCGTGGTGTGCGGGACTGGACCGGCACCTTGCGCACCTTGTGGCGGTTGCCGCCAGAAATTGCGTGAATTTGGAGAGCCGGATTTAAGGGTGCGTATGGTCGATCCGGTAGGTCGGGTTTTGCTCGTGCGCACATTGGCGGAACTGTTGCCAGACAGCTTCGGTCCGACGACGTTGTTACAGACTGCTCCTGTCGTGAAATAATGACGAAGTGGGCAAAAGGATTTTCTTTTATTGGGCTGGTTCTCACCGTCATGTTGGTGACAGAGACACCCGCCACGGCTCAGGTCATGCCGCTTCGACCAGGGATCGGAGCGAGCGATGCACGTCAATCGGTGGATATGTCCCAATTGCCGTGGAGCGCGATCGGGCGGGTGCAGACAGAACTTGGCGGACGTTGCACGGGCTTCCTGATTGCACCGAATGTCGTGGAAACGGCTGCGCATTGTCTGTTCATCGCTCGGACTGGTCACTTCATTCGGCCACATGATGTCCATTTCCTTCGTGCCTATGATCGGGGACACTACGCCGCTCACGCCCGAGCTATCCGGTTTCTCGTTCCGCCGGAATACGATCCCCGCCGTGAAGCAGCGACCGCCGCGTTCGATCGCGCCACGCTGTTTCTTGAAGCGCCTGTAGCCACCCGCGCGCAGACTCTGCCCGTTGCCCAAAACCTGCCGGTGCCGGGTTCAGCCGTGGTTCTTGGTGGTTATGAACAGGACTTCAGCGAGGTCGTGCGCTCTGACCTGAACTGTCAGATTCTCGGGATAAATCGAACGACAAACGGTCATGTCCTGATCGATCATGACTGCGATGCGACACGCGGCAGCAGCGGCGCGCCTCTTCTGGGGCGACAGAACGGCGGGTGGACGGTTTTTGGTGTGCAGGCACTGGCAAATTATGGGCGAGGAGGGGCCGCCGTGCCGCTGATCGATACCGGCGCCGTTACGCCCTGAACCGACACGGAAACGTGATATTATAATATCGTATCTCAGTTATCATTATTGTTGATTAACTGGCGATCAAAGCGGAAGGATTGCAGCAAGGGGTGCTGGCTCGACTGGCTTTCCCCGCTGTTTCAACCCCATCTGAAGGGGAGAATCCATCATGGGTCAGTTCGCCAATCCCGGACCGCTTGGACTTGCCGGTTTCGGAATGACAACCATTCTGCTCAATGTCTGTAACGCGGGTTTTCTGCCGCTGAACTCTTCAGTACTGGCCACCGGGATCATGTTCGGGGGCATAGCGCAGATGTGTGCAGGCCTTTTGGAATATCCCAAGGGCAACACCTTCGGGATGACGGCCTTTACATCCTATGGCGCCTTCTGGATTTCGCTGGTGCTGCTCATTTTCCTGCCGAAACTGGGTCTGATCGCTGCAGCCGATCCCATGGGGATGGGCGTATGGCTTTCGCTGTGGGGCATTTTCACGGCGTTCATGTTCATCGGAACCCTTCGCTCTAACCGTGTGCTGCAATTCGTGTTCGCTTCACTGGTGGTGCTGTTCGGGCTGCTTGCGGCCGGAGAGTTCACGGGCAACATCGCGATCACCCGCTTTGCCGGCTTTGAAGGACTCCTGTGCGGAGCGTCCGCACTCTATCTCGCGATGGCGGAAGTGCTGGAAGCCCAACTCGGTCATCCGATCCTGCCGATCGGCACACCTCGCCCGACCATTTCGGGCAACCGCGCTCATATCGCTTTCTGAAACGTCGTTTCTTTTTGTGCATCCAGTCTGGAGCCCGCCCGTCGCAAGATGGGCGGGCTTTCCATGACCGGAAATCACAGAGGCGGAATGTCAAACGCCTGAAGCGAGAGGAACTCGCGATAGGGGCCTTCACGCCGCTCCAGCGCGAAGGGGGAGCCGTCCTCCACGATACGGCCCTGCTGCATCACGACAATCCGGTCAAAATCCTTGAGTGTCGAGAGACGATGCGCCACCGCGATCACGGTGCGTCCTTTCATCAGTCGATGCAGCGCTAGCTGGATATGATGCTCGCTCTCGCTGTCCAGTGCGCTGGTGGCCTCATCAAGAATCAGGATCGGTGCGTTGCGCAGAAAGGCGCGGGCAATGGCCAGACGCTGCCTCTGCCCACCCGAAAGCTTCACTCCACGATCGCCCACCTGTGTCGCAAAACCTTCCGGCAGGGCAAGAATGAAGTCCGTGCAGCCCGCCGCGTCGGCGGCTGCTCGTACGTCCTCTTCGGTGGCCTGCGGTTTGCCATAGCGAATGTTGTCGGCCACCGAGCGATGCAGCAGCGAGACATCCTGAGGCACTACGGACATGCAGCCGCGCAAGGATTCTTCGGACAGGTCGTTGATGTTCTGTCCATCGATAAGCACCGCGCCACCCTGCACATAACGCTGCCGCTGAAGCAGGGCGAGAACCGTGCTCTTGCCCGAGCCGGAGCGCCCGACAAGCCCCACGCGCGTTCCGGGTGTGACGTGCAGATTGAAGTGCTCCAGCACGTTCGGGCCTGTTGGATAGTGAAACGTCACGTCGCGAAAACAGATTTCACCCTGCGGGGCCTGCGGGAAACCGTGGGCGTCGGCGTGGTCATCCATTTCGTGGGGCAGCAGGATGGTGGAAAGCGTCTCGCCGAGACGAGCAGTGTGTTGCACCGTCTCCACGAGTGCCACTGCGAGATCTCTCGTACCGTGCAGGATCAGAAAGCCGAGCGTTACGACCATCACCACGTCGCCCACGGTGGCGCTGCCGTGCTGCCAGAGTGTCACCACCCATACGAGCAGGCCCGCCGTCAGGACGGCGGTGAGAAAAGCGTGAACGAGGCGCAGCTTTTCCATGTTGCGCAAGGAGACGCCCCGCACCCCCATTTCGCTATCCAGAATACGTCCCAGACGGCTGCGCTCATAACCCAGCATCCCGAAAGTGCGGACGAGTGGTAGGTTACCGATGACGTCCTGAATCTCTCCATCCACACCGGCCGCGGAAGAAGCATAGGCCGCATGAAGTTTTCGCCCCGCGCGCGCCATGCGAAACATTACAGCGGCAAGAGCGAACGCCAGACAACTGATGACGCTGCCCATAAGAGGGCTGACGCTCACCATCAGTCCGATGGAAAGCAGTACATTCAGACAGGGCGGCAGAATGTTCCACGCCAGCAGGCTCTCAAGAGTGAACGTGGCGGCACCGGCGGTGGAAATGCGTGACGCAAGGGCTGCGGGCATCCGGTCTGAGAAATAGCCGGCGGAATGACCGGTCAGAAACCGGAACAGGTCGCGTCTTACATCGCCTGTCACGGCCACGAAGGTTCTGGCGGCGTACCATCCCGCGACGCGCCATGAGAGATTGTCGAGCGCGATCACCCCGGCAAGCCACGCAACGGCCATCCAGACCGGGCGATAAGGGCCGTGCGGATGGCTGTTCATGATGTCCACCAGATGCCGGATGGCGGAGGAGGCGAACACAGCGCACCCGACGGCCAGCGCTACGAATCCAAACACCACGACGTGTGGAGCAAGGCGATGGCGGATATAGCGGAAGAGGAAACGGACAGGATGGCCCGCATAGCGCGGGAGTTCGCTGTCGAGAATGGTCATATCCTCGTCACGTTTCAAGCGGGACTGTCCATGCGTCATGAGCCTGTCAACTTTTCAGGGAGTATAGGCGTTTGGTGAAGTGGGAAGAAATTCGCACAGTCTGTGCTCGTCACGTCATCCGAAGTGTTGGGACGGCGGTGGACTTTCTCCAGCTTTCGGGGGATGGCACCCGTTCTGTCGTGCATTGAAAATACAAAAAAGAACGCGGAGAAACCGGTCCATGCGTATTGCCCAGATTGCACCTCTTCACGAGGCGGTTCCACCGCAACTTTATGGTGGAACGGAACGGGTGGTGGCCTTCCTCACGGACGAACTCACGGCAATGGGCCACGATGTGACGCTGTTCGCAAGTGGTGACAGTGTGACCTCGGCGGAACTGGATGCGGTCTGGCCGCGCGCACTGCGCCTCGACCCGACAATTCGCGACCCGATCGCCCCGCATATGCTGCTCATGGAGCACGTGGCGCGCCGCGCGCATGAGTTCGATGTTCTGCATTTTCATATGGATTATTGGCCGTTCACCTATTTCAGCCGTCAGTCCGTGCCTTTTGTCACCACCATGCACGGGCGGCTTGATCTGCCGGAGCTTCAGCCCGTTTTCAATGCTTTTCCACAAGTGCCCATCGTCTCTATTTCGGACAGCCAGCGTCGCCCGTTGCCTCAGGCCAACTACGCGGCGACCGTCCTGCATGGCCTCCCTGAGAACTTGCTGACACCGCAACAGGGGCCGGGTCATTATCTCGCCTTTCTTGGGCGTATCTGCGCCGAAAAGGGCATCGATAAGGCAATCCGCATTGCTCGGGCCGTGGGGCTGCCGCTGAAAATCGCTGCCAAGGTGGACAAGGCTGACGCAGAGTATTTCGAACGTGAAATTATTCCCATGCTGGGAGAAGGCGTGGAAATGATCGGAGAGATCGGAGACGCGGAGAAACCGGCTTTTCTCTCGGGAGCGCGAGCGCTTCTAATGCCCATCGACTGGCCGGAACCCTTCGGGTTGGTGATGATCGAGGCCATGGCATGCGGAACGCCGGTCATAGCCTTTCGGCACGGCTCGGTGCCGGAGATTCTGGAAGACGGTCTGACGGGGGCGATTGTCACGAGCGAAGCCGAAGCGATCGCAGCGTATCCGGCGGTGGAGGCGCTGGATCGGGGGGTGATCCGTCGTGAGTTCGAGCGGCGCTTCACCGCTCGTCGCATGGCGGAGGATTATCTGGCGGTGTATCGCCGTCTGACCGGCAAGGCCGATGCCTGACAGGTTGAGACGATGACCTGACATGAGGGCAGGGATGGTTGACCCTGCCTCCTGCTGTGCTCACTCTCACAAGAGAATTGCAATTTTGACAGTCAGGTTCTTGTTTCGTGAAAAACCATCATAATATCTGGCATCCGCTTAGCTGGTTCTACCGTGACCGCCATCGGAATGACGACACTCCGTCCACGCCGGGATTGGTGGACCGGTTCAATGATCGTCTTGCCGTACGCATGACGATCATCTTTGGCAGCATCTGGTGTGTTTACGCCTTCTTCCTGTTTTCGCTCATCCCCATTCTGAAGCCGGACTGGCAGGGACCGCTGCTCTATATCAGCAACTGCATCCAGCTTGTCGCCCTACCGGCGCTGATGGTGGGCAGCGCCATTCTTGCGCGGGGCAGCGATCAGAGGGCGGCGGAAGACCATGCGGCCCTGATAGAAATCCTCAACGATGTCCGTGAAGAAATGGCGCGTCTGCGCAACACGACGGCAGGCATCGCCCAACAGGAACGCGCCAACAGCGAGCGTCCAACGGATGTGGTGTCGATTTCCGATGAGGCTGTCATTTCCGTCAACGAACCTGCAAACGCACAGCAGGCTCCCAAAACATCGTAGGAGCAGCCTTCCTCATTCACCTAGAAGATGCAGGACAATCTCGCGGTGATGAGGCATGCGCCGATGTTCGAACAGGTAAATGCCCTGCCAGACACCCAGTGAAGGCGCTCCTTCCAGAACCGGAATGCTAAGACCCGATTGAGTGAGCATCGTGCGCAGATGGGCCGGCATGTCGTCCGGCCCTTCGTCCGTGTGGCGGTAGAGGCCTTTCTCCTCCGGAACTAGATGCTCGAAGTAATGGACGATGTCTTCGCGCACGCTGGGATCGGCGTTCTCCTGCACGGTGAGAGAGCAGGAGGTGTGAGGACACCATAACGTCAGCAGACCGGTGGAAATGCCGGTCTGATGCACCCACTCAAGCACAGGGCGGGTTACAGGTAGCAATCCTTTCCCATGCGTGCGGAAGCTCAGCCTGTGGGTCTCTTGTCGCATAAAAAGGTTGCTCCTACGTTGTGTCAGGCTTTCGGGTTTCGGCGAAATCTCAGTAGGCTGTTCTGGCGGCGGGCTGGACGATGACACCGTTCGCAGGAAACGCTCGGCTAACGCACCGTAAAGCGGTTGCTTGCAGATGGTACGTGAGACACCGAAGGCGAGGAACGCGCTGGCCAGAAGGGCGAGTGTCACCTGCTGGTTATCGCACATTTCCATAACAATGACGGTGGCTGTAAGAGGCGCCTGCACGACCGCCGCGAAGTAGGCCACCGTGCCAAGTAGCACCACGGCTCCGGGTGTGGTGTGGGGAAGGAACTGCGCGATCCAGCCTCCCATACCCGCACCGACCGATAGCGAAGGCGCAAACAGTCCTCCAGGAATGCCGGAACAATAGGAGATGATAGTGGCGAGGAATTTCAGCACGAAATAGGAAGCGGGATAGTGTTCTTCACCCTGAATGATGGAACGGGCCTGAGCATAGCCGGTGCCATACGTCATCCCACCTGAAGCAAGGCCGATAATGGCCAGAGCCAACCCGCACAGCGCAGCGAAAGCAATGGGGCGCCGCGCGACAAACTGACCAGCACTCCCCGGCAGTCCCTTCGACGCACGAATGAGGATTGCGGAAAAGGAGCCACCGGCAACACCTCCGAGAAGACCGCAGGCAATCACCGCCAGCCAACTGACGCCCAGCGGCACCACTGAATCGGTATGGCCGAAATAAGTGTAGTTTCCCGTCAGGGCGATGGCGGTCACACCGGCGAGCACAACGCCCGTTAGCATCACGCCGCTTGTACGTTGCTCGAAGGAGTGAGCCAGTTCCTCGATCCCGAACACAATGCCGGCCAGCGGTGTATTGAAAGCCGCCGCCACACCGGCGGACCCACCTGCCAGCACGAGCGCCCGCCGCGAAATCGTTTCGCTCAGATTCAGGAAACGTCCCGCCGCGTTCATGATGGCGGCACCGATTTGCACGCTTGGCCCTTCACGCCCGATGGAAGCGCCAGCGAGAAGACCAAGGCAGGTGAGGGCGATCTTGGCGGCTGCAATCCGCAGGGAGAGGATGCGGTCCACGACAACCTGATTGGACAAATGCATGCAGGCGATGGCCTGTGGGATACCCGAACCCTGTGCGCCCCGGAAAAAGGTGCGTGTCAGCCAGATGGACAGGGCGAGGCCCGCCGGTGTGATGAACAGCATCAACCAGGGGCTGATTTTGAGAATATGCGAACGCAGATGCGCGGCGTCATCAGCCAGTTCGGCGAAAGCTACCGCCACAAGCCCAACCATGATGGAGCCGGTCCACACGATAAGCTTTCGTCGCCATTCGACCGTCGTCATGCGGGCGGTTTCACGAAAATGACGGATACGGCCGGTCGTTGTGGAGGACATGATGCCTTGGCGGGTTGGAATGATCTGCAACCTGTGAACGTCTTGCAGTTCATGCGAAATGCGCATGACCCAGCTTACGCTACGCCCGCAACACCGTCATTCCAACACAAAATGGAATGTTTTGTGAAATTGTCCGGTTCCATCAATGGATTTGCGCGGGGTGCGCCAGCACGATTCCTTCGCTCTTGGCCTTATTCTCCGGCTCCACATGGATGTGGATGACGCAACGGCCAAGATTTTCACGCAGTCCCGCTTCGATCCGGTCACAGATGTCATGCACCACTGAGACCGTCATGGTGCCGGGCACTACGAGGTGAAACTCAATGAATGTGATGGCTCCCACCTCACGGATGCGGATGTCATGCGCTTCGATCGCACCCGTGGCGTGACTTGCGATCACGTCATGCAGTTTTTCGAGTGTTGCGGAATCCGGCGCTTCATCCATCAGGCCGGCAACGGACTGACGCAGCATTTCCCAACCCACACGCAGCACGTTCACGGCGATCAACGCCGCAATGGCCGGATCGAGCCAGTGCCAGCCCGTCAATGGAATGAGTGATAGTCCTGCGACCAACCCGATGCCGGTCCAGACATCCGAGAGAACATGCTGGCCGCCCGCCACCAGAGCGGGAGAGCGCATGCGCTGTCCAATGCGCAAAAGCGTCAGCCCCCAAGCAAGATTTACACCTGTAGCCGCAGCATTGAGCGCGATGCCCAGCCAGGGCGAGTCCATTTCGTTGTGCGGATGCTGAAAGCCGTCCCACGATGCCTTGCCGATCAACAGCGCAGTGACAAAAACCATCGCACTTTCGATGATGGCGGAGAGATACTCGGCTTTGTAGTGGCCATAAGTGTGATTGTGGTCCGCCGGACGCTCGGCCAGTCGGATAGCCCACAGGCCACCGGCAGCCGCCACTACGTTGATGATCGTCTCCAACGCATCGGACTTCAGGGCCACGCTGCCTGAGACATGCCAGGCCGCATATTTCAGGCCGAGTGCAACGATGCTGACCCCGAGGCTGACCCAGGCAACGAGATGCTTTTGATGGGCGTTTTCTATGGTGGTCGCGGTGGAGGAGGTAAGGGTCTCAGACAACACCACTTCCTTGTAGGGTGCAGCCCGCATCGCAGCGGGCAGTTTCAATCTGAATCGTGGGATGCACGATTCCGAACCGGGAGCGGAGCGTCTCTCCGACCGTCTCAAGCAGACGGTCGTTGTCGGTGCTGGAAGCCCGGACGAGATGCGCAGTCAGTGCGTTTTCGGTGGTGCTCATGGCCCAGATGTGCAGGTCATGCAACTCCGTCACACCCGGCAATGTCCGCAGATACTGCTCGACCTCTCCGGGATTTACATCGCGGGGAACGGCATCGAGCGCCATGTCCAACGAATCCCGCAAAAGTGCCCAGGTTGCCCCCACAATGAGAACGGAAATGGCGAGACTGATGGCCGGATCGAGCCATGTGAGATTTGTCAGCAGCACCATGGCGCCCGTCACCACAACGGCAAACGACGCGAGGGCGTCCGTTGCCATGTGGAGAAAGGCTCCCCGAATGTTCAGATCCTCCTTCTGACCCTTCATCAGCATGAGCGCCGTCGCACCGTTCACCAGAATACCAATGGCGGCGACGATCATGACAGTTCGCCCCGCAACGGGTTCGGGATGGAACAAACGCAGAATCGCTTCCCACGCGATGCCGCCCGTGACGAGCAGAAGGATCACGGCGTTAGTAAGAGCGGCAAGGATCGAGGAGCGGCGAAGGCCGTAAGTGAAACGCTGCGAAGGTGCGCGCTGGCTCAGATTATGCGCGAGCCACGCAGCACCCAGCGCCAGCACATCGGAGAGATTGTGTCCGGCGTCGGCCAGCAGGGCCAGCGAGTGAGCCAGCACGCCCCAGACCGCCTCGATCACCAAGTACAGCGTGTTAATGGCCATCCCGACGGCAAAGATCGTTCCAAAAGAAGCTGGGGCGTGATGATGATGGCCAAAGAGGCCATGACCGTGATCGCATCCCTGCTCTCCATGACCATGTTCATCATGCTCATGAGCGTGAGCACAGCCATGTCCGTGATCCGCGTGAGCAGAATGGTCGTGATCATGATCGTGGGAAGAGGAAGTCATGAAAGGCTTTCGCGCTGGGTAATGACCGGAGCCACGTATCCTACGCTTTCTGCCTTTCCAATGCAGCCTTCGTAATACGCAAGGCTTCCGCCAGTACCTCTGCGGCGTTGAGCGCATCGGTTTCGATTTTCACGGCGTCGTCCGCCATGCGTAGAGGAGCGGAAGCTCGAGTGCTATCTGCATGATCGCGGGCGATCAGCGCCTGCTCGATCTCACAGATATGCGCTTCCCGATCAGGAGCCGTTTCCGAGCCGCCATTCTGCATATAGCGGCGCACCGCGCGTGTGCGGGCGGACGCGGTGATATAGAGCTTCACATCCGCGTCGGGGAATATGACAGTACCGATGTCGCGGCCATCGAGTACAGCGCCCTGCGCGCGTGCAAAAAGGCGCTGCATGTCCACGAGAGCCTGCCGCACGCCCTGATCGCGTGCAACCAGACTGGCGGCGGCATCGACATCGGGCGTGCGCAGATCGGTGCGCTTGAGGTCATCGGGAACGAGCGCGCGGGCGACAGTTTCGCCTGATGAGCAAGCTGGGTCCATGGCGGCATCCAGCATCCGACGGGCAACCGCACGGTAGAGCAGGCCGGTGTCGAGATGCGGAAGCCCCAGAACCTCGGCCAGTCGTTTCGAGAGAGTGCCTTTGCCGGCGGCGGCCGGGCCGTCCACGGCGATGACGGGTGCCGAGCGTGTCATGTTTCCGGGTTTTCCTGTCCGCCGATTGGAGATGGCACGGCGATACCCTGCCGGGAAAACGACCGTCAACAGGCGAGCTTACATATTGTTCCGCATAGGAAACAGTGGCATGGCGTGATCGTGATTGGCGACCTTTCTCCAGAGCGGTTGTTGATGCTGCAAGACCTGAGGGGATCTGGAGTTGTGCATGAGTGATGGAACAAGCGTGGCTGGCGTCTCAGCCACGAGAGAAGTGGATGTCCGCACGGCGCGGCATGTACTGGCGGCCTCCTTTCTCGCATGGATGCTCGATGCCTGCGATTTCTTCATCGTCCTTTTCACGCTTGACAATGTCGCGGACGGATTCGGCGTGCCGCTGGAAGATGTACTCTGGGCGCCCACACTCACGCTGATGACACGTCCTATCGGCGCGTTTCTCTGCGGGCGCAGCGCGGATCGATTCGGACGCAAGCCCACGCTCATTTGCACAATCGTGGTCTATTCTCTGATCGAGGTGATGTCGGCTTTCTCGCCTTCGATCGGCGTCTTTCTCGCCTGTCGTGCCCTGTTCGGCGTGGCGCTGGGCGGCGTGTGGGGTGTGGGCACGTCGCTTGTCATGGAGAGCGTGCCGAAATCATGGCGCGGCATGGCGTCGGGGCTTCTTCAGGCAGGCTATCCAGCGGGCTATCTGCTCGCCTCCCTGATGTTCCTGCTGCTGCCCGTTCTGGGCTGGCGGGGGCTGTTCATCCTGGGAGGTGTCGCCATCGTCTCGGCAATCTATGTGGGGCTGCGTGTCCCTGAAAGTCCCGAATGGCTTGCTCGCAGTCGCACGGAAAAGCCGGTGGGCCTGTGGACGGTGGTGCGAGGTCATATGGCGTTGTCCGCCTTCGCGGTGGCGGTCATGACGATGTTCAACTTCATGAGCCATGGCTCTCAGGATCTGTATCCGAAGCTGTTTCTCGCTATCGAGCGGCATATTCCGCATGACCACGTGACCATGATCGTGGTGTGCTACAACATTGCGGCCATCAGTGGTGGTCTCTTCTTCGGCTGGCTCTCGCAGCGTCTTGGGCGCAGTCGCACCATCATGCTGGCAGCTCTTCTCGTGCTGCCGATCCTGCCGTTGTGGACACTCCCACATTCTCTCTTGTGGCTGACGGTTGGAGCCGTATGCATCCAGTTCTGCATTCAGGGAGCATGGGGTGTAGTGCCAGCCTATCTGAGCGAGCTTTCGCCCGCGTCCGTAAGAGCCACTTTCCCCGGAGTGGCCTATCAGCTCGGCAATCTGATCGCGGCCAGCAATGCGCTGATCCAGCATCATCTGGCGGGTGTATTTGGAAAGGGACTGCCGCCGGCCCTGATGCTGGTGGTGGGCGGGGCGTCTCTGACGCTATTCCTGTTATTGATGGTGGATGCGCGGATCGGGCTTTCCGTGCGCAAGGCTGTAGGCGAGTAGGATGACACGCACACTGGTGACGATCGGCCTGGCGCTGGTGATAGTTGGGCTGTTGTGGCCGTGGCTCTCTCGCCTGCCAATCGGTCGTCTTCCGGGTGATATTCTGATCCGGCGTGGTGACGTCACCTTCTATGCGCCTCTCATGACCGGCCTGATCGCAAGTGTGCTGCTTTCAGTGATTCTCTGGGCTGTTCGGCGGTAAGGCCATTTGGTCAAGACATGCTGGGGCTGATAGGGAGAAGGCAAAACGCATAAGATAGAGGCAGGAGCAGGCATGGCGGTCGCGAGAGACGGCATCGAAACAGCGACCGAAACGCCACGCAGACAATGGAAAAACCGCCTTCGCGCGGTTGCGCTATGTCTTGCTCTGGCAGCCTGTCAGGCTTCTCCGGCTATCAGTCTCAGGCCGACGCCGCACAGTCTCATTTACAGTTACATGATGGCGCACGGCATGGCGCGAGGTGCTGTGATGTCAGGCGGTATGACGCCACGCCAGATCATGGAACTGATCGTTGTGGATCATGCCGCCTTGCTGGCCGTGGCCCATGAAATGGCCGAGCCGAGCGGTGAGAACATGCATGCCGCCAATGACGCCATCATACGGCTGCTGGCACTCACGCAGCCCATCGATGGAAAGCCGCAGGCACCCGCACCGCCGCGGACGCCTCTCACTCCCTGACGGAGGAGGCTCAGACCTCCTGCTGGACAGCCGGACGTGTGTCCTTGCGCAGCCTCTTTTCGCCCATGAGCAGCAACAGCGGGGCGGCAATGAAGATGGAGGAAGAGGTTCCCACGACGATTCCGAAGAGCATCACCCAGGCAAACCCGGACAGGCTCGCGCCTCCGAAGATGGCCAGTGGAAGTGCTGCCAGAAAGACCGTGCAGGAGGTGCCGAGCGTGCGGTTCAGCGTTTCGTTGATGGATAGGTCCAGCAGCTCACGCAGAGGCATCGTGCGATAGCGCCGCAGATTTTCGCGCACGCGGTCATAAACCACCACCTTGTCGTTGGTGGAGTAGCCCAGAATAGTCAGGATGGCGGCCACCATGACGAGATCGAACTCGATATGCGTGAGCACGAGGAACCCAACCGTTTTGGTCAGATCCAGCACCAGTGTGATGACAGCCGAGAGCGCGAACTCCCATTCGAACCGGAACCAGATATAGGCGAGGATCATCAGCAGGCTGATGCCCAGAGCCAGCAGGCCGTTGCGCAGAAGTTCGGCAGAGACCGAAGCTCCGACAGCATCCGCCCGAACGATGGTGGCACCCGGCTGAGCCTCCGCTACAGCGTGGCGGACCTCATCGACGACAGCGTTGGTGTTGGTTGTCTCGTCCGCGTCCAGACGGATCAACACGTCGTCCGGACCGCCGAAGGCCTGCACACCTTCGGCCTTGAGATTGTGCGCCGCCAGCGCGGAGCGGATTTTTCCGAAATCCGCAGGACCGCTGGTTTTCGCCTCCACCACAATACCGCCACGAAAATCGAGACCGAGCGTCAGGCCGGGATGGAAGAACAGGATGAGCGAGGCGAGCGAGAGCACGGCCGATGTGGCCAGCCCGACAAAGCGCCCGCGCATGAAGTTGATATGCGTGTCATTGCGGACAAAGCGCAGCAGGGGACGTCCAAACATGTCGCGTGCCTCTCAGACGGGAAGGGTGGAAGGACGGGTGAGGGCGTACCAGCGCACCATCAGCATCCGAGAGAGAAAAAGTGTGGAGAACAGCGTGGTCGCAATGCCGATGGTGATAGTCAGGGCAAAGCCGCGCACCGGCCCTGTTCCAAACACAAACAGCATGACGTGGGCGAGGAAAGCCGTGGCGTTGCTGTCCAGCACCGTGGAGGTGGCGCGCTCGAAACCGGCCTGCATGGCGGCCAGTGGCGTGCGGCCGCGTTTCAGTTCTTCACGGATACGCTCGATGATGAGGATGTTGGCGTCCACCGCCATACCGAGGGTGAGCAACATGCCGGCCATGCCGGGCAGCGTCAGTGTCGCGCCGAACAGGGAGAGAATGGCCAGCATCAGCACGAGATTGGCAAAGAGCGCCACGTTCGCATACCAGCCGAACAGACCGTAAAACAGCGCCATGAAGACAATGACGAGCCCAAAGCCGACGGCAAGGCTCATGGCACCCGCACGAATGGAGTCAGCTCCCAGAGACGGCCCGATGGAGCGTTCCTCCACCACCGACAGCGGCACGGGCAAGGCGCCCGCACGCAACAGCAGACCGAGATCCGTCGCCTGATGGGCATCGAAATTACCGGTGATGATGCCGTTGCCGCCTGTGATGGCAGAGCGAATGACGGGCGCTTCGATCACCTTGTTATCGAGCACAATGGCGAAGCGGCGCCCGACATTGGCCTGCGTCACATCACCGAAAGCACGTGTACCAATCGAGTTGAGCGAGAAACTCACGGCCCAGCCACCGGTCTGCTCGTCAGTGGTGGCCCCGGCGTTCGTCAGGTCCGCACCATCCACGTCGATATGGTCACGCACGGCCAGTGTCTGGTCTGGATGATCCGCCAGCGGCAGCATGGTGTCACCCGGCGGGGCCACGGCTGTGCCCGGAGGCATCTCGTCGACAAGCCGGAACGTCATCCGCGCCGTGGTGCCGAGAAGCGCCTTGATGCGTTCCGGGTCGCTGATACCGGGGAGTTCGACAACGATCCGATCCTCACCTTGGCGGGTGATCTGCGGATCGACCGCTCCGGTCGCGTCGATACGACGACGAACGATCTCGATTGCCTGCGAAACGGCGTCGTGCGCTCGGGCGCGGGTCGCATCTGGGGAAAGTGCGAGAACAATCGTCCCATCACCACGTGAAGTGACGGCAAATTCGTTGGGAACGAGACGAGGAAGGCCTTCAACTACCTTCACGTCTCGATCTTTTTCAGACGGATCGCGCGGCTGGAAGCTGAGGGAGGCCCCCTTCTGGTCGATGCTGATGTTGCGATAGCCAAGATTGGCGGAGATCAGTGCCTGACGCATGTTGTCCGACAGACTCTGAAGCCGGTCATGAGTGAGAGAATCGAGATCCACCTGAAGCAGCAGATAGGAGCCGCCTCGCAGATCGAGACCAAGGTGAATCTGGGGCCATGGGATATTGAGGGCGGGCTTGCGCACGAAATTAGGCACGCAGAGGAGGGCGCCGAGAAGGCACACCGCCACCACGGAGAGCAGTTTGATCCGGCTGTAATACATCATCGTGTGGGCGACCGTTCTCCGTCGGGCCGGCAAGGTAGGGTGTGGCTGTTTCATGCGTTCGGAAAAGCCGAATGCCCCGCCTGTCCGGTGCGTCGTATTGCGGCGGGAAGATGCAGGGCATCGGACGTGATTGCAACCGTAGGGATGACATCCGCGCGAGGTGAAAACGCTTTAGAGAGTTATTCCGTCGTTTGCCGGTGCGGATGTCCCAGCAGGGCACGGGGCCCAAGACCCAATGCGCGGCCAAGGGCGGCGCACACGGTGGCCTCAGACTGATGAATACGAATGTATTCACGGCCCGCCTCACCAATGGCGTCCGCCTTGTCCCGGTTGCGATAAAAATCTGCGGCGACGCGCGCGAGACCAGCCGCCCCCGCCACGACAGCGGTTTTCAGTTCGTCAGAAAGGTGAAGGCCTTCGACTGCGACGGGAGTGGCCACACAAGGAAGACCGACCGCCCAACTTTCGAGCACTTTACCCTTGATTCCGGCGCCAAATCGCAGCGGTGCGATGGTCAGCCGCACCGAGCGCAGCAGTTCGGCAAGATCGGCAACGTGTCCCAGCACCTGCACGCCCGGAATCTCGTTCATGCGCATGATGGAATCCGGCATGGCGCTTCCCACCAGCAGAATTTCAGCCTCGGGCGCATGGTTGCGCAAATGCGGGAGGATGTCCTCCACTAGCCATTTTGCCGCGTCAAGATTGGGAGCGTGTCCATAATGCGCCACGAAGGCGATGCCGCTGCGGTCCGCGAAAGGGCGTGGAGCGGGGGCAAGAGGAATATGCCAGGGAACGACATGGATGCTGGCGGTCGGCACGGCGGTGCCCAGCAGATCGGCTTCCACAGGTGAATGGGTGATGGTCGCGTGCGAGGCCCATGCCGCCATATGCTCGCGCACCTTTTCCTGTGCGGCCGCTGTCCGAAGTTCGGGACGGTTTTCAACGACAGACTGACGCTCAAGCCGAAGAGAGGCCAGATCCGCCACGCTGGAAACCAGTCGTGCGCCGGGCATGTAAAGACTGGCGAGGGCGAGGTAGCGCGATGCGTTGGAAAGACGATGGAAGACGATCGCATCGAAGGCGTTCGACTGGGTGCGCAGAAGCGATTCGACCGTGGGATAGGTGGGGGCGCACCAGCATGTAATGCCGAGCTTTTCCAGCTCCCGCACTACGCTCCCCGTAGGCATGGTGACGGAAGCGATGAAGCTCGGCTCATAACCCAGAGCGCGTGCGGCCTGCATATGTGAAAGCAGTGCGGACGATCCGGCGTCCCGGGTGGGATCGGGCGCGCGGTCATCAATGAACAGAACGCGAAAAGGGGAAGGGGCCAAGTTGGCCGTGCCTTTCCGACGGGCAAGTTGATGCTGGCGTGTCGCAGTCTCGCGCGCGTCATCTCGGCCCTGCTGCTGACGCAGGGAATCGGCCAGCCCCATCAGAAAATCGATGGCCTGCTCACGTTGCTGGCCCGATGCGATACTGCCAAGAGTTTGCCGGACATGACTGCGGAAGCTTTCGTTGAAGCGCCGCGTCGCAGGAACATGAAAAGGCGAACCGGGGAGATTTTCTCCATTTTCCGCGCAGATGAGCGACACGACATGATCGCTGTCGGCGGATAAGGGCGGATTGAGCAGAACGTCGAATCCGTAGCGTCCGTCCCCCAGTCCGATATTGCGGAGATCGGGACGGGACTGGTTGGCCATGACACGATGCTGGAGAGAACCGTCCACCATGACGGAGATACCTAACCGCCGCGTCAGATCGGTTTCATTTACGAGCCAGCCGGCCAACCGGTCTCGCCCCACGACATCCACGGCCCCCCGGATTGCGAGTGACGTTGGCACCAGGAGATGAGCGGCGCGTGGAAGCGGCGCACGCTCTGGAAGAATCAACACATCGAATGCGGAAGCCTCTGCTATCGGGGTCGTTTCATCCGGGATGAGTATATCGAAGCCGTGATGTCCATCCGCACGACCGGGAACGACCAGATCTTCCCGGAAAAGATCGGCTCTGGCACGTGCGAGTTCCTGTCCGTGGCAGAGCACGACCACTTCCACCGGCGTGTTGGCAGTCTGCGCAGTCCGTCGGACCCAGCCAGCAATCTGCCACGCTCCATCCGGAAGACGGGCAATGAGATCAAGGAATCCTTCAACGTGACTGTCCGGAGAAAAAGTCGGACCGGGTGAAGGTTGGCGGGCGTTCATGCAATGGCTGTTACATGAAAGCCTGAAAAATTCGCCAACGGTTCGTGTCAGGCTGCCATGCGGTGCGCGACAGGTGTGCCCGCGAGTGGAAGAGGCTGCCCGGTTTCGGCGTCCACGACCCGAACAGAGGCGGGTGAAACGCGAGAGTCCGTGATGATAGAGAAGCCATGCTGACCAGAGAACTGACCGTTTTCTGTCAGATCGGCACGGAAGCGGTCGGCTGTGACGCGAGCGATTTCGACATCATCGGCAAAAATGACGAGTTCGCGTGCCTGATCCGGGTCCGTGTCGCGGCGTGCCCAGCCCTCCACACGGTTTTCCGTGATGACATCGACAAAACCAGTGACATGCGTGTGAGCCAGAACGGTCGGTGCGTAGGTGCTCAGGCGTGCAGATATGACTTCAAGGAGAGGGCCGTCTTCCAGACGGGGCAGGCAGAAAAGCCCAGCATCCGAGTATGTCTGTTGAGCATCCGGATAGAGAGCCGCGAATTCATCGGCATTGTGGAACATGTTGCGGCTGCCATCGTCGACAAACGTCTCGGAAGCGGCACCTTCAGCGAGAAGCAGGTCATGAGTGTCGAGTTCGATATGAATGTAATCCACCTGCTGCGCCCGGGTCGGCTGTGTGATGGTCACACCATTTACCAGCAGGCTGGCCGGGATAAGGTGTCCTTCCAGCGCCATGGCGTGAAGCGGAGACACACGCAGGTTCCGGCGCGGTAGACCAGCACCGAGCGCTCCGGCCTTGATCAGAACCGGCATGATGTCGGGATTGCCGGCAGCAAAGCGCCCATCATAGCTGCGGCGTCCGATCCAGCGAATGGGTCGCACCTGACCTGACGCGGTCAGAACCATGTCACCGATAGCAAGACTCTCTATCGCACGCTCGCCCTTCGGGGTGGCGATCTGGGTGCCGGGGCAGTAGCAGGGCACGCCGTAGGTGATGAGAGTACCGCCGTCCGCTGCCTTCTGGAAATAGAAATCGGAACCGAAGGTGCCATCGAGATGAAGGGTTGTGCTCTGGCCACCTTCCGTGACCGTCAGCGAGCCATCCGCACCGATATGGCCTGTGTCGATCTCGTTGGCACTACCGGCGAAGGTAAGGTCGGAGATGTCGATCTGGTTGATGGTGCTGATGGAGGTGTAGGGCGGGTTGTATGTAAAATAAGCGCCAGCCTGAGAGATGGAGCCGATGGTATCGAATCCCTCAATGGTTATTCCCTGTAGCTGCGCCATGCTCGCCCTGACCGTCGAAGCTGTCGCATACTGGTCGTACGCGGGCGAGGCTTGTGTATTCGGCAGGAAGGTCAATGTGCCGGTATATTTGGCACCGACCTCAAGAATGAGCGTCCCTCCATCGAGCATCGTGTCGGTAGCCGTGCCGCCGGACAGGACATCGACAACGGCGTTTACATTGGCAGTCGTGCGTATTGCAGTTCCGCCCGATGACACGATCTGGTGCATGGTGCCGTTGGCCCATTGCAGGGTCATGTGCATGTACCAGACACCATGAATCCCGGTCATGGTGGTGTCGACAGCCGTGCCGCCATCCTGCACGTACTGATAGGCATCCGAATACATGGGCTCGCCGGGAAACATGGCTTCGGCGGAAGCTGCCGTCAGGGTGGTGTGAGTGGCCACGCCGCCATCACGGATGATCTGCGTTCCCGCGATCATGTTTTCGCCAAGAGAATCTACTTCACCTGTGACGAAAGTGTTTGTGGCTGAGCCGCCCAGAAGGGTTTGCGTGCCGCCATCGACAGTGGTGCTGGTTGCCTGTCCGCCTGCAAGAACCGTCTCGCTGCCGGTAGCATGCACCACCGTCAGAAGCGTTCGGCCGCCAGAGCTGAGAACTTCCAGCCCCTGGATTTCATCCTGAATCGCTGTGCCATTGATATAGAGGCGACCGCCATTGTCGACGGATGTGCCAATCGTCCGCGCGCCATCCGGAACGAGATCGCCTGTACCGGATGAGACATGCGCGCTGACGCTACCGGCCGTGATGACGTTTCCGGCATAGCCGGAGGTCTGTCCGCCCATTGTCAGGACAGCTGCCTGGCCACCGGCTGTTTCCGTCAAGGCGAGCTGAGCGCCAGTATAATCCACTCCGCTGTCGAGGATCAGCGTCTCGATCGTGGACCCTCCCGATTCGATCTCCACACGCGAGCCGTCCTGAATGGAGAGGGTCGCGCCCGATGTTATGCCGGAAAGCACGATACGATCCGTTGTGCTGAATCCGGAAACCTGAAGAGGAGAAGTGGGGAGAGACCCAAGAATAAGGCTTTCGTTGCCGGATCCGGAAAAATCGAACTGAATGCCATTCGTCTCCGTTCCATTGGCGATTTCCACGGAACCATTGGAGAGCACAACTGCACCTGAAAAATTCGCCAAAGCACCGGCTTGAAAGGTGACGGTGGACGCACTTGCCGTTTCAGAGATCGTGCCCGATCCGGAAAGATGCCCTTCCACCGTGGTCTGACTGCTGAAGGCCAGAGTGCCTCCATTGAGGAAGACGCTGCCGCCACTCTCGATCGTCTCATCACTTCCGGTTGCCCCAGACTCCAGTGACTGAAGCCCGCCTGATAAAACCGTCATGTGAGAAACAGAGGCGTTACTGGAGAGACGCTGCTGGCCGCCCGCGCTGATCGTGCCCTCTATGGCATTTGCACCATCAAAAAGAATCTGCTGCCCGCCGGAAAGAATGACAAATTGTGTCTCAGCTGCTCCGCCTGTCTGGGGAGCCTCCAGAATTTCCTCTTGAGCCCCGGAACCACTGATCACTGTGCCGGAAGCGGTTCCACCTGCGAGATAGAGCGTGCTGCCACTGCCCACGGACAGCCCGCTCGCACTCACATCTGCCCGTAGTGTCACAGTTCCATTGCTGACAGTGGAGAGAGGGACCGCTGCCGACGTGATGTCCACAGAGCCACCCGCAAGCGTAACGGTGCTCACATCTGCTGCTGAAATCGTCAGATAACTGCCGGTTCCCACGGTGATCGCGCTGGCATGTGCATCCGGATCAAGCTCTATATTGCCTCCCTGAGCCGCGTTGGCCGAGCCAAGTTCGCCACCAGACTGAACATCGAGAAAGCCCGAAGCGACGGTCACACTTCTTTCTGTTCCGCCACTGACGACAATTTCTTTTGCCGAGCCGGCGGTGGTTCCTTGCAATTGGGTGTCCACCGCGCCTCCACTCGTCACCAGCGTGCCGCCGCCAACTACAAGTGTTCCTGACACGACGTCACCATCCGGAATCGTTGCCGTCTGGCCGCTGACAATGATCGCGTTGTTCGAAGTGACGGTAGAAGAGGCGACCATGACAGAAACTTCCCGTGAGCCGAGGATAAAACGCAGGTCGGGAAAACGTTTCTTTCAGGAGATTCGTTTCCAGACGTATCGATACGTTACGTGAATACTGTCGCATTAACTGTTTATGTGCTGCCGTTAAAAGTTTGATAATAATTATTGAGACAAATTCCCGGCGTGAAATGGAGCGCTTGCCCCACCAAACCAGCCTTCAGCACAGCCTCACTGGCGGTGAAGTCTTTCCTTTTGATTGCAGAGCCGTCACGCTTGCTTGACATGCAAAAGCCGGATCGTTAGCAAACCGATGCACCCTATCTGGAGGTGCGAATGACTGAGGACAAAGCCTCTTTCGACCAACGTCTCCGTGCAGCGCGAGAGCGCAGTGCGGGGAAAAGTGTAGAGCAGGAAGCTCAGCCGGACAGGCAGGACAAAAACCTGTTGTCTCTTGCGGCAAGAGCGGGAAGCGAAATGCTCGGTGGTCTGGTGGCAGGTGTCCTGATTGGGTGGGGAGTGGACCATGTGTTCCATTTCCGGGCTCTTTTCATGGTCATTTTCGCTCTTCTGGGTGGTTGTGCCGGTATCCTGAACGTCTGGCGGCTGATGAAGTCGCTGGAAGAAGAAAAACAAGAGTCCTGAGCGGCCACAGAGGGTCGGGGAGTAAGACGTTGGCTGGCGGATCAAGTATCAACGTGCTCGAGCAGTTCGAATTGCACCCGGTGCTCGGCGGGTTTGGTGAGGCGTTGCGCTTCAGTCAGGCTCCCGTCTTCATGATCGTGGCCTGCGTTATCGTTCTTGCTTTCCTTCATTATGGCATGAAGCCCGCAGCAGTCGTTCCCGGGCGGCTGCAGGCGGCGGCGGAAGTCTGCTACGAATTTGTGCGTAATCTGGCGGTCGATACGATCGGGCCGGAGGGCGTGGCGTTCTTCCCCTTCATCTTCGCGCTGTTCTTTTTTATTCTGGCGGGCAATTATCTCGGCCTTCTGCCATATTCCTACACCTTCACCAGCCATATCGCCGTGACCTTCGCGATGGCCATGATGGTGTTCATTCTCTCGGTCATTGTTTCCCTCAAGGTGCAGGGCTTCAAGTTCTTCGCGCACTTCATGCCGCCGGGAGCGCCTGTTGCGCTTGCGCCGCTGCTGGTGCCGATTGAGATCCTTTCCTTTCTGTCGCGTCCGGTCAGTCTGTCTATTCGACTGTTTGCCAACATGGTGGCTGGTCACGTGATGTTCGATATCTTCGCAAGCTTCGTCATCATGCTGGCCGGTCTCGGCTTCTTTGGTGACGTGCTGGCGGTGGGCCCGCTCGTGATCAATATCGCGCTGATGGGGCTGGAACTGCTTGTCGGAGTTCTGCAGGCCTATGTGTTTGCCATTCTGACCTGCATCTATCTGCGGGAGGCCGTATCCCACTGAGTTTGGGTGCCCCCGTCAGTCTACGTCTTCGTCAACAAGGAAAAATCAAAATGGACATCGCTGCAGCCCGTGAAATCGGTGCCGGTATCGCCGTGATTGCCCTTGCCGGTGTCGGCATCGGGCTTGGCAACATCTTCTCGACGCTGGTCAGCAGCATCGCTCGCAACCCGGCGGCCCGTCCGCACGTGTTCGGCCTTGGCATGCTTGGCTTCGCGCTGACGGAAGCGGTTGCTCTTTTTGCCCTGCTGATCGCCTTCCTTATCCTGTTCGTCTGAGAACGGAGTAAGCCCCGTGCGTCTTCCGGTTTCACTGATTCGTCACTCCCTTATGATGGGTGTCGCGAGTCTGCCGCTTCTCGTGGCGGCGGCGCCCGGCGCGCACGCGGCGGGCATGCCCCAGCTCGACTTCAGAAACCCGCTCCTTACGGGGCAGGTCGTCTGGGGAGCTGGGATATTCCTCTTCTTCTATCTCGCCTTGCGCGGATGGGCATTGCCTCGGGTTGGTGCGGTTCTTGAGAATCGTAGCCAGAGGATCAATGGAGATCTGGATCAGGCTCATCAGGCAAAAGCCGAGGCTGATGCCGCTGTTCGTGATCTGAACCAGACGAAGAAAGCGGCGGCTGCGGAAGCGCAGGCGCATCTGGATTCCGTGCTGGCTGCGGAAAAGAAAACTGCGGCTGATCGGCTCGCTCAACTGGGAGCCAAGCTGGAAACAGAGATTGCAGCAGCTGAAGCCGGTGTTGCGAAAGAACGCGCTCAAGCGTTGGAATCGCTTCGACCGATTGCGGGTGATGTGGCTGAAGCGCTGGTCCGTCGGCTGACCGGCGTTGCACCGGATCGCTCACGAATTGAACAGGCCGTCGCGACTGTAGCGGCCCGGGTACAGGGCTGAACACGGATCATTCTGATCGTGGCGTGACGAGGGAATGACGCCGATGTCCAATATCTTTCATGAAGCAGGCTTTTGGTACACCGTATCATTTGTTCTCTTCTTTGTTATCTTCGGCCCAAAGATCTGGAAGCCGGTTGTTCAGGTGCTTGACGCGCGCGCCAATCGCATTCGCGTCGAACTTGATGAAGCAGCCCGTCTTCGTCGGGAAGCTGAGCAGATGCTTGAAGATGCCACGCGTGAGCGTGAGCAGGCTCACGCGGAAGCGAATGCTCTTATGGAGCAAACGCGCAAGCAGGCTGAGGAACTTGCCGTCAGAGCCCGTACAGAAGCGGAAGATATGCTTCAGCGGCGCGAGCAGATGGCGCGGGATCGCATCTCTGCGGCTGAACGTGCTGCGATCGATGAGGTCCGTGCAGCGGCAGTCGATGTAGCGTTCGAAAGTGCACGTCTCGTCATGGGCGAGGGTGTGGATGCCGGAACGGCAGCCTCAATGGTCGATAAGGCCATTGCTGATCTGCCCACGGCTCTTTCGGCGCGCGCAGCCTGAGCACAGAGTCCATCTTGTCTGTCGATATGACACCCGCAGGGGCAAAGTCTGCCCCTGCGGGTGCTCCTGTTTTGAGTATCGTGATTACTGTTCTCAATGAACGGGAGAATATTCTTCCGGTCTGTCGGGAACTGGCCAGTGTGCTTCCCGGGCTTCCCGCCTGTGAAATCATCTTTGTGGATGACGGTAGTACGGACGGATCGGCGGAGGAATTGCAGCGGGTCCGTCAGTCTCTCGGTCTCAAATCGTTGCGCATTCTCATTCACGATCATCGCTGCGGCAAATCCGGTGCTTTGCGAACAGCGATACGTGCGGCGAGTGGACGATGGATCGCCACATTGGACGGAGACGGCCAGGATGATCCTGCTGAAATTGTCCAACTGTTGGCACTGGCTTTGTCAGGAGAGAAGAGCGGACGGGCTCCTCTGGTCGTCGGCACCCGCATGAAGCGCAGGGACACGCTGTCCCGCCGATTGGCCACGCGTTTTGCCAACGGGTTACGCCAACGTCTTCTGGATGATGGATGCCCGGACACGGGTGCTCCGATGAAGGTGTTCCTAAGGCAGGATTTTTTGGATCTTCCCCAGTTTGAGGGATTGCATCGTTTTCTCCCGGCACTGATGCGCACATATGGCGTTCCGTTACTCTGTAAGTCCGTGCGGCACCGTGTAAGGCTCCATGGCCATTCGAAATATACGAATTTCGGTCGGGCTATCGTGGGAATCAGAGACATGCTTGGAGTCATCTGGCTGCGAAATCGCACACGTTTGCCCGGTTCCGTTCGGGAATGTTGAAGTCGCTCATCGGAAGCGTCTTTCGGTCTCCCTTTCTTCGGAAGCTTTTCGCACTCGGGTTCTGTGCGTTCCTGCTTTTACTTCCCGGCCGGGCAAGCATTCCTCCCTTTGACCGGGACGAGCCACGCTATATGCAGGCGACGGCACAAATGTTGGAAAGCGGAAATTTCGTGGATGTCCGCTTCCAGGATCAGCCCCGCTATCTTCAGCCTGCAGGAATATACTGGCTGGAAGCGCTTGCCGTTTCCGCTTCAGGCACTTTGCATGAACGGGCCGTATGGGCCTACCGGCTGCCTTCTCTTGTCTCCATGACCCTGGCGATTATGTTGACAGGATGGATGGGAAGTCTCCTGTTTGGCGCGACGGCTGGCCTATCTGCCGGTGTTCTTCTCGCTGTTTCCGTTCTGGTGCAGGCAGAAGGCCGAATGGCTACAATCGACAGTACTCTTCTGTTGGCTGTCGTTGGAGCGGAATGCCTGATTTTCCGGGTGATCCGCGAGTATCGGGAGCAAAAACCAACCTCTGTCATGATTGCTCTTGGATTCTGGGGAATACTGGGCATCGGCCTGATGCTTAAAGGGCCGGTCATTTTGGTTCCTACACTGGGCACATTATTGGCTTTTTCATTGATCGAACGGGACGGCCGATGGCTGCACAGATTGCGTCCCGCATGGGGATGGCTGGCAATGGTGGCGGTAGTTCTACCTTGGTGCGCGGCCATCGAAATTATCAGCCATGGTGAGTTCTTCGAACGGGCGGTCGGCCGAAATTTTCTTGGCAAAATAGGACATGGGCAGGAAGCGCACGGTGCATTTCCTGGGTTCCATCTTGCTGTTTTCCTGCTTGCCTTCTGGCCGGGGTCTTTCTTTGCCGCTGCGGCTCTTCCGGTAATTAGAACATGGTGGTCCCGCTGGGATGTACGGTTTCTGGTGTGCTGGATCGTTCCGCACTGGCTGGTCTTTGAACTGATCGCGACCAAGCTTCCGCATTATGTTCTGCCAGTCTATCCCCCGATTGCGATCCTGACCGCTGGAGCGCTTTGCGCAGGTGGATCGCAATGGGCATCGTGGCCCTTGCACAGGTGGGCACGGATTGCACTGAGCGCTTACGGTTTCCTCTGGGCATTGCTGGGCATAGCATTATCCGTCGCGGGAATTGCTGTCTCACTGGTCTTTGAGAAGCATGTACCGATGACAGCGTGGATCGTGGCAGGGGGAGCTCTGCCGCTATGGGCTCTTGCTTTGCGTAATATTGTGGCGGGACGCCTGCAACGAGGAGCCATGTGTGCGGTAGGCACGGCTGTCATTGTCTATGCCGGTCTGTTCTCGGGAGTGATCCCACGCCTGAATACGATCTGGCTGGCCCCACGTCTGGTTGCGGCTGTGGAGCGCCAGCGTACCTGCCCAAACATGCGTGTCATCTCGAGTTCTTTTTCGGAACCCAGTCTTGTGTTTCTCATGCAAGGGCATGTCCGTCTCGCGGATGCACATGAGGCGGCGCAGGCTCTGACACAGGACAAAACCTGCACGCTGGTACTGATGGGACGTCAGCACCAGCCGATTTTTGACACGACACTGGCTTCGTTGGGCGTACAGGCCATAGAACGCGATCGAGTAAAAGGCTTCAATTACTCGACGGGGAAGTGGCTTGATATTGGTGTGTACGGCGCACGCCAGCCGTGACGCTCTTCTTCGTTTCCACTACTGGCGCATGGAGTGGGGTTGGAGTGGGGATATAACCCGGGAGCCGACGACGGATACGCGAAGGTGCACGCCGCAGAACAAGGTTGCGGCACCGGGCGTCCATGACATCCCAAGCGCTTGTGGGAGTGCTGGCCGCCTGTGGAAGATAGTCTGGTCGTCCTACAAGCAGAGCAATGGTGACACGCTCGGCCACTGTCGTGACCTCCCACAGCACGTCCGGGTCCATACGTCCTGTTGTAATGAGACGGGCAGCTTCCACAATGCGCATCGGACAATCCCTTTTGCAAAATCGGTTTCGGCCGACACGCTTTGCATCGGTCCAGGCGAAATTGCCGGGAATTGCTTTTTATCCGGTTAATTTTAGCGATGCGCCATGAACATTAACCGTTTCGCCGCCTGATCGTCATGCAATCAGGACGGACTCGTCCCGGCAAGCAGAGTTGCTGGCAGCGAATTCGTGATTCGGGTGGCGAGTTGCTGGCTCATGGCGTTTACAAGTGCCACCGTTCCGGCATCCGAGGACGCATTCCCGGTCGTGCTGAAGCTCGCACGATAGGTCTGCTCGGGCTGTTTCTCATCGGCGGGAATAACGGTCCAATGAGCTTCGAGAGTGGCCGTGCCCGATAAGGAAATATCGAGGCGCGTGATCGTGACCAGCAGACGGTTGGCTGTAGTGCCCAGTGGCGCCTGTTCCGTCACGAACAGATCGGGGCGACTGACACCAATTCGCGCTGCCAACACATCGGTCACGCCATCGGACAGACGCTCCGCCCACCGTCCATTGGGGCTACGGGCCAGAGCCGTACCATTGCGGGTCAGAATATCCTGTGTGTCCAGATAGTCTGGCATTTGCACGCGCCGGACTTCCAGAATGGGTGTGCCCGGTGTCACAGCACCATTCTGGCCCGTGCCGGCTCCGGCAAGTGTGTACAGTTGCAGGGGCGGGCTGGAGCAACCAGCCACGCTTGTCGCCAGAACCAGTGAGGCCACGAGGGACAAGCTTTTGCGAACCGCGATCATGCGTCGCTCTCCTGAACGGGTTGATGGATCATGACGCGAGGCCTACGGGCGGCGTCCCATGAGCAGAAGTTGCGGATTGCGCTCCACGTCGCTGGCAAATCCACGCAGGGATGCGGCAGCGGCAGCGATATCGCGCAGCGAGGAATCGAGGTTGTCCCGATCCGCCGACCGGGGAGACAGAATGCCTTCGACATTCTGGAGTGTCCGCCGCGCTTCATCGGTCGCTTTTGTCGCACTGGTCAGCGTCGCATGCAGATCCGCGCCACGGGCTTCGATCTGTGTATTGCCCGTACGCATCAGCTTATCGATATCGACAAGAGTTGTATCCAGCCGCCCTTCGAGATCGCGCACGGCCTGCGTGGCGGTCTTGAGCGTTTCCTGCGCGTCGGCCGAGCTTTGCTGGAGGCTGGCGGCAAGGGGAGGTAACTCGACATTCAGCTTCTGAGCGACATCACGAATGGAAAGAACGGCCTCATCCGCGTGTGTCGCAAGCTGCTTGAGAGGAAGATCGCTGATTGTCTGCTTGATCTTCTGCATAGCCGACTCATGTGTCGGGATCTCAGGCAGTTCATCGGCCACGCGCGGATGAAAGGTCGCTGGTGCTCCGGGGAAGAAATCCAGATTGATGTTGAGGGTGCCGGTCACGAAGCTCTGAAGATTCTGCTCGGCACGTAGCCCGTGTGCCACCACCTCACGCAGGTCCAGCGGGCGTGATGGATGCCCCGGATCGTGCATGACATGGACCTGCGCTGCATCCAGACTGATGACGACGGGAATGTAGGGAACACGCGCTACTGGATCATAGCGCAGCTTGATGCTCTCCACGGAGCCCACGCGCACGCCACGAAAGGTCACGGGTGCCCCGATGCTCAGCCCCGCGACGGAATCCTGAAACACGATCACCGCACGATGATTTTTCGAGAAAAAATTGATGTTCCCGAAAAAGATCAGAGCCAGCACGCCAAGAAGAATTCCACCCGTGACAAAGATTCCGACGAGCGTCTGTCGGGTTGCTCCTGAATCAGTGGCCATTGGAATTCGTGCCTTTCGTGGCTGGCTCGGCGGGGGGCGCGTCCGTACTGGCCTCACGGTTCATGAAGGCATGGACCATGGGGTTGGTGCTGTGATCGCGAAGATCACGGGGAGAGCCGTGAGCAATCGGGGTGTGCGTATCGGCATCAAGGAAGATGCCGTCATCGGCAATGGCAAAGAGACTGGGCAGTTCGTGACTTACGATAACGATCGTAGCGCCCAGTCCATCGCGCAGGGTCAGGATCAGATCGTCCAGTCGTGCCGAGGTGATGGGGTCAAGACCGGCGGACGGCTCATCGAAGAACAGCACGTCCGGGTCGAGAGCCATGGCGCGTGCGAGGCCCGCGCGCTTTTTCATTCCGCCTGAAATTTCGGACGGCATGAGGTCAATGGCATGAGACATGCCAACGAGACCCAGCTTCAACTCCACCAGTCGGCGGATCATCTCGTCATCAAGCCGCGTGAACATTTCCAGCGGGAGCGCCACATTGTCGCCTACCGTCATGGAACTCCATAACGCGCCGCTCTGGAACAACACGCCGAACCGGCGATTCAGCGCTGTGCGATGGCTATCCGGACCTGTCCAATATTCATCGCCATCGACGGTATAGGTTCCGCTCTGGGGACGCAAAAGTCCGATCATGGCCCGAAGGAGCGTGCTTTTGCCGCATCCCGAACCGCCCATGATGGCGAAGATCGAGCCGCGCTTCACATCCATGGAAATGTTTTTCTGGATGACCTTCTTTCCATAACCGATGGTCACATCCCGCAGAGAAAGCAGGACATCTCCACGGGTGCGATCCGAAGGGGCGGGAAGGGAGGAAGCTGACGGATTCATCATATGCCAATCACGTCGGCGATCACCGCGAAGACAGCATCAAGCGCGATCACACCCACAATGCCCACCACGACGGCGCTTGTTGCCGCTGTTCCAACATCTGCGGCACTGCGTCCGGCCTTCAGACCGATGCGACATGACGTGAGACCGATCATGGTTGCAAACACGATGGACTTGATGAAACCGAACTCGAATTGGTGGAGATCGACCGCATCCCAGGTCTGATGCAGGTAGCCCGTGCCGGTAATATCGGGGAGCATGACCACTGCGACGGTGTAGCCACCGAGAATGCTGGCCAGGCAACCATACAGATAGAGAAGCGGCATCATCAGCATCAGTGCCAGCACGGACGGAAGCAGGATGTAGCTGGAGATGGGGATGCCAAAGACCTGAAGGGCATCGATTTCCTCATTGCCCAACATGGTCGCGATACGGGCGGCATAGGCTCCACCTGTACGGCCCGCCATGATGATGGCGGTCATGACAGCGGCCAGTTCGCGCACGCAGGCAATGCCTACAAGATTGGCGACATAAATATCGGCCGAAAATTTCTGGAGCTGGACGGCGCCCACGAAGGCCAGAATTGCCCCTACGAGGAAGTTGACCACAAGGACAATCAGCAGGGCCGATGGGCCCGCATCCGAGATATTGGTCAGCAGGTCACGCAAGCGCATGCCGCCATGGCCACTCAGAGCCTTGGCCGATCCTTTCGCCGTATCGACACCCAGCAGAGTGACGGCTCCGACTTCCTCAAGGGAGGCGATGGTGAAGGCGCCCGCGTCCTGAAACGGATTGGGAACATGCGCGTGGGGAGTGGCGGGCGGCTGAGGAGCAGGCGGAAGAAGGGCGATCAGGCGCTGGACACCGTCGGGTAGGTGTGTGGTGTCGAAGGCCAGTCCTGCTTTTTCAGTGCTCTGCCGAGCATTCCATAGAAACGAAACCAGTGAAGAATCCCATTGTCCCAGCCCCGACGTGTCGATGCTGAGATGAGAGGCGCCATGAGCTGCTTTTGTCAGAGCATCGGCTGGCAGTTCGAGCGGCACGCCGTCATCGACTGTCCATTGACCGGAAAGGCGAAGGGTCGCCGTCTCTCCCGAGGACGCGATGTTCCATTGAGGGCGGTCGTGCGGCTGGCCAGTCTGTGTGGCGGGCTGGGAGGGGCGTTGATCCGTCATAGGCAGCACAGAGCCTAGGTCAAACGTGAGAACTTGACCAGACAGGGCAGAATTGCGCCGAATCTTCACTGATGAACACGATTCTGTGTGCTCGGAACAGGTCTTATTGTGATTTTTACGTCTTTTTCTGGATGAAAAACACGGACTCGTCGCAAAACGATACGAAGGCTATAGGACGGAGCTAGCAGCGGGAGAGTGAATAATGAGTGCGGAACCGGTCGTTTTCATCGATGGAGAGGCAGGCACCACGGGGCTGGGCATCCGGGAACGTCTGCGTGCTTTGCCGGTGCGTATCCATTCGATCGATCCTGTCCGTCGGAAAGAGACGCAGGCGCGCTCCGAGGCGATGGCGGTGGCCGATCTCGTGGTCCTCTGCCTGCCCGACGCCGCATCGAAGGAAGCCGTAGAAATGGTGGAGCGGCTGGCGGCCTCGGGGCAGCGCACGCCGAAAGTTCTCGATGCCAGCACTGCCTTCCGCACGGCCCCGGGCTGGGTTTATGGCTTTCCCGAACTGTCCGAGGATCAACCCGAGGCCATCCGTCAGGCCAGCCGTGTGGCGAATCCGGGCTGCTACCCCACGGGGGCCATAGCGCTCCTGCGGCCGCTCATTGATGCGGGCCTGATGAAGCCGGACTTCCCGGTCACGATCAATGCAGTCAGTGGCTACACAGGCGGTGGCCGGACCATGATCGAGACACAGGAGAAAGAAGGCGGTCCGGCGTTCATGCTCTATGGTCTTGGATTGGCGCATAAGCATCTTCCCGAGATCCGGCAGCACGCTCTTCTGGAGAAACGGCCAATCTTCGTGCCATCGGTGGGGCATTTCCCACGTGGCATGATCGTATCCATTCCCGTTTACATGGATCTGCTCGTCAAGGGCACCACGCCGGCCGATCTGCGCCGCGCTCTGGAGGAGCGTTACGTCGCATCTTCCTTCGTGCGCGTATGTAAAGCGGAGAATACGTTGGTGGCAGATGCTCTGGCGGGCTCGGATGATATGGAACTGCGCGTGCATGCGGATGAAGCGAACACACATGTCGTGCTCACGGCGCGGCTGGATAATCTGGGTAAGGGCGCCTCAGGGGCTGCCATCCAGAATATTGCCCTGATGCTCGGTGTTTCGCCTGCCTGAGGAAAACCAACGATGACGCGCAGACTCTACATTTATGAACACTGTCCTTTCTGCGTGAAAGCGCGGATGATCTTTGGGCTCAAGGATGTGCCCGTGGAGCTTGTCTGGCTGCTCAATGACAATGAAGCGGACCCGATCCGTATGATCGGCCGGAAATTGTTGCCGATCCTTGAGGAAGATGGGCGCTTCATGGGTGAAAGCATGGACATCGTGGCGCATGTCGATGCGATGGGAGAGCCCGCGTTGGTGGGTGAAACCAACCCGGCAATCGCAGCATGGATATCTTCCGTCAGCGGCCCGCTTTATCGGCTGATGTTGCCGCGCGTGGCCTGTGCGCCGTTTCCGGAGTTTGAGACGACCGGCGCGCGAGCGTATTTCGTGCGCAAGAAGGAAGCTTCGACCGGCATGTTTGCGCCTTATCTCGAATCCGGCACCGAACAACTGGCAGAACTGAACAACCAGCTGCCTTCATTGGTGTCGCTCATTCGTTCACCGGATGCCGTGAACGGTACCTTGTCCACGGACGACATCCATCTGTTTGCCGTCCTGCACAGTCTCTCGGTCGTTGAAGGTGTGGTGTATCCCCCAGAGGTGGAAGCCTACCGCCAGATGATGTCACGTCTGTCCAATGTTCCTTTGATGGATGCACAAGCTGCATGAGCGTATCTTCGCATCTTTCCCAAGGCCGCAGATGCTGGTAGGAGAACGACAGTCGCGAGAGTGACGGAACGGTAGACGTAGTCGACTCAAAATCGACCGCCGCAAGGCATGGGGGTTCGAATCCCCCCTCTCGCACCAGTATTCCGGAAGACAGATGACCCTCAATGCAGACGTCGCGCCTTCGCGCGTGAGCAAGCCGCAGACACGTCCCGCCAATCCCGATTTTTCGTCTGGCCCTTGCGCGAAGCGGCCGGGCTGGTCACTCGAAGCGCTGTCCGGAGCGCTGTTGGGACGTTCTCACCGGTCAACCGAGGGACGCGCCAAACTTGGCGAAGTGATTGAGCGTTCCGCTGCCATCCTCGGTCTGCCCGAAGGCTGGCGGCTCGGGATTGTGCCGGGCTCCGACACCGGTGCAGTCGAGATGGTGTTGTGGTCGCTGCTTGGCACACGTCCCGTGGATGTGTTGGCGTTCGAGAGTTTTTCCGCGACATGGGCCAACGATATCACCGCCCAGCTTGGTCTGGATGCGCGTGTTCTCAAGGCCAATTATGGCGAACTGCCCGACCTTCAGGCCGTGGATTGGTTCCGTGATGTGGTTCTGGCATGGAACGGCACCACATCAGGCGTGAAACTGCCCGATACGGCGGCCATTCCCACCGAGCATGATGGATTGATCATCTGCGATGCGACGTCCGCCGCGTTTGCAATGGAGCTTCCGTGGGAGAAGCTCGATGTCGTGACGTGGTCATGGCAGAAGGTGCTCGGCGGAGAGGCGGCGCACGGTATGCTGGCACTGTCGCCACGTGCTGTTGCGCGACTTGAAGCCGGGCCAGCGCCGCGTCCTCTGCCAAAAGTTTTTCGCCTGACCTCCAAGGGAAAGCTGAACGAAGGCATTTTCCGCGGCGATACGATCAACACTCCCTCGATGCTGTGCGTCGAGGACGCTCTGGATGGTCTGCGCTGGGCTGAAAGTGTTGGTGGCTTGAAGGGGTTGATTGCACGCAGTCGCGCCAATCTGGCGGCTGTCGAGGCATGGGAAGCGAAGTCGGAGTGGGCAGAGTTTCTTGCCCGTGATCCCGCGCTTCGCTCGAATACAGCGATTTGTTTGCGGATCGTAGCGCCTTGGTTCAAAGCGCTCGACGCTGAGAGCCAGACAAAGGCCGCGAAGAAAATGGCCTCACTGCTTCACGACGAAGCCGTGGCATACGACATCGCCAGTTATCGGGATGCGCCGGCCGGACTTCGTATCTGGGGAGGCGCTACTGTCGAGACGGCAGATATTGAAGCGCTTCTGCCGTGGTTGGACTGGGCTGAGACGCAGGTCAGGAGCGAATACGGCGTCTGACGTCAGAACGATAACGAAGAAGAAAGGCCCGGCGCGCTGTGAAGTGCGCCGGGCCTTTCTTATATTAATCTCACAATGGATTTTCTAAAAAAGAACTTTATAAACAGATAGTTGTGGTGTTTATTTAAGACTTCTTATCAAGCCAGAATGGAACGGGGAGATCCTTCGAGCGCAGGAAATCCGGATTGAACAGCTTGGATTGATAGCGTGCTCCACCATCGCACAGAATGGTCACGACCCGATGACCCGGTCCCAGATTGCGCGCCACACGGATGGCCGACGCCACATTGATTCCTGAGGAGCCGCCCACAGACAGGCCTTCATGGATCAACAGGCTGTAGATCTGTTCCAGCGCTTCGGGATCAGGAATACGCTCTGCATCATCGATCGGAGCACCTTCCAGATTGGCCGTGATCCGGGACTGGCCGATGCCTTCCGTGATGGAGGATCCGCTGATCGACAAGTCGTTGGACTTCACCCATCCATACAGACCCGAACCTTCAGGATCGGCCAGCACGATTTTGGGACGTTCCGTCCCGGCGGCGCGAGCGCTGTCCTCAAGACCAAACGCAACACCCGCAAGCGTGCCTCCTGTTCCGCAGGCGCAGGTAAAAGCATCTAGCCGTCCCTCCATCTGCTCCCAGATTTCAGGAGCGGTGCTGTGACGATGACCCTCACGATTGGCGAGATTGTCGAACTGGTTGGCCCAGACATAGCCATTCTCTTCCGCCAGACGACGCGAAACGTGCACGTAGTTGCCGGGATCACGATACGGCTTGGCGGGAACCAGACGCAGATCGGCGCCGATCATACGCAGGAAATCGATCTTTTCCTGACTTTGCGTCTCCGGCATGACGATGACGCTTTTGTAGCCCCGCGCGTTGGCGACAAGGGTCAGGCCGATACCCGTATTGCCTGCCGTGCCTTCCACAAGCGTGCCACCGGGCTTGAGAAGGCCGCGTTTTTCAGCATCCAGAATAATGGCGAGTGCGGCGCGATCCTTGACGGAACCGCCGGGGTTCATGAATTCCGCCTTCCCGAATATCTCGCACCCGGTCGCTTCCGAGGCGCGGGCAAGGCGGATCAGAGGCGTGCCGCCAATCGCGCCCGCCATATCGGCCGAGCAGGTCGTCCAGCCGTGAAGGGTGCGGGAACTCGGAGTGGAAGTCATTGTGTCCTGCCTTTCATCCTGATGTGATTTGGGCTAGCGCGTGTTGCTCATGCGTGCAATCGGCTTTCATACTTCACGAAATCCAAACCTCGAAGATGTAGCCGCACTGTCCGGATAAAAAAGGAGTTGGCGGAAAATGATCAGAGATATACAGCCGCGCGCGGTCTGGGAAATGATGGAAGCCGACCCGACAGCCCAGCTTATTGACGTCCGCACGCCAGCCGAATGGCATTTCGTCGGGCTCCCCGATCTCTCGGTGCTGGGCCGCAATATTCATACCATCAGCTGGCAACTGCCCGGCGGTCTGATTAACGAGCGCTTCATTGAAGAGCTACGGCTCGTCGGTCTTGATGGGTCTCAGCCGCTTCATTTCATCTGCCGTTCTGGCGCCCGGAGCCGTTCCGCTGCGATGATGGCGCTACAGAGCGGCTTTGAAACGGTTTTCAATGTCGCGGACGGCTTCGAAGGCCCACTCAATGGAGAGGGGCATCGCGGCAGCGTTGCCGGGTGGAAAAAGGACAATCTTCCTTGGCGGCAGAGCTGACATCTGCCGCTCGACTGCTTTTTCTTACAGGCCGGCGTCCGGTTCGGCGTCGGCATCGTAGAGCACTTCAAGAATGGCGCACCACGGATAACGTGAGTCGTAGCTGTGACCGTCTGCCGAAGCGATGGCGCCATTAGTATCCGTGGGCACATGGGTGAGGGTAACGGCATCGTCGATGTTGCCACCAATGATGCTCAACTGGTGGCCAAATGGCTGTCCATTCTGGCCTGTGGCCACGACAATTCCGCAGTGTGCCGGAAAGCCGTAGGTCGTGGGCAGGTTAGAAAAGCGAACCGATTTACTCCCGCCACGACCGGTGCAGATGAGATCGCCCAATTTCGGAATATATTGCCCTGGGTCATGCGCCCGAAGGCCGCTCGACTGCCCCGAGGCTGCGGCGTTGATGTAGGTGGAGTGATTGGGAGAATAGGGGAAGCGCCCGTTCGCGCCCGCCACCCGCATCACATAGGAAATAAATGCGGCAGACCAAGCGTAACGTCCGTCATGCACGAAATTGAAAAGGCGGCCATCGGCATCATATTTGCCGCTCCATGAGGATTCCGTCTCCTGCGGATCCTGGCCGATCCACCAGTATTCTCCCACACGCTGCCACAATCCCGGCGCGCGTTCCGGCTTGACGCTGGCGACTGTGGGTTCCGGGCGCAATTCCGGATCGTCATCATCGACCGGCATGCCAAAGAGGCGCCACTCACGCATGGCGATGGCAGCGACATCCTGTCGGTTGAAGGGTGTGAAGTTGCGGGTAGCAAAATCCGGCACATGCGGATCGTATCCCATGATCCCCTCGCCGGTACGATACTGGGCGACGGGAGTGCTCGCTGGTGTCGGGCTTACGCCAGACTGCGGGGCACAGGCAGCCACCCCAAGCGCCAGAAGAAGGGCTGTGGCGCGGCAGGACACGATCTTGCTCATCTCAATGCCGGATTTTTGCCCGGTCCCCGAATTCTCAGGCACGTGGTGCCGTTTTGGTAAACGAACGGATCATGCCGTCAGAATTGCCTTTTCTGTCAACCTTTTCAGGCAATGAAAAGACATCTCGTGGTCATGCCTGTCGTTCGGGAAACAGAGAGAGAAGGCCCTCAGCGGTTGCCTTACACCGTCCGCGCTCGGTGATCAGGCCGGTCACAAGACGCGCGGGCGTTACATCGAAAGCCGGATTAGCGGCAGGGCTGGCGGGCGGCGTGATGCGAATGGTCTCCATGGCACCCGATGCGGTTTGTCCGGTCAGCATTGTGACCTCGTCTGCGGAACGTTCCTCAATGGGAATGTCGTGCAGCCCATCCTCGACCTGCCAGTCGATGGTAGTGGATGGAAGCGCCACCCAGAAGGGCACCTCGTTGTCATGTGCGGCAAGCGCCTTGAGGTAGGTGCCGATCTTGTTGGCGACATCACCACGTGTCGTCACGCGGTCCGTGCCTACGATCACGATATCGACCTTGCCGTGCTGCATCAGATGCCCACCGGCATTGTCCACAATGACAGTGTGTGGAACGCCGTGACTGCCCAGTTCCCATGCCGTGAGACCAGCCCCCTGATTGCGGGGGCGCGTTTCATCGACCCACACATGCACTGGCAGCCCTTCGTCATGGGCCATGTAGATCGGGGCAAGCGCTGTGCCCCAGTCCACGGTCGCAATCCAGCCAGCATTGCAATGGGTCAGGATATTGATCGGTCGATCTGATGTTCGCTCCGCCGCGAGCTTGCGGATCAGTTCGAGGCCATGACGACCGATAGCCTCGTTGCAGGCGACATCCTCATCACAGATGCGGGCCGCTTCCTTATAAGCAGCCTCGACCCGTTTCTGTGGTGAGACAGGTCGCAGATGTTTCAGCATACGCTCAATAGCCCAGCGCAAATTTATCGCTGTGGGACGTGTTGAAGCCAGCATCGCAGCATCCCGCTCCATGGCCTCATCAGTGGCGTCCTTCGTCAGCGCAAGCGCCAGACCATAGGCAGCAACGGCACCGATAAGAGGGGCGCCTCTGACCTGCATGCTTGTGATGGCATGGGCCACCTGAGCACATTCGGTCAGACGCAGGATATCGAGAGAAAAGGGCAGGCGAGTCTGATCAAAGATGCAGATTGTGCGGTGATCGTTCGGATCGACCCAGACACTGCGATAGGACACACCATTGATCTTCATGAAGCGAGCATCCTGCTGAAAATAAGGAAAGGGCGAAAAGCGGACATATCCACTGACAATTTCGCAGTGTGGAAAATGGACATGAAAAAGCGTGCGGGGCAAGAGCAAAGGGAAATGTTTCAATTCCGTGCAAAACCGGGATGGGCCGACTTTCAAAGGTCGCTGTTATTTCCATTATAAGATGAAATACATTCCCCTCTCTTTCATAAGATTTTTTGGTGCCCGGCCGGAGCTATGTGCATGCGTTTTCTGTATTTCCGATGAGATATCATGATATTGCAAAATCCGATGCGGCTCTATATTGGAAAACAATATGCGGATAGGCGCTTTGTTCGAGAACGTTCTGAAGATGTCCGGGAACTCACCTTCAAGAACAGCCTCTGCGAAAGCTGATTCTGGAAAATATAAAAACATAGCATCAGGGTTTTGATTTTATCTCTGATGCTGGAACCATGAAAGCGGAAGACATGGCAAGAAAAGCAGACAGCAAGCCCACACCGGCTGCCAAGAGTTCCGTCAGGGGCAAGGCCGCCGTTGCTTCGACCCGTCGCGCCAAGACGACCAAAGCGGCTGTTGAACCGGAAAAGACACGCAAAAGAGCTGCCGCGGCTCCTAAAACGGCGGCTCGCGTAAAAGCAACGGTTCTGGCAAGCAAGGCGCCGTCACGGGGCAGACCAGCTGCTGCCAAAGCAAATGTCGCAACAGCCAAAAAAGCAGCCGCTCCCCGTCGGGCTACTGCAGCCCGTCCTGCGGCTCCCAAAGTCACCGAGACTGTGCGCGCTCCCCGCAAGGCCAGAAGCGCCACAACCACCCCGCGCGCCACACGACAGAGGGAACCGGTGGCACCCGTCAAATTGACGGCCGTGGAAAAGCTCCGTCAGACGCAGGAAGCACGTCGCCAGAAGCGAATTGCACGTTTGGCTGCGGAAAAAGAGGCGGCAGAAGAGGCAACTGTTGTCGAAAAACCGAAAAAAGCGGCTCCTCGCAAAACAACGGCTACGCGCACGAGCCGTCGCAAGTGAAGACGACAAGCTTCTGCGAAAATCGGTAGTGTAGAGAAACCCCGCTGCGGCGGGGTTTCTTGCATTCAGGCATTATTGCGATAAGCGCGGCCTGGAATGCCGCGGGAAGGAACATATCCTCCTGTTTTCCCGTAATGTGTCCGGTTCTCGGGAGAGGGAAGGGCACGTGCCAGGATTTCAACAATGTGGCGTTGCGCAGTCAGAGCGCGTTTGAGAAGAACCCTGTTGTCAGCAAGAACGTTCTCAAGATTTTCCAACGCTGCCGGCAGTTCCTCCGAGCAGCAGTTAGCGTCCTTATCGTTCGGATCGCGTTTGCAATCGATATCCAATGCGTCAAGCTGCATCAGTACGGCTTCTTTCTGGCGCAGCAGTCCAACTGCCGCAGGAACATCTCCTTTTCGAAGATGGACGTTTTCTTCTTCCAGAAGTGCCGTGACGTCGCGAATGACCGCCAGCGCTTCATCTGTCACGTTTTTTCTCCTGAATTTCAAGCATCTGACGATAGATCGAAGGTGCAAGACCGAGGCCGCCCTTCTTTTCGATCTGCTTGGCCATTTCGGTTGTGAGCATGGGGCGGAACGAGGATTCTCCTACCCCCCCTCCAAAAGATCCTTTTGAGGTATCGATGGTGTCAAACATGGGCTGGAGCATCTGACCGACGGTCATGGACTCAAAGTCGGTGGCGGTCTTCCAGATTTTCGCGTCCACAGGTTTGGATGAGGCTGCATCATTCGACAGTGGGAGGCCTGCCGAAGGCAATGCGCTTGTGATGCGGGTTGAATCTGTCATCGTACTTCCAGATCGGCCTGCAACGCACCATCGGCTTTGATGGCCTGCAGAATGGAGATCATATCGCGTGGCCCCACTCCCAAAGCATTGAGTCCCGAAACGAGATTGCTCAATGTCGGACCGTTTGGAAGAATGCCGAGCTTGGCATTGTTCCCGTTATTCACATTGATGGTTGTACGGGGGGCGACAGTGGTGGTGCCGTTCGACATGGGGCCGGGCTGCGAAACCATGGGAGTTTCCGTGACCTGAATGGTGAGGTTGCCCTGAGCGATAGCGACAGTACTGATCCGGACATCATTTCCAATGACGATCGTACCGCTGGCGTCATCGACCACGACTTTCGCCAGTGTATCGGGTTCAACCATGAGGTCTCCGATCAGCGAGAGGACCGGAACGCTGTCACGTCCTGTCAGATCCAATGCCACGGTCCGTGGATCGGTAACGCGCGCCATAGTGCCCCCCAGAGCAGAATTGATGGCCCGTGCAATGCGGCTTGCTGTCGTGAAATCAGGGTTGCGAAGAGAGAGATGCAGCAATTTCTTGTTGCTGAGATCCACGGGTACTTCGCGTTCCACGACGGCTCCGTTGGCAATGTGCCCATTGGTGGGAATATTATGCACGATGGAAGCCGCAGCGCCGCGTGCCGCAAAAGCATTGGTCGCGAGAGAGCCCTGCGCTACCGCATAGACCTCTCCATCGGCAGCCATCAACGGTGTAACCAAAAGCGTGCCGCCTGTCAGATCCGTGGCATCGCCGGTAGCTGAAACCGTAACATCAATGCGTCCACCACCATGCGCAAAGGGCGGGAGATCGGCCGTCACCATCACGGCGGCCACATCGTGCGTCTGGAGCTGAATCTCCCGGTCGCGGATGTTCACCCCCAGACGGTTAAGCATGCTGATGAGAGTCTCACGGGTGAACAGGACGTTCGTCAGCTTGTCACCCGTCCCGTGTAGGCCGACCACAAGTCCGTATCCGATGAGCTGATTGGTGCGCACCCCCTCGAAATCGGCGATATCCTTTACGCGCACACGTGCGGCATTCGCAGAGGACATTCCGAGCAGGAATACACAGACAAGCAGGCATGCCCCGCACGCAATTGATGAAGGGAAAACCCTTTTCAATCCCGTGCCCCATACCTTGCGATTGAATGATGTCATGCCGATCTTTGCCGCTCGTCAATGTTTTCGCGTCATTGTTATCCACGGCAAGAGCAAACAATTCCTCAACGTTCGGCGTGAAACTTCCTTCTGCGTGAAGTGACACACGCTGGCAGGATGAAGAGACAATGAGCCCCATCGGCACGGTTGGTTATTCTCCCCGCATTACGACGTCCCGTCGTGTCCGGCGGCAGACAGCGCCTTCGCCATTCACGCTACCTGCCGAAAACACCGAAGCCCCCATTTCCGAGGTGTCCGGTCTGACACCCATTGCTTTGCTGTCTCTCCAGGAAGAGGCAGGGGCGGTGAGTCAGGAGGAACAAGAGAGGGAGGCCGTCGCGTGGGGAAGTGATGTGCTCTCGGCGCTGCGCGAGTTGCAGGTTTCTCTGCTGGAGGGACGAATTCCGGCCGATATTCTCACTCAAATCGAAACGCTCTGCGCCCAAGAGTTCGATATGGTGGGCTCTGGGCTCTCAAATGTTGTGCGATCAATTCGTGTTCGGGCGATCATTGAGGCCGCAAAATCACGACGACGCATTGCCGAGCAAAATTTTTCCATCTCTCCACTGGGAGAGGAAATGCCGGAAGGCGGAGAAACAGGCTCCTGTGGACGTGAGACGATTTAAACTTGGCGCACCATTTCTGCACGGCTATAAGCCGCGCATTCGTTGGAGGCCGCTTGCCTCGGGGAACGGAGACGCAATCTAATGATCACACTTCCTCCGGACTACAGACCGTCCGATGATGAAGAGTTCATGAACCCCTTGCAGGTGGAATATTTCCGTCAAAAGCTTGTCAGGTGGCGCACGGAACTCCTCAAGGAGGCGGGAGGAACTCTTGCCAGCCTGTCAGAGGGCGGCATTCATGAAGCCGACGTGACGGATCGCGCGAGCGTGGAAACAGATCGTGCGCTTGAGTTGCGGACACGCGACCGTGCGCGCAAGCTGGTGGGAAAGATCAATCAGGCACTCCAGCGGATTGAAAACGGCACGTATGGATACTGTGAGGAAACGGGCGATCCGATCGGACTGAAACGACTGGAAGCCCGCCCCATTGCGACGCTCTCGATCGAGGCACAGGAACGCCACGAGCGGATGGAGAAAGTTCACCGCGACGATTGATTTTCTCACGGTGGAAGAAAAACTTCCGTTGCGAGAGATTCGGGGGGTTGCCGAGTACGGTATGAAACTGTAGGTAGCCCTCCGCCGAACGCTGCTGTAGCTCAGTGGTAGAGCACTCCCTTGGTAAGGGAGAGGTCGCGAGTTCAATCCTCGCCAGCAGCACCAGGCTTTTACAAGATTCCCGAAAATAAAATAAACGCCGCAGCTGTTTCGTTCCCAGAAAGCGGAAAGCGTTCGCCTTCACAGTGTGAACGATTGTGTGGGTGCGGAGAAACGGGGAAGCTGTGAGCGGAAAAACGGGCATTTCATCTGATAGTGCGGGCGGTGAAATCGGCCTTGCCGCTAAAGGGACCAACGAAACCGTTCTGCGTCCGTTCCTCGTCTTCATGCTGCCGGTCATGCTGGATTGTGTCCTCCAGTCACTCGCCGGGACCATCGGAAACGCCTATGTCGGCCATATGCTGGGAACGCGCGACCTCGCGGCGGCCAGTACATTTTATCCGCTTCTGTTGCTGCTCGTGTCCTGCGGCGTCGGGCTAGGGACCGGGGCCAGCGTTTTGGTGGGACAGTTGTGGGGAGCTGGCCACCCTGAGCGGGCCCGCCCCGCGGCGGCCGCCGCTCTAGGGATTGCTCTGGGCGGGGGACTAGGGATTGGACTTGGCGGTCAGTTTCTGGTGCACAGGATTCTCCTGTTGCTGCATGTGCCAAATGACGTGCTGTCAGATGCGGCCAGCTATTGCGCCTTTCTTCTGGCAGGAAGTCCGGCGCTTATCATTCTGGTGACGACTGCCATCACCCTGCGTGGAGCGGGGGACAATATGCGCCCACTTATGATGATGGGCATTCAGATCGCCGTTGCTCTCGTGGGGACGCCACTGTTTCTCGTAATGGGCTTCGGGTTGGGAGGAGCCGCAGCCGCCACCATTGCAGGATGGGTGTTGGCTCTTGTTTTTGTCGGCATCTCACTCCGGCACGTCGATCATCCTTTGGCGCCCACAAGGCAGATGCTTCGTGAAATGCTGCCTGAAAAAAAGATTTTCCTGTCCGTTCTGCGACTGGGACTGCCGGCCATGGTGGAAGTCATGACCATGGGGCTGGCCGAAATTGCGCTGGTGGGGCGCATCAACGGTTTTGGCTCGGACATGACGGCCGCGTATGGGCTTTTTACGCAGACCCTCACCTACATTGAGTATCCTGGGATGGCTGTGGGCATCACGGTCTCGGTGTTGACGGCGCACGCGATTGGCGCACGGAATGAGAAAAGAGCGCGTGCTGTGCTCCGAACAGGTTTTATGATCGGTTTGGTGCTGACGGGCGTTCTAGCGTTAGCTGTTTCCTTCGCTCCCACTACCGTTTCACTGCTTTTCACATCCGATCCCGCTGTTATCGCTCTGGCCACTCACGCTTTTCAGGTGGTTATGTGGAGCGCCGTTCCTCTTGCTCTGGGCGGGATTCTCGGTGCCGCCATGCGTGCTAGCGGAGATGTGATGGCACCGATGTCGATCATGCTGGGATGTGTGGTGCTGGTCGAACTGCCGGTTGGTTATTGGTGCGCCCATCATTATGGCGCATGGGGCGTCTGGTTGGGCTACCCGGCCAGTTTTTCCGCGCTCTTTCTGTGCATTGCACTCTATTGGGCGGTCGTATGGCGACATCGCCCACTGCTTCCCTTGAACTGATCCTGCCGTTGTCGCTCACGCAGGAGCGGGTCCCCCTGATGGTGGATGACCTTTCGAAGGTTTGGTAATAATGTGTTCATGATCGAATGATCGTGGCGAGGGTTGTCCTCGCGCGCAATGGCATGGGGATGCAGGACTTTTGGCGGCCAACGAGATAGTCGACCCCACGGAACAAAATGACGCCTCTCTGCGGCAGAAGCTGCTTCAGGTCGTTGTTCCGGTTCTTGGGGTGCTGCTGATCCTTGTGGCGATTGGCGGAATTGGTCTGCACACCTACCGCACCACGCGCACCGGCGTGCTGCAACTGACACACCGTCTCCTGCAATCGGTACAGCGTTATGTCGTGCAGGATGTCACGGCATATATGGGCGCTGCGACATTGGGCGGAAGTTTCGCCCAGGATTTCATCAGCCATGCGCCAGCGGCCTTTACGCAGGGCGCCTTCTATTCCTATGGGGCCACCATGCTGCGGCTGGTGCCGCAAATACAGTCCTATTATCTCGGCGATGCCAATGGCAATTTCCTGCTTGTGGAACGTGATCCTACCGGAAAAGGGCTGGAATACACCCAGCTCAAAACCGTTAACGGCCACAAGATCTTCCACCATGACTTTCGTGGCGCTGATGGAAAAATCATACGCAGCGAAGAAAACGACGCTGAGAACTATGATCCCCGCACGCGTCCTTGGTATGCGAATACAATAGAGAAGAAGAGCTTCGCCTGGACGTCGCCCACCATCTACGCCACCACGAAGCAGCTCATTGTGACAGGTTCCGTGCCTCTGGTTGGCACGGATGGAATCCAGCGCGTTTTTGCCATCAATATCTCGCTCAATCAGCTCAGCCAGTTTCTGGACAGCCTGAAAATCAGCGAAAACGGCAATGCAATGATCCTCGACAGTCATGGTCGGATTATTGCTGGGCATGGCTTCGAACAGATTGTCGCGAGGGCCGGCGGCGATCCGTCACGTATGACACTCGACCCGGCGACCGAAGGCACATTTCGACGGGTCTATGACCAGTATCGGGTGCGAGGAGCCGGCTCACATCCTTTCCAATATGATGGCCGCAATTATATCGGGATGGCGCAGGATCTTCCGGGATCGGACAGCTGGGTTCTGCTGATCGTGGCACCGGAGAACGATTTTGCCAGTTTTGCTCGACAGAGCGGTCGGGAGGGATTGCAATTCTCGGTCGTCATTATCGTGCTGGCCTCGCTGCTGGCGGGATTGTTGGCCAGACAGAGCCGCCGCACCGAACGTGTGACGCGCGAGCTGCGCCATGAACGTGATCAGACCAACTCGGAATCGGCGGCCTTGCGGCAGATCGCGGAGACACCGGGCATTCTCGATCCGAAAGACGAAGCGCTCGTGCTGACCGAGGCTATGGCGCGCGTGGGCGGTGTTCAGCGTGCCGCACTCTGGCGTTTGGTGCACGATGGGACGGCGCTCATCTGCGAGGATAGTTTCGATACCCGTCAGACGGCTCATGCGGGTGGTTTTGAGATCTCCCGCCATGAAATGGAGGATTTCTTCAAGATCGTGGACGCCGGCGTTCCAGTGACCGTGGCTCACGCCGGGTCCGATGAACGCACAGCTCCGTTTGAACGGCTGGTCATGCGGGATGCGGCCACGCAATCCCTGATCGTTCACCCCATTCGTGGCACGGTAGGCGGTCGGTCGGAAATTCTGGGCATGATCACGCTTGAGAACGCGAACTTCGCGCCTCATCTTGTCTATTTCCTCGACATCATTGCGGGCATTGCTGCCATCCGGTTTGGCGCCATGGGCGCCACCGGCACACCAGGCAACGAGGCGAGCGGCAGCGACACCCTACCTGCGTCTCCCACAGCGCTACCCGAACCTCGCTTCGACGAATCGCTGATGCAGCCGCCTGTTGCCGCTGGCGAAATCGGGAAAGGGCTGTTCCCCAGTGTCGCCGTCATGGTCATCACCTTCACCGATCCGGTGATGGAAGCGGAAGACGAGGGGTCTGCCGTACTACCGCTGATCGATCGTATCGCGGGCGAAGTGCAGGCCATCGCGCGTCGCTATGAACTGTTTTCGGTCAAGGTCGCGGGACATCGATTGATCTGCGTCGCGGGTTGCACGAAAGACGCGGATCCGACCGCGATCTGGCGTCTTGCCGAAGCCGCACTGGTATTGCGCGAGACGTGCATGATGCTTCTCTCGCAGGCCAATATCGAACCGATCTTCAGCATCGGCATGGATTTTGGCCCCGCGATGGGCGGAGAGCTTGGCAACGATCCCAAATCGTTCAACCTGTGGGGCGAGACCGTGACTCTGGCCGAACTCATGGCGCAGGGTGCGCCGGATGTGGGCACGATCGAAGTCACGGAACGGGTGTATCAGGCGCTTCGTGACCATTATCTGTTCCGCAGTCGTGGCTCTTTCTATGCGCCACGTTCAGGCATAGGGCGGGTCTACGTGCTCGCGACACGCCGGTGACACAGGATCCTGAAAACCCGAAAGGGCCGGGCGGCACATCGTCGGAGCAGGGCAACCCACCGCCTGCGGGGGCAGTGTTGCCCGATAATCAGGAGGACATCTCCTTCGGTTTGGGGGCACCGCCTGCGACGTTCCATCAGGATGACGACGATCACTCCCGCAAAGCGACGCTAAGTGAGAGATTCGTCCATTTCCTTGGCTGGCTTGGTGCTCTGGTGCGTCGGCAGGTGTGGTTCCTGCTTATCATGCTGGGCACGTTGTGGGGTGTGATCCGCGAAAGCTGTCGTCCCAACAGCTGGCGCCGCACGGTGCGTTACGAATTCCAGATGACGCTGGGTGATGTAGCGGGTGGAGGCCTGCTGAGCACCGCCGTGACGGGCGCGCTGACAGGTGTCGGGGTGGTGTCACAGGCGATTTACTGGCTGGGATTCGCCGGTATGGCGAAAATGACGGGATCGGTTCTGGTCACCGTGATTGTGCGTGAACTGGCGCCAATTCTTGTGGGCGTGTTGATGCTCGGTCGCAGCGGAATGCTGTCGCTGGCCGAGATCGGCATGCTGACAACGGGCGGTCAGGTGCGATCCATGCAGGCGGAAGGCCTCGATCCTTTCCTCCTGCTGGTGTTGCCGCGCACATTGGCCTTCATGGTGTCGGGCTTTACGCTTGGCATCATTTTCTCGCTGGCCTCACTGACCACCGGCTACATCATCAGCCGGGCTTCAGGTGCCCTCTCGAACTCGCTGCTGTCGTTCTATTACGACGTGGTGATTGCCATGACGCCGCTGGACTATCTGCTCATTCCGCTGAAATTCGTGGTCGTGGGCTTTCTCGTGGGACTGGGCTGCTGTGTAAGCGGGCTGACGGCTTCCAAAGAAGACTCCATGCGCACCATGCTTCCGCGTGGTTTTTCCCGTGGCATGCTGATCGTCATGACGGTCAGCGTTCTGTTCAGTCTCAAGCTGTGAGGGGCGGGACTGATGAGTGACACAGGAACAACATCCGTGAATCGTCTGGCGGGGCCGATGCTGGAACTGGCGGATGCGACACCCGTTTTCGATGAAAGCGGCATGCCGCCGACGCCATTGACGCTGCGACTGATGCCGGGCGAATGCGTGATCGTGGAAACGCGGGACATGACGCGGGCCACTGTCTTTGCGGATCTGTGCTCGGGTATGATTCATCTGCTCAAGGGCAATGTCCGGTTCATGGGACTGGACTGGACGGAGTTGAATGACCGGCGTCGCAACGCGCTGCGAGGGCGGATCGGTCGCATCACCCGCCGCGCGATCTGGAGCAACCTGTTCGGCACCCATGTCGCGATGATGCTCAAGCAGTTGCATCACACGACGATACCGCTGGAGACCGTCACGACGGACACCGAGCATTTGTGCGAGCGTTTCGGTCTGCCGGGTATTCCCACCGATGTGCCCGGCCGCCTTTCGGAAGCGGACATCGTGCGTGCGGCCTGTGTGCGTGCCTTTCTCGGCAAGCCGCAGCTCCTTCTTCTGGAAGACCCTCTGGAGACAAGCCCTGTGGATCTTTCGCAACCCTTTCTGGAATCCCTCACCGAGGCCCGCGACCGGGGGGCTTCCGCCATCTGGTTCGTACGTGACCCGACTGTGTGGCAGCGCTACCGACAGGCGATCAATGGCCAGTGGCGCCTTGCGGATGACGGACTCATGACGATACGGATGCGCTGATGTTTCAGATCAGGTTACGCCAGAAGGGCCGCCCCCTTATTCATCTCCGCTATGCCGATGAGTGGGTGGGCCTGCTCGTCCTGATCAGCATTGTCGTTTTTGCGGCGGCGGTGATCGAGGCCGGCGTGTTGAGCGACTGGCTGAGTCCGCCGGCACGGCTGCGAGTGGTGCTGCCCGAAACCGGCGTGGGCGGTCTTGCCGTTGGTGGGGATGTGCAGATCCTTGGTGCGCATGCCGGCACCATTCGCGGCATCAAGCTCAATCCTACGGGGCGGATGTATGCGCTTGTTGACCTCGACCCACAGGTGGAGCCTTTCATCAAGCGCGACAGCACTGCTGTCATCCGCAAGCAGTTCGTGGTGGCGGGTGCGAGTTATCTTGATCTGACACGTGGCAGTGGTGAGGCGATGGACTGGAAATACGCCGTCATTAACGCCGTGACGGAACCCAGCCCCACCGACATGATCACGCAGACGCTCAAGAACATTCAGGCCGAGGTCATGCCGGCCATCGCCAGCGCCCGTCACATGATGGCGCAGCTTGATGATACGATTTCCGACATGCACGCGGGCAAGGGCAGCGTCGGCCAGTTGATGACCAACGACGATCTGATCCGCAAGGCGGAGAGCACCATCGTCTCTCTTAATGACGTCATCAATCGTCTTAAGCCGCAGGAGGCGCAGCTTCAGGCCATCCTGAAAAAGACTGACGCCACCATGGCAAACGTGAAATCCGCGACGCACGATCTCAAGACGGCCACGCCACGTCTGCCATCGATCACGCGCAATGTTGATGACACGCTGGCCGATGCGCCGGCGCTCCTGACGCAGGCGCAGACCACCCTCTACACGCTCCAAAAGCTGACGGACCAGTTGCGCAGTCTCTGGCTGCTGGGCGGCCATAGCACCAGCCAGTCGGCCAAGAGGCTTCCCGCGCGGAGAGTCTCGCCATGAGGCCGATGAAATACCGACTGCTGTTTGCACTGCCGCTTTGCGCCGCACTGGCAGGATGCAGCGGCGGCGGCAATCAGGATCAGGGCGTGCAGGTACGCAATGCCGCGTGGCAGCAGGCCATGGATGCGGGGCAACAGGCACTCGCCATCGGGCGTTATTCCGTGGCGGAACGGGAATACCGTGAGGCGTCTCGTCTTGCGCTGCGTGACGATGACCCGCAGGGTATTGCTGATTCCTCCTACAACCTCGCCGTGACCCAGCTTTCCGCCGACAAGCCGACCGATGCTCTGGAAACGGTGCAGAATGCGCGCGCTGCACTTGAGATCCGCTCCGTCGGGATTCAGGCGCAAACGGCTGGAACGGAACAGAAAACAGCGGCAATGGGTACCAGCGCGCTCGATCTCGTGGCGGCTGGGGCTTATTCGCGGCTGGGGCGCTTGGCCGAAGCCGCCGATATGGCGCGACGGGCCGAACAATCCACGGAAACCGATATCAACCAACGTGCAACATTCATTGCCGGAATCGTGGCAGCTCGACGCTCGGATTCCGCAACGCTTGCGGCCAGCCTCCAGAGCCTGTCGTCATTGCCTCAGCCTCATTCGCTCGATGTGCAGGGAGATGTCGCCGCTCTGCAGGCACTGACACTGCTCCACACGGACCCGGCCCGCGCGCAGGAACTGGCGGCGCAGGCCGTGGAGCTTCGCCGGAAGAATGGTGATGATCGGGCCATGATTCACGCCATGGCACTCGAAGCGCAGGCGGCGAAAGCAGCCGGGCACCCTGATGTGGCGTCAGCGCTACTCGCACGCGCGGCGCAGGGGCAGGCGGCCCGCAGCGCCACGACCGGACAGAATGATCCACTGGCCATTCAGTATATGAACGAAGCGGGACTCTCGCTGCCGCTTCAGCCCTTTGCGGTCAAGGAAACAGACAAATGAATATGAACCGCAAACCTCGTGCGCGGCGAATAAAACAGGTCGTGTGGGGGATGCTTCTTATTCTGCCGCTTGTGGCGTTGGAGGCCTGTTCGAGCGACGATCCCAATCTGGACAGCCACACCCATTATCACGCCAAGCATTACAAGGGGCCGAAAATACCGTCATGGTACAAGCCCCCAAAGACGCCCTGATCGCAGATCTCAGGTGAGTGTCAAAGACGTGTGGCGTTCAAGAAACCGGGCGTCTTTTTCATCAAGACCTTCGAGACGAACATCATAGCCACGTCCGCGCAGTGTCGTGACGATGTTCTCCACGGTGCTTGTTCCGGTAATATCCCACAGATGAGCGTCATGCAGGTCGATCACAACCGGCCTGTGTCCCGGAGCGCTCTTCATGTCCGCACGCAGGATGGCGTCTTCGAGCAGTTCCGCTGAGGCAAAGAAAATATCGCCATGCACCACATGGCGGATGGTGCCATCGCTCGGGTCGGTCCGCGATGTCACCCGCACCATGGCGGAGACATTCGAAGCGAAGAACACACCGCTCAGCAGCACACCCACAGCCACACCGGCCGCCAGATCGTGCGTCAGCACCACGACAATGACGGTGATGACCATCACGGTGCTGGCCAGACGCGGATGGACCACTAGATCTTTCAGCGATGACCACGAGAACGTGCTGACAGAGACCATGATCATGATCGCCACAAGGGCCGCCACCGGCACCCGTGCGACCAGCGGACGAAGCGCCACCATCAGCACCAATAGAAAGACGCCGGCCATCAGTGTGGAGAGACGCCCTCGGCCGCCGTAACGCACATTGCCGACCGTCTGTCCGATCATGCCACATCCCGCAATGCCACCGAACAGCCCTGCGGCCAAATTGGCCAGTCCGAGACCGATGGATTCACGGCGCTTGTTGGACGATGTTCCGGTCAGATCATCCACCACCCGCGCTGTCATGAGGCTTTCCAGAAGACCGACCATGGCCATGGCCAGCGCATAGGGAAAAATGATTTCCAGCGTCTCGCCCGTGAACGGCAGGTGAGGGACGGTGAACGTCGGCAGCCCGTCGGGCAGATGCCCTAGATCAGCAACGGTGGCGACCGGCATGGGATGGAGGACGAGGATACCCGTGAGCACGACGATGCAGATGAGAGGCGAGGGGATTGCCGTAAAGACACGTGGCACGAGATAGATGATGGCAAGACCGAGCGCGATCAGCGCCCATGTGTGCCATGTCACATGCTGCATATGTGGCAATTGGGCCGAGAAGATCAGAATGGCGAGGGCGTTCACGAACCCGGTCCGCACCGGCCGTGAGACAAAGCGCATCAGCACATGCAGTTTCAGTAGACCGAAAACAACCTGAATGGCACCGCAGAGTAGCGTGGCCGCCAGCAAATAGGCCACACCATGCGCATGCACCAGACCGGCCGCGACGAGCGCCACCGATCCCGCGGCCGCCGAGATCATAGCCGGACGCCCGCCTGTAAACGCGATGACGATACTGATGACGAAGGAGGCATAGAGGCCGACGGAAGGATCGACGCCAGCCGCGAAGGCAAAGGCGATCACTTCCGGAATGAGCGCGAAAGTGGCCACCATGCCTGCAAGGCTTTCGCGAAGCGGATTGGCTTTCCAGCCAGTCGCGTCGTGGGTCATCGTCTGTTCCTGTATGTGAGGCGACAGAGGCCGCCAGTTTCTGGTTTTCCGAAGCGAAGAAAATCAGGCAGCTTTACGGATGGCTGCCATTTCTCTCACACGCCGGGTGACGTTCTTCACCACGCTTTCCCAGTCCCTTGGACGGGGCTGACGAAAGATCGTGAGATCGGGATACCAGATGGAATCCGTGCGTCCAGACAGCCAGCGCCAGCAATTGTCGAAACGGTCCATCAGTAGAACTGGTTTCCCCAGTCCTCCCGCGAGATGCACCACCGAAGTGTCCACGGACACGAGCACATCGATGCCCATGAGAAGCGCTGCTGTGTCGTCCATCGAGTGGACATGGGGCATGGGATTATAGAGCGTCATGCCGGCTGGAAGCGTCGTTCCCTGTGTGGCGTAAGGGCCCTTCTGAAAACTGATGAGATTGATGCCGCGGAGCTTGGCCAGTGGTGCCAGTGTGGCAAGCGGCATGGAACGCTTGCGATCGAGCATCATGGCCGTTGTCATATGGCGCCGTGGCGCGCCTCCCCAGACAAGACCGACATTCAGTCGTCCGTTCTGGGGAAGCAGCGGGGCGAAACGCTCCACCAGTTCTTCGTCCGCTTTCAGATAGGGGACAGGCGCTCCCATCGCGTCCGGCGTCGCCATGAAGACGCGCGGAAGGCTTATGAAAGGACAATGCCAGTCATAATCGGGGCATGTGCTCCCCATGTACACTTTTGCCACCCCCTCGACCCTGCGGCACAGGGAGGCCAGAGAGTTGGGCACCCAGAGGGAGACGATCGCGCCGCGTCGCGCAAGAGGCGCGATATAGCGGAGATACATCAATGTATCGCCCAAACCTTCTTCCTGAGTGATGAGGACGCGGCGACCACGCAGCTCCACATCGTCCGTCAGGGCCGGAAGCATTCTCTCAGGTGGAAGATTGGTGTGCCCCGGCAGTCTGAGCCGCCATTCATGCTCGCTCCACCCCTGCGCGAAACGTCCGGCTTTGAGCAGGGCAACCGAGTGATTCAGTCGAATGACGGCGTTACCGGGTTGCCGCTGAAGGGCCGTGCGATAGAGGGCGAGGGATGCATCGGGTTCGTTGAGCGCAGAGTGAATACAGGCGAGGTTGGAGAGAGCCACCGCATTGTCTGGTGTCATGTCCAGCACGGAGCGGAAAATGCGACTGGCTTCCTCGATGTCTCCGCGCTCAAGAAGGGCAATGGCCTTGAGGTTACGAGTGTACTGGGCATGCGGCCGGATGGCGAGGCTGCGATCGAGTATGTCCAGCGCTTCGTCATACTCGCCAAGATGACTCAGAAGATCGCCTAGCGCGTCAAGGATACGTGGATCGTCCGGCACTCTGCGAACCAGTGCCCGCAGCACATTCAAGCTGTCCGCGCGCCGATCCAGTTGACCGAAAAGCGTTACGAGATCGCTGGCCGCATGACGTCCGCTGTCGTTGGACAGACCTACTGCCATGAGAGACGTCGCCGCATGCTCATATTCGCCGCATCCGGCGTGGGCGCAAGCCAACAAAAAATCCGCCCGGGCATTGCCCATGCCACCGAGAGGCAGAAGCACACCCCGCGTTGCTTGAAAATGTCCGGCTTTGAGTTCGACTTCAGCTCGACGCAGAAGCACATCCATGTCTGCGGCTTGCGGGAACGCAGGCCCGACAGGCTGCTCAGGAAATGCCACCACGTCGAACCTGTTCCGCTCAGGCCGCTTTCATGATCGCTGTGAGCGATTCCAGAACATCGGCGGGCTCTTTCTTCTCCAGCACGGCAACCTCGGCCACAAACCGTTCCTGTGCGGCCTCGAAAAGCTTGCGCTCGCTGAAACTGCCATCCAGACTGTCGACATTCCGGCGCAGGTCGCGCAGCACTTCCGCAATCTGTACAAGGTCGCCGGAGTTGATCTTTTCCTGATAGGCAACTGCGCGGCGAGCCCACATTCCCTTGCTCACATGCGGCTTGCCCTTGATGATCGCCATGGCCTTGTCCACGATCTCGCGGGAGACGATCTTGCGCAGACCGGCTTTGCGCGCCTTTGTCAGCGGGATGCGCAGGGTCATCTGATTGCCGGGGAAGGAGATCTGGATCACCTCCAGCTTGGTCCCGGCGATCTCGTCCACTCCGATACGATCGACGCGGCCCACGCCGTGTGCGGCGTAAACGATGGAGTCACCTTCCTGGAAAGGATCTTCGTCTTTTACCTTGGTCTTTGCCTGAGCAGCCGTCGTCGCAGCCGCTGTTCGTGCCATGGCGTCGGTGACGCCGCCTTTCGGTGGGGATCTGAATGTGCTCATGTTGCCTGTCTTTATCACAAAAACGCGCTCCTGTCTTGGGGGCGCCGCTCCCCTCGGACAGGCTGCCATGTGACGAATAAGTCCACGGTAGAGAAAAGGTTGCGCGCCGATTGATGAAAATCAGACTTGCTGTGAGAGTTATTGACAAACGATAGAGGCAGGTTTGGTGCCTTTTACTCCGACTGCTCACGCCATCACACGCATCGTGTGGATGAGGTCAAATAATCAGAAGAACAGAACTGCGCCAGCCGACATGGAGTTGTCTTTGCCCCGGTTGCCATTATGGGCAATGGATTCGGTGTGGCTGTATTCTCCCACAAGCTGGAGCCAGTCCGTCAGCTTGTAAAATACGGCTCCAACCTCCGATTCATTGCGTCGCACAAGGATCGGATTGATTTCCTGCGGCCCGGAATAGAGGTTGCTGACGCCATAGCTTCCCGCAATGCGGAAGCGTTTATTGAACGAGTAGGTGGCCTGCACGTAGTAACCTTCAGAATCGCGCTTATGACCGCCCGGATCGATACCGTCAAAGAACAGGCCCGTCGTGCCAAGACCACTACCTCGATAGTAATAGGCGAGGCCTTCAAAGCCTTTGTAATCCACTTTGGCGCCGACTTCCCCGGCTTCCACAGTAGCGCTGCGCTTGGCGCTTTCAGGAATGAAGGAGGAATAGAGTCGCTGCTGATGCTGGATCAGGAAGCCGGCCCAGAGATGCGTCTTGATCTCGCCAACCGTGAAATCGTAGGTCACTTTACCTTGGACCATAGGCGCGCCGTGATGTGTGGACTGCGCGGACAGAGCATCGGTGCCACCAGTACTGTTGGTCACCCCGCCTGCAAAATTGAATTCATCCAGCGGCTGAAGAATACCGATGGTGCCCTGAAAACCGCTGATGGTCGGCGTCTGATAGGAAATCTGCGGTATCCAGTCGGCGTAGAGATAACCTACACCGATGCGACCGAGCGATGTATTGCCCGGAGCGGAATTGCCGCCGATGGAGCCAAGAGTAATGAGCGTGGCGTCAGACAGGATGGCGTCGGAGCCGAAGATGCCAAGATCGCGTCCGATCTTGATGGTGCCCATCTTCTTGTTGCCGAACGTCATGTAAACCTGACGAAAATCGATACCCGGCGTTCCAAGCGCTACCGCGCTACCGCCCGAATTGGCGTTCATGGCGCCGGGTTTGTTGTTGTCCATGCCCGGATACATGCCGAACACGGCCTGAATGTCATAACCTTCTTGTCGCGTGCTGATCTTGGTGATCAGACCCGCCGGGAGATAACCATTGCGGATGGCGGACGCATCGAACTTGCTGCCACCAGCACCAGCCGATGTGCCGCCAGCCACCATTTTTCCGTAAGCATTGTCGTAAGTGTAGAACCCATTGACAAAGCCGGAGAAATTGATGTCCACCGGACCTGCATGGAACGTCAGCCCCTTGCCGGGAACATAATTGTCCATCCGGATAATGCTTGTGTCATGCATGGCCGCGCGGGCCGCGAGCATGGATTGTCGGGCGTCACGCGCGCTCGCCGCGGCACTCATGGCGGCATCGTTGGCATCGACGAAAACAGGCGTGACATCTCCATCCGGGGAGGCCGCATACTGACCCGTCACATGCCCGGCGCTTGCCAGTCGTGTTCCCCCGTTACGTGCGGCACGCAGGCGGGCAGGGGAGCCGGTATCACGCGTGCTCTGGACAACACGCCGCGTCTGCGCCGCATCCTCGGCAATATGCCGCTGGTGCTTGAGTTTGAGTGCCCCATACTCACCTTGAGTCAGGCTGCCTTTGACGCGCAAAATATCAAGCAGGTCCGTGTACTCATCAGCCCGCGCAGCAACGGGCGCGCCAAAAGCGAGCGAGCCGACCAGAAGGCCAAGCCCAAGCGGACGACCGAGACGGGCAGCGAAGCTATTCTCCGCCTCGGATGTGCCGGAGCATGACGCCATCGAAATGTCGATCAATCTGGTCCTCATTTCCGCTGCGCCCGCTACTTTCCATCAGTCGTGACAGACCACCTGTGTCTGCGTTCAACCACACCTCCGATATCGGGCGAGTGTGACAGAATGGTAATGAGGGTCAATCGGCAGATGACAAAATGTGCGATCATCTGATCGTGATCGCATAGGGAAATAGGCCCAAAAATCAGAGCTGAATACCGTTTTTCACCGGGATGGGAGGCAACGGTGCGTCTCCGATGGATTGAAGGAGGTCGGTCTCGATGCCACGAGCCATGGTGGCCATCGGAAGAGCATGTGGAGATGCCCTGAATGGCTCCTGAAGATCACCGCCCATCTTGTCGAGCACCACAAAGAGCACTCCCACGAGCGAAGACCCCAAAGGGGTGAGCCAGCCGAGAGTCTGCACGGCCGAGATCGGCAGGACGATGCAGAACACATTGGCCAACACACGGGGGACCGCCGAATATTGAATCGGAAGGGGGGTCTTTCGGATACGTTCAAGTCCGCCTTGGGCATTGGCCAGATCGGAGAGGATGCGGTCGATCTGGCCATGGAGAGCGCCATCGATTCCAAGCCTGGTCGATTCTTCCGTCACGCCACGTCCCAGTTCGAGCAGGATTCCATTGGGCTGATTGACCCATCCATGGATGCGCTGTGCCATTTCAGGCGGCAACAGCCGCGCGATATCCTCCGAAGCATCAATTTCCCCCAATGCCTGTCGCAGGGCGTGGGGGTAGGCGGCCATGGCCCGCACAAGATCCTTGCGCCCACCAAGAATGGTGACAACCTGCCTGCCAAAGGAACGGGAATTGTTGGTAACGGCACCCCAGAGCGTCCGGCCTTCCCACCAGCGGGCATAGGCGGAGTTGTTGCGCACGTTCATGAACAGTGCGATGGCCGAACCGATCAGGGACAGGGGCAAGCCCGGGATTTCCATCCATTCCTGATGAAAGAGCTGGTAGAGAACCACGACAGCGAAGTCCCACGCTGCCAGAAGCACAAGCGCTCCCATGCTTTCACGCATGAGCACGAGAAGACCGATCCGTTTGTTGACGATCATCCTGTCCGGTTACTCCCAAGCGGATAGTGTGTGCCCGGAAGTGTTTGCACAGGGTTGAAAGCGCGACAACGGAGCTTGTCGATCACGTCGCAGGCAACACATGTTTTGTCATCATCTCTCGCAGTGAAAAATCAGCCTCACCGAGGAGATGATGATATTTCGCGTGAAGACGGATACTGTGGAGTGAAATGGGACGACATCTCGGTGCCGCGCCATGTAGTCACGCCCGTGAGTTGGCATAATATATCTTATGCGACTTTCGGATGTCAGCGCCGTTTATCCCAAGAGCCTGATAGTCTCTCCCTCTATGAACGGTTCGGCAGACCGGCAATCTGGAACCCTTGCCGCATGGCGGACCGAGTGGCATTGCTCCCGGGCCATTCAGTTCGTCTTCATGTCAAAAAGGATGCCTACCTGCCATGCTGGATCGTCTCTATGCGCGCGTGCGAGCGCACGCCGCCGGACCACAGGCTCCCTTCTGGCTGGCGCTCCTTGCCTTCTCCGAAGCAAGCTTCTTCCCCATTCCGCCCGATGTCCTGCTGATCCCCATGACACTCGCCAATCGCCGGCGCGCTTGGATCAATGCGGCGATCGCCACCTTGGCAAGTGTGGCTGGCGGTCTGTTGGGATGGTATATTGGCGCTGTTCTCCTTGAGACAGTCGCGAAACCGATCGTGCATTTCTATCACGCTGAAGGCCGACTGGTGGCGCTGCAGGAAATGTTTCGTAAATGGGGTGTATGGATCATCATGATCAAAGGGCTGACGCCCATCCCCTATAAGTTTGTCACCATCGCCAGTGGAGCCGCACACTTCCCTCTCCTGCCCTTTATGGTGGCCAGTCTTGTCACACGTGGAGCCCGTTTCTTCCTGATAGCTGGTCTTCTGAAGCGCTATGGTGCCCCTATCGAGAGCTTCATTGAGCGGCGTCTACCGTTGGTCTGCGGCATCTTTGCCGTGCTCCTGGTTGGTGGAATAGTGGTGATGGCGCATCTGTGACGTCAAACCGCCCAATGTTTAGACATTGCATGTGTCGGACACGCGGCGGAACGTGATATCACTTTTCCGATTTCTCATGGCTGCCATGATAAAGAGATAATCACCGTAATCCGTGGCCTCATGAGCCAGTTCTCTCGGCGGCATACTTTAAATTTTTAACCACCCTCACCATTTGCACGGAAAATTGTGAGCCAGCGAAATCGGAAGAGCATTGCATGAACGGCTGGAGGGCTTTGTGAAGATAATGGCGGCTCCTGAACCCACGCGAGCACCTTTTCACATGCCTGCGGCCACGACACGGCCTGCGCTGGCACGTATGCTGGTGCAGTCGGGCGGCTGCCTGTTGACATTCAATGCCTCAACGCTTCGCCTCCAACGGAGTTCGGCCAATTCCGTTCTCTTTCTTGCCAATCCCTCGCTGTCTCTCGGCGCGGATATTTCAATGTGCATCGGCTCTTCTGCTGCACAGCGAATATGCGCGACGATTGAGGAACAGCCGTCAAGCCATCGACCGGTTCTTCTACTGGGTCTGGCGATGGGACTGCGGCATATCCCCTGCGATGTGGCTCTGCATATCGTAGGGTCCGAGTTTGTCCTGGAATGCTTTCGTGCTGGCGCACCAGCGCTTAACGGCTGTTTGATCGGCGCACTGCGCAATGCGCTTGAACGTCTGCGGGAACCTGAAAATCTACAGGGCCTTCTGGATGTCGCCGTAAAGCAGGCGCGCCTCATAAGCGAATACGACCACATCCTGCTCTACCGCTTCGACCGGAAGGAACGCCCCGTCGTGGTGGCCGATGCCTTCAGGAGTGGGCTCACAAGCCTGCGCGGTCAGTACATGACGGAAGACGATCTTCCGCCATCTATCCAGACACTCTATCGCCAGACACTCATTCGCGTGATCGAGGATATCGAAGCGCCCGAGATTGCGGTGCAGGAAAGCCCCGGCCTGCCCGAGTTCGATACGTCCTCTCTCATGCTTCGCTCCGTTTTGCCTGCCGGACGGGTCTATCTCGAAGCCTGTGGCATTAAGGCGACGATGCTTCTGGCTCTGGTCGTGGATGGACGACTATGGGGTATGCTGACCTTCCGGCACTATGAACCTCGCCCCGTCAGCATGGACGAACGCGCTATCGTGCGTATGTTCGGGGAGTATGTCGCGCTCCAGATTGCGGCCGTCACACGCACCAATCGCCTGCGGATTGCGGAACAGGCGCACGATCTCCTTCATCATTTTCTCCATAGCCAAACCGACATCGCAAGCGTGCCGCGTCGGATACGCTTAGAAGTCGAACGGTTCGCTCACTTCGTGGAATGCGATGGCGTTGGCGTGTGGATGGATGGCAAGTGGGCCACTCATGGGCACGCTCCGTCCGTGGAAGCCGTTCCTCAACTCCTTGAATGGATGCGTGAATCCGATTCAGTGGGAACGTGCTCTACGGATTCCCTGCACGATGATGCGACCGAACTACTCCCGGCCCTCCCTGATTTCGCAGGCGTCATGGCCATTCCCATTGCAACAGGCACGAAAGATTGCCTGTTTTTCTTCCGTCGGGAGCGGGAGCGTATCGTCAATCTGGCGCCCCTTGGACGGGATCCGCAGAAAGTAAGCGGTTTCCTTCAGGAGCACGTATTTGGTTACGCGCATCCCTGGACTACAGAAGATCAGGAAGCCGCCACCCAGTTGCGCGCCGCAATGATGGAAATCACAGGCGCCTATCATCAGTTTCTGCTGCGTGAGCAAGCTGAGGCCGAACGACGCCAGAAACTCGTCAACGAGGAACTCACACACAGGGTCAAGAACATTCTGGCCGTCGTCCAGTCTCTGGTCAGCCGCCCCGCTCCAGAGAATCGGACTTTCCGTGAACATTTCACGACATTGCGGGAGCGGATAAACGCCCTGGCCTTCGCCCATGACCAGATCATGGGTGAACAGGGTGGCAGTTCCCTGCGAACCCTTTTCGACGTGGAACTGGCCCCCTACCAGCTCTCACCTGAGGCGGTCACACTCAACGGACCAGATTTGTGGATGGAGGGCACAGTGCTTTCCATCATGACGCTGCTGATTCATGAACTGCTTACGAACGCTGCTAAATATGGCGCGCTTGCTACCAATACGGGCCAACTGGTGGTCGAGTGGCACCATGATCGGGCCAGCGATATGTGGCACTTCTGCTGGAAAGAAACCGGTGGACGGCCGATCCGCATCCCCATTCGGCAAGGGTTCGGATCCGTATTGCTCGAACGTGCGATAAGGCATGAACTCGGGGGGACGGCCACGCGAGACTTTCAGGCTGAAGGTGTGGTTATCCACCTTGCCGTACCCGCCCGCTTTCTTTTGCAAAAACCCATTGAAAGCACACAGAAAAACCAGCCTTTAACTGCCCCTCCGCCGGCCTCGTCCGCAAAAAAGATTACGGGCGATCTGAAGGGACGCAGGGTACTGGTTGTGGAAGATCAGATACTGATTGCCATGGAAACCGAGGACATCCTCCGCGATCATGGCGTAAGCGACGTCTGCACCGCAGCGTCTGTCAGTGAAGCACGGGCATTTCTGACCGACATGCACTCCGATATTGCCGTGCTGGATCTCAATCTGGGTGAAGGTACGTCGCTCGATCTGGCCGTTCTTCTGCGCGCGCGCGGCATACCGTTCATTTTTGCGACCGGCTATGGCAACCGCGGCGGCATACCGGACGCCTTTGCCGATGTTCCTCTCGTCCACAAACCCTACACGGGCAGCGGATTGATCAAGGCGCTCCAGACAGCCTGCGGTTGAACGCAGGAGCGGAGCGCCTATCCATCATGGAACCAGAACGGCGGCTCCTTCGAACCGACCATGCCGGAGATCGTCCAGCGCCTCGTTTGCCTTAGGCAGAGGATAGGTCGTCGTGCTCACCTTGATGCCGATCTTCGGTGCAAGTGAGAGAAAATCGATGCCGTCCTGACGTGTGAGATTGGCAATGGAGACGATCTCCCGCTCTTCCCACAGGATGTCATAGGAAAAGGCCGGAATCTCGCTCATATGGATGCCGGCGCAAACCACGCGGCCTCCTTTGCGGATGGCTTTGAGGGCCGCCGGCACCAGAGCCCCCACAGGCGCGAAGATGATGGCGGCGTCCAACGGTTCCGGTGGAAGTTCATCGGAGCCACCCGCCCAGACAGCTCCAAGCGAACGTGCAAAGTCCTGCGTTTTCGTGTCGCCCGGGCGCGTAAAGCCGTAAACCTCGCGCCCCTGCCATTTCAGAACCTGCGCAATGATGTGCGCGGCGGCACCGAAACCATACAGACCGATTTTCTTGCCATTTCCTGCATGCGACAGGGAACGCCAGCCAATCAAACCGGCGCAGAGAAGAGGTGCCAGCGAGACATCGTTTCCCACCTCCCCCAAAGGAAAGGCGTAACGCGCATCCGCAACCGTCACCGTGGCATAGCCGCCATTGCGGGTGTAGCCGGTGAAGAGAGGGTGATCGCAGAGATTCTCTTTGCCTTCATCGCAGTAATAGCAATGGCCGCAGGTGTGCCCCAGCCACGGGATGCCCACCCTCTCCCCAATCTTGAGATCGGTCACACCGGAGCCGAGCGCGTCAATCCGTCCGACAATTTCATGACCGGGAATGATTGGCAGTTTCGGATGCGTCAAATCGCCATCCACCACATGCAGGTCCGTGCGACAGACACCGCATGCCCCTACTTTCACACGAATCTGCCCCGGACCGGGCTGCGGATCGGGTAACTCGACCCATTCAAGCGGCGTGCGGGGCTTTGAGAGCTGCATTGCGAACATAACGACCTCGGCAATCGGTTCGGACAATGAAGAGCAGCATACGCCGATCCGGCACTGCGTCTAATCGTTCCGTGCGTTTGTCGTGTCGTGACAGGAATGCGCCGACAGGCCAGCACCCCATTCCTTTCCCAAGAGAAGACAGTGTAGGCTTACTTTTTTCTGTCATCCGTCAGGGCCATATGTTCTTTCTTTTCAAGGTTATCCTGTCCGGCCTGATGATCGCGCTGGCATCCAGCATTGCGCGACGGTTCCCGGCAGCGGGCGCTCTTGTCGCATCCCTCCCCCTCGTCTCCGTTTTCGGAATGCTCTGGCTATGGCTGGAGACGCACGACGCGCAACGCATGGAAACCCATGTCTTCGCGACGTTCTGGTACGTCATTCCCTCTCTTCCGATGTTTCTGCTCATTCCGTGGCTGATGAAACATGGAACAGGATTCTACGTCGCTCTTCTTCTGGGCTGCATTCTGACGTTTGTGCTCTATCTGCTGACCATGCACCTCGTGCGTCGAATGGGGATGCCGTTGTGAGGGAGACAACGAAAGCCACCTCCCATCCGAACACCGCAACACCAAGCGTCAGAACGAAGCCGTTAGGCTGACGTTGAAAGACCGGCCCATTCCCGCCACCGGCCCCAGTGGCAGGCCGGTGGCTTTGTAATCCCCGATCCCGAGGCCACCCAGCGGCAGATAGTATTTCTGGTTGAAGATGTTCTCGATGCTGGCATCCAGCAGGAAATTACGCCACCGATAGCTGCCACCAAGCCCTAACAACGCATATCCCGGTGTGTGAGGTTCCGCGCGCACCCAGTCTACCGTGCTTTTGCGCTTCACAAGTGTGACTTCCACACGACCGGACCAATTGTGCCATGTCTCGTGCAGGCTGATCGAACCGTTGGTGGGCATCTGCTGGTAAAGACCGGAGTGATTGACCAGATCCTGCCCGCGCACCCAGTTGACGTTCGCCCGCAATTCGCCTGTGCCGTAGGCTTCGCTTTTCCACAGACGACGACGGCCCGAAGCGTTGATTCCGTAGCTCTGGGCATTGTGATTGACGAACTGAAGCTTCTGCCGTCCGTCTGAGAACGAACCGATCCGCATCACGTTGATGTAGTTATGAGTGTAGGTGTAGTACGGCTGCACCTTCACCTCCCATGCATCGTCGGTCGGGTCGTGCCATGTCACGGTGACGCTTGCCGTATTTGCCACCTCAGGAGAAAGGTGGAGGTTACCGACGTAACCGTTCCCGTCTCCGAACCAGCCGATCATGCTGCTTGTCATGCCGCCGCGTCCCCAAGCGTATCGTTCGTACATATTGGGAGAGCGCGTCTTGCGAGCATAGCCTCCCTCAATCGACAGGCTGTCGAGCGGCTTCCAGCGCACGAGCGCCGTCACATCGAAATTGGTGTCCGTGCGACCATGTTTCTCGGCATTGAACGCACGCGCGGCCGCAGCATCCGCCATCGACATCATGCCGGTCCAGGAATAGGGAGAGACATCGCCCGTATTCATCATCACCAAATCGTTGCGAAAACCGAGTTGGGTGGAAAGACGCGGCAGCCAGCGCGCGTCCCATTCCACGAAATGACCGAGACGATCACGGTGTCCATTGTTGATGTTGTGTAGCGTGTTCGGCCCCATCATCATGCTGCCGGGCAGAGCTGGCCACCAGTCATTGAGGCCGTTGTGGTCGAATTCGCTGCCGAGCTTGAGCGTGTGCGACGGACCCAGAGGAATGGTGGCTTTCAGCGAATAACCCACGGAACGGGCGTCCGTATTCATGGGCATGCCGGTGGTGGCAGTATGGCCGCCCTTGTCGTTCATCATGTTCATCACATGATCGACCCGCTGCCACCATGCGCGGGCATCCAGCGTGCCCCAGTCGAACTCCCCCTTGTATTTGCCGTTCACGTAGGTCGAACGGTTGTTGGTCATGTCCATCCACTGATTGGGAAAGCCTTCGTAGGGAATATCCTGCTGACCGAAGGTGATGGACGCCAGATGGTTGTCCTTGCGAAAACCGGCCGTGATCGCGTGGTTGAAGGTGAGATAGCTGGTGGAGCGGACCTGCCGCCCGCTGCCGCCCGCACGATAGTTGCTCGCATGGGCATAAGAGCCAGTGTAGCGCAGGCTGAACATGTCGTTGGCAACCGTGAGAGAGCCGGATGCGCCCGAGCCGCCCCCGTTGCTGCGATAATCGCCCCGCACATGACCGGTCACAAGCAGCTTGCCATTGGAGGAAAAGATCGGATCCCGCCGCTCGACCTGAATGGTGCCGCCAATACTGTCGCCACCGATGCTGACGGGTGTGATTCCCGCGATGGCGACGGCCGTGGACACAGAATCAGGGTCCACATACGACAGAGCCGGATTCATGTGATTGGGACAGGCTGCATCAATACGCATGCCGTCCACGATGGTCGCTACCCGGTCGTCGGCCATACCGTTGAGAACCGGAAGCGCCGAAACGCCCCCCGCAGAATAACTGCTGAACCCCAGACTGTGACGAAAGAGATTGGTGGTGTCCGGGCTGTGCTCGGACGACTTGCGAATGGCCGTGACGATGATGTGTTCAACCTTACCGGACTCCGCCGTCTTCGGAGCGCTGTCCTTTCGGGCCGACACTGCCTCTTTCGCGGAAGGATTAGGTGTGGAGGCCGTATTGGACAGAAGCTGGGCACGATGCGCCGTCTCAGCATGAGCCGGGATAATCAGAAACACAAACAGCGGCACGCAGGCGCTTATGACGCCAAGCGACCCGGTCGACAGCGCATGGCCGCCGCGGGAAGAGATGAAAGCAGACATGAAGGTCTGTCCTGATGCGGGCGTGAAAACTGGTCACGTTCCACTTCCGGACAGGCGCGCGAACGCCCATCTGGCAGCATGGCCGTGACGAGGAAAAGCACGTCAGGTCAGGATGGGAGGTCCGGTCGCTGGCGGAACGGCCAGCGTGAAGGCGGGCGGCGCGCGTGGCTGACGATGCCGACGCCGCATGGCAAGCCACGCCGAGGAAATACTGGGAAGGAAGACAAAACTTCCCACTAGAACGCCGAACAGCAGAAGCAGCGGGCACAGAGGGCAATCCGCATCGTGCCCGCTACCGTGATCATGCTCGGCATGATCGGCTGCCATCATCGCATCGTGAGATGACGGCTCCATGCTCATGTCATGATGAGAATGGGTATGAAACGCGGGAGAGTGATTAAAAGCGGGCGACGTGGAAACACCCGCAACAGAGCCGATATCGATTCCCGTCAGCCGCAGGATCGCTCCACGCGGCGTATCTCCGGGCAGCATCACTCCCTGAAGGGCGATCTGCCCCCAGAAACCAATGAGAGTGAGCGCCACGATCAGCCATTTCAGACTTTTCGAGCGTGCTGCATGAAACGAAACGGTCATGATGCACAATAGGGCTGTCGCCCTGGTAACTCCTCTGCTTTCCTTCACTCAGGGCGATGCCGAGTTGTCGGTTTCAGCTATTGCCCGTGAGTGGCGACAGAAACAACGATTTCAGTTCTGCGGCAGACGACAGCCTGGACCGATCTTGCCCGTATAGCGGGTCCACGTCCGGGTTTCCCCCAGAAGCGGGATCATGACGTAGCCGCGCAGCTTCAACACACCCGGCTCCGGCGACCATATCTGTGCCTGATAGACATTTCCCGTATCCGGATCGAGAATCTTGCCACCCAGCCGCTCGGATTTTTCTTCAAGCGGGCGAAAGCCGGTCAGCATGACAAGGTTACACTCGGACTTCCCGTCCTTGCCGGTCGGAACCGGCTCGTTGTCCTTGTAATCCAGTCCGACAAGCGTGCCGCAGATGGCATCCCCGCACGGCGCGATACGAAAAGCGCCATCGTGCTTCTCCGTGATCCACACTCCCTGCACATCCTTGGTGGGACTGCTGTTTGCCGCAACGTCCTGAGCATGCGCGGGGGGCGTCAAGGCGCCCGTCGCAAGCAGAGTGACCGCCACGAGAGAGCGCCACATTGCAGCGGCTGGAATCATTCCCGTCCGTTGTCTGTCTTTTACGAGAACAGAAGTGGTCACGTCTCTGCCTTTCCAGTTTGTCCGGCCATCGTGCCGACTCTCATGTCTGTTTATCAGACTATCCGTCCGCGCGGGGCACCCAGGGAAGACGCTGCACGGCTACGCCTTCTTCTTCAAGCATCTCACGCTGGTCTTCCGACATGTCGCCGTAAATACCACGCTCCTCTGCCTCTCCCCGGTGGATGCGCAGCGCCTCATCGGCGAACCCATTGCCCACGTTTTCGCATGTCGTTTCCACCTCATGCCGTAAACGCTGCAGGAGAGCCAGAGCCACATCGGGAATTTTGCCATCCGTTTCGACAGGTTGCGCTGCGGGTGGAGCTGTTTTTTCCTCTTTCGGCGGCGCTGAACTGCGGGCCGTTCTAATGGCGGGCGCCATGAGCGCACGATCCACCCGCGTCGTACCGCACAGAGGACAGGACAGCAGCCCGCGCTGAGCCTGCTCCTCGAAGGCGTCAGAGTTGCGGAACCATCCCTCGAACTCGTGCCCTCCTTCGCAACGGAGCTGATAGTGAATCATGAAAGCTCCGCTCTCAGCCAGCCTTCAACAGGGCGTCGAGTTTACCGCTGCGCTCCAACGCAAACAGATCGTCGCAGCCCCCGATAGATTTGCCGTCGATGAAAATCTGCGGAACCGTCGTCCGCCCCCCCGAACGGCTACGGGATTCCTCACGCTCGCGCGTGCCATGCGGCGCATTGATCTCGTGAAAAGACGCTCCCTTCTGTTTCAGAAGGTTCACGGCCCGGATGCAGAAGGGGCAGCCCGGCTGGGTGTAGATCTCGATCCGTTCGCTCATTGTGCCGGTTTCATTCCTCAAAAGCGTCGATTGGTTGAAGGAAGATCATACTCATTTCTGCCTGCCTGTCATACGCCTCAGACAGAGCCTTTGCTTCATTACCGCATTGATTCCGGACGCGAGACGTCTTCCTGCGGGTCCGGCTGTGTGCGTGCGGCCGCCAGAAGCGAGACCGATGCCACGCCATGCGCCAGCAGAACCTGCGTGCAGGCGGTAGCGGTCGCCCCGGTCGTGAGAATGTCGTCCACCAACACAATGTGCCGATCTTTGAGCGCTGCCACCCGCGACCCCCGCACGGTGATGGCGTCTTTCATCTCCTGCGCCCTTGCCGTTGCGGAAAACTGTGCCAGTCGTCCAGTAGCGCGTGGACGTTGCAGGGCATCCACCAGCACGGGCAGGTGCGTCAGCCGCTCCACGGCTCGGGCGAGCAACGCCGCCTGATTGTATTTGCGCTCAAGAAGCCGCCGCCAGTGGACCGGTACCGGGATAAGCCAATCGGCCTTGCTCAGAATGTCATCCGCCGCCCGGGCCATCTGCCGCGCCAGAAAGGCAGCGTTTTCCGTCCGGTCCGCATATTTCAGAGCAAGGATCAGATCGCGCGATCCTTCGTCATACACATAAGCTGCGCGCCCATGGGACCATGGCGGTGGATGCAGTTCGCACGAAACGCAGCGCGCATCAGCCCCAAGATGTGCGGCGGAAGGCAGCGGAACACCGCATTGGTCGCAACGAGGCTGTCCGATCGGATGAAGCCGTCCGAAACAGGTCGCGCACAAGGCGCGGGGCTGGTCGATCTCGGTGCCGCAGATGGCGCATGTAGGAGGCAACACCAGATCGAGCGCGAACCGCCCTACCTTACGGGTCGTTTTCCATAGCCGGCTCTGCTCCATTTTCACTCCTCGAACATGCACAATTCTGCCAACTAACCTCTTGGCAGAATGTTTGAGCGGGCGCACATCCTGAAAGACATGTCCGAGCCACACCTCACCTTTGACCGTCACGCCGTGCGCCTGCACCGTGACCGCGCAGCCCGCACGCTTGATGGCGTGCAGGATGTTCTCGACAATGCTGCCGAGCGCCTGCTCGACCGTCTGGACGATCTGACCCGCCGCTTCCCGCTGGCACTCGATCTGGGCGGACGCAGCAGCACGATTTCCGGCCTCCAGGCGCGCGGGATCGAGGTGGTCTGTAGCGATCTCTCATTGGCTCTGGCCCAACGCAACTGCATCCCGGATGTGTTGTCCGTGTGCGCCGACGAAGAGTTTCTTCCCTTTGCTCCCGGCAACTTCGATTTGGTGGTGGCCAATCTGTCGCTGCATTGGGTGAACGACCTTCCCGGCACCCTGCTCCAGATCCGTCAGGTGCTGCGTCCCGATGGTCTGCTGCTGGCCAGCGTTCCGGTTCTACCAACTTTATCTGCGCTACGGAAAAGTCTGGGCGAAGCCGAACTTGCTGTCAGTGGAGGAGTTTCGCCCCGCGTCTCCCCACTCCCGACGCTGCGGGACTGCGCGGCACTGCTCCAGCGAACGGGATTTGCCCTTCCGGTCGTGGATGCGGAGGCCATCGACATTCGCTACCGTTCCGGTCTGGCGCTTCTGCGCGATCTGAAAGCCGCGGGGGAGAGCAATGCCGTCAGCCTGCGTGACCGACGCACACCCTCCCGACTGCTTTTTCCCGCCGCGCTGGACATGCTCTCCAGCGAACATCAGGACACGGATGGCACCCTTGCCATGCCGCTGCATCTGGCCATCATCAGCGCGTGGGCGCCAGCCCCCACTCAGCCTCAGCCACTGGCACCCGGCGCGTTCACGACGTCCCTGCGCGACGTTCTGGAAAACGAGTAATCGTCCCGTCGCGTTTCGATCCCGTCAGGAAAGCCCTTCTTCCTTCCGGGCCACAACAGCGGTCGGGCGCGCCATCACACGGGCCAGCAGCGCACTTGCTTTCCTGTAAGGACCGAGATCGATCTTCAGAGGTCCAGTCCATGAAAGAATCACTCCGGCATACGCATCGGCCTGTGTAAAACCGGCGGCGAGCCAGTAGTCGCCCGTGTCTGGAAACATGGCTTCGAACTGTCCCAGCCGCCGCTTCACGGCAGCCAGAACTTTTTCCCGGGCCGCTCCTTCAAGTGTGGGATCGAAGAGCCCGCCGATGGCCGAATGCAGATCGCCACAAAAGCCCAGAGCTTCCTGCAGGCGAGCACGTTCCAGCGAGCCGTAAGGCGGATGAAAAGCCTCAACGGACGAATGGTCACCGATATATTGCAAGATGGCGGGATTTTGGGTGATCACGACACCGGGTTCGATTTCAATGGCCGGAACGGCGCCGCGTCCGTTGATTTTCAGATAATCCTGCCCGGTTTCCGTCTTCTTCGTTGCCAGATCGACCCGCTCCAGCGTGTAGGGCAAACCTGCTTCGCGTAGAATGATGTGGGAGGCCAGCGAACAGGCTCCGGGAGTGTAGTAAAGTTTCATGCTATCCTCCGTCATTGAAGGCTGGGCCGTCCATGATGACAGCCACCTGTATGGACCTTGGCATGAACGGACGGACAAGGCACGCCTTCGATAAAACGATTTGAAATAGTGGATTTTTTGGCAAAAACACCTAGGAAATCCGTGAATGGCCTTGCCAGTGGGGTTTTCCTCCCCTACATGACCGAGAAATCACGGATTTTGGTTGTATAACAGCAGGGGCGTCCCATGACCGTTACCCAGCAGCAGATCGAAGCGCTTCGCGACGTCGGGACTGATGCCCACGCCGTTCTCGCCGCCGCGCGTCGGGTTCTGCCCGGGCAGCTTGCCATTCTGTCTTCTTTCGGAGCGGAATCTGCCCTGCTGCTGGCGCTCGTGGCGGAAACCGATCCCGATCTCCCCGTGCTTTTTCTGGAAACCGGGATGCATTTTCCCGAGACCATCGCATACCGTCATGAACTGGCGAAGACGCTGGGTCTTACGAATGTGATCGATGTGCGTCCTGCTCCGCGTGTGATCGAGGATAGGGATCCCGAGGGGCAACTCTGGGCCTTCGACCCGGACGCCTGCTGCCGCCTGCGCAAGGTCGAACCTCTCGATACGGCTACCCTGCCCTATCCCGCTCTTGTGACGGGTCGCAAGCGTTCCCAGTCCGCGACACGCAAACGTATGGAAATCATCGAACCCGATGATGGTGGCCGGATAAAGATCAACCCTCTCGCCGAATGGACGGCAGACGAGATCAAGGCGGAAATGACACGTCGTGGTCTGCCCCCGCATCCGTTGGCGGCGAAAGGCTATCCTTCCATCGGCTGCGCTCCCTGCACACGCCCCGTGGGTGAAAATGAAGATCCGCGAGCCGGTCGCTGGGCCGGGCTTGCCAAGGTTGAATGCGGCATCCACAAGCCGACCTGACAGAAGAGAAGAAAGGTTCCGCACCATGGACCATCTCGATCAACTGGAGGCGCAGAGCGTCTTCATTCTTCGCGAGGCGTATCGCAAGTTGAAGCCGCTGGCCATGCTGTGGTCGCTTGGCAAAGATTCCAACGTCATGATCTGGCTGGCCAAAAAGGCCTTCATGGGGCGCGTGCCGTTCCCGGTCATGCATGTGGACACGGGCAAAAAATTCCCGGAAATGTACGCATTCCGTGACGAATACACCAAGAAGTGGAATCTCGATCTGCTCTTGGGCGACTGTCCTCCTGTCGAAGAGATGGACCCCACGCTGCCGCCGGCTGCCCGCTCCGCCGCTCGCAAGACCGCCGGTCTCGCCGCCATGATCGAGAAGCACAAGCTCCAGGGCGTGATCGCCGGTATCCGTCGCGATGAACAGGGCACACGCGCCAAGGAGCGTGTGTTCAGCCCACGCGGCGCGTCCCATAAGTGGGATATCCGTAACCAGCCTCCTGAGTTCTGGGACCAGTACGCCACCCCGCATGAAGAAGGGATGCATATTCGCGTGCATCCGCTGCTTTCGTGGCGCGAGATCGACATCTGGCGTTATGTCGAGCGCGAAGGTATCCCGCTGGTTGATCTCTATTTCGCCAAAGACGGCAAGCGTTATCGCTCGCTCGGTGATGCCGACATCACCTCTCCTATCGAGAGCAACGCCGCCACGCTGGCGGAGGTCATCACTGAGTTGGAGACGACCAAGACGTCCGAGCGCGCTGGTCGCGCCATGGATCATGAGTCGGAAGACGCATTCGAGCGGCTGCGCGTCGCAGGTTATCTCTGAGAGAGGCTGGAACTGACATCATGAGCGATACCCTCACCGCCACCCGCCTCGACGCCGCAGACCGCGAAGCCCTGCTGGATTCCGCAACGCCCATCGTGATCGTGGGCCATGTTGACCATGGCAAATCCACGCTGATCGGCCGCCTGCTCTATGACACGGACAATCTGCAGGACGGCAAAGTCGCGCAGATCGTTGAGTCCTCCAAAAAGCGCGGTCTGGCCGTCGAATGGAGTTTCCTCCTCGACAGCCTTCAGATCGAGCGCGATCAGGGCGTGACGGTCGATTCCACGCGCATACCTTTCCGCATGGGCAACCGCCAGTTTGTCATCGTGGATGCTCCGGGACACCGCCAGTTTCTGCGCAACATGATCACAGGTGCCGCGGACGCTGAAGCCGCCGTGCTGGTCGTGGACGCCAATGAAGGTGCACAGGAACAGACGCGCCGTCACGCGATGCTGCTGCGTCTGATTGGCATCCGTCACATCATCGTGCTGCTCAACAAGGCCGATCTGCTGAACTTCGATGAACAGAAGATCAAGGCTGTGGAAGCATCTGTGACGGACCTGCTGGCGCAACTCGGTCTGACGCCTTCCCTGTTCGTCCCAGCATCGGCCCGGGATGGCGACAACATTGCCAGCCGCTCCGAGCGCTCCCCGTGGTATACGGGGCCGATCCTGACCGAAGCCCTCGCTGCGGTTCCCAGTGGCAATACGCGGGCAGCGCTTCCTTTCCGCATGCCGGTGCAGGACGTCTATCGCTTTGAGGACGTGCGCTATGTCGCCGGTCGCGTGGAACGTGGCACAGTGCGTGTGGGTGATACGCTCCAGATCGGCACACAGGGCAGCACAGCCCGCGTGAAAGAGATTGCTCGCTGGCACGCGGCCGAACGGCCAGAAGCGGAAGCGGGTGAATCCATCGCTCTCGTGCTTGAACCCGACGTCATTCCTGCACGTGGCGACCTGCTGTTCCTGCCGCACGAAGCGCCTGAAAAGGCGGCGCGCATCCATGCGCATATCTTCTGGCTGCGTCAGGAACCGCTGCGGGCTGGCGAAAGTTTTCGTCTGCGGCTAGCCACGGCTGAGCATCAGGTCACTGTGGCGTCCATCGATTCCGTCATGCGACTGGATGACCTGACGGAACAGAAGGCTGAAGAAGTCGGTCCGGAAGGCTTTGCGCAAGTCACTCTGGTAGCGGGCGAAGCCATTCAGTTCGACCCGTTCGCCCCCGGCACGTCTGACGGCCGTGGTGTGCTGGTGGACCGCAACCAGCGCATCGTTGGTGGTGCGCCTCTGCTCGGCCCTGCGACCTTGGACGGCAAGCATGCCATCCATCCATCAGGTGGCGAGCTTGACGCTCAGGAACGTGCCCGCAGCAAAGGGCATGCCGCGCGTGTGGTCTGGCTGACCGGTCTTTCGGGCGCTGGCAAGAGCACGATTGCACGTCTGGCGGAGAAAAAGCTGTTCGCGCGCGGCATTGATACCTGTTTGCTGGATGGTGACACCCTGCGCATGGGTCTGTGCAGCGATCTGGGCTTCACCGAAGCGGACCGTCATGAAAATGTCCGTCGCGCGGCTGAAGTCGCGAAAATCCTTGCCCACACCGGGCAGGTGGTGATCGTGGCGCTGATCTCGCCGCTTGCGGCGGATCGCGCGCTGGCGCGCAAGATCATTGGGACCGAATTCGACGAGGTGTTTGTCGATACCAGTCTTGGCACCTGTGAACAGCGCGACGCCAAAGGGCTGTATCAGGCGGCGCGTGCCGGAAAGATCGAGAACTTCACAGGCATCAGTGCGCCCTATGAAGCGCCAACGAAACCCGACCTACATATTCAGGCAGACAAGGCGACGCCTGAACAGAATGCCGATGCACTTGTGAATCATGTGCTGAACGCAATTCACTAAAAAGCACCGATGTTGAGGATGGATGGAATGTCCATCCTCAGCATTACGTTTTTTATTCAGAAACGCCGAAACTATTTTCGATCTGCGCTGTTGGGTTGGAAGTTGAGATAAAAAGACGACTTTCGCCACGAAAGTGGCGTCATATAAATGTCATCTGACAGCATCATTGCTCAATAATACATTCTATTCGTTGCAATAGACCGGAAGAGCGCCTCATGCTTGCAAGCTCTTCCCCCGCTATCAGGATAAAGACACGATTGTGATGCAGCCTCGTCCTGATTGCCGAACAACACGAGTAAAAATCGCTTTTCTTCTGCTGGCTTTCGCCATTCTGTGCCGCTTTCAGACATTTGGTAACCCTCTCATCCATGTCGATGAAGAGTTTTACCTCTTTGTCGGCGGACGTATTTTGCAAGGTGATATCCCTTATGTGGATATCTGGGATCGAAAACCAGCCGGCCTGTTCCTTCTTTACGCTTTTTTCCATTTATTCGGCCCCTACCGCATCTGGGCTTATCAAATCGCGGCACTGTTGAGCGTCTGGCGTACTTCTTTTCTCATCATGAAAATGGCTCGAACGATTGCTCCTCTTGGGGGAGCTATCGCTGCGGCGCTTCTTTACATCTGCTGGCTCGAACTTTCTGGCGGAGAAGGCGGACAATCCCCGGTCTTTTATAACCTGCTCGTTGCCACTGCCATGGCACGGGTCGTGTTTCAGGTTCTTCTCCAACCGACCGGTCCTGCACATATCCGTCGCACCGGGCTTGAAGCCATGGCACTCTTCGGACTGGCGTTGCAGATAAAATATACTGCTGTTTTTGAAGGAATTTTCCTCGGCTGTTTTCTTCTTTGGTATGACCGCAGAATAGCCAGATCGTGGCTGTCCACTCTTCTGGACGCCAGCCTCTGGATCGGTGTGGCCATTCTGCCCACCGGTTTGGTGGCAGCCCTTTATTATCTGGAGGGGCATGGCCAAGAGTGGGTATTCGCCAATATCAATTCCATTTTCCTTCGATCAGAAGGACCGAACGCACTTGTTCTCAATAATATAAAACATATTGTCGCCGTTGAACTTCCTCTAATATTGGGAGGAATCTTGGCGTATTTCACGATGCCAAAAGTTTCACGATATTCCGTGCCAGTGTGCTTTTTCGAACTTTGGGCGGCATCCTCCTGTCTCGGTCTCGTCGTCTTTGGCGGTTGGTATAATCACTACGCTCTCCCCACCTTTCTTCCGCTGGCGCTGATCAACGCTCCTCTATGGAACCGGACCAATGGGCGTATCGGGCTTGTCAGCCTCATCGTAATAGGAACAATCTGGGGCGAGAAAAGGCTGGGTGACTATGCGAGACGACATGGTGACAGACACACCATGAAAGAATTCATGCAGGTTTTGTCAAAGCCTTCTGGCTGCGTATTCGTCTACGAAGGGCCTGTGGCTCCCTACGATAGGGCGCCGTGGTGTCATCTCACAACACACCCCTTCCCCGGCCATTTCCATCAGGCAATGGAAGCACAGGCCACCGGGATGAATCCTGTCACAGAAATTCAGCATGTACTGATGCAAAAGCCACGCTATATCTTCATTGAAAAAATCGGCCCCGATGGCGAAAATACACGCACACGTTCCCTTCTGATGGAAGAACTCAACCGGAATTATCACATCGTCTATAGTCGAAGAATGTCGAAGAAATCCGAAAACGCGCTGCAAATATTTGGCCGCAACACAATGTTCTCAACACGGTCGATCCCCTGATGTCGCGTATCGTTATCCTTACAGGCGCTGGCATCAGTCAGGAATCCGGACTTGAAACCTTTCGCGACGAAGGTGGCATCTGGTCCCAGGTCAGGCTGGAGGATGTCTGCACACCACAAGGCTTTGCCCGCAATCCTGCTTTGGTGGACGACTTCTACAACCAACGACGTCGCGAGTTGCAAGCCGTCCATCCTAACCCGGCACATGAAGCCTTGGCTGCGCTGGAAAATGCCTGTCATCCAAACGAAGACGACGCTTTTCTGCTCGTCACGCAGAATATCGACGACCTGCACGAACGTGCCGGTTCCCGAAATGTCCTCCACATGCATGGCGAATTGAAGCGGCTACGTTGCTCCGCCTGCGGCATCACGTTCCATTGGGAAAAAGACTGTCATCCGGAAACATGTTGTCCGGCATGTGACCAACCCACTCTGCGGCCAGATGTCGTCTGGTTCGGCGAAATGCCCTTGCATATGGAGCGTATTCTTTCGGCCATTGCGCGTTGCGATCTTTTTGTGGCGATCGGCACTTCCGCCACCGTTTATCCGGCAGCAGGTTTTGTGGAACAGGCGTCCGGACACGCTCATACTGTTGAACTCAATCTGGTTCCTTCTGGAAATGCCGTGCTTTTCGATGAAGCAGCCTATGGCCCCGCCACTCAGATCGTACCGCGTTTTGTCCAGAGCCTCTTACAGGAGGGCCGTGTTCATGAGTGATGAAACGTTGGCAGCCCTTTTGAAGCGGATAAAAGCCTGCACGGCTTGCGCCGCCCATCTCCCTCTGGGACCACGTCCCGTCCTCCATGTCTCGCTGCGGGCACGGCTGCTGATTGCCAGTCAGGCGCCGGGCACAAAAGTCCATGAAACCGGCATTTCCTTCAATGACGCTTCTGGAGACCGCCTGCGAAGTTGGCTGAACATGGATCGTTCCACTTTTTACGATCCGGAGAAAGTTGCGCTGGTCCCAATGGGCTTCTGCTACCCCGGTCGTCTGCCGCAGGGTGGAGACAGACCGCCCCGTCGTGAATGCGCACCTTTATGGCGCGAAGAGGTGCTCGCTGAGCTGCCCAATATTCGCCTTACGCTGCTCGTGGGAGCTTATGCGCAGGACTATGTGCTTGGTGCAGGCCGTGTGTCGGATCGGGTGGCGCATTTTCGGGACTATCTCCCTCAATTTTTCCCTCTCCCCCATCCATCGTGGCGAACCGGGGCATGGGAGCGGAAGAACCCGTGGTTCGGAGATGAAGTTCTGCCCGCCCTGAGGAAAGAAGTGCGGCTCGCCCTTGAACAACCGGTCACGCCGATCTAATGCGCAGCCAGGCCACTCGAATGTATGGCCTCCTGCATGAAACCGATCACTCCACCAGCCATGATCTGCACTCCGATCGCCATCAGAATCAGGGCCGCCAGACGGCTCAGAATACGTGTGCCGGTCACACCGAGCATGGACGTGAGACGCTCCGCATAAGCATAGGCCACCCAGACCGTCACGGCCGAAGCTGCCGCGGCAATTGAAATACCCACGCCATATGCGAGCGAATTTCGACCGCTGTCCCCCGAACTCAGAGCGATCGCAACCGACATGGTGCCCGGTCCCACCGTAAAAGGCATGGTGAGCGGGAAAAAGGCAATGTCGCGCCAGTTGGGTGAAGAGACCGGCGTGCCGTCATCCTGCATGATCTGGCTTTGCCGCTTATGCTCGGTATCTTCCGGGCTTTGCAGCATCACCCAGCCGCCACGTGCCACAAACAGGCCGCCTGCCAGACGAAGGGCATTGATGGTAATGCCGAAAAAGCCAAGCAGCAGACTGCCTGCCCAGATGGACACCATCAGAATGCTGAAAGTGTAGATCCCCACCAGACGCGCCAGATCAGCGCGTTCTTTTGCGGTATGGTCCCCTGCCGCCTGCAGAAAGATGATCGCAGCGCCCAGCGGATTGATGATGGAGAAAAAGGCCGGATAGGCCAGAAGGAAACTGTCGCGAGCGACCGTGACCGAAGCAGGGAGATACATTGTCCGACGGGATCCCGATCCTGGTTCGACCAGCTTATGGAATAATGATGAACGTAGGCGTAATGGCCTAGGCCGCGTCCCCATAACAGACTTGAATCGATTCCGCATCAAGCTTCTTGTGCAGAAAATACAGGCCTCCCATGTTTAAGGGATGAACATGAGCACGGCCTTTCACGGCCACATTCTTCCTCCTCTCGGAGCGGATACACTGCAACGTGTGGCACGTCTGCGAAAGCTGGCGTGGCTGCTTGATGCGGCGTTGAAAATCCCGGGCACACGGTGGCGGTTTGGGGCGGACGCCATCATAGGGCTACTGCCAGTGGGCGGCACACTGGTCATGACAGCGATCTCTCTTTTCTTTGTATGGGAAGCGCGACAACTGCAAGTGCCGGCACGTGTGCTTGGAAAAATGCTTCTCAACATCATCGTGGAAGCTGGACTGGATTTTGTGCCAGTTGTGGGAGATGTCGTCGATGTCGCTTTCAAGGCCAATCTTCGGAACGTGGAACTTCTGGAGCGCCACTTCGGCATACGTCCGAATTAAACGATTCAAACAAAGAGCTCAGCTATTTTGGCGATCTGTTCCAACAATGACCAAGGCGGCAAGAAACAACGCGACGAATACCAGAAAATAGCCGTGCCAGCGCGTGTAGAAAACAGCGCCTATCGTACCGCCAATCACGAAAGACAACACGATGGCAGCGTGAAGTCTGAGCTTTTCCCGACTGTCACGCCGCTCCTCGGAATCGAGAGGAACAAAGCGTCCGCCAAGCCAGTCGGCCAGTTCCGTGCCGATATCCGTTAGAAGACCCGTCACATGGGTGGTCCGTACACGTGCATTGGATATTCGGGTTACCGTCGCGTTCTGCAATCCCATGAGAAAGCTGAACCCATACACCATGACCGGTTGAGTGTTTTCTTGAGGATAGATGATGACGAAAACACCCAAAGCCGCAAGTAAACCGGCTTCCAGCATGATGCTCCACGCATGGATGGAGCGCAGTTCACGGCGGCGACCGGCATTTACCAGTACAGTGGCCAGAAAAGCCCCCGTGACAAACGTGCCAATGAGTGCCGCAACCAAGAGAACGTCTTCTATCTTTCCCTGCTCAAGCGCAGAAGCAATGATCGAGACATTCCCTGTCATGTTGGCAGAATAAAATCCTACCGCCAGAAATCCCGCCACATTGATGCTGCCAGCAACGGCCGACAAAGAGCAACCGAGCTTCAGATCGGCCGTCGAATCTCTTTCGTCTCCCTCATGCCAGAGCATTGAACGCCCTTCTTTCCTCAATCAGAAGCGGCAAGGAGACCACCTCAACGCTGATCCGTCATGACAATGCCGAGCATCTGGTTCCTGCCCTCAGGAACAGAACGACAAAAATCCGAAATCAGCTTGTCGCAAGCGTGGGATACCCCAAAATGCCAGCCTGTTCGAGTGCACGCGCTGCCGCGAAAAGCACATCTTCCCGGCCGGGAGCGGCAATAAGCTGCACGCCCACCGGAAGTCTGGGCTCAGCATCATTGAGATGAGGCGCCAACGGAGCCGCCAGAATCGGCATCCCCCCAAGGCTGAGCGGCTGGGTCAGAATGCCCAGATTGGCACGAGCCGGAACAGATTTGCCATCCACAAGAATGGTGGAGGCGTCGATACGTGGAGCGACACCCGCCACAGTGGGAGCGATGAGAATGTCCGTTGTTTTGAAAAGCTCGCGCAAACAGTTGCGAAAAGCATTTCTTAGTCGCTGGGCCTGAATGAACGCCGCTGCAGGGAGAAGCGCTCCCGCCATCAGGCGATCACGGGTCGCGGGATCATAATCCATCGGACATTTACGCAGTCGCGGGAGATGAAGATTACCGCCTTCGGAGGCAGAAATGACGAACGCCGCTGAACGGGCCCGCTCCACCCCCGACATCTCGATCTCATGGGAACTGCCGAAAAAAGCCATGATCCTATCGAGCCCCTCCAGCAACGCAGGCGGCAGATCACGGGCGAACCATCCTCTCAGACGCGCGACCCGAAAGGACATGACGTCATCAATATCGGCGATGGAGGCTCCGTTCATCGCCTCGAATACACAGCGGAGGTCTTCCGCGCGCGCAGCCAGCGGTCCTACGGTGTCAAGGCTGGAGGCAAAAGGATACACGCCATCCATCGGCAATGCGCCCTGTGTCGGGCGGAGACCCCACACGCCGCACAGAGCCGCCGGCACACGGATCGAACCATTGGTGTCAGAACCAAGTGCAAAAGGAAGAATCCCGGTTGCCACGACCGCCGCCGAACCACCGGAAGATCCACCCGCAAGCCGGGTCGGATCATGGGGGTTGAGCGTTGTGCCGTAATGCGCGTTTTCCGTCACGAACCCGTATGCGAACTCATCCATGTTGAGTGTGGCAACGGGAATGGCCCCGGCCGCGATCAGACTCTGGATAACTGCTGCGTCCCGCTTGGCCAAAGGATTTCCCTTCAGCACAACGGAACCCGCCGTGGTCGTGATCCCCTCCAGATCGAAGATATCCTTTACCCCGAATGGCACCCCCGCAAGTGGTCCCACCTGATCGCCGTCTTTGATGCGAGCGTCCACCGTGTCCGCCATACGAAGGGCGCGCTCGGATAACAGTCGCGTCGTGCAATGCCATGCATGATCGCGCGTCTCCAATTCATGCAACGCTGTTTCAACGATCTCATGCGCTGACTGGATGCCGAACCGCACACGATTGGCTGTCGCCGTAAGCCCTCCACCCATCATGGCGTAAACACATAAGCGGGCGTGCAATCATCGGGAAGAGATACACTCTCCACCAGATCCACATGCGTTCTCAAAAGGGCCAGATTGGCCTGAACACCCGGTAGACAGGCTTCGGGAATCGGAAGATTGACCTGACGGGCGAGAAACCGCACTTCGGTGATCCGGTCCTGTTCGGTCTCGCTCATCTTATTGTCCTTCCAATCCACAATCCTATCAGCCGAAGCGACGAACCGTATCGGCAAACAGCCGGTCGAATGGTTTTGCAGATGTTACAACACCAGATGGCAACACCAGATATTTCAACCGCTTCTGCTCGGCCTCCATGAACACCTCCGAATGACGCGAAGGCGGCAACGGGATACTCAATGGACTCTCGGCCTTCTTTTGCACAAGATTCATAATCTCTTCGTGCAAGTCGGCATCCATATCGTAACAGAGTTCATGGAAATCCCCTGGCAGTGGGCCACGCCCATCAGCAATCCAACGGGCGGACAGGGTCGCACGTAGGGCAGTAAAATATTGATCCAGAAGAATGGTGTGACCAAACGGCCATCCCTGGACGGTGCTCACACCTTCATCCAGTTGGCGCCGGAACTCCTGCCCCGGCTGCCAACTCCGACGCTGCAAGGCTTCGAGACGGGAAAGAAGATCCTCGTCCGCGCGCCACGCAATGGCGCTACGCAACCATGCTGTGGCGCCGGGATTTTCATTTTTCATGGTGCGAACAAGACGGCCGATATCCCACCCCGTAAGCGTAAAATCATCCGATACTGGCAAATCGACGCTGTCCGCGCCGGGAGTGAGGCGCAGATACCAGTCGAGCGAATGAACGAACACGAAATGAATGCGCCACGGGCTGTCCTGTGAAGGCGTACCAGCGCCCCGCGCCCCTGACTCAAAGGCCAGCACAATCCGTGCCTCAAGCGAGTCTTCGATTTCCTCCAGCGACCGCTCGACGATATCGCGGATGACTGGCGTAACTTTGGTGTTCCCGTTCATTCCTGCCTCTTGTCCCGAGTCTCCATCATTCAACACGGGACTCATTTCCAAAAACCCAACATTCATTGCCAAATATGCTTTTACATCAGTTTCCGGGGCGGAATGGATACCGTCAACCGCATGCCCGACAAGTGCCGAATCAGCCTCCCGTCACGTTCATCAAACGGGCGGGCCCGCGCACATCCTGCCCCTCTTGGGGAATGAAAAAATCATGCCGGGCCGGCTTGAAAGCGAGCGCCAGATTGATGGCTGTCAGCAGATCATCGTCTGTCCCGCCTTCTCGCAGGATCCGGCGAAGATCGACCGCACCATCGGACCCGAGGCATGTGTAAAGCTGCCCGGTGCAAGACACCCTTACCCGATTGCAGGTCGCACAGAAGTCGTGACTTAGCGGGGTGATAAACCCTAGCCGGCGACCGGTTTCTTCCACCCGCATATAACGGGCAGGTCCCGCACTCCGGTCCGTCAGCGGAACAAGATGCCACTTCTGGGCAAGATCGCGGCGAACCTCTCCTAATGGGAGATAATGCCCGGTGCGATCATCTCCCGTCTCGCCCATGGGCATGGTTTCGATGAGACACAGATCGGTCCCGACTTCTCCACACCATGCAATGAGACGATCCAGTTCATCGTCATTCACACCGCGCATGACCACCGTGTTCACGCGCACTTCCAGCCCCGTCTCACGCGCGGCGTGGATGCCCGCTATCGTTCTCTCCAGCGTGCCTCTCCGCGTGATACTGGCGAAGCGTGCCGGATCGAGTGAATCCATGCTCACATTGACGCGACGCACACCCGCCTCTTTCAATGCGGAAGCATGCACAGGAAGCTGAGTGCCATTGGTGGTGAGAGTCAGCTCATCCAACTTTAACGGAGCATTGCCTGTCGTCCAGCGCCCAAGTTCCCGCACAAACCCATCGATCCCCCGACGGACCAGAGGTTCCCCTCCCGTCAGCCGGATGCGTCGCACGCCCCGGCGGATGAATACTGTGCAGATGCGATCAAGTTCAGCGAACGTAAGGACATCGTCGCGCGGAAGAAACTCCATCTCCTCCGCCATGCAGTAAAGGCAGCGCATATCGCATCGGTCCGTAACCGAGACGCGGAGATAGGACACGTGTCTGCCCTGGGAGTCGATCAGACCGGACTGCATTGGTACTATATATGCCCGCAACCGACCCGCGGCAAAGCCGGAAGTGTCAGATCACCTGCAACGTCACGACACGGGCGTCGAGCACCACCTTGCCCATGTGTTCGAAATTGACGGTCACGCGGGAACCGATGGCGGACTGAACCTGTCCGTCACCCCATTGAGGATGATCGGGATGCCGGACCCACTGGCCCGGCTCCAGAAAGGAGCGAAACGTATCATCACTCATGAAACGCCACTCCTTTTCTGGGAAAGCAGACCTCAGTGACCGGCGTTCTCACCTGAAAAGTCGGGCTTTTCCAGACCGGACAGTTCAAGCTGGCGAGCAAGTGCTGCCTTGAGATTGTCCAGCCCCCGCTCGCTTTTGCCCTCGCAGCGCGCAACAAGCACGGCCTGCGTATTGGAAGCACGAAGCAGCCACCAACCATCCGGCGTGTTCACGCGAACGCCGTCGATCTCGGACACATCCGCGCCATCCTTCCGCAGACGTTCCGCCACTTCTTCAATCACCTTGAACTTGCGCACGTCATCGCAGTCAAAGCGGATCTCAGGCGTGGTGACGGTCTGCGGCAGGCTCTCGCGGAACGCCGACAGTGGCTCTTTCATGCGGGCAACGATGCCCAGCACACGGATGGCCGCGTAGATCGCGTCATCGAAACCGTACCACTTGTCGGCAAAGAAGATGTGTCCCGACATCTCGCCAGCTAGCGGTGACTTCGTCTCGGCCATCTTCGTCTTGATGAGCGAATGACCCGTGCGCCACATCAGCGGCTCGCCACCGGCTTTTTTCACTTCGTCGAAGAGAACCTGAGACGCCTTCACATCCGCGATGATCGTGCCACCCGGATGGTTCTTCAGCACGTCGCGCGCCAGCAGGACAAGGATCTGGTCACCCCAGAGAATGCCCCCCTTGTCGTCCACCACGCCCACGCGATCCGCGTCACCGTCGAAGGCGATACCAAGATCGGCCTTCTGCGCCTTCACAGCCTCGATAAGCTGCTCAAGGTTCTTGGCTACGGTCGGATCGGGATGATGGGCCGGAAACGTACCGTCCACCTTACCATTGAGGAGCGTGTGCTCGCCCGGCAGTTTGGCAAGCAGCGCGGGCAGAACATCGCCTGCAGCACTGTTACCACTGTCCCAGACCACCTTCAGTTTGCGATCACCACCGTCATAATCCTGAAGCAGACGCGCCACATACTCAGGCTTGATGTCGATGGTCTTCACCGTGCCCTTGGTCTCGGGCACGACATCGCCCTTGTGCGACAGATGACCGAGATGACGGATCTGCTCGCCGAAGAACGGCTTGCCGGCCATCATCATCTTGAAGCCGTTGTAATTGGCCGGATTGTGACTGCCGGTGACCATGATCGCGCCGTCCGCCTTGAGCGTGACGGAAGCGAAATAGAGCATCGGCGTGGGGCCGCGCCCGATGCGCGTCACGTCGGCGCCAGAAGACACAGCGCCGTTGACCAGCGCTTCTTCCAATGAAGGCGAGGAAACGCGGCCATCATAACCGATCACCACGGTCTTGCCGCCGCTACGGATAACCATGCTGGCGAAGGTGCGTCCGATCGCGAACGCATCCTCAACGCTCAGAGTCTTGCCCACGATTCCGCGAATATCATACTCGCGGAGGCTCGTGGCTTCGAACGTGTGCCGAAAGCTCATCAGAGTGACGCCGTATAGTTTTTGAGAAAGCCTTTGACGTCGTTGGCCAGATCGGGACGTTCCAGCGCGAACGCGATCTGTGCTTCAAGGAAGCCGATCTTGTTGCCGCAATCGAAGCGCTTGCCCTCATAGCGCAGACCATGGAACGGCGTCTTGCCGATCGTCTTGGCCATGGCGTCAGTAAGCTGCACTTCACCGCCCGCACCTTTCTCAAGAAGAGCAAGGAACGGCATGATTTCGGGCGTCAGGATGTAACGGCCGATGATGGACAGGTTGGACGGCGCATCTTCCGGCTTGGGCTTTTCAACCAGCCCTTCGATCTCCACCAGCTTGCCGTCATCCTTGCCCGGCTTGAGAATACCGTACTGATTGGTGCGCTCGCGGGGCACTTCTTCCACGGCCACAACGCTGCCGCCGGTCGCATAATACGCATCGGCAAGCTGCTTGAGGCACGGCACACCGGACTGCACGATGTCGTCAGGCAGCAGGATGGCAAACGGATCGTCACCGATGAAGCTGCGGGCGCACCAGATGGCGTGACCAAGCCCGAGCGGCTCCTGCTGACGAACGGCAACAAGCGAACCGGCCTCGATGCTGCTGGGTTCCAGCGCCTTGAGAGCTTCGACCTTGTTGCGCTCGCGCAGGGTGTACTCAAGCTCGAACGCGACATCGAAATAATCGATGAGGGAATCCTTGCCGCGACCGGTGATCAGGCAGATCTCCTCGATGCCGGCCGCGCGGGCTTCATCGACCGCGTACTGGATCAGCGGCCGGTCGACGACGGGCAGCATTTCCTTGGGCATGGCTTTGGTGGCCGGAAGAAAGCGGGTTCCAAGTCCGGCAACGGGGAGAACGGCTTTACGCAAAGGTTTTGTCACGAAGCGGCACCTTCTATGCTCATGTGCAGACACCAAGCATTACGCGCCGCACACTCCGAAGGATGCGCGGCGCGTAACGCTGCTGTAGCGCGACTGTAGATCGCACAGGCCGCATCGTTCTAGTGGTTAAGATTGTTAAAAACGTGACAAATGCGAGGAGATCGCAATTCCTGCGATCCAGCCCTGCCCGGAGGGCAGAACTCTTTGATCCAAATCAACTCACATTATGGGTGTCCGGATTTCCGGAAACTTTGGTGCGGCCGAGAAGACTCGAACTTCCACAGGGTTTCCCCCACAAGCACCTCAAGCTTGCGCGTCTACCATTCCGCCACGGCCGCCCGTGACAACCGGCATCGTTTGAGTGATACCGGCTGAAGTTGGAGGGCGTATAACCGATGCTTGAGGATGCCGCAATGTCCGAATCTGCGATTCGGGCGAAAGATTTATCTCCCCCGCACTCCTGCGGAACCGTTCCCGGCGGCGAGCATGAGATCCTGTGGGAGCGCTCGGATGAACTTGTCCCCTACCCGCTGGCATTGGCGCGTATGGAAGAGACAGCACGCGCCATTCGCGCCGACGGCGCGCAGGAACGGATCTGGCTGCTTGAACACCCTTCGGTCTTCACGGCGGGTACATCTGCAAAAGAAGCCGACCTGTTTAATCCGCGAGGGTATCCCACCTATTCTGCCGGTCGTGGAGGGCAATGGACCTATCATGGCCCCGGTCAGCGGGTGGCCTATCCCATGCTCGATCTCACCCGACAGCATGGCCCTCTGCCGCCCCGCGATCTGCGGGCCTATGTCGGGTTTCTGGAAAGCTGGGTGATCGCCACTCTTGCCCGGTGCGGTGTGAGAGGGGAACGCAGGGAAGGTCGTGTGGGCGTGTGGGTGGTAGATGAGGCCACAGGCGTAGAATCCAAGATTGCCGCCCTCGGTGTGCGCGTGACCCGCTGGGTGAGCTGGCACGGTATTTCCATCAACGTAGACCCGGACCTGTCCGCGTTTGAAGGCATCGTTCCCTGCGGCATTCGCGAACACGGCGTGACAAGTCTGCGGAATCTGGGACTGGATATAACGATCGCGCAACTGGACACTATTCTGCGTGAGGAATGGTGTCGTCTCATTACAGATTGAACAATAGGCTCATGTTTTCACATCGGGCCGTTTGCTGGCATCAAGGCCCGTCTCCTTCATCATGAAGGCGACCACCAGAACACATATGAGACCACAAACCGCCAGCAGCCCGAAGGCTTCCGGCAGCGAGTGATCGGCCACGGAACCCGCCAGCGTAGTGCTGAAACTCGCCCCCAGCCCCATCGCCAGTCCCAACATCCCCATACAGAGATTGAAGTGCCCGGTCTGACGGGTCAGATCCGCTGTCACCAACGGCAGCATGACCCCAAATGCCGCCGAACTGACACCATCGAGCATCTGTACAGCCACGATCAGTAGGGGATCGGAGACGTAACCGAGAAGCATGCCTCGCAAGGGAAGTGCAAGAAAAGCGCCGAGCATGACCGGACGACGTCCGATATTCTCGGCCCATCGGCCAAAAAACGGGGACAGCAAAGCACCAAGAAGCTGCGGCCCGAGAATACAGGCCGCAATAACGATTTCCGCCGACCGACCGGCTTCTTTCGTAATCTGTCCGGCCGCAAGCGGCAGCATGGCAGCATTGGAGAGATGAAAGAACACGATACACAGAGCAAACGAAAACAGTCCCCGCTCCCGTAGCAACGTAAGAACCGAACGCACCCGCGCGCGCTCGGGTCGCTCACCCTCCGCAAGACCTGCTGCACTTTCGTTTAATGGCGTGCCCACCGGCTCAATCATCCGCAGAGCAAGCAGTCCCGGCACAGCCATGAGAGCACCCAGAACAAAGGTTGCCCGAGCGGACACCAGATAGCCCGCAGCGCCCATCAATCCGGCCGACAGAGCGTTACCGATCGCGGCGAGACTGGCGTTGCGCCCGAAGCGTACTCCCAGCGCCCCTCTTGCCCCCACGGGATCACGCGCGAGACGCGCCGCTACGACACCCAGCGTCAGGGCGCTGATAGCGGGATTGAGGGTGCAGCTTGCCAGACCATGCAGGATTTCGGCCAAGGCAACAGGCAGGCGCTGCGGCATGATGGCCATGAGAAGGCAGGACAGGATGATCGCGATAATCGAAACTTCCGCCACTCGCCGCTTGTTGACCAATGCGTCCACCAGCGCCCCTGCTGGCACCTGACTGACCATGGCCGTGACCGAACCGATACTCAGCGCCATGCCGATCTCGCCCTGAGTCCAGTGTTCCTCAGTCAGATAGACGGAAATGAAAGGTCCGAAAGCCGCCTGAAGATTGGCCACAAAGAAACTGACACCATCCAGTCCCAGCCCGCTATTGTGTGGCAGTCCTTTTAGCACGGTCATTCTCCGCCTTATCTCTCCTGCAAACGCACGAAAAAGCCTTGCGAGATCATGGAGAGGGCCGATCACTTTTCTGGGGAATGTCTGAAGGCGTGGTGTCCTCCATAGGATATGCTGACGCCGGCGCAACCCGTGGTCCTATCAAGACAGAAACATCCTGAGCATCCGGGTCGTATTGAGGAGCTGAACGGATCGCCTGATCGGGAACATACAGAGTGATTGTGCGGTTCTTGCCACTATCGCGATTAATCGTCAGAAGGACGCTCGATACGGCAACACGGCGGCTACCAACGCCAAGAAATCCGCCGATATCGAGCACCACGGCCCGCATTTCCCCATCCGATCCGATCAGAACATTCACGACATGACCGAGGACGTGACCGTCTGCGCCCAGAACCTCCCGGTCAATCAACCCGTCAAGCCGTTCGTGACCGATTTCTCCTTCAATGGAAGACGCATCTTTCTGTGTTGGAGCGATGGGTACGACAGGCAGCGTGATACGCAAGTCGGGGTTATCGCCGCTCGTCCCGTCTGGCGCCGGAAATGGAGACACCACTTCTCGGGGCGTATCTGTTGGAACAGGGTTGAAAAGGGAAAAGCCGGGCGGATCGGCGGATGTGCCCGTACCCTGCGAAGAAGGTGCGGCGTCCTGAGCAAATGCACATCCGCATGGCGCGATGATGCAACCCGCCAGGAAAGACGAGATGAACCATCCATGAAAACGCGCACTGACTGAACGCATTTTTACTTCCCGCTTCGGTATTCAGACTTTTATCATGATCCAGCTTTTCGCATCCTCAAAGACTCATCGGGCTATGTCGCATTTTCGTGCTCAAGTGCAACGGAGTGCAACATGGCCTGCACAGGCCCATTCATCTGTCCTATAAGGTCTGACATGGATCCAATACCGCATATTCTGGTCATTGATGACGACCGGGAAATTCGCGATCTGCTTTCGTGCTTTCTTGAGCGCAACCAGATGCGTGTCACCAGTGCTCGCGACGGGCGGGAAGCCCGTAAACTGTGGGCGCAGGGGCATTATCATCTGGTCGTGGTGGATCTGATGCTGCCGGGTGAAACCGGGCTGGACATTGCGCGCTGGCTGCGCTCGCAGGCCAATGTCCCGATTATCATGCTCACCGCCATGGGAGATGAGACAGACCGCATCATCGGTCTGGAACTCGGGGCGGATGACTACGTCTCCAAGCCTTTCAACCCGCGCGAACTTCTGGCCCGCATACGTGCCGTCATGCGCCGCGCCGACAGTTCATCCGACGCTGGATCGGGTGATGTGCGCGAAATCGTATTTTCAGGCTGGACGCTGGAACTCGCCCGCCGACGGCTCCTCAATCCTCAGGGAACGGAAGTCGCACTGACGGGGGGTGAATATGATTTGCTGCTGGCTCTCCTTGAGCGCGCAAACCGTGTGTTGACCCGTGACATGCTACTTGACCTGCTCCGGGGACGTCAGGCCGGGCCGTTTGACCGCGCCATCGACGTTGCCGTCAGCCGCCTGCGGCGAAAGCTTGAGGATGATGGCCGCAACGCCCAGCTCATCAAGACTGTTCGCGGAGGTGGATACGTGCTGGCAGCCGATGTCGAGCGGCGCTGAAAGCGGTTCTTTCGGAGCTATTTTCATCTCCGAAAACTCCTGAGAACCCGGATGCTTCGCAGCACATCTGCCAGATTTTCACGCTTCATGCCGCGCACACTGGCGGCACGGATGAGCCTTCTTCTGATCGTCGGCTTTGCCGTTCTTGAAGTGCTCGGGCTGACCATCGAGACTCTCGACCGCATGAGCTTCGATGAACGGCTTGCTGCGCATCGCGCGACGGTTCGTGCCATGATGATCTATCGGAGTGTGGCGGAAAACCCACCCTCCGAGCGGACCGATGAAGTCGAACACCTCTCGCTTCCCGATGATTTCACGGTTCATCTGGCATCGAAACCCGATGAAGACCTGACAGTCGAGGTTCCCCGGCACCTTGTAAGAACCATGCTCTTTCTGCCGCCCGCAGGACCGGGTGGTGGGCCGCCGGGCGGAGGTGGTGGCCCCGAAGGCGGTGGCGGACCCGGCGGCGGTGGTGGGCCGGGTGGCTTCGACGGAATGCCGCCATTTGCTGAAAGAGAAGGACATTTTCCATTCCCTCCAAGGGACAATGAAGGGCCGCGACCGGAAGACGATCATCTCGGCATGCCTCTCATTCCACCATTTTCGGCTCCCGAATGTCACGATCCCGCCGATATTCCTCCTTTTCTTCGGAACCAGTACCCATCCGCCGAAGCCTGTTCCACGATGCCCCCGCCGGATATTTTCGGCTTTCCTTCCGGTCCCTCACAGTTCCGTTTCCGGCGGATGGGGCCGCCCTGGTTTCCCCGGAAGGTAATGATGCTGCCCGAAGGCTCAGGGCGTGGACGTGGCATTGCGTTGCAACTTCCAGACGAAGACCGCTGGCTCATCATCCGGTACTGGCTGCCCGTTCCCAATCCTTTTGACTCGCCCACTTTTCCCATAGCCCTTGGCCTCATGACAGCCGGCGGCGGGTTTCTGATCGTATGGGGCGTGAGACGCCTGCTCGTTCCAGTACGGACTCTGGCTGCTGCAGCTGAAAACTTCGTGCCCGATGATACCGCGCCACCGCTCTCTGAGGACGGTCCCGTGGAGGTCGCCCGCGCCGCGGCGGCTTTCAATACGATGGCGCGGCGCATTCGGCGTTTTGTCGCCGAGCGCACACAAATTCTCTCGGCCATCGGCCATGATTTGCGTACACCCATAACGCGCCTGAAACTGCGTACGGAATTCATCGACGATGACGTCATGCGCGGAAAGTTCCTCAACGATCTCAATGAACTTTCGGCCATGGTGGAGTCCACTCTGGCGTTTGGACGGGACAGCTCATCCCGTGAGGCGATCTCTGCTCTCGATCTGACAGCACTCCTCCAGACAGTCGTGGACGATGTGGCCGAAAGTCATCCCGATCACGCAGACAACATCGAACTTGTTGGAAATCCACCACAAATCGTCATTCGCGGACGTCCCCTCAGTCTGAAACGCGCTTTCACTAATCTGGTCAACAATGCGGTTCTCTACGGTGGTGAAGCACGGGTAACGGTCGCCCCTCCCGAAGACGGGCGCGTCATTGTGACGATTGAAGATGACGGCCCGGGGCTGGATGAGGCCGATCTGGAACGGATGTTCGAGCCGTTCGTTCGGGGTGAGGAAAGCCGCAACCGTGAAACGGGAGGCACAGGTTTGGGACTGGCCATCGTCCGAACCATCATCCGTGGTCTGGGGGGAAATGTCGTGCTCCGCAACCGCTCTCCGCAAGGGTTGGTCGCTATTGTCACACTCGTTGCGTGAGGATCACTCCCCGACTGTCGGCTCACCCCTGAGCCAGATCGAGTCCGGCATGGCTTCCACAAATATCCGGTGTGCCGCGAGAGTTTTTTTATCGGGACGGATCAAAACGGGCGTGCGCCCCATCGGGCCGCTGTAGCGGACGGCGGGAGAATCGCCCTCTTCCACGCCCAGCCCAAGACCGTGCTGGCGGCCGCCCATGAGTTCGAGATAGACCTCCGCCAGCAGCTTGCAGTCGAGCAGCGCGTTATGGGTCGTGCGTTCGGAGAGATCGATCCCATACCGGCGACACAAGGCGTCTAGACTGTTGGGCATGCCCGGAAACCGTTCCCGCGCAAGTTCCAACGTGTCCACCTTCCGTGCTGGATCGAGAGGCGCTTTTCCAACGCGCGCCAGTTCGGCGTTGATGAAGCCGAAATCGAAGGTCGCATTGTGGGCAATCAGATCGTCGTCACCGATGAAATCGAGAAACCCCTGTGCCACCTCGGCGAATTTTGGCTTTCCCTCGAGATCCGCAAGCGTGAACCCATGAACGCGCGAGGCTTCCTCGGGAATGTCACGTTCAGGGTCGATCAGAACATGAAAAGTCTTTCCCGTTGGAAGATCGCCCATCATTTCGAGAGCCGCAATCTCGATGATCCGGTCGCCGCCCGTAGCTTCCAGTCCCGTGGTTTCGGTATCGAACAGCACCGCACGTTTCATGACCGCAACTCCCGGATCAATGCTTTCACCTGTTTACGCGTATCGGCAAACGACAGCCCCGTACGGATGACCACATCCGCCCGCCGGCGTTTCTCCCGGTCGGACATCTGTCGGGCAATCAGACGCTGCGTTTCCACAGCGTTCAGACTACGCCGACGGGCTATCCGTTTTATCTGCGTGCGACGTGGAGCCGACACAACGACCACCTTATCACAGCGTTTATCTCCTCCTGTCTCGAACAGCAGGGGCACATCCAGCACGACCCAATCACATCCACGACGTCGGCAACGCTTGAGAAAACGGTCCCGCGCCGCAAACACGAGAGGATGAACGATTTTTTCCAGTTCCCACATCAAGGTCGGGTCCGCCACAACGGCCTTCCTCAACACCCCACGATCCAACGTGCTCTGCCCCTCAGAGATATGCAGGGCATCAGGCACCAGCTTCCCTATCGATTTAACCGCAGCCCCGCCCGGACCTTGAAGACGGTGCACGGTCGCGTCGGAATCAAACACTGGCAAACCGGCCTCACGGAACATCCGCGCGACCGTGCTTTTGCCCATGCCCATTCCACCTGTCAGTCCCAGAATCTTCATGAGTGGCTCAACGATGCAAAGCGGCCAGCACGTGCCTGACTGTCGCCTCATCCACCTCGGCATCCGCTCCGAACCACGCACGAAAGCCCGGCCGCGCCTGATGCAGTAACATGCCAAGACCGCCCACAGTCCGGAGACCATGCGCCGCAGCGCTTCGCAGTAGCGGCGTCTCGCGCGGGACATAGACAATATCCGACACGACAAGATCGGAACCGGCACGTGACAAATCTGGCTTCCACGCAGGATTGGGGCCGCCCGCCATGCCGAGGGAGGTCGTGTTTACAAGGAGCGAGATGTCTCTCAGTTCTTCTTCCCAACTGTCCCACGAGCAAACACTCACGCCAGCGCCCGACTGCCCGGCATGTTTTGTCCACGCAGCGGTGATGCTCGCGGCAAGTTCCGCTGCCCGCGCAGCTGTTCGATTTGCAAGGCGAACCGCAATTCCTTGCTCCAGAAGACTGACCGCGATGGAACGCGCGGCCCCGCCCGCCCCGAGAAGGAGCGCCGGCTCCCGCGCTGCCAGAGCTGGAAGCACAACCCCTTCGGCTTGCAGGCTTGCGATATAACCGAACCCGTCGGTGGACGTCCCCTGAATCGTTCCGTCCTCACGAAACACGAGCGTGTTTACAGAACCTGCGATGCGGGCCATGGGATTGACCTCATCTGCAATGGCAAAAGCAGCTTCCTTGTGAGGGATAGTGACGTTCGCGCCACGAAACCCTGCCGCCTGTAATCCTCGAATGGCCGTATCGAACGCTTCCGGAGCCACACAAAGCGGCACGTAAGCACCATCGATACCGTGACGCGCCAGCCAGTAGTTGTGCAGAACGGGCGAAAGCGAGTGACTGACCGGCTGACCGATCACACCCGCCAATCGTGCTTTTCCGGTGATACGCGGGCCGTTCATTGACTGGCCTCCTCATCGGGGTGACGTCCATAACGCGAATGATAATGCGCCACGGCCTGAGGCAGCAGGCGGGAAAGCCGGTCTCCCCATTCTTCCTGCCCCTCCCGACCGAGGATCAGATCCTGACGAATCTCGATCTCCACATGGGGGATCTTTCGCCGCTCACCATGAACCGGAATGGTGTAGTCACTGGTATCCGTCAGCTCATACGGCTCGTTGTCACCAACGATGAGCCCCTCCTCACGCAGCAGTTCCATCAGCAGATGACCGAACTGCGGATCGTGATTGTGAAGAATGCCGCAATGCCATGGCCGCTGTATTCCACGCATAGTGGGCGTGAAGCTGTGCAGTGCTATCAGAAACGTCTCGCGTCCTTCTGCTTCGCGACAGTCGAGTTCCTGCCCGATCCGGATATGATACGGCTCGAAAATCGCGCGGGTACGGGCAGCCGCGTCTTGCGCCGAAAGATCCGCGTTCGCGGGAACAGGCGTGCCATCGCTAGCAGTGACAATGGCCGTCGGATGCCCGGGCGCACGGTTGCAGTCGATGACAAGGCGGGAATACGCCTGTTCGATCAGTAAAGCTCCGGTTTTCTCCGCCAGCCGACGTCCCACGCCATCGATGCCAATATCCCAGCCGATATGTCGAGCCCGCTCCTCGGCCGACACGCCAAGACCTCCCAAAGCCTGTGGAATGGCCCGACCGGCATGGTCGCTCACCAGCAAAAAAGGAGATGTTGGGTCCGTGCCGCCCACTACGTTTACAGGTTCCGGGTCGAGCCCTGCCGCAAGCAGCGGTGGCATCTCTGAATATGCGACAGACGGCATGGGGCTCTCTCTCCTGCAACCTGAACTTACTCTGCGACGTCTCATGGACGACGCCGGGCTGCAAGGGCAACCGTCCGTGCGTGTCGCGGAAGCGGTTATCTGGCACAAAATAGTCTTTTTGTTTGGAAATCAGTTCACTGAATGAGACAGACACATTCATCTCGGATTCTGTTCAATATTTATATTTTCGACAGAATTATGACCGGCGAGAAATCTGTATTTTACATTTAATTAACGACCAATCGATATGACGCCTTAAAAAATTTATGTTAAGATTATGTTTACGAAATTGGCTCCGCACGCGTTTCGCAACGCGCTAAGTGGCGGTGGCCAAGTCAATAATTTATTGAGACAGGCAACCAAAATGGCCACTTACATCTGGTCTGGCGACGGACAAAGCGGACGTTTCGATGATCCGGCAAACTGGAGCGTAGACGGGTCCGCAGCCTCCGCCGCGCCCACATCGACCGATGACGTCGTCATTCCCAAGGGTGCCACGGTCGCTCTTGCCTATGCCGATGGATCGGGCACGGCATCCCTGAACTATGCCTCTCTCACGGTGCAGGCGGGAGCGAGTCTCGACCTTCCGTATTGGGGTAACGTGACCATCAATGCGCCTGTCATCGACAACGGTCAGATTGCCGCGGGAACGGCTCATGTGACGTTCAGTCAGGACGTGACCGGCAAAGGCACCTTTACCGTAACCGGCGGTGGCACAACGACCTTTGCGTCCTCCGTGTCACTGGGTACTCTTATGGCAACAGGCAGCGGCAAGATCGTTGGCGACAAGGACGTCACCGCCAGTGTCGCCAGTATCCAGGGAAATGGCTCTCTCGCCGTGAACGGCTCGCTGAATGTGGCCGACAGCCTGTCTCTTTCCAGTGGCAACGTGAACGTGAGCGGAATGACCTCGCTCGGCACGGCCTATCCGACAGGTTCTTCGGAGGTCTCCTTTACACTGGGTAATGGTGGCGGCACGCTTTCCACGCTGGGGGGACTCAGCGTCAATGGCGTTCCAGCATCTTCAGCAGATACAGTTGCAACGATGAATGGCGTCCATCGCCCTGGAGACTGGTTTCATTCCGGCGCACCCGGTACCGGCCAGAATCTCAACGTCACCCTGTGCTTCCTGACCGGCACACTGATCGAAACGCCGACCGGACCGCAGGCTGTGGAAACCATCCATAGTGGCGACAGCGTGATGACGCTGGTTGCGGGCGAGATGGTGGCGCGCGAAGTGGTATGGGCCGGTCATGCCCACACCGTCGTGCGCGAAGGTCTTCCCGACGACGAAGCGGGATATCCCGTGCGCATTCTCAAGAATGCGATTTCCGACGGTGTACCATCCCGCGATCTGCTCGTGACCCCAGAGCACGCCCTTTTCCTGAGCGGCAAGCTGGTCCCCGTACGGATGCTGGTGAACGGCTCGTCCATTTTTTACGACCACACGATCACCTCCTACGATTACTTCCACATCGAAACGGCTGAACACGCCATTCTCATGGCGGAAGGTGCGTTCACGGAAAGCTATCTGGATACAGGCAATCGCGCAGCTTTCCGTGAGCAGGGCGTGGTTGTCAGACTGCGCGGCTCTTCTTCTGCGTCCATCTTGGCCGCACCTCTGGACACGGATCGGGCCTTCGTGGAACCCATTTTCCGTGCCATTGCCGAGCGTGCCAGCCGGGTCGAAGGTCATCACCATGAAACCTCGTCGGCCGCCGCAACAGTGGCAGAATCCGGACTTCACCTTGTCACGGACGATGGTGAGATTCTGAAGCCCGTGCGACGGCTGGCCGATCGTGTCTCCTTCAATCTGCCACGTGGCACGCAGCGCATCCGGCTTGTCTCGCGCGCCAGCCGTCCGAGCGACGTCGTTGGACCGTTTGTCGATGATCGCCGCGAACTTGGCGTGCTCATTGGTGAGGTCGTGGTGACTCAAGGCGGTACGGCCCGCGAAGTGTCGGGGCATCTGGTCCGCACCCCGCTTCCGGGCTGGTATGGCGTGGAAAGCAACGGAACCTGTCGCTGGACGAATGGCAACGCCGTGCTGCTGCTCGATACTCCCGTGAAAGGCGACGCTGCTTTTCTCGATGTGCAGGTACTGGCTGGTGGCCCTTATCTGGCTCTAACCGAATCCTCAGTGCGCCTGAGTGCGTAACGGTTGCTTCGTTCCTGAATATTGAGGGTTTAGAAGCTTAATTCTCAAAGGGAGCGCGGCCAATCCCCGCGCTCCCTTTGTGTATTTCATAACCCGACTTCTATTCTACTGGGGCGGTGTCGACTCATGGGTCGCCAGTACGGAGCCGCTCGGTACATCGATCTCATCCAGAACAACGCGGTAGCCCCACAGATCGGCCAATCCCCGTAGCGTCAGTTTCATGTCGTTTTCGGAGAGAATCTGCCCGTTCTGTGTTCGATGTTCCAGCCTCAGTGTACGATCTCCGAACATGTCCACATCCACGATTTCGATTTCCGCGTACCATGCGGACGGATCGTGTGTTGCGGCCACCGTACGACGAATATCGCGATATCCCGCCTCATCATGAATGGCATCCACCAGAAGATAGGGATCACGAGTATCGTCAAGCAGGCGGAACATGCGGAAGTCCCGCATGACACGCGGCGAAAGAAATTGAAGAATGAAACTCTCATCCCGATATTCCGCCCAGGCATAGCGTAGAGTGCCGTAAGGGTCTCCATTTCCCGCAATGTCCGGAAACCAGTGCCGATCCTCTGCCTGCGGCGCTGTGCAGATACGCTCAATGTCTTTCATCATCGCAAAACCGAGGGCATACGGGTTGAAACTCGTCGCCCCCTGCTCATAGCCAAACTGCATGATGACATTGGATGTCGAATGAATAGCCTCCATGAAGGCCGCATCATCAATACGCCCCTGCTCATGCAAGCTGGTCATAATCCGGTCATGCACCCATGTGGCGCATCCCTCGTTCATCAGTTTGAGCTGTGGTTGAGGGTAGAAATACTGCGCGATCAACCGGACGATGCGGATGATCTCGCGCTCCCATGGCGCCAGACGCGGGGCATTTTTTTCCAGAAAATAAAGCAGGTTCTCTTCGGGCAGTCCAAAGCGATGACGCAGCGCTTCCCGCTCACTTTCTCCCTGTGCTATCATCTCCCCCCCTTGAGGCAGGGTGCGCCACAGATCGTTATAGGATTCATCCTCGTGCATCCGACGTGCCCGCGCGCGCTCCTGCTCTCCCCGCAGATCCACCCGCCGCGAACCGCTGTGTCGGTTCACCCCCTGCCCCTGCAACGCATGCGCAGCGTCAAGAACGCGCTCCACCGCCTGCTGTCCGTGCTGCTCCTCGCACCGGGAGATGTAACCGCGTGCGAATTCGAGATAATTCAGGATCTGTGACGGATCGGTCCATTCCTGAAACAGGCGGTTATTCTTGAAGAAATGGTTATGACCGAACGCCGCATGCGCGATGACCAGCGCCTGCATCGTGGCGCTGTTTTCCTCCATCAGATAGCTGATGCAGGGATTGGAATTGATGACAACTTCATACGCCAGCCCCATCAATCCACGACGGTAAGCGTTTTCATGGCTGGCAAAACGCTTACCGTAAGACCAGTGGTGATAACTGATCGGCATGCCATTGGCAGTGTAGACATCCAGCATCTGTTCGGACGTGATGACTTCGATGCGGTTGGGGAAAGTATCCAGACCCAGTTCGTCATGCGCCACACGCTCGATCGCGTCGTAGCAATCGCGGATAATGGAGAAGTTCCAGTCCGCGCCCTGATAGAGCAATCCTTTTCCAGTGTTGGTCATGTGCGGGCAACCTCCGTGCCGGCCTTGCGCGAGAACAGTTCGCGAAAGACCGGAAAGATGTCCTTGCGATCCGTCACCTGCCGGATTGCCAGATGCGCGTTGCGTTCGGCCACTGTGCGCCACGCCTGCCACAAATCCGTCTCACCCCGGATGACGGCACCGGATCCTGCCACCTCGATATAGGCATAGTATTGAACGACGGGCAGGATATCCTCTTCCAGAAGTTTGACGGCGTGAGGCGTGTCGGACGTCGTGTTGTCACCATCTGAGGCCTGGGCCACGTAGATGTTCCACTGTTGCGCGGGATAACGTGCTCGTTGGACATGGATCATTTCTTCCAGCGCAGTCGACACTACCGTTCCGCCCGTGCGCGGATCGTGGAAAAACGTTTCCTCATCCACCTCCTCGGCCGTCTCCGCATGTCGAATGAAGACGATATCGAGTGTCTTGTAACGTTTCTCCAGAAAGACATGCAGGAGAAGGAAGAACTGCTTGGCCAGTTCTTTCATGCGCTCCGTCATGGAACCGGAAACATCCATCAGACAGAACATAACGGCACGCGTGGAGGGCTTGGGAGTAGGCGCGAACCGTCGATAACGTAGATCCACTGGATCGACCCAAGGAATACGGTTGAGCCGCTGCCGCAAAGCGCCGCGTCGTTCACGCAGTTCTTCAAGTTCGAGCAGAGCCGCGTCCGAAAGCGGACGTTCCTCTTCCAATTGCTCGATGCGCGCTTCCACCTCCTTCAGTTCCGCCGGTTTGGGCCGCCCAAGACCAATACGGCGTGCCATGGAGTGCCGCATGGTGCGCCCAAGATCGAGTTGGGAGGGAGATCCCTCGCTGCTCAGGCCTGCACGGCTGGGTGTCGTGGTTTCCGTTGCCGCCAACTCGCGTTTTACAAGATCTGGCAACTCCAGATCGCCGAAGAAGAGATCAAGGAATTCGTCGCGTGACAGCAGGAAACGATAGGAATCCTCCCCACCACCGTCCGTCCCAGCCTGTCCCGCACCGCCACCACCGGCACCGCCGCCCGAAGGAGGACGCCGCAGACGATCGCCGCGCGAAAACTCGTGATTGCCAGAGAGGACAATATGCCGCTTTCCTTCCGTAAACACCCGATGGAAACCGGGTTCATGCAGAGCATCCGCCGGGATGGTGACAGCATTGCCCTGCCCCGTGTCACGGATGCGTCCATTGGCCACGGCTTCACGCACCGCTTCCTGTACCGCTCCGCGCGCCCTTTCCAGCGCACGTCGGCGGTTTTCCAGATTTTTACCGTGTGGATTGGACCGTCTGTCGATAATTTCCAAAGCGCCACTCCCGAGCTTTCGGTGTGTCAGGCGGACTGCTTCACGCGCATGTACCATTCAACGAGCCGGCGCACCTGCCGTTCCGTGTATCCGCGCTCCATCATGCGTTCCACGAACTCGTCATGCTTGCGTTCTGTATCTCCATCCTTCTTGGACCCGAAACTGATGACCGGCAGCAGGTCTTCCACCTGGCTGAACATCCGCTTCTCGATGACATCGCGGATTTTCTCATAAGCGTTCCATGAAGGGTTATGGCCGCCGTTGGAGGCCCGCGCGCGCAGCGAGAACTTCACCACTTCGTTGCGGAAGTCCTTGGGATTGGCGATACCCGCAGGCTTCTCGATCTTGGTCAGTTCCGCATTGAGCAGATCACGATTGAGCATCTGCCCGGTGTCGGGATCCTTGAAATCCTGATCCTCAATCCAAGCGTCGGCATAATCCAGATAGCGGTCGAACAGGTTCTGTCCGTAATCGTTGTAGCTCTCCAGATAAGCTTTCTGGATTTCATTGCCGAGAAACTCGGCATAACGCCCAGCCAGTTCGGATTTCAGAACAGCAAGGTAGTTCGCCTCCACTTCCGGGGGGAACTGCTCACGCCGCACGGTCTGCTCCAGCACATACATCAGATGCACAGGATCAGCCGAAATCTCGGTGGAGTCATGGTTGAAGGTGGCCGACAGCACCTTGTAGGCAAAGCGCGTGGAGACACCGTCCATACCTTCATCCACACCCGCCGCATCGCGATATTCCTGCATGGTGCGGGCTTTCGGATCCGTCTCGCGGATATTTTCTCCGTCATAAACCCGCAGCTTTGCATACTGCGTGGAGTTCGGGTGCGGCTTGAGGCGTGAAAGCACGGCAAAGCGGGCCAGCATGTCGAGCGTGTTGGGCGCAAGCGGCGCGTCTTTCAGAGCCGAACTGTCCACCAGTTTTTCATAGATCTTCGCCTCCTCCGTCACCCGCAGGCAGTAAGGCACCTTGATGACGGAGACACGATCGAGAAACGCCTCATTCGTGCGGTTGTTGCGAAAGCTCTGCCATTCCGCTTCGTTCGAGTGAGCGAGGATCACACCCGTAAAGGGAATGGAGCCGATATTCTCCGTGCCAACATAATTGCCTTCCTGCGTAGCCGTCAGCAGTGGGTGCAGCATTTTGATCGGCGCCTTGAACATCTCGACGAATTCAAGGATGCCCTGATTGGCGCGGTTCAAACCGCCCGAGAAGCTGTAGGCATCCGGATCGTTCTGGCTGAAATGTTCAAGCTGGCGGATGTCCACCTTGCCCACCAACGCCGAGACGTCCTGATTGTTGTCGTCTCCCGGTTCGGTCTTGGCGATGGCAATCTGGCGCAGGCGTGAAGGATGCAGCTTCACCACCGTAAAGCGCGAAATATCGCCGTCGAACTCTTCCAACCGTTTGAGCGCCCAAGGGCTTGCGATTCCGGTCAGTACGCGACGTGGGATGGCGTAATCGCGCTCCAGCGCGTCTCCCATCGTGAAAGGATCGAAAAGGCCGAGCGGGCTTTCGAAAATCGGGCTGAGATGACGACCGGCCTTGAGCACGTAGATCGGTTCATGCTCCATCAGGCTCTTCAGCCGTTCACCCAGAGAGGATTTGCCGCCGCCCACTGGACCCAGCAGATAGATGATCTGCTTGCGTTCCTCCAACCCCTGGGCGGCATGACGGAAGAAGCCCACGATCTGTTCGATCGTCTCCTCCATTCCGTAGAAATCTTTGAAGGCAGGATAGGTCCGCACCGTACGGTTCATGAAGATGCGCGAAAGGCGGGGATCGCGGGAGGTGTCCACAAGTACCGGCTCACCGATTGCCTTGAGCATGCGCTCGGCGGCGCTGGCGTAGCAGGACGGGTCTGTTCGGCACAAATCCAGATAGTCGGCAAGGCTCATTTCGGTCTCGCGATGCCGGTCACGCATCGCGGTAGCGAGAGAAAAGACGTCAGAGACAGAAGCCATATGTCACGCTCTCCGAGAGATGTCAGCGATACTGCTGTGGCGCCGGGAAAACCCTTTCAGGTGGGATGGGAGGAGGGTCGGAACTGTCGCCCGGACATCAGTCTGACCGTTCCAACCGCGAACCGGCAGAACATATTTGCCGAAATGCTCTTCGTCTCTGTCTTCGACTCGTAAACAGGGGTTGTCTTGCAGACAGAAAGCGGGCAAAAGGCGCGGTTCGTGTGGTGTTCATGCAATCACGCTATCGAACACACCACGACATTTTCAAGAGAAATCGCGAGCAGCTTTCGGAAACGCGAAGAACGCGGCTCTTATCTTTGACGATTTATGCCAATGATCCGAACGGGTTGTGCAAAACGTCACCCGGTCTCAGTGTTAAATTGTCGCCTGCGATGTGATGAACATGCCTCACACAGAGTCGCGCCCGACATGCGGACGATTCCAAACCCTGTCCGACAGACGCCGTGATCCTCTCAGATTACCGCGGAAAACGGCGCGTTGAAGACCATTCCGTCAAACGCCGCCTCTATCCCTTCGGGCAAAGTCCGCTCCAACGTGGCCCAGTCCATGAAGGGGCCAAGATGCGTGAGAATGGTGCGACGTGGTGCGATACGGTCACGCCATTCCAGCACCTGCCCCAGCCACGCATGCGCTGAATGGGGCTTCATCTGAAGGCAATCGACCATCCACGTGTCCACGCCTTCGAGACAGGCCAGCGCGTCTTCCGACAGTTCCACCACGTCCGTGCAGTAAGCAAAACCACCGCAGCGGAACCCGAGTGACTCGATCCGTCCATGACGCTGCGTGAAGACATCAAGCTCCAGCCCCACGATCTCCACCTTGCCACGGGGAGGAATGACACGGGCCTCCACTCCGGGACGAAAGGCATCCTGTGGAGTCCATGGGCGAAAAGCGTAGTCGAACCGTGTTCGAATGTCAGAGAGCGTGTGCTCGGTTCCGAATGCCTCGATCGGCCGCCCTAGCTTCCAGTTAAATGGCCGCACATCGTCCAGCCCCGCGATATGATCGGCATGGGCGTGAGTATAAAAAATGGCGTCAGCGTGGGAGATTCCGCAGGCCAGAAGCTGGTTACGCATGTCCGGCCCTGTGTCCACCAGCAGACGACGACCATCGGGAGCCGTGAGCAGGATGGACGCGCGCGTGCGACGGTTGCGTGGCTCTGTCGGATCGCAATCGCCCCAGTCGCCCTTTCCGTCCACGCCGCCAATCAACGGCACGCCGGAAGAACCGCCGCAACCCAGAACGGTGACGGTCAGGAGCTTATCGGACACGCGCGGATCTCCCGGAACACAATGTCAGTGCGCCTTGGTGAAAAGGCGATGAAAATTGGTCGTCGTCGTCTCGGCAAAGGCTTCATCGTCCAGACCATGAAGCTGCGCCACCACACTGGCCGTAAGAGCCGTGTAACCCGGTTCGTTCCGTTTGCCGCGCTTGGGAACGGGCGCAAGAAAGGGTGAATCCGTCTCCACCAATATCCGATCCAGTGGCACCTGCTCCGCGATGTCACGCAGATCCTGCGTTTTAGGGAAGGTCACAAGACCGGAAAAGCTGACATACCCGCCCAGATCGAGCGTTGTGCGCGCCAGTTCCGGACCTGAAGCAAAGCAGTGCAGCAGAAACGGAAACGCGCCCCGGGTCTCGGTCTCGTCCCGCAGGATCTCGGCCACATCCTCATCTGCCTGACGGGCATGAATGACCAGAGGCAGGCCGCTCAGGCGCGCAGCGTGAATATGGGCACGAAAGCTCGCGTGCTGGGTGGGACGAACCTCGGGTGCGCCGTGGAAATAATCCAGTCCGCTTTCTCCGATCGCCACGACTTCCGGCGCATCCGCCAACGCCACGATCTCTTCAGCCTGCGGCACACCTTCTTCCATAACGTGGTCCGGATGCGTACCGATTGCACACCAGATGGAAAGATCCGGCCGCGCGTGACGGGTCAGCGCTTTCTGCACCTGCTGATGCGAGAGGCGCGTGCCGATGGTGACCATACCGTCCAGACCAGCCTCCCGTGCGCGATCAAGAAGACCCGGCATCTCCTCATCCGAAAAATGGTCGAGGTGACAGTGACTGTCGATCAGGCCGGTCATTTCGCACCCTCACCTTCCGGTGCGACATAGCGCGGGAAGATACCTTCGGGTTTCGGCAACGGACGACCCGCGGGCAATGGCACGTCAAGCGCATCGAAATCACGCTCGTCCGTCTCCACCCCAAGCTGTGTGAGCATCCGGTCCATGCTGCCGGGCATATAGGGCTGAAGCACCGTGGCAATGGCACGCAAGGCATCCGCCAGAACGCGCAGGACATCGGCCATGCGCTCCGGATCGGTTTTCTTGAGCGCCCATGGTGCCTGATGGTCAATATAGGCGTTACAGGCGCGGATCAGCTTCCACACCTCTTCCAATGCGTCCGTTAGCGCCACACGCGCGATCTGCGCTTTCATCACATCCGGCAGCACAGCCGCCTGTCCGAGCAGATGCGCGTCCGCTTCTGTGTGCTTGCCCTGCGCTGGCAGCAACCCCCCGCAGTTGCGCGCAATCAGAGAGAGCGTGCGTTGAGCCAGATTGCCCAGATCGTTCGCCAACTCGACATTCATGCGGTTGATTAGTGAGCGACGCGACAGATCGCTGTCCCCACCGAACGGCACTTCACGCATCAGGAAGAAGCGCACGGCGTCCAGTCCGAACTCGGCCACCAGATCGCGCGGGTCGATGACATTGCCGAGCGATTTGCTCATCTTCTCACCTTCGACCGTCCACCAGCCGTTGGAGAAGACCATCTTCGGCAGTTCAATGCCCGCGGCCATCAGGAAGGCAGGCCAATACACCGTGTGGAAACGGGCAATGTCCTTGCCCACCAGATGCAGGTTGGCGGGCCAGAACGCCATGCGTGGACTGTTGGTGTCGGGATAGCCAAGTGCCGTGAGATAGTTGGTCAGGGCATCGAACCACACATACATGACGTGGTCCGCATCGCCCGGCACTGGCACGCCCCATTTGAAGCTCGTGCGGCTGATGGACAGGTCGCGCAGACCCTGCTTGACGAAGCTGACAATCTCGTTGCGACGGCCTGCCGGTCCGATGAAATCGGGATGCGTCTCATAGAGTTCGAGCAGTTTGTCCTGATAGGCCGAAAGCTTGAAGAAATAAGACGGCTCGCGCATCCATTCGACCGGTGCGCCCGTGGGCGCGACCTTGGTGCCGTCCGGGCGCGTGGTGATTTCGTCCTCATTGTAGAACGCCTCGTCACGCAGAGCGTACCAGCCCTCATACGCACCGAGATAAATATCGCCGTTGGCCGCGACTTTTTCCCAGATGGCCTGAGCACCCTTGATATGGCGCGGTTCGGTCGTGCGGATGAAGTCGTCGTAGGAGATGTTCATTGCATCCGCTACGGCACGGAAATCGTTGGAAATCCGATCCGTGAACGCCTGCGGAGCTTCACCGGCGGCCTGCGCGGCCTGTTCCACTTTCTGCCCGTGCTCATCCGTGCCGGTCAGAAAGAACACGTCATCCCCACACAGACGATGGAAACGGGCAACGATGTCGGCAGCGATCGAGGTGTAGGCATGGCCGATATGGGGCGCGCCGTTCACATAATAGATCGGTGTCGTGACGTAGAAACGGCCGGTCATGTCCTGCTCTTCTCAATCCTGCTGTCTACATGGGTCGCGACAGTACGAAGGCGAGAGGCTTCGCAATGTCGGCCTGCGATGTTGCGCCACACATATCGGAACACGCCCGCTCCCGCGACCCCTGCGGGACAAAAACACGTAGCCGCCTCAGCTTCGGCCCGCTGTTGCCGCGAGTGTCAAAGCCTCAATGACCGCTTCCTGCTTATCGAGGTTGAACCGTTCGGTCTGCTCCCGCAAGCTGGCAATCTGATGCCAGACATCGGCAAGATGCGCCCCACGCGCAAGCGGTGCACTCCGCGCGGCATTGGCCAGAGCGTTTCCCAGAAGACCGAAGAACAGCGCAAAAACCGTATCACCACTCCGGCCCAGCGTCTCGGCCACATCCAGAGTGCGTCCAGCGGGCATTCCGGATAGGGCTTCGTGCGCCAGCTTTTCAAGAGCGCCGCCCTTGTCAGCCAGCAGCGTCAACGCCCGCCCCGGCGAGCCTTGCGCCAGTGGCAACACCCGCGCGATTTCCTGTGGCTCGGCCTCCGGCGCGACACGGTCCAGCACGCGGCGCATTTCGGTTTCACTCAACGGCAGGACCGAAAGTTTGCGGACACGGCTGCGGATGGTGGGCAACAAAGCACCGGGCGTGGCGCTGGTCAGGATCAGGATCGCCCGCGCGGGTGGCTCTTCAAGAATCTTGAGCAACGCATTCGCGGCATTGCGATTCATGGCCTCAGCCGTGTCGATGATAACCACCCGCCAGCCACCTTCCGCCGCCGTGCGGTGCATAAAAGCGTTGATGGGCCGGATTTCATCCGCCACGATTTCTCCACGAAACCGCTGGCGTTTTTCATCGAAACTGCGGCCCACGGCCAGCAAGTCAGGATGCGAACCTGCCGTTACGAGATGTCCGGCCTGCGAAGCACCGTCCTGAGCGTTGAGCAGTATTCGCGCCATGCGAAAGGCAAGCGCCGTCTTGCCGATACCTTCCGGCCCCGTCAGCAGCCATGCGTGATGCAGGCGCCCCGAGGCGAAGGCTTTGGCGAACACCGCAAGTTCCGCCTCATGCCCGACCAGCGCGAGCGACGCCTGCCGGGCCGCATCCAGAGGCGAAACCACCGCATTGGGATCGGCCTCGGCAGCCGAAGTGGCACGACGCGCGGCCAATGGTCAGCGCCCTTTCAGAAAGGTCTCGATAATCTCCACGACACGTGCCGTCACGCTTTCCACGCTCGCGGATTCAGACGACACACGCGCGAAACGGGCGGGTTCATGCGCGGCAATCGTCTGGAAGCCCTGTGCCACGCGTGCATGAAACTCCTGATCGGCCCGCTCATAACGATCCAGAATCGCTGCTGCCCCCTCAGGTGCATTCGCAGCAGCCCGCGCGGCAATACGCCTGTGCCCTGTCTCAAGACCGACTTCGAACAACACAGTCAGATCAGGATCGAGATCGATCAGGCCGCGCAGGGAGGCGATCAGGCCGATCAGGCCAGCATCGCCCTGCCCCCGCCCATATCCTTGATAAGCCATGGTTGAATCGAAGAACCGATCGCACAGCACGATCTGCCCCGCCGCGATGGCAGGACGGATCACACGGTCCACATGATCGCACCGTGCCGCGAAATGCGTCATGATTTCGGCCCGCGCCGACAAATCGTGCTTGCCGAACAGCAGCAGTTCACGCAGCGCCTCCGCCCCCGGCGAACCACCGGGTTCCCGGGTGGCCACGACCGTATGCCCCATCTCCGTTAGCTGCGCAGCAACGAGGCGGAGCTGTGTGGATTTGCCCGCGCCTTCTCCGCCCTCGAAAGTGATGAATGCGCCGCGTGCCAGCGTGCTGCTCATCGGATCAGTGATGCCTCAAGCCAAGCCGCGCGGCGATCCGACCGCCAAAGCCCAGCCTCGCGACACTCGCGCCGGCAACGACCGGCACGGTAATGACCGTATCGCCGGAAGGCGCAGGGGCTGCTGACGGAGTCACCGTTCCGCCCGAAACGGACGGCGCTGCCGCAGGAACCGGCGCCGGTGTGGCATTGGCTCGCACGATGAGCGTCATCTGCCCGACAGGCTGCCCCTGCGTAACGGGAGCAGGAATCGGCCCCGAGTAATCAAGAGAAGCCTGCACGCGGTTCTGCCAGCCATGCGGCAGCACCAGCGACACATCCCGCAGCGCCACCACCGGCACGGTTGCACTTTCGCCCAGCCAGACAGGCGCCTGTTCAATGGGCTGCCCCTGATGAACGACCGTTACCAGTTCGAAATTGGCAAATGCCCACGCCATCAGTCGCTCGCCCTCATGCGCACGGGCGTTGGTGGTGGGCGTGCCGTTGATGGTCATGATGACCCGGCGACCTTCGCGCTTGGAAGAAGCACACAGGCCAAACCCACCCGCATCCGTGTGACCGGTCTTCAGCCCATCGGCCAAACCCTTGTCCACCAGCACATTGCGGTTGCCCTGATTGATCTTGTTGAAGCTGAAAGAGGTTTCTGAGAAGAAATGATAATATTGCGGGAAATCGCGGATCAGGTGCGCGGCGATGGTGCAGGTGTCGCGGGCCGACATGTAATGGCCTTCCGCAGGCCACCCGGTCGTGTTCACGTAGTGCGTGTTGGTCATGCCCAGCTTGGCGGCCGTCTCGTTCATCACGGCGACAAACTGCTCTTCCGAGCCGGAAATGCCTTCCGCCAGCACAATGCACGCATCGTTGCCGGACTGGATCAGCATCCCCTGAATCAGTTCCTGCACAGCGATGCTCGCGCCCAGCGGCACGAACATCTTCGACCCCTGCATCCGCCAGGCTTTCTCGCTGACAGGAAGCTGCTGATCGAGCCGCAGACGACCGGACTGAAGCATGGTGAAGACGACATAAGCCGTCATCATCTTCGTCATGGAGGAGGGCGGCATATGCTCGTCCGCCGCCTTCTCCAGCAGGGTCTGCCCGCTGTCGAAATCGATGATGCACGCCCAGCGCGCAATCGTGTCCACTGGCCCGATGGGCGTCGTCGCCGGTGTGGAAGGAACGGCAGGCGTTTCGCTCGCAGCGGCAGCCGCCTTGTGCCCCCCGCCATGATGCGAGCGCGCCGAAGCGGTGCGGCTGAGAAGGCTTGCGCTTCCGGCGAGAGCCGCAGTGCCAGCAAGAAGAATCCGTCGAGTCTGCACGATCCAATCCTATTCGACGACTATGTGCGCACCCGTTAACCCGGCAGCCAGTGCCCGGTCCAGAGCTGCATCGGCTTCATCCACCCGTGTGAACGGCCCCACACGCACGCGCCACAGTGGCCCACGGTCATCGTCAGACGCGCTGACGGTGCCGCCGGCCCGCATGGCGGCAAGCGCTGCATAGGAGCGCTGGGTAAAGCGCCCGATTTCAATCCACAAGCTGGTCGGCACGGCCCACTCCTGTCGTGCCGTCACCGGAAGAGCAGCAAGTGCGGTCACAGGCGCGTAGCTTGATCCGACCGCGGCGGGGCTGGTAGAAGTCTGGACAACACCATTCTTCCCATCCAGCGCGTTGACTGTCACCTGCTCCACTGGAGCCGCCTGCATATTTAGCAAAGGACCACCGGGCAGCGTTTCGGCGAACATGCGGCTCGGCAGCTCATCCTCGATGATCTCAACACGCGCAGGTGATGTGCTCATGGCCAGCATCCGTGCCGCCTGCGGCGTAAGTGAGAGCAGCCGTCCACGCTGCACCGGACCGCGATCATTGATGCGGATTGTGATCTCGCGTCCATTATCGAGATTGCGCACGGTGACCTGCGCTGGAAGCTGGAGCGTGGGATGGGCGCCCGCCATGGCCTGCGGATCGTAGACCTCACCATCGGCTGTCAGGCGCGAAGCATCGGTCGGTGGGTCGATGACCGCCAGACCCGTCGCGCGATAGGACAGATCCTGCTGGGGATAATGCCATACCCCATCGGCCTGATAGGCCGCACCGACTTCATAATGAACATGCGGCGTCAGTGTCGGACGCGGTGGCTGGCAGGCGCTGACGCCCAAAGCCAGCACCAACGGCCAGCCGTGGCCAGCGACACGCGCACCCGCCTTCACGGCACGGCAGATCATGTGGTGGCGGCACCCATCAGGCCGACGCCCAGCGCATAATAATCGGAAGGGTTATAGCGCCGGATGACGTTGAAATTGTGATAGACCATGAACGCTTCCGTGCCGGGTCCATCGGGGCGCACGATCGCGCCTTCCACATCGGAACGGGAGAACTTCGAGCCGTCCTTGCGGCGCACGCCCGCCTGCGTCCACGCCTCAAGCGTGCGCGTATGCTCCCGTCCGATTTCGGCCTGCGCGAGCGTTTCGGGAACGGTGACCTCCTGCCCCCAGGGCTCACCGGTGCGCCAGCCGCATTTCGCCAGATAGTTGGCGATCGACATCATCACATCCGGCACATTGGTCCAGATGTCGGCATGGCCCGAGCCATCCATGCTGCGAGCGTAGCGCAGATAGGCGCTGGGCATGAACTGCGGCTGCCCCATGGCCCCTGCGTAACTGCCCGTCATGTGAGCCGGCGCGATACGCCCCTCGCCCAGAATCTGGAGTGCTTTGAGAAGTTCGGAGCGAAAGAAGGAAGAGCGACGGCCATCATACGCCAGCGTCGCCAACGCATCGATGACGTTGAACCCACCCGTCAGCTTGCCGTACCACGACTCCATGCCCCAGATGCCCATGACCGGCTGACGATCCACGCCCGTGCGGGCTTCCACAGCTTCAAGCGTGCCGTTGTAACTTGCCAGCGCCTTGCGGCCCGCATCGATTTTGGTCTGAGTGATGACGCGCTGGCGGTACTGCGCCCAGGTCAGCGTAAACTCGGGCTGATGACGGTCGAGTTTGAGCACCTTGGCGTTTGGCGCATGAGTCAGGGCCAGAGCTTCGGTCACGATGGAGGCCGGCACACCCTGCTGCACCGCCTGCTCCCGCACGCCAGCCAGAAAGGCGCTGTAGGACGACGTGGCGTTGGATCTGGTGCCCGACGCGGCCGCAGCGAGAGCCGCGGGCGATTTGAGCGCCGTCGCCATGCCCGAAGCCACAAGACCACCAACTGCGGCACGCCGACCGATCATGCGCCTTGCCCGGACAAACTCGACCACACTGCTCTCCGTTTCAGATTCTGCTCGTGCCCGATCTACGGGACGGTCTTCCTTAATACCTTGGAAGCACAGGCTCCATAGTCGTGAAATGACGTGGCGTCTTGTGTGGCGCGTCCATCACGGTTTCAGGCGACGACGCTCGGCAATTCCGTACATGATGAAATGACGGAAGGCCTCCAGACCTTTTTCCACGACATCCGGATTTGCGGCCAGATAATCAGCCGAATCAAAATAAGGATTGGGATTGCGGCCCTCTTTCGCCCCCGTTTGGCGGTAATGCTGCACCGGGTTCATCCCGGCCTGCCGCACATCGGGATTGGTCTTCAGATACCACTGTGGGTCGAAATAGCGTGCTTCGGTCGGAATGGCACGCGCCTCTTCCTCGCTCAGACAGACAATGGTGGCTGTCGGACGAATCTGGGCTTTCGGCACCACTGCGGACTCGGCTGCGTGGACAGGTCGCCGCCGGACACCAAGCGCTGCGGGCGCCTTCCGCCCGGCAACAGCACGCCGCAATGCGGTGAGGCGCTTCGCTCCCTGCGGCGGCAGATCGGGGATTTCACGGGCAATCGCGCTGATAGAACAGAAAGTATCGGGCAAACCGTTGGTCCTGCAGCAATGACGAACAATCGGGGCTGGCTTACGCAACCCGAGAAAAGGAATAATGATTCATTAACACAAAGAGTCGGCCACAGGCAGGCATGATCCCTCTCTTCATGCGATGCGAGTTGGAGATTGTCGTCGGACATGCAAAGAGCAGGGCATGTCCCTTGCTTCCTCCGGCAATCTGGGCGCGTGGCTGGAAGCGGCCTCCCATGAGCCGCTCGCTCAGGCGCTGGCGATCCTGCTTGGCACCTTTATCCTCGAAGATGGCGCAACCATCCTGACCGCCATTGCCGTGGGCGATGGTGTGGTGGCGCTCCCTCTTGCGCTTGCTTCCCTGTATGTCGGCATCGTCACCGGAGACGCGGGCCTGTACGGACTGGGGCGACTGGCCGCTTTCTGGCCGCCTGCCCGCCGATGGGCGCCATCCGGACAGGAAACCGCGCGCATGGGCGACAAACCGGCGATGGGCTGGTGGCGGGGCGCCGCCCTATTTCGCGTAATCTTCGTCTGCCGCTTCATTCCCGGCACGCGCCTGCCGATCTACACTGCATCGGGATTTTTCGCGGCCGGTTTCCGTGTGTTTCTGCTCGCCACAATTGCGGCGACCTTCATCTGGACCAGCGCGCTGTTTGCCTTATCGCTGAAAATCGGTCAGGTGCTGCTGGATGCGCTGGGAGCTTGGCGCTGGGTCGGGGTGGCCGGATTTGTGGTCGCCATCTTTCTAGTCGGGCGACATATCGCCCGCATGCAGTCTCCAACGTCACGGGTTTGAGCCACGATGGACCAGTTACACGAAATCGAGCTTACGCCCGACAGCACTCTCTCCATGCCGGACATCACCCCCTCGGACGCTCCTTCTCCCCTTCCCCGCCTCGCCAGCGCAAAGGTACCCGCTCCGCCCATGGAAACACCACGTCGCCGGACGTCGCGCGCCCGCAAGCTGTTCGAGTCTGTCATGGGGCGCGGAAAAGACGAACACGAACCGCTCAGCTTCTTCGAGTTCTGGCCCGGTTGGCTCTTCTACACTCCCATTGTCGCATACTGGATCGCCATGGGTGTGCGGTATCGCGACTTCGGGATGCCCACAGCCGCAAATCCGCTAATTTCCACCGGCGGCCTCTGCGGCGAAAGCAAGAGTTCCATCCTCGACATGGCCGGTCCCTTCGCCCGGCAGTTCATCGCTCCATGGGTCGTTCTGGACACCGACACCAACGATCTGACACGAGCACAAGCTGCTCTTGCTGCAGCAGGGATTTCCCTGCCCGTGGTGGTGAAACCCGACATCGGGTGCAACGGTACGGGTGTGAAGCTGGCGCGGACCACGGACGCACTGGCGCTCGCACTGGCGGAATTTCCCAGAGGTGTGCGGCTTGTGCTTCAGCGTCTCATCCCATGGGAGCATGAGGCCGGACTGTTCTATATCCGCCACCCTCAGGAAGACTGCGGTCAGATCACATCTCTCACTTACAAGGACGTGCCGGCGTTGACGGGCGATGGGCGTTCCACTGTCGCGGAACTGCTCGACGCCGATCCCCGCACGCGCCTCCTGCCGCACATTTATCGCCCCCGACTGGCGGACCGGCTCAATGATGTGCTGTCCAAAAGGCAGACTCTGCCACTCGTGTTCACGGGCAATCACTGCAAAGGCGCGATCTTCCGCAATGGAGCAGCGGACATTACGCCCGCCCTGACAGATGTGCTCAACCGCATCCTGCGCGACATCCCCGAGTTTCATTTCGGACGCATCGACGTGAAATTCCGATCGGAAAGCGCCCTGCGCGAAGGCAAGGATTTCGAAATCATCGAGATCAACGGTGTTGGGTCGGAGGCCACCCATATCTGGGATGCTCATACGACGCTGCGCGAGGCCTATGCGGCGCAGTTTCATCATTATGGCGAGGCGTTCCGGATCGGCGCGAAAAACCGGGCGCGGGGCTGGAAATCGACCTCCCTGCCCGCAGGCATTCGGCAATGGCGCGAACAGAAGCGGCTCCTGCGTTCTTACCCCCAGAACGACTGAGATATCACTCCGTCGGCAGACCACCATTGCCGAAGATGTAGTTGCTCACCTGCTGCTCCAGGCTCAGCGGTTCGCGCGTGTGCGTCAGCATATCCCCCGCCTTGACAAGCTGGGGCGATTTTCCCGGCTCGATCATCAGCGCATTGTCACGCGAGAGCGTGGGTGCCCCGACCGTCAGCACGCTGTCCACCGGGAAATGCAACGTATCATTCACCTCAAACGCTACGACAGCCATGTCTGTCTGCGGATCGAGATGAATGGAGGACACGCGACCGACCGTCACACCTGACAGAGCGACATCAGCACCGCGCGCAAGCCCATTGGCGGAGACAAAGCGTGCCGACAGCGGATAGCGCGGCACGCCATGCCCCGTCTGCATGCTGCGGGCATAGATCCCAAAACCGGCGGCAATTCCCAGCACAAGCAGGCTGAACACGGCGGTGCCGGTCTGACGATTATGACCCATGCGATCTGTCTCCCTCCAGGAAGCGCGTTTCTCCACGCACTAATGGCGGAGGGCGACAGGACGTCAAGCCGAGGAAATGCGTGGAGGCTGGTATCGTTTTTCCGTAGCCCACGTTAATACAACTTTTAAGTCGTTCGACTCCCTATCGTCATTACCGTGCCTGCAACGATCATCGTCACGCATGCACGCAACAAACAGGTTTTTGCACATGACGCTGTTGCAGGCTTTGGTCATCGCCATCCTTCAGGGGGCGACGGAACTCTTTCCTGTCAGCAGTCTCGGCCATGCCGTACTTCTTCCGGCCCTGCTCCACTGGCCTTTCAATGAAAGCGACGAGACGTTTCTGCCGTTTCTCGTCATGCTGCATCTGGGCACATCCGTTGCCCTTTTCGTGTTCTTCTGGCGCGACTGGGCCGCCATTTTCAGTGGACTGTTCGGACGTCACGGCAATCGCTACCGGCTTGAAAGCCTGCGCATCCTTTTTCTGCTCGTCATCGCCACCATCCCGGCCATTATCGTGGGAGGACTGTTCGAGCATCTTCTGCGTCACCTCTTTGGTTCGCCGTTACCTGTGGCCGGTCTGTTGGTGGTCAACGGCCTGATGCTGCTAACGGTAGAACGCCTGCGCTCACATCTCCCGACCAAGGCGGCCTCCATAAACGAAGCCGCTGATCGCCCCATTGCCAGTCTCTCCGCACAGGACGCTTTGGTGATCGGCTCTTTCCAGTGTCTGGCCCTCTTTCCGGGCATTTCGCGCTCGGGTGCGACCATCGCCGGTGGCCTGCTGCGTGGACTGCATCATGATGTGGCGGCACGCTTCTCGTTCCTGATGGCCGAACCGGTCATTCTGGCGGCCACCGCTCACCAGCTTTTCAAAATGCGGCATATGACCGTCACGTCCGAGCAGATTCATATCGGACTGATTGCAGCCGTCGTCTCCGGAATCACGGCCCTGATCTGCACGGCTGTCCTGATGCGTTACTTCCGCAACCACGATAACTGGGCGCTCGCGCCTTTCGCGATTTACTGCATCCTGATGGGCATTGGCTCGTTCGCAGTGCTGCACGGCGTTCACTGACGCCCGGCTCTGCAACGGTCATCCGTCCTGTCTGTCGGACAAACGGCGCGGTCGCGCCATTTGCGAATGAAACAGACACGGACAGTCGCCCGGAGGAGGCAAGAATTATCCACACTCCACCCGCCGCTCCCGCCAATAGAGAGATTGGGGAAGCCTCCGGTGACATGACGCTGCGACGCACACTTGGACCAATACAACTGACCATGCTGGGTGTCGGCTCCACGATTGGTGCTGGTATCTACGTAATGACCGGCACCGCAGCGGCCAATTACGCCGGTCCGGCCATTGTGCTGTCCTTCATGCTCGCGGGACTTGCCTGCCTGTTCACAGCCTTTTCCTATGGCGAACTGGCAGCCGCCATGCCCGTTTCCGGCTCGGCCTATGGTTACGCGCGCCTCTCCTTCGGGCGGGCAGGCGCATGGTGGGTCGGCTGGCTCCTACTCCTCGAATACGGAATCTCATGCTCGGGCGTCGCCGCGGGTTTCTCCGGCTATGCGACGAGCCTGCTGGCGGACTTCGGCGTGATGGTGCCGGGTTGGCTGCACACAACCATGCTCCAGACAGTGACATCCGCCAGCACGATGCACGTCACGTTCGCCCCACGCCTCGATCTGATTGGCGCCGCCTGTGTGTTGCTCGTGACGTTCCTTCTCATGCTGGGCGTGCAGGAATCCGCGCGGATCAACACAGCCATCGTCCTGCTTAAAGTGGGCGTCCTGTTCGTGTTCGTGGCAGTGGGTATTCCCGCCATCCACCCGGCCCTCTGGCACCCCTTCATCCCACCCTATGAAGGAGGATTCCGTTATGGCGTGCCCGGTATCTTCCGGGCTGCTTCCGTGATTTTCTTTGCCTATGTCGGCTTCGAGGTCGTCTCGACCGCCTCTCCCGAAGCTCGCAACCCCAAGCGCGACGTGCCGATTGGCATCATCGTCTCCCTCATCCTGTCCACGGTGGTCTATCTGTGCGTGGCATTGGTGCTGATGGGCGTGGTGCCATGGCGTACGCTCGACGTGGCCGATCCGCTGGCGCTGGCGGTCGATGCCATCGGCTGGCCGTCGCTGGCGCTGCTGGTCAAGCTTGGAGCCGTGATCGGCCTGTGTTCCGTGGTGTTCGGACTGCTTTATGGGCAAAGCCGGATTTTCTTTACCATGGCGCGTGACCGGCTTCTACCGGCCTTCTTCTGCACGCTCCATCCGCGCTACCGCACCCCCACGCACGGCACGCTCGTTCTCGGTACGATCGTGGCGCTTGCGACAGCTCTCCTGCCCATCGACATCATCAGCGATCTGGTCAGTCTCGGCACGGCAACAGCGTTCGCTGCCGTCAATCTGACCGCCATCATAGATCGTAACCGTCGCCCGGACGCGCCCCGGCCTTTCCGCATGCCGTCCGCCAGCGTCCGGATCAAAGGCATGACCATCGGGATCATACCCACGCTGGGCATCTTCTTCTCGATGGTTATGGTTTTTCCGCTCGTCTCGGATATGCTCCTCGGTCTGTTCACCGGAAACCCGATCTCTGCGATTCTGCTTCTCGTTTACCTGGGCTGTGGGGCCGGAATCTTCCGGTTTTTCGGAAGCCGCCATGCCTAGAGAGCTGTTTTCTCACGTCTTCCACGGCAAAATGCGCCCACCCGCTTGACGCGCCTCCGCCGGAAAGCTATTTCCCCGCTCACCGGCGCGATGGCGGTGTAGCTCAGCGGTAGAGCAGGGGAATCATAATCCCTTGGTCGGCGGTTCAAATCCGTCCACCGCTACCATCCGCCGGTTCTTTCCAACGTTACTGATACAGTCCCGGTGGCGGCTCCCATCCCGTGAGTAGATGCCGGCCGATTTCCTCGTGCTTCCATTCCACCGGATCATGCAGAGACAACGTGCGGGCATCGCGCCAGTACCGGTCGAATCCCACCCGTGCATCGGTCACTCTCGCCCCCAGAACGGACATGAGGTCGGACGTCGCACGCAATGCAGACCGTGTGGCGCTGGACCGGGCTGCATAGACAGACATCGCAACATCGGTGCGCGACACCTCCGCTCGTTCGAAGGCATCCAGAAGTTCCGCTGCATTTCGCCCCAGAGCACAGGCCGCCGCCAAATCGGCGCCGATTTCTCCAAACAACCGCCGAACCAGAAGATCGTCACTAGCCCGCTCCACCTGGGCGGAAGGCCAAGGCCGGCTTGTGGTCACTACAAAATCATTCGCAGCATTCAGTGCACCTGCACCAATACCCAGCAGGATCATGGAAAACCCATTCTGGTAGCGCAGAGAACCATGAACGGGCGGCATTCGTCCCGGTGCCAGCGCGCTCCAGTTTGGGTGTGTGCGCAGGTTCTCAAATGTCACGCTGCCGGAATCCGTGGCGCGCTGCCCGAGACGATCCCAGTCCTGCCCGATCGTCATGCCCGGCGTTCCAGCCGGCACTAGATCCAACCGCATGGCCTGCTGTCCAAGATCGAAAGACGCCACAAGAATCAGATCCGCCCCAGCGGCTCCAGTTGCATAAATCTTGCGTCCGTTGAGGACATACCCTCCCTCCCCATCTGGCGCGGCCGTCACCTGCCCAAACTGATCGACACTGCGTCCATTCTCGGCAATAGCGGCCCCTATGATGGCCCGGTCTTCACAAACGGCCTTCACCAATGCGGCGCAAAAGCGCTCCGACCCCACATCGAGCAGTTCGCGTGTCAGGTCGTCATGCACTTTGTATATCTGCGCGACAGCGGGATCGGCCCTGCCCAGTTCAAACATCAAATGTTGGGAAAGAGCCTGTGAAAAGCCCAGGCCGCCATGCGCCACAGGTACAGGCACCCTGAGAAAATCCGCCGCTTTCAGAGCGGCAATGGACTGTCGTGGATAACGTCCCTGCCGATCGTTCTCGGCGGCCATAGGCGCAATATCCTCACGGATGACGCGCCTAAACGTCTCCATTGCGGATTTGTGCTGTTCAGAAACAGGAAAAGACGGAAGCAGACACCCCAACCGATCCGGCAGATCATTGTCGTGCTGTTTCATTCTTTTCGCTCCCCTCACGCCACAATGAGCGCCAATGATGGGGGCACATCGTCGCAGGACACAAGACGCGTGGAGCGCTTAACGGAGGACGACTCTCAGAAGTCTCCAACCTGCCCGCGGTGCCGCAGCAGATGATCGGCCAGCACACAGGCCATCATCGCCTCTCCCACCGGTACAGCACGAATGCCCACACAGGGGTCGTGACGCCCTTTGGTGACGACCTGTACATCCTCGCCCGCAAGGCTGACGGATGGCACGGGAATAAGCATGGAACTGGTCGGCTTGACGGCAAATCGCGCCACAATCGGCTGTCCGGTGGAGATGCCTCCAAGAATGCCGCCCGCGTGATTGCTCTCGAACATGACCTGTCCATCATGCATGTGCATGGCGTCCGCATTTTCCGGACCGGTATAGGCGGCTGTTGCGAAGCCGTCCCCGATCTCCACGGCTTTGACGGCGTTGATGCTCATCAACGCGCCCGCAAGGTCCGCATCCAGTTTGCCGTAAATCGGCGCCCCCAATCCGGAGGGCACGCCTTCGGCCACCACTTCGATCACAGCACCCACGGACGAACCCGCCTTGCGAATGGCGCCGAGATACTCTTCCCACACAGGAACGATTTCCGGATCGGGGGCGAAGAACGGGTTCTGCCCCACCTCGTCCCAATTCCAGCGGTTGCGGTCGATTTCATGCTGACCGATCTGCACAAGAGCGCCACGGATGCGCACGCCATCACCCAGCACTCGGCGGGCCACAGCACCCGCTGCCACACGCATGGCGGTTTCACGCGCGGACGAACGACCTCCACCACGATAGTCGCGAATGCCATATTTGCTCTGATACGCTAGATCGGCGTGACCGGGACGGAACGTCTGGGCGATCTCGCCGTAGTCACGCGAACGCTGGTCGGTGTTCTCGATAATGAGCGAGATGGGCGTGCCCGTCGTCATCCCCTCGAACACACCCGAACAGATGCGCACCATGTCCGGCTCACGCCGCTGCGTGGTGAAAGAAGACTGACCGGGACGACGGCGCTCAAGAAACGGCTGAATGTCCTGTTCGCTCAGTGCGAGCCGTGGCGGGCAGCCATCCACCACGCAGCCGATGGCCGGACCGTGGCTCTCGCCCCAGGTCGTCACGCGGAACATGTGCCCGAAGGTGTTGTAGGACATCCCCGACCGCTCCCCGCTGCTTACTCGCCCGCGACCGAGATATCGGGCGCAAGCGGATTTTTCATGCCCACGATGTGATAACCGCTGTCCACATGATGCACCTCACCCGTCACGCCACGCGACAGGTCAGACACCATATAAAGGCCGGCGCCCCCAACTTCTTCAAGCGCCACATTGCGCTCCAGCGGTGAATTGTACTGGTTCCACTTGAGGATATAGCGGAAGTCACCGATACCGCTGGCCGCCAGTGTCTTGATGGGGCCAGCCGAAATGGCGTTCACACGGATACCGTCACGGCCCAGATCGGCCGCCATGTACCGCACGGAAGCCTCCAGGGCCGCCTTGGCCACACCCATGACGTTGTAATGCGGCATGACACGCTCGGCCCCGAGATAGGACAGGGTCAGAAGCGAACCGCCATTCTTCATCATGGCGGCTGCGCGCCGGGCGACGGCCGTGAAGGAATAACAGGAGATATCCATCGCGGTGAGGAACGCTTCGCGCGGCGTGTCCACGTAGCGTCCACGCAAATACTTCTTGTCAGCCCAGCCGATGGCATGCACCACGAAGTCGAGGGTGCCCCACTCCTTTTCCAGCACGGAAAAAGTCTCGTCGATGGCAGCATCATCCGCCACATCGCACGGCAGAACCAGTTTGGAGCCAATGCTCTCGGCCAGCGGCAAAACCCGCTTACCAAGTGCCTCACCCTGATAAGTGAAGGCCAGTTCACCACCCTGTGCCGCAACCGCCTGCGCGATGGACCATGCGATGGACCGGTCATTGGCGACCCCCATCACGAGCCCCCTTTTCCCGCGCATCAGGTTACCGGTTGCGGGAGCGGTGGTATGCTCGGTCATCGAAAAACCTCGACTGGCTGGAATGGTGACAAGATGGCACGGGTCGTTGCACAACCAGCGCGCGGGAACAAGTCCGCGTGACCGAGAATCCCCTCACGCATCATGTCGAACGGAGACACGCCATGGCCGCCACTGAGCCGAATGTGGACACCCTGCCCCTGATCGACCTTTCTTCCGATCCGTTCGATCTCTTCACGAAATGGATGCAGGACGCCGAAGCCTCGGAACTATCCGATCCCAATGCCATGACCCTCGCCACCGTCTCTCCGGAAGGACGGCCTTCGGCACGCATCATCCTGCTAAAGGGATTCGACCGCGACGGCTTCCGATTCTACACCAACTTGGAAAGCCGCAAAGGGCGTGAACTGGAAGCGACACCGGTCGCAGCCCTGCTGTTTCATTGGAAAAGCTTGCGGCGTCAGATCCGCATCGAAGGGACCGTGGCGCCCGTGACGACAGCCGAAGCGGATGCCTATTTCGCCACACGCCGTCGCCTCTCGCAGATCGGCGCCATCGCCTCCGATCAGTCCCGTCCCCTGCCTGATCGTGAAACGTTCGAGCGCCGCATCCATGAGGTGGAAGAACGCTATGAAGGCAAGCCCGTGCCACGCCCCGCCGACTGGTCAGGTTTCTGTCTGCGTCCCGAGCGCTTCGAGTTCTGGCAGGAGCGCCCCTATCGCCTGCATGACCGGGCCATCTGGGTAAACCACGGCAAGGCCGCGTGGGAGGTCACGCGCCTTTATCCCTGAGCATGTTCCCGAGCTTCCAGCGCACGGATGGCGACGCGGGTCGCCTCCGTAAGTGGCTGAGGCAAGGCGTCCAGCGGGAACCAGCCAAATGCCGCGTGTTTGTGAGGTTCCATCAGGCGCGGCTCTCCCTCAAAAGCCGTAACAAGATAGACCGGCGCAACCCAATGCGTCCCTTGTTCACGATCGATCTGGTCCACCACGCACAGCAGATAGTGGGGTGAAATGTCGAGGCCGAGTTCCTCGGCAACCTCACGGCGCACGGCAGCAGGTAATGTCTCGAATGGATCGACCTTGCCGCCCGGCAACCCCCAGCATCCTTCTTCCGGTGGCCGCTTGCGTCTGAGCAATAAAACGCGGCCCCTCTCAATGATGGCAGCGCCACATCCCACCCGAGCTTCACTCACTGTCATGCACTCCCTTTCGATGCGGCTCGCAGCAAGCGATCACGCATGACTTCGATCATTCGATCATGCGACGATTTCGCACAAGATGCGGACTGGGCATGTAACCAATGTCCCTTTCCGGCGTTGAAGGTCCATCGGGGAAAAGTCCGTCCCCCACCTGCCCTCACACTGACTGCTCAGGAGAATAAAAAAATGAAACAGGTGAGCAAAATTCTTCTCCCCATCAGTGGCCTTCGCAACATTGAGGCCGCTTTTGTATTGGGGGCAAACTTTGCACGGCGTTTTCAGGCTCATCTCGCGGTCCTGCATGTCCGCTCCGACGGGCGCGACATCGCCCCGCTTGCAGGAGAAGGGTTGACCGGGGGCATGGTGGAAGAACTGATCGCTTCCGCCGAGCGCGAGGGCAATCGGCTGTCTCGTGAGATTCAACAGGCTTTTGAATCTTTTGGCGCCAGAACACCCGATATCGAAGTGGTGCCACCACGCATTCCGTTCCCTCAGGGTCGCCCGAGCATGAGCTTCAACATGTTCCAAGGTCCGGAGCACGAAATCGTCCCGTGGCATGCGCGTCTTTCGGACTTCACGCTCGTCCCACATCCTGACACAGGCGATGACGTGTCCTCGTCTGAAGCCCTGCACGCCGTTCTGTTCGACAGCGGCCGCCCGGCTGTCATCGCGCCGCGTGAACCCATGCGTCATATGGTCAAACGCGTATGCATCGGCTGGAATGGAACGGCGGAAGCCGCGTCTGCCCTACGCGGTGTGCTGGCATGGGCCAGTACTGCGGAACGGGTGCGCGTGCTGCACTGCAACGACTACCAGCGGCGTGGACCCGATGCCCGCGAAGTCGTGGACTATCTCTCGATGCACGGCATCGCGGCGGATCGCGTCGAGTTTTCCGCAATCGATCGCGACATTGGACGCGGGTTGCTCGCCGCCTGTCAGGATTTTGGCGCGGATATGCTCGCGATGGGCGCTTACTCCCATTCCCGTCTGCGGCAGCTCATTCTCGGCGGTGTCACGCGCCATATTCTCGAGAACAGCACTCTGCCTGTGCTGATGAGCCGCTGACGGTCTGTCTTCACATCCTGTTGGTATCGGCAAAGCTCAGCCACTTGCCGTTACCAACAATGATATGATCGCGCACCACGATCCCAAACACACTTGCAGCAGCGGCCACCTGCTTCGTCATTTCTACATCGTCGCGTGACGGGGTGGGATCGCCGCTTGGGTGATTGTGGACGAGAATGAGCGCTGTCGCTTCCAGTTCCAACGCCCTGCGCACCACTTCACGCGGATAGACCGGTGTATGGTTGACCGTTCCACGTGCCTGCGATTCATCGGCAATCAGACGCCCTTCACCATCCAGGAAGAGAATGTGGAACTGCTCGATCACTTCCCGCGCCAGCACGGCCGCGAGATAGATGTGCAGTTGGTCGCGGTGGAGAAGAACCTCACAATCCTCAAGAGAAGCCCGCTGCAAACGCACCGCCGCCTCCCGAAACACTTTCAGAGCGGAAAGCATGTGCGGTCCCACCCCCATGACGGACCGCAATGCCTGAGTGGGAGCCGCCAGAACGGATGGGAACGAGCCAAAACGTTCCAAAAGGTTTTCGGCAAGGATGGCCGGTTGTTCATTCCGCGGCATGGCGAGGCGGATCAACCGGATCAACGACTCCCGGTCATCCTGCGGCATCGCCTCCCGGGACTCGCTGCGATCGTTCAATGCCCGCGTTGGTTGGGGCCGGGGAATCTGGATTGCAGACGCGGTCTGGGATGCGGAACGGGTCACGTACTACATCACATGATGGGGATCGTTACGTTGCCCAATATCATCATTTCTTTGCGCATATAGTCTAATGAACATCAAAATAGCTTATAAAAAGCTCATAGTATCAATAATAATACAATTTATTATTTATATTACTTAGAGACATATTTTACTTCCGGATAAAGCGCTTTCTCTTCAGCCATGAAAGGCCTCGTCATCGGCAAACTGCGCTGCCGCTCCTCGCATTGACGGATTTTCGCAAAGCCGGGCAACATGTCGTCATGACACTTCCCGCAAGTCCGCTTGGCGGCGCCTCCGTGCTTTTCGATCTCGATGGCACGATCATCAACTCCCGCACCGGCATCATCGCCACGATCCATCAGGTTCTGCGCGATATGGGGCATGATCCCGACCCTGAGCATGACCTCAACTGGGTGGTTGGGCCGCCATTGCGTGACCTGATCGGGGAAATCCTCCGTTATTATGATGACACGCGCTGCGATGAGGCGATGGAGCGGTATCGTCAGCTCTATGAAACGACAGGCAAGCTACAAACGCCTGTATTCGAAGGCATGCGCGAGGTGCTCGACACATTACGTGCTGCCGGCGCCACGCTTTATATTGCCACGTCCAAACCGAAAGCATTGGCCCGAAGCATTTTGGAGCGCCACGGGCTGGTGGAGCGTTTCCGCGAGATCTATGGCGCGCAGCCCGACGACAGCGGCGCGGAAAAGCCCGAACTGATCGCCTCCGCTCTGCGCGATCATAAGATCGAAACGCATCATGCCGTGATGATCGGAGACCGGCGCTTCGATATCTCCGGCGCGCACGCAAACAACATCCGCGCCATCGGTGTGGCATGGGGCTACAGCGGCGCAGGTGAAATGCTTGAGGCCGCCCCCGAAGCTATTGCCGCAACGCCCGACCAGTTGCCCATGCTGGTGACGGCCCAGTTCCATGCGGCGATGCGCCATGTGCACGCGACGCAGGCCTAAAAGAACGACCACGAGCAGGATTGCACAGCTTCCGGATTGCCCGCGCGGGCAATTTCCGGTCAAGTGCGCAACACAAGGCCGCAAGGCCCACACCCATCGAAGCCGGACAGAGGCAGGAGACACAGGCCGTGAGCAGCGCCGAAGACCTCGAATTCAAGATCCTTGCGCATCCCAACCCGACATCCCCCGAGCGGCGCGCGGAACTCATCGCCAATCCGGCGTTCGGGCGTGTGTCCACAGACCACATGGTCATGATCCGCTACAAGGAAGGTCAAGGCTGGCACGACGCGCAGGTGATGCCGCGCGGCCCGCTCACGCTCGATCCTTCGGCCGCCGTACTGCACTACGCGCAGGAAATCTTCGAGGGCATGAAAGCGTTCCGCACGTCCGACGATGGTATTGCCATCTTCCGCCCCGACGCCAACGCCCGACGCTTCCGTTCCTCCGCAGAGCGCATGGCCATGCCACCGCTGCCGGAAAAGCTGTTCATCCGCGCCGTGGACGAACTGGTAAAAGCCGACCGCGACTGGGTACCCGAAGGCGAGAACGCGAGCCTCTACATCCGGCCCTTCATGTTCGCCAATGATGCGTTTCTCGGCGTGAAGCCCGCCTCGGAATACCTGTTCCTTGTGATCGCAGCACCTGTCGGCGCCTATTTCAGCTCTGGCGCCGTCACAGTCTGGGTGTCGGAGACCTACACACGCGCAGCCCCCGGCGGCACGGGCGCTGCCAAGTGTGGCGGCAACTACGCCGCTTCCCTGCTGGCACAGGCCGAAGCCAAGGAAAACGGCTGCGATCAGGTTGTGTTCCTTGACGCGGTCAATCACCGCTACATCGAAGAAATGGGCGGCATGAACATCTTCTTCGTGTTCGATGACGGGTCCATCAGCACCCCCGCCCTGACCGGCACCATTCTGCCCGGTATCACGCGCGATTCCATTCTCACCATCGCCCGCGAAAAAGGCATGACGGTGCGTGAGGAGCCCTACACCGTTGACCAGTGGCTGGCGGACGCAAAATCCGGTCGTCTGACCGAAACCTTTGCCTGTGGCACGGCAGCCGCCATCTCGCCCATCGGGGCTGTCCGCACCAAGACCGGTGAAGTCAAAATCCCGCAAGCGCCGGGACCGGTGGCCATGAGCCTGCGTGAGACGTTGATCGGTGTGCAGCGCGGGCGCGTGAAAGACACGCGCGGATGGGAACATCGCGTCGTCTGAGACATGCTCTCGTAAAGGAGCTGTTATTGGCCTTGGGGATCGGACCGGCCTAGCCTGCGTTGAACACGATATCGCAGGCAACCGGACAGGTCCGACCCCATGAGCATCACCCTGCCAGACACAATGACGGCCGTCCTCGTGGACGAGCCCGGCTCTCCCGAAGTCATGAAACTCGGTGAAGTCTCTCTACCAGTCCCGGCCGCAGGAGAAGTGCTGGTCCGGGTTCAGGCCAGCGGCGTCAACCGGCCCGACATCATGCAACGCAAGGGGCTTTATCCGCCTCCACCGGGTGCCAGTCCGTTGCTCGGGCTCGAGATCGCGGGCGAAGTCGTCGCACACGGTCCGGCTCTAGATGGCGTGACGCTGCCACCCCTTGGCACCAAGGTCTGCGCGCTGGCCAATGGTGGCGGTTATGCCGATTACTGCGCGGTTCCTGCCGTGCAGTGCCTTCCGTGGCCCAAAGGTTACGACGCCGTGCGGGCGGCCGCCCTGCCGGAAACCTTCTTCACCGTCTGGTCCAACCTGTTCACGACCGCGCATCTGCAAAAGGGCGAGACCGTCCTCATTCACGGTGGTGCGGGGGGCATCGGCACGACAGCCATCCAGATTGCCCGTGCCATGGGCGCAGTCCCGCTGGCGACCGCCGGCGATGCCGAGAAATGCGCCCTGTGCGAAAAGCTGGGGGCCGTTGCCATCAACTACCGCACGGACGATTTCGTGGAAAAGGTACGCGAGCACACGGATGGCAAGGGTGTGAATGTCATCCTCGACATCATGGGCGGCCCCTATTTCGAGCGAAATCTCAAGGCGCTGGCCGTGGACGGACGGCTCGTCATCATTGCGCTGCAAGGCGGTGCGAAAGCCACCGAAGTCGGACTGGCACGCATCATGACGCGCCGTCTGCACATCACGGGCACCACGCTTCGGCCACGCAACACAGCCTACAAGGCGAACGTCGCACGGGAATTGCACGAATATGTCTGGCCGCTCCTCGATGACGGTCATCTTGCGCCGGTCATTCACGCCACCTTCCCGCTGGAAGAGGTAGTGGAAGCTCACAGGATGATGGAAGACGGGAGCCACAGCGGAAAAATCATTCTCGTCCATTCCTGATCGAAGAAAACGGAACTCTTCCAGACCATGCTTCTCAATGTCATAAACCGTGGACCGGATGCACCGGACACGGACGCGTCTTCCCTTCCTCCCGTCGTGTTCCTGCACGGTCTGTTTGGGCGGGCACGTAATTTCGGCTTCTTCCAGCGTCGGCTCGCGCAGTCGCGCCGCACACTGGCGATGGATCTGCGAAATCATGGCGACAGCCCACACGGGCCGATGAGCTACCCCATAATGGCCGAGGACGTCTTTGAGACGCTGACCCATCTCAATGTGGAAAACGCCATCGTTGTCGGCCACTCGATGGGTGGCAAGACCGCCATGATGCTGGCGCTGCATCATCCCGACCGGGTGGCGAAACTGCTGGTGGCCGACATCGCACCCGGCGAGGGGGGCTTTTCGCAAGGATACGATCTGGCGGCGCGTCTGGCCGCCCTGCCCTTTCCCGAGCATCTGACACGTGCCAGCGCGGATGCCCTTCTGGCAGAAGTAATTTCAGAGCCCGAAGTGCGCAATCTGATGATGCAGAACATCGAACTCGGCGATCACCCGCACTGGACCATCGGCATTCACGAGATTGCCGCCGCCATGCCGGACATCGTGGGCTGGCCATCCACCCCTGCCGGCATGACCTATGACGGCCCCACGCTGTTCGTGGCGGGGGAACGCTCGCACTATATCCAGCCCGAAAACTATCCCGAGATGAAGCGGCTTTTCCCCCATTACCGACTGACGACCATCAAGAACGCAGGGCACTGGGTTCACGCCGAGCAGCCGGCGCAGTTTCAGGCCGTGCTGTCCGGATTCATTGAGTCGTAAGGACAAGATGGAGCGGAAAGACCCAGCTTCCCGCTCCATTTTTCACTGTGCGGTATAGCCACCGTCAATGACCAGTTCGCTACCGGTCATGAATTTCGACTCATCGGATGCCAAATAGAGAATGCCATAGGCAATGTCGTCCGGCTCGCCCAGATGTCCAATTGGGTGCAGATCCACCAGTTTCTGACGAGCAGCGACATCTTCCGCTGTCAGTCCCTGAACCATCGGTGTCCAGATATAGCCCGGATGCACCGAGTTCACGCGAATACCGTAGCCGGATTTTGCGCAATGCAGCGCCGCTGATTTTGTGAAGATACGCACGCCGCCCTTGCTGGCGTTATACGCCGCAAGCGTCGGATCACCGATCAGACCTTCAATGGACGAAAGATTGACGATCGACCCTTTCGTGCCGTTTTTCTTCATGCCCTCAATGGCATGCTTCGTGCCGAGAAAGACGCCGTCCAGATTGATGGATTGCACGAGATGCCAATCCTCAAGTGTAGCACTTTCCACCGTGCCCGGATGAGCGATACCCGCATTGTTCACCGCAATATCGAGCTTACCGAACGCTTTGAGTGTCGCGTCGATAGCCGCTATCCAAGCCGCCTCCTTGCGCACATCCAGAGGCACGAACAAGGCTTTTCCACCCGCTGCCTCGATTTCCGCAACCGTCTTGCGGCCCTCTTCCTCGTTCACGTCCCCAATGACGACGGACGCGCCTTCCTTCGCCAGAAGCACGGCCGTTGCCTTGCCGATGCCTCCTGCCGAGCCGCTTATGATCGCAACCTTGCCTGCTACTCGTGCCATGGTCGTTCTCCTGATCCTGATACCCGCGCAGCAAACGCGCGCGCCGCACAGGCTTCCATGATATCGGTCAAGCGAACGACATCCTTTTTATGAAATTATTCTTTTTCTTCGGTCATGTTTTCTCAATCTCCGGTGCAGGTTACGGCTGCCGCACCCCCGTATTGATCACCGGCGCCACCTCCCGGTCACCTACAAGCACAACAAGAAGATTGGACACCATCGCTGCCTTGCGGTCAGCGTCCAGCACACTCCCCAGCCGTCCTTCAAGCTCCGTCAACGCCTGCTCCACGATATCCACCGCGCCCGATGTAATGGTCCGCCGCGCGGCGATCACGGCACTGGCCGCCTGCTTGCGCAGCATCGCTCCCGCGATTTCAGGAGAATAGGCCAGATGCGACAGACGGGCGTCCGCCACGATCAGACCCGCCAGTCCCATCCGATCCCGCAGATCCGCCAGCAGCGCTGCTGTCAGACGATCACCACCATCGCGCAAGGAAAGCATGTCCTGTGCAATCCGAGTGTCAACGCCCTGCCTGACGGACAGAGCCTGACGATACTCCTCTTCATCGTAAGGATGACTGTTCGCCAGACTGCGCAGCGCCGTCTCGCCCTGAGCCGAGACATAAACAGGATAACTTTCCACATCGAACACGGCGCGCGAGGCTTCCGCCACATGCCATGTCAGCACCATGCCGATCTCGACCGGATTGCCCGCCGCATCGTTGACTTTCAGCGGCCCGATTTCCTGCGACACAAGACGCCGTGAAACGCGCCTGCGCACTGAAAAAGGATTGACCAGCCAGAAACCGTCCCGTGTGAGCGTGCCTGAATAACGGCCAAAGAACGTAAGAACCGCCGATTCATTGGGCTGAAGCGTGAGAAAGCCGCGCAGCAGAAAAAAAGCGCCCAGACCGCATACGCCCCCTGTCACCAGAAAAAGGGTCTGCTGCGGCGCATCGCCCAATCGGCTGGAAGCGCCAATGCTCCCAACGGCCAGGAAGGCAAGCAGCAACACCAATGGGATACCGAAAAAACCCGACACTGCGTGCGCTGGCTTTTCCGCCGTTCCCATTCTGGGAGTCTCTTTTTCCATTGTTCTTTCCTTTTCCAGCGCACCGCTCATGAAACAGTCGGGCGACACAGCAAGTTGCCTACCGCGGAACAATGCCCGATCCTGTAACCCATGATTTTCTTTCCACTACCGGCGCATCGGGCTCGCGCCGCATGAAAACGCCACCTCTGTGGTTGCTCGCTCTCATCACGCTGAGCGGCACTCTGGCCATGCATATCTTTGTGCCCGCACTCCCTGCCGCGGCACAGGAAATGGACACATCTCCCGCGACGATGCAGGCGGCAATCAGTCTCTACATCGCGGGGCTTGCCGTCGGGCAACTGATTTACGGCCCCTTTTCCGACCGCTTCGGGCGCAAGCCTGTGCTGACAGTTGGCCTGAGCCTCTACACGCTGGCAGGTTTTCTGGCCGCCTTCGCGCCCACCGTGCCGCTTCTTCTGACCGCCCGCCTGCTACAGGCATTGGGGGGATGTGCCGGGCTTGTGCTGGCCCGCGCCATTGTGCGCGACACGTCCACCACCAACGAAGTCGCGCGCAAGCTGGCCCTGATGAATCTGATGGTGGTCATCGGCCCCGGTCTCGCCCCGCTCGTGGGCACCTTCATGACCCACGTCTTCGGCTGGCGCTCCGTCCTGCTGGCCATGGCGCTGATGGGGGCGTTCAATCTTTTTCTCACCCGCACGCACCTGCCCGAAACGGATGGTCCGGGCCGCCGAGGCTCAGGTGCGTCGGTCCTGCGTGATTACATCGCCCTGCTGCGTTCGCCCGCATTTTTTCTCTGCGCGTTGGGCGGTGGCTGCGCCACGACGTCCATGTATGCGTTCGTGGCCGCCGCTCCGTTCATCTTCGCCAATGAACTGCATCAACCGCCCTCCGTTACGGGCTGGGCACTGGTGGCGCTTCTTGCCGGTATATGGCTGGGCAACATGCTCCTGAGCCGCATTGCCGCGCGGGTGGAGGGCACCACGATCATGGTCCGCGCCAATCTCCTCAGTCTTCTTGGAGCCTCAGGGTTCCTCGCACTGGCGGTGAGCGGCCATCTCTCCGCATTGCCCATTATGTTCTGCATGATGATCTTTACCATCGGCGCGGGCCTGACCTCTCCTGCCGCCATGACGGAAGCCATCAGCATCAATCCCCATGTCGCGGGCTCGGCTTCCGGATTGTATGGCAGCGCCCAGATGGGGATCGGCGCACTGTGCACGACACTGGCCGCTGGACCGGGTCACTCAACAGCATTGGGCGTAGCCATTGTTCTGGTGACAGCCACCCTCATCTCGCAGTTTGCGCTGCGGCGCGCGGCTGTCCTGTGCAGGCGTCGGAGAGGGGCAATCCCGGCCTGAGCATCGGCTCGCGCGACCTTGCCACTCCTGCCCCCGCTTCCTATACGTTTGAACCCCGCCATTCCGGCAAGAAGCTCCACAAGAGCCAGCAGGACAGTCCGGCCATGACCGAAGAGTTCCATCGCATCCGTCGCCTCCCGCCCTATGTCTTCGCGGAGGTCAACAAGGCCAAGGCAGCGGCCCGAGCCCGGGGCGAGGACATCATCGATCTCGGCATGGGCAACCCGGACACGCCCACACCGCCGCACATCGTGAAAAAGCTGGTGGAAACCGTGGCCGATCCACGCAGCCATCGCTATTCCGTCAGCCGTGGCATTCCCGGTCTGCGCCGTGCGCTGGCGGGTTATTACGAGCGCCGTTTCGACGTGAAGCTCGATCCCGAGACGGAAGTGATCGCCACTCTTGGCTCCAAGGAAGGCCTCGCCAATCTGGCCTCTGCCATCACCAGCCCCGGCGACACCATTCTTGTCCCGAACCCGTCCTATCCCATTCATCAGTTCGGCTTCATTATCGCGGGCGCGTCCGTGCGCTCCATCCCGGCCTATCCGGATGACGAGATGCTGCGCGCGCTGGAACGCGCCGTGCGCCACTCCGTGCCCAAACCCACGGCGCTGATCGTCAATTTCCCTTCCAACCCCACGGCCTATCTGGCGGACCTCGATTTCTACAAGGAACTGGTCGCCTTCTGCCGTCGGGAAGAGATTTTTATCCTTTCCGATCTTGCCTACGCCGAGATCTATTTTGGCGATCTGGTGCCCCCCTCCATTCTCGCTGTCGAGGGTGCGAAGGATATCGCCGTCGAGTTCACCTCGCTCTCCAAGACCTATTCCATGGCGGGCTGGCGCATGGGTTTCGCCGCTGGCAATCCGCGCCTGATTTCCGCTCTTACGCGCATCAAGTCCTATCTGGACTATGGCGCATTCACGCCGATTCAGGTTGCCGCCGTCGCAGCGCTGAGTGGCCCGCAGGACTGCGTGGCCGAAATCCGCGCCATGTACAAGGACCGCCGCGACGTGCTGCTGCGTGGTCTGCACGCCGCAGGCTGGGATGTGCCCACGCCTGAAGGTTCCATGTTCGCCTGGGCGCCCATTCCGGAAAAGTTCCGTGACATGGGCAGCGTCGCCTTTTCCAAGCTCCTGCTTCAGGAAGCAGGCGTCGCCGTAGCACCGGGTCTTGGGTTCGGCGAACACGGTGAAGGTTTTGTGCGCATCGGTCTGGTTGAGAACACCCAGCGCCTGCGTCAGGCGACACGCGCCATCAAAGGCTTCCTGTCCGCTCACGGCGTCACAGCCCCTACCCCTGCGACAGCAGGCAAACCGTCAGTTCTGGAGGATACCGCGTCGTGACTTCGTCCAAGGAAGAAGCCGCATCCAAACATCCGTTGCGCCTCGGTGTCGCGGGGCTCGGCACCGTTGGAGCCGGGCTTGCCATCCTTCTGCGTGACAACGCGGACCTGATTACGGCACGGGCCGGACGTCCGATCCAGATCACAGCCGTTGCCGCGCGTGACCGCACGCGCGATCGCGGCATCGACCTGAGCGCCCTGAGCTGGCACGCCGACGCCATCGACCTCGCCAGCGATCCGGATGTCGATGTCGTGGTGGAACTGATCGGTGGCGCGGAAGGCAAGGCCCGCGAACTGGTCGAAGCCGCGCTGACCGCCGGCAAGCCCGTGGTCACGGCTAACAAGGCTCTCCTCGCGCTGCATGGCGAACGCCTCAGCCGCCTGAGCGCCGCCCACAACGCGCCGCTGCTCTTCGAAGCCGCCGTAGCCGGGGGCATCCCTGCCATCAAGACCGTGCGTGAGGGGCTAGCGGCGGACCGCATTCTCTCCATCGGCGGCATCCTCAACGGCACCTGCAACTACATCCTCACCGCCATGCGTGAGACGGGTCGCGATTTCGCGGACGTGCTCAAGGAAGCGCAGGATCTGGGCTATGCCGAAGCCAACCCGACCACCGATGTGGATGGCTTTGACGCGGCCCATAAATTGGCGATCCTCGCTGCGCTGGCGTTCGGCAAACCCGTCGAATTCGACAGCGTGCATGTCGAGGGCATCCGCAGCATTGGCGCTCTCGATCTCGGCTTTGCCCGCACGCTGGGCTACCGGATCAAACTGCTTGGCCTTGCCCGTCAGTCCGAGCGTGGCATCGATGCCCGCGTGGCTCCCTGCCTCGTCCCGGAGACGGCGCCGATCGCGCAGGTGGATGGTGTGTTCAATGCCGTCATCGCGGAAGGCGCGTTCGTTGGACGCCTGATGATCGAGGGACGTGGTGCAGGTGCAGGGCCGACCGCCACGGCGGTTGCCGCCGACATCATCGACATCGCGCGCGGCAAGACCATTCCGGTCTGGGGCACCTACGAGACGGACGTAACCGCTGTTCGCAGCCGTCCCGCCGATGAATGGCACGGTGCGTTCTATCTGCGCCTGAGCGTGACAGACCGCGCGGGCGTGATTGCCGACATCACCGCCATCCTGCGCGATTGCGGCGTGTCGCTGAGCCGCATGATCCAGCATCCGTCCGCTCGCAGTGGAGATGATGTGCCGCTCGTGCTGGTTACGCATCCGACGGAAGAACGGGCCATGCAGGCCGCCCGTCAGCGCATCGCGGCACTCGATGTCGTCTCGGCCGAACCGGTGCTGATCCGTATCGAGACGTTCTGATCTGCGTGCCCGCCCTCTCGACCTGATCGAAAGGGCGGTGCATCGTTAACTTTTCGCGGCCCGCAGGAAGCGCGCCGCGTCACCCTGCCGGAGACGTTGCTCATGCCGACCGCTTCCAACGAAGAACTGTTCTACTCCGACCGCAATCTGGCGCTTGAACTGGTGCGCGTGACGGAAGCCGCCGCTCTCGCTTCCGCTCACTGGACGGGCCGCGGCAAGAAGAACGATGCGGACGGCGCCGCCGTCGAGGCGATGCGCAAGGCATTCGACACGGTGGCCATCGACGGCACGGTCGTCATCGGCGAAGGCGAGATGGACGAAGCGCCGATGCTCTATATCGGCGAGAAGGTCGGCGCAGGCGGCCCCGCCATGGACATCGCCGTCGATCCGCTGGAAGGCACCAATCTGTGTGCCAAGGACATGCCCAACGCCATCACCGTCGTGGCGCTGGCCGAGCGCGGCAATTTCCTGCACGCCCCGGACGTGTACATGGACAAGATCATTGTTGGCTCAGGTCTGCCCGAGGGCGTGGTGGACATTGACGCTGCCATTGACGCCAACATCCGTAATCTCGCCAAAGCCCGCAAATGCGACATTGGCGACATCACGCTGTGCGCGCTCGATCGTGAGCGTCACGCGGAACTCATCGCCAAGACACGCGAAGCGGGAGCCCGTGTGCGCCTGATCTCGGACGGCGATGTGGCCGCAGGCATTGCCGCCTGTCTGGAAAGCTCGTCAGTGGACATCTACGCCGGTTCAGGCGGTGCGCCGGAAGGTGTACTGGCCGCTGCCGCCATTCGCTGCATGGGCGGTCAGATGCAGGCACGTCTGATGTTTGAGGACGATGCCCAGCGCGAGCGCGCCCAGAAGATGAACCCCGGCAAGCAGCCGGATCGCAAGCTCGGTCTGACCGATCTGGCCGCTGGTGACGTGCTGTTCTCCGCAACCGGCGTGACCTCGGGCTTCCTGCTCGAAGGCATCAAGCGTCTGCCACCCCAGCGCGCCGTGACACACTCGCTGGTCATGCGTTCCAAGTCTGGAACACTCCGCTTCATCGAGGGGTATCACAACTTCAACCGCAAGACCTGGAGCCCCAACTGAGCCTCAGTTGACTATATCGATGTCCGAGACACTCCCGATGGATGACGCCACCACGTCAGATGAAGCCGTTCTTGGCGTGGAATGCAGTCTGTTCGGGCATCGATGGGTCTGGCGCGACGGGGCGGATAGCCCCGCCACGCTGCGTCTGGGAAGCGCTATCGCCCAGATTTGTGGTGTGCCCGAGATTGTGGGCCGTATCATGGCCATGCGGGGTCTCCGTCCCGATACGGCACAAGCTTTCGTTGAACCGCGCCTGCGCAACTTCTTGCCCGATCCCTCCACGCTGCATGGTATGGACGCCGCCGCCGCCCGGCTGGCGCTGGCTGTGGAAAACAGCGAGACAGTCGGCGTCTTCGGTGATTATGACGTCGATGGGGCGTGCTCGTCAGCCCTTCTCGCCACATGGCTGCGCGATCTCGGCTGCACCGTTCACACCCATATCCCCGATCGCATCCGCGAAGGCTATGGCCCGAACGAGACGGCCCTGTGCGCACTGGCGGAACGAGGTGCATCCCTCGTGGCCTGCCTTGACTGCGGTACGGCGGCCGCTTCCATCCTCGCCTGCCTTAAGGACCGCGCGGATGTGATCGTCATCGATCACCACAAGGCCGAACTGACGCTTCCCGACGTGCTGGCCGTGGTCAATCCGAACCAGCCGGATTGCGCGTCCGGGATGGGGCATCTCTGCGCCGCCGCCCTCACCTTCCTCACGCTCGTCGCCGCTACCCGCGCCCTGCGGCAGAAGGGATGGTTCAATGACCGCCCTGAGCCAGACCTGATGGCCTGCCTCGACCTCGTCGCCCTTGCCACGATCTGTGACGTCATGCCCCTGCGTGACCTCAACCGTGCGTTTGTGCATCAGGGATTGCGGGTGATGAACAAGCGCGCACGGCTGGGGCTGCGCACGCTAATGGAAGTGGCCAGCGTGGGTGAGACGCCCAACGCCTTCACCTGCGGCTTCGCGCTCGGTCCTCGCATCAATGCCGGTGGGCGCATCGCGGAGGCCGATCTGGGTCTGCGCCTGCTTACGGCACAGGAGTATCTGGAAGCGCGGCAGATGGCCGAACGCCTCAATGACGTCAACCGCAAGCGGCAGGACGTGGAGGCCGATATTCTTGATGCCGCCATGGAACAGGCCCGCAGGCAGTTCGATGACGGCAATCCGGCGCTGCTCGTGTCCAGCCGTGACTGGCATCCGGGCGTCGTGGGCATTGTCGCCAGCCGTATCAAGGAAGAATTCAATCGCCCCGCTTTCGTGGCGAGCGAGGACGAAAATGGCACGCTCAAAGGGTCGGGCCGCTCCGTTCCCGGTCTCGATGTCGGAGCCGCCGTCATTGCTGCCAAGGAACACGGCCTGCTCATAGCGTCCGGCGGTCATATGGCGGCCTGCGGTTTCACGCTGCCAAAAGACAATCTTTCAGCGTTTCACAGCTTTCTCAATGGTCGGCTTGCGCAGGCGGCCGAACGGCCGCGCAAACCGGAACTGCCCATTGACGCCGTACTGCCACCAAGCGCCTGCACGCCCGAACTGGCTACCGCGCTGGCTATTCTTGCACCGTTCGGCCAGCATAACGAAGAGCCGTTGCTCGCCGTCGAGCGAGTGAAAGTGGACCGGTTTTTTCGCATCGGCGCGAATAAGCGCTCCATTCGCCTTGCGCTTTCGGGTGAAGGCAACCGCAAGATCGGCGCGATCATGTTCAACATCAAGGACGATGCCATTCTTGATGTGCTGGAAGATCTCTCACGCCCGACGCTGCATGTCGCAGGCTGGTTGCGCACCGACACATGGCAGGGTCGTGAGACGACGACATTCTTTATCCGTGATCTCGCAACACTCTGAACGATCCCTTCTCCAAGACGCTATTTCCTGACGGGGACATTTTTTGTCATGCCCGAACAGCGACGATCGGCCCATGCTGTCTGATAGACAGAGGCCTGATTCTGGAGCGTAAACCATGCCAACCATGCTCGGGCTTGTCGGTGTCCTTCTCACCCTTGCCACTCTTTTTGCCGTCATCAACCAGAAAACGCTGAAACTGCCGCTGACCATCGGCGTGCTGCTGTTCACCCTTGTCACCTCTGGACTGGTGATGGGCCTCAACGCACTGACCCCGCATCAGGCATTTCTGAGCATTCCACGCGAGATTCTCGACACCATCAATCTGCCGTCGTGGCTTCTCGACGGTGCTCTGGCGATCCTGCTGTTTGCAGGCGCGATGCAGGTGGATCTGGATCACCTGATACGGCGCAAGTTTTCTATCGTGGCGCTCGCTATCCTGGGCACCGTGCTGGCCGTGCTCCTTCTCGCTTTCGCCGCGTGGCTGATTTTTCCCGTTCTGGGCGTCCATGTGCCGATTTCATGGTGCATTCTTCTCGGCGCGATACTGGCTCCCACCGATCCCGTCTCAGTGGTGGGCATGCTGCGCAGACTGGGGCTTCCGCCGCATCTTCAGGCGATCTTTGCGGGAGAAAGTCTGTTCAATGATGGTGTGGGGATTGTCATTTTCACATTGGCGATCGGGGTCGCGACGGGCGAAACCGCCACAGTCACGCCCGGTGACGTGTTCATGGGGTTTCTGCACGAAGCGGGTGGCGGCATCGTGCTGGGGATCATGACCGGCTGGCTGATGCTCCAGATCGTGCGCACCGTCGATGACGCCCATATCCATCTTCTGGCATCGCTGGCGCTCGCCACCGGCACATATGGACTGGCGCATACGCTGGGCATGTCTGGTCCCATTGCGGTCGTGGCGGCCGGCATGAGTCTCGGCTCTGTCCGCGGCCGCACCTATATTGCCGGCCATTCCCGAGAAGAACTTCAGACGTTCTGGACCCTGATCGATGAAGTCTTCAATGCTCTCCTCTTTCTCCTCATCGGGCTGGTCATCTTCGCGATTACACCAACATGGTCGAACTGCATCCTGACACTGGCCATCATCCCTCTGGCTGTGCTGGCACGCGGTCTGAGCGTTTTCCTCTCGACCGTGCCGATGCATCTCCATCCGGGAAAAGATCGCGGACGGCTGCTCAGTATTCTGACATGGGGAGGATTGCGGGGGGGTATTTCTGTGGCACTAGCCCTCAGCCTTCCCGAAGGAGCCTTGCGCAATACGCTTCTGCCAATCTGTTATGGGGTTGTCGTATTCACGATCTTCGCCCAAGGGCTCACGATGGAACGCGTGGTGCATTACCTCTATCCCGAACTCGGGAATCAGGCGTGACAGTTTGCGCCTTTACGCTTCCACATCCAGAAAGCGTCGATAAACCCGGTTATAGGCTGCCACCACCCGGTCCATGCCATAACGCTGGCCACAGGCCCGCGCATGCTGTGCAAATTCGGTCCACTTTGCGTCGTCCATCATCTCCCTGATCGCGGCGATGATGGCGTTTTCGAATGTAGCATCGTCTGCATCGAGCGGAAGAAATTCGCCGGCCAATCCGCCATCATCCGCCGTCATCATGGACCGCACCATGCCCACATCCGTCGCGATGGCGGGCGTTCCCACCTGAAGCGCCTGAATGAGCGTCAGCGGAAAGGACTCACCGGGAAAACGGGTGGGCAGAAGCATGCAGTCGGCCATGCGATAAAGACCGTTGATGCAATCCTGATAGCCTAGCAGACGAACATTCGGCAGGCGGCCGAGTTCTTCGCGATACTGTTCATAACAATCGCCCGTACCGCACAAAAGGAGATGCACAGGGCGCGAGGGATCTTCCTTATTGAGCCGCTCAATGGCCTGGGCCGCCTGCACCCAGCCTTTTTCCGGAATGGCACGACTTGCGACCGCCACAATGAAGTCTTCCGGGCCAATCCCGAGTTGCTCGCGTGTAAGCGGAAAGGGACGCGGGTCCAGTGTCATGCCGTTCGGGATATGGACGATATCCCCGCATGGCACGCTGCCATCCGGCCCACGTAGATGTGCGAGATTTTTCTCCGCCAGATAAACCCAGAGCGTGACATCGCGCCGTAGCCGGGCGAGCATGTCCTCTCCAAGCGTGACGCATTCGTAAGAACCGTGCAGCGTCACGATGTAGGGCACCACAGTCAGCGTCTTGTCATCGGGAAAAAACGGTAAATCGCTCAGACAGATATGGGAGTGGATCAGGTCCGCATGGATTTCGAGAACGAACCGCCAGACACCGACTTCTTTCGCCTCGAACATTGAATAGATGGGAATAGCTCTGTCCAGCAACGCAAGGACATCCGGGTCCGTGCGCGTATCATCCAGCACGAGAAACGACACCATATAGCCCTGCCGGAGCAGTCCATTCGCCAGTGCAATGGGGAAAAGCTCACCTCCCCCAAGCATAAATCCGAGAACGTTGAAGACGATATGACGTGGCTCGTGTTGGACCCGCAGAATGGCATCGAGATCGAAAACGTCTTCGAACACAGTGGATCCGGTCGAAGTGCTTTCAAACATCTCGCGCAAGCGCTCGGCAAGACGACGCACCGCAGTCTCCGGGATACCCCATTTCCTGCGCAGATGTGCAATCAGAAACTGATATTCCTTGTAAAACTCAGGCGGTTGCGTTGGAGTGGAGCGTGCCTCGTCACAGGAAATACCTGTCGAAGCATCCAGTACAAGCTGTCCTCCCGCCATAAGTTCAGCAAGAAAGAACCATGTCTTCCCAGTGTGCCGGGATGCGATCGTTTGCCAAACCTTATGGTCCACCTGATGACGACGCATCAGACATCCATCGATCTCCGGCGCAAGATCGGCTTCAGCGAACGACGTCGTAAACCACTCTCCTGCCGACCAGATAACAGGAACTACATCGCTCTCTCCAGCCGAAGAACTTCCGAACGCCATCTGCACACTGGCATCAGCAAAATGACGGACCAGACGTTCAACAAAATTGGCCTCCGGCTGCACATCATGCTCCCGAAGCCAGATGACATCTCCTTGCGCCTCTCTGAAAGCTGCCTGCCACAGAGAGAGGTCGTCACTTCCTTTCAGGCAGGAGACGACACGGACATCATCGTCTCGATGAAAAGTCCCGACATTCTCTTCCATATCCACAACGAGAATCTCAATCTTGCGATAGGTCTGATTGCGGATCGACCCGATCTGACGTTCAAGTGTTTCTGGATCGACAATTCCCACGATCACCGCGCTGACGAAAGGCTTGTACTCACGCTGTGCCACCCGTCGAACATGCGGGAGTGCCACGCGGCCTTCCTTGCAGCCATACACCAGCCAGTGCCAGAAAGGATCGATCCCTGCCCTGCGGACATCCTCATGCAGAAACAGATAATGACGCGTAGCAAAATCAGGATGCGGGTCCAGATATTCCGCCCGACCAAGCGTTAGGTAATGCGCCGCGGCCATCCTGTGATCGAGGGTCGCTCCCCACGGTCCAAGCTGTTTCTGGTAATGGTCAAGGTCGATACCCTGCGCGATGTCTTCCAGCACTTTCGGATCGCACGCGACCACGTCGATGGCAGGTCCGGCTGGAATGGGCGTCTCCACCGCAACAGAAGCGCGTGCTCCGAGCCTCTTTGCCCTTCGACGGATACTGGCGAACCGCTCAAGCGCCCATCGAACCGGGCGTGTCAGCCGCCATGTGGTGCTGTTGACAATCTCTTCATAGCGCCGCCGAAACACTTCCAGTTCGTCCACGCGCGCCGAGAGTTCCGCACAGGACGGCTCCAGAATGGCGTTTGCCTTTTCAAGACCCTCAACCCTCTGGCGCGCCTCGAACAATTCCCGTGCCCGACGGATGCCTTCCATCTTCTTCCGATCCACCTCATGCAAAAGCTGCCCGGCGTCCAGTCGATCGGGAGAAAAGCCGTCTTTCACGCAACCTCATCCAGATAGCGGCGACGGATATGCGCAAGATAGGCCTCCGCTCCGAGCGGACGGCCCGTTGCGTCTTCTATGATGCGCATGGTGGATACAGAACTTGCCCGCGCATGCACTTTCTCGCGCAACCAGCCTAACAAGGGGGCCAGATTCCCTGTGCCGATCTCGGCCTCCAGCCCCGGCACAGCACGTCCGGCCGCCTCATAGAGTTGGGCGGCCGTCAACGCACCCAGCGCGTAACACGGGAAATATCCCCACAATCCCAGCGGCCAGTGAATGTCCTGAAGACAACCCAGCCGATCTTCCGGAACGTCTATTCCCAACAGTTCCTTGATCCGCGCATTGAAGGCCTCGGGCAGATCACGCACAGCAAGCTGCCCTCCGATCATGGCACGTTCAAGATCGTAACGAGCAATGATATGGGCCGGATATGTCACCTCATCGGCATCCACACGGATAAACCCGGCCTTCACCTGCGTCATCTGACGGTGCAGCGTCTCGGCTTTCCAGTCTCCGTTATCCCCGAACAGCTTCTGCATGAGAGGGGCAGCAAACTTGGCAAACGCTTCCGAACGGGTGATCTGCATTTCCAGCAAAAGCGACTGACTCTCGTGCAGTGTCATGCCACGGGCGGCTCCTACCGGCTGCGCCTCCCACGCCTTTGGAAGCCCCTGCTCATACAGTGCGTGACCCGTCTCGTGCATGACACCAAGAAAGGCCGGTAGAAAATCCATTTCGTCGTAGCGGGTGGTAATGCGTACATCCCGGATCGCACCACCGCAGAAAGGGTGTGCGCTGACATCCAGACGCCCGCATTGTGTGTCGAAACCTACGCGCGCCATCATCGTGCGTCCAAGTTTTTCCTGCAGTGCCAAGGGATAAGGGGCTATCCCGGCATGACCCGATTTGGACTGCCCTTCCTGGCGCGCCAATATCTTCTGCATCAGAGGCGGCAGATTCTGTGCAAGAGCCGCAAAAATCGGTGTAATCGTGGCTTCGCGCATACCGGGGTCGAAACCATCCAGCAGCGCGTCATAGGGCGAAAGATCGAGAGCCTCTCCAATCGCAACCGCCTGTTCACGTGTGAGGGCAAGCACTTCTTCCAGCGCAGGACGCAACGCGGCGAAATCACTCGCCTGCCGGGCGGCCCGCCACGTCATTTCCGCTTTGGAGCATGCCTCCGACAGGGCTTCGACCAGCCGCGCCGGCACGGCCACAGCACGCGCGTGCTGACGCCGCATCTCCGCCAGATTAGCTCTGCGCCATGGGTCGTCACCGGGGTCGGCTTCTGCGAGAAGAGCGGCGTTTTCCTCCGCCGTCAGAAGTTCATGGCGGAGACCTTCCAGTGTTGCTAGATCCGATGCGCGCCTTTCCCCCGCACCGGCTGGCATCATCACATCCCGATCCCATGAAAGAAGGCCAACCGCGTCGTTCAGCGCGGAAATACGGGCAAAACATCGCTCAAGCTTTTCCATGGGGGTCATTGCGTTACTCCATGCAAATCACAGGCATCAAAGACAATATATCCGCAGCAGGATTTATGGGTGTTTCCTGCCCATCATCCCGCGCAATCCATGAAGAACCTTCCCCAACACCGGGATTCTGAACAACGCATAATATCTCTTGCTCAACTGGTGGAACCAGGAACTTCTCATCTCCTCCACCACAGCCGACAGCGCGTGAATATGTGCCTCTTTTTGTTCATCCACTCGCACTGTCTGCTTCTCTCGCTCAAGTTCGACCTGGAGCGTCTCCACCCGTTTGAGCAGCGCATCGTTACGTTTGAGAAGAGCATCGTTGCGCCGCAGGATGGAGCCGGTGTGCTCCCGTTCGGCCTGCTGCTCCGCATTCAGGCGACGCACCGTCTCGCGCAGCAACTGGTTGCTGAACCGAAGTCCCTGCTCGGACGGCGTATAATCCGTCTCTTCTTCCTGAAACGTGACGTTGGGAAACCGGTGCAGGGTGTAATCGAACACCGCGCGGTTCTTGAAATATATCCCCGGACGAACATCGACAGTACGCCCGAGCAGCGTGGAGAGAACAGCCATGTGCAACCGGTCCGTATGCACATGATCGAACTGACCGATCAGCCCAGCCACGGCACGCAAAGGTTCTGCGCACTGTGCCTCATCCATCCACTGGATATCGTTGATCAAAAGCGAGAGATCGACGCTCGCACGATCACGGTTTTTGAGAAGGCGCTCTTCATCGTTGCGGAAAATACCGATATCCGGATAGCGCTCCGACATATCCAGTCCAGAAAAATGCGCCGGATCGCAATAGAACGCGAGATCATGACAGAGAAACACACGGTCTTCCGGCATCCCCTGCGTGATGAGTTGCCGGTAACTCTCCTCTTCACGACAGAACATCGTGATCTGATCGGCATAGGGCACAAATTCGGATCCGAAGGACGAAAAAGTGCTCGGCAGAATGATCAATCGGCCGCCTTCCCGCAGGAAAGACAGGGTCAGATCGAGATATGTCTCCCATAACCCTTTTACCCAGCCACCACCGCCGCCCATGACGACATGGGTGTAACCCGAGAGTGTTGCCTGTTCACGTCCCTTGATCCGTGGGAAATCACAACCGAGATCACGAAACAGATCCAGCGTTCCAAGTGCGATCAGCGCATCGCCCAGATTGCCATATCCCGCGTAGAAACCCGCTCCAAGAGACGCAAACTCGCGCAGCCCCTCAACGAGCGTCTTATTACCTTTTATTTCGTCGCGGACTGTCGTGCGAACGTCATCTGACGGATACGTCATACTTTCTCTCAGCCCTTGTGAAACAATGAATATATTTCAGAGACTTTTTTATCGTATATCCGCGCCTCATGTTGACGCGAATATTTCCCGTACAGTCTTTCCACTCTCTCGCGCAACGCGTCCGCCGAACAGTCCATGAATCTCTCGATCTGCTCGACATAACGCAGAACCAGATCGCGATCATCCGCCGTTGCCCGCACCAGAAAAGCGGTATCCTCAGTCAAAAGTTCCGAAATGCCGCCGACATTGACCGAAATGATGGGCACTTTCTTCTCGATGGCCTCCAGAATGATATTGGGCATGCCATCGAAAAGCGACGTGTAGAGGAAAGCATCCTGATCGGTGAACGGGATGCTGTCCAAACCGGTGAACGCTCCCATATAGGTCACATTGGGACACTCGGCGAAAAAGCCTACATCGAAAGAATCCAGCACGGAAGAGCCATAGACAAGAATATCCGGCGCGTCTTTGGAGGAGGACAGTTCTAGCGCGATCCGTCGCAGAATGTCGGGGCGTTTCTGGCGATCCAGACGGGAAGCCCATATAAGCCGGCGTGGGGCCGTCACATCGGACCGAGGAGGCGCATGTTCGGACGCACAGGCGTACAGAGCCGTCGTATGGCCTCTGTAACTAGGGATACGGTACACCAGCTCGTCAAGATTTCTTTGATGATCCGAGATGACATGATCGATCCAGCTGCGGTTCTCCCGCATAAATCTCAGTTCTGCGCCGTCCTCGTACATACGCCCTTCGAATACATGAAATGACGAACAGAAGTAGAAATAAACTACTTCATGGGGAGCGAGAAACGCACCATGATCCGTCATGAGTTGTTCGCTGTAAGGACAGAACTTCAGAAATACCCGCGCATCGGGCGCAAGATTTTCGATCACCCGCAAGGTCATCTCGGATGTCAGAGACATCAGTTCGGGCGGAAGCAATGCCCCCAGATCAATGACATCCAGTCCTTCCGGCACCGGACTGCGCGCTTTTTCCGGCTCAAGATATTGGCCAAGAACAAGCAGGCAAGACCGTGTGGGATCCTTCATGGCGGAGCGAATGAAGTTGACGATGTATTTCTCCGCTCCTCCCCTTGAGAGAAAGGGCATGAGGAACACGTCCGTGTAACGCTTGTCGCCAAACCGGCGGCAGATTTTACCATAGACACGCCCAAAATCCTCGGACATGCCGAGCATGGTGAAGAATTTCTTCTCATGCCCCCAAACAGGTTGCACTTCAGGGTCTATGCGATTGGCATAGTAAATAAGCGAATTGATATAGGACGAATTCGTATAGCTATGGGAAAAATCATAATGCGTGGCAATCTTTGCGGGCGTTCTGTCCTGTTCCTTACTCAAGGAAAGAAAAGTGTCAGGCGCAAAGAAATCGCAATTCGGTGCCAGTTTCCGTCCACGAAGCGTCCGCATAATGCTGTCGGGACGCTGTCGGTAGAACACCACCGCATTGGACGCCACGACCAAATCAAAACCCGCCGCCACGGCGCGCAGATTTAAATCATAATCTTCAAAAGCATAGAGCGGGTCATTGGCGCAATCGGTGTAAGCAAGCGCAAGAAGTTCTTCGCGCCTCGCCATGATGCGCGACACATAAGGATGGCCGCCCGCCAGACGGTAAATACCTACATCACGCAATTCGTACAATCGCGCAACGAAACTGTCACACCCGAATGCATGATAATACTCTGGAAAAACAATCGCCCTTTCAGAAGTCTGTGCCAATCTCGTGTGCAGGGCGTGAAGGTAATTCACACACACCAGATCATCCGCATCGGCCGTTGCAATGTAGCGTCCCGCCGCGGCTCGAATACCGTGATTACGCGCGAGTCCTAACGATTTTACACAGATCGTTTCTTTCTTCACCGACTTGAAAAGCGCGAAATCGTAAGTATCGATCACCCGGCGCGTGGTTGCGTCGGGGTTGTCCAGCACGATCACCAGTTCGGACTTCAGTCCATGATTGCCCGCATGCGCGATCGTCTCTCCCAGCGAACGAAGAGTCGGACAGATCAGTTCTCCTTCGTTATGAACATTCAGAACGATGGAAATATCATAAGGCATAACGTGTTTTACCGACCTGACAGAGGCATTGTTACAAAATTAAGACAACTCGATACAAAGATTTCGATTTTATTGCATGTTTTTATCGAACGCAAAACTCGGACACAGACGCTATAGTTCGCTGTTGCCCCTGGCTTTGTCAGGACCAGCTCCAGGCTGTAGACCCGTCCATAAATCATGAAGCCGGATCGCTCTCATCGGAGAGCCGCCACTCCGGCCCTAAGGGGAGAGCAAAGAGTGAGTGTCGAAGAAAAATGCCCCGAGTGTGGCTCCGAGCACGTCTATAACGACGGAAGCCTGTGGGTCTGTCCCGATTGCGGTCATGAATGCTCGGAACTGGGGGCGGCAAAAGGACCGGAAATCCGTGACGCCAATGGCAACGTACTGGCGGACGGAGACACCGTGACCGTTATCAAAGACCTGAAAATCAAAGGCTCATCGCAGGTGGTCAAAGGCGGGACCAAGGTGAAGAACATCCACCTCACCGATGGCGCAGACGGTCATGACATCGCCTGCAAGATTCCGGGTATCGGCGCGATGAACCTGAAATCTGAATTCGTGAAAAAGGCCTGACAAACATCCACGCTCCCTCATTGTGGAAACCGGTTGTCAGCTTTCAACTGGCACAACAGGATGAAACCCAGTGTCACCAAACAGGAGCCCAGACATGGCAGGAGATGTGATCCGCGTCGCCACCGCCCTCATCAACAATGAGGATGACGATCTCCTTGTGGTGCGCAAAACCGGCACGGACGCGTTCATGTTGCCCGGCGGCAAGATCGAAGATGGGGAAGATCCGACCACTGCTGTCCTACGCGAACTGGAAGAAGAACTGGGCGTGGTCCTTCATCCAGATGTACTGCGATCTTTCGGTACGTTTTCCGCTCCTGCCGCCAATGAACCCGGCTATACCGTGGAGGCCACCATCTTTGCGGTCAGCACACGCTGCACTCCCCAGCCGCAGGCCGAGATTGCGGACATGATCTGGATCGATCCCGCACGGCCGGGTTCATTGATCCTCGCTCCCCTCTTGAAAACCTGCGTTCTGCCCCGTCTGGCCGGTACGGTCGCCTAATCTCCTCTGTCCCCGAGAGTTCCATGAGCAAGTCCTTTCCCACTGACGCACCCTCCGACCCAACCGTGACAAACGCCGCCAAAGCGATTGAGCGTCTGGTGCAGATCATGGGACGATTGCGCGATCCCAAGACCGGCTGCGCATGGGACGTCCAGCAGACACCCAGGACCATCGCGCCCTACGCCATAGAGGAAGCCTATGAGGTGGCCGATGCTATTGAGCGTGAGGCGTGGAATGAAGTTGCGGATGAACTGGGCGACCTGTTGCTGCAGGTTGTATTCCAGTCCCGCATGGCTCAGGAAAAAGAACGTTTCAATTTTGCCGATGTCGCGAACCTGATTGCGGACAAGATGGTACGCCGCCATCCGCATGTTTTCGGCAATGACGATCAGGATACGGCCGCAGGACTGGATCTTTCGGCACAATGGGAACAGAGCAAGGAAGAGGAGCGCCGGGCACGCAATGAGCATGGCGCTCTTGCTGGTATCCCGCTTTCCCTCCCAGCTCTGCTCCGCGCCCGCAAGCTGGCGGCCCGCGCAGCCCGAGTAGGGTTCGATTGGCCAGAAGTGGACGGGGTGATCGCCAAGGTTCACGAGGAAATGGCGGAAGTGGAAGCCGAGATCGCGTCAGGTGACCGAGCGGCCCTCGCGGATGAAATGGGTGATCTGCTTTTCTCGGTGGCGAGTCTTGCCCGGCGTTTCGACCTCGACCCGGAGGCCTGTCTGCGTCAGGCGAACGACAAGTTCTCCCGCCGTTTCGGAGCGGTGGAAGGCCATCTTGCACAGAAGGGACTTGGCCCGAGCGACTGCTCCGTCGAGCAACTCGATGCGGTGTGGAACACGGTCAAGGCAGAAGAAAAAGCAAAATCCACCTGAGTTTCAACGAGCCTGCGCTCTGCGCCTCAGTTGCTTGCTCACTTCCATCAGCGGCGCCTTCCACGCCTCCGATGGAAGATCGGGTGTTGTCTGCGCAAACATTCGCAATTGCGGATACCACAGGCTCTCTCCCGTCTGCGCGGACCAGTTCCCTGCCCGCCACCGCCAGTCTCCACCGAACCGGTTCAGCAGCCACACGGGCACACCCAGCGCGCCTGCAAGATGCACCATTGCCGTATCGACCGAGATCACGAGATCCAGCGTCTCCATCACAGCGGCTGTCGTGGCCATGTCGCCCGCAGGCAACGGCTCGAACCCGCCGGGCGCGTCTCCCGGCTGAAGTGAGATCCACTCGATATCCGGCACGTCCAGAAGTGGCCCAAGCCACTCCACCTTGAGCGAACGCCGCCGATCGAACCGGTAAGCCGGGTTGCCGGACCAGCACAGCCCCACCCGCATTTTCCCTTTATTCGCAATGGAACGCCGCACAGAGCCGGCGGTTAAATAAACGGTTTCACCCGGCGGAACACTGACTCCCAACACATGAGGCAAACTGAGCAACGAAGTCCGCGCAGCAACCTTTGCCGCATTGGAGTCTGTGCCAATCACGAGACGTCCGCTCTGCCGCGCGTCCTTCCAGACAGGCAGATCGAGAGAAGATTCGATCAGCCGCCTCATACTGTCGGGCACCAACAGAAAAACCGGAGCACGGAGCAAAGCAAGCGGGACGAAACGCAGAAACTGAATGAAGTCTCCCAGCCCCTGCTCCCCGCAGAGCAACACGCGCCCACTGACGGTTTCACCCCTCCAGTCCGGCACGTCCGGGCGAGGCCATGGTTGCACCAGACTGCGCCGCGCCTCGAAATCACGCCACCCTTTGTCAAAGAGCCCCTGCCCCAGTTCCAACGTACCCAGATTGAAACGCGCCCGCTCCGCATCGCGGCTCTCGGGAGCCTGTTCCATCACACCACGAAACAGAGCGGCCGCCTCCTCCGTATGGCCAAGTTCCGCCAGAAGCGTGCCTCGGTTGAGAACGATACGCGGATCATCGGGCTGCAAGGCAGTCGCATGATCCAGCGCCTGACGCGCAGAACGCAGATCTCCCATGGCCATGCGCGTTAGCCCAAGATTGGTCCATGTTTCGGCGGTCGGAGTGGCTGTCACACAGGCTTGGGTCAAAGCTTCGTCGGCCGCATCCAACCGTCCAAGTTCGAACAGAACTGCTCCATGATTAGCCGCCGCCGCTGGATCATGAGGGCGTAAAGTGCGTATTTCGGCAAACAGACGTTCGGCCTCATCCAATTCTCCGAGGGCCGCCAACAAGCTGCCTTCGGCATGACGTGTCAGAACATCATCCGGCGCTGCGAGCCGCCTCGCCTCACGCAGTTCCACCCGCGCCCGGTCGGGTTGACCGGTACGAGCGAGGAATTGTCCCAGAACGAGATGATGCCCCGCTTCCAGAGGCCGAAGTTTCACGGCGCAGCGCAATTCGCTTTCCGCCGCCGCCAATTCTCCCATGGTCTCCAGCACATCCGCAAGCGCTAGAGAAATGGACGGATCGAATGGATCGTTCAGCGCGGCCACATGCAGCGCGGCACGAGCAGCCTCGGCATGTCCGGCACGCAAAAGAGCAAGGCCCAGCGTGACATGCCACGCTGGACGTGGATCGGCTTTTACCGCAAGACCGCCATACGCAATGGCGAGATCGAACCGTCCGAGATCATAGGCGGTGCGGGCCAGTGCGTGAAGGATGTCAGCGTTGTCGGGCTCTTCCTCCCGCCTGCGCTTGAGGGCAAGAAAAAGTTCTTCCGGATCGGTTGAGGCGGGAAGATTCATAATCACCCAGCCTGCCCTCTTGCGGCTGTCAGGGCAAACGCTGTCTGTGGATCAGTAGCCTGCACTGCCGGACTGGCGCAGCAACCCCGTCGCTTCCCGACCAGCAAGGGAGAGTGCGACCGCCTCCGCCACACGGATGCCGTCGATGGCCGCGGACAGAATGCCCCCCGCATAGCCAGCACCCTCACCTGCGGGAAAAAGACCGCGAGTGTTCGGGCTTTCGCCATTCTGTTGACGGGCGATACGTAGGGGCGAGGATGTGCGCGTCTCCACGCCTGTAAGAACGGCATCCCCCAGCGCAAAGGCTGAAAGTTTACCTGCGAAAGCCGGAAGCGCTTCGCGCATGGCGTGCAGAACGAAGTCCGGGAGGCAACCGTCCAAACTGGTGGGCGTCACACCGGGCTTGTAGGACGGCTCGACACCGCCGAGGTGAGTGGAAGACCTGTTTTCGAGGAAATCCGCCACACGCTGGGCAGGAGCGCGGTACTCTCCTTCTCCCGCAAGAAACGCCTGCCGTTCCCAGTGACGCTGGAAGGCGATACCCGCCAGCGGATCGTCCGGGTAATCCTCGCCAGGCCGCAGTTCGACCACGATCCCGGAATTGGCGTTTCGTTCCGCGCGCGAATACTGGCTCATGCCATTCGTCACCACCTGTCCTTCCTCAGACGTGGCCGCAACGACCGTGCCGCCGGGACACATGCAGAAGGAATACACGCCGCGTCCATTGCTCGCATGGTGCACAAGCTTGTAATCCGCTGCTCCCAGTTCCTTTGCGCCGGCCTGTAGTCCGAAGCGATCCGCGTCGATCAATGACTGCGGATGCTCGATGCGAACGCCGATGGAAAACGGCTTGGTCGCCATTTCCACTCCTTGTCGATGGAGCGTGGTGAACGTGTCGCGCGCACTGTGGCCCACCGCAAGAATGACATGAGAGGCCGCGATCTCTTCACCCGACGCCAAGCGCACACCGCACACATGCCGGTCCTGATCCAGCACCAGTTCGTCCACACGCGTGCTGAAACGGTATTCCCCACCCGCGTCCTCGATTTCACGGCGCATATGCTCAACCATGGAGACAAGGCGAAACGTGCCGATATGGGGTTTCGAGAGATAGAGAATCTCTTCCGGCGCACCGGCGCGGACAAACTCACGCAGAACCTTGAAGCCCAGATGACGCGGATCTTTCACCTGACTGTGCAGCTTGCCGTCCGAAAAGGTTCCGGCCCCACCTTCGCCGAACTGCACATTGCTCTCGGGCGTAAACACGGATTTGCGCCAAAGCGCGAACGTATCGACCGTTCGCTCGCGCACCGGCTTCCCACGTTCGAGTACAAGCGGGCGCAGTCCCATCTGCGCAAGAATCAGGGCCGCCATCAGCCCACATGGTCCCGCTCCGATGATGACCGGACGGACAAACCCTACTTGCCCGGTTAGTGCCGGCACATCCACATCGGGAAAACGGTACTGCGTGTCCGGCGTCAGGCGCACGCGCGGATCGTCGCGAAACTTTTCCACGATCGCCGCTTCATCACGCAGTTCGCAATCGAGCGTATAGACGAGGCGAATGTTGCCCTTGTGTCGGGCGTCGTAACCACGACGGGCCACATGCACGGCCAGAACATCCTGTGGAGCCATAGCAAGCCGTTGCGCGACGGCTGACACAAGAGCGTCCGGTTCATGATCCAGAGGCAGGAGGATTTCAGTGACTCGGATCATGACAGGAAACGGCCCATCCCTCGGCTTGAACTACAGGAAAACAGCGGAACCCACTCCGCCCGCCTGCCCGCTCTTAGGCCGCCCGTCATGACCCCATCAAGGGGCATGCGCATGATCGTCACCGATCCGGGGTTCCGCCCATCCGCGTGAGAGGATAATTTTACGGCCAGTGCCATCGCACGACGCGACTGCGCGCCCTGATATTTGCATGGCACAGGATCCTTCATGACCGACGCCTCTGCTTCTCCTCCTCCACCCCGCAGTGACATCCTGCTGTCCTTGCGGGGCATAAGCCAGAGCTATCCTCACGAAAATGGCGCCCGCGACGGCTCCTCTGTAAAAGTGCTGGACGATATCTCGCTCGATGTCGCATCCGGGGAAATCGTTGGACTGCTCGGACGGTCCGGCTCCGGCAAATCCATGCTTCTGCGCATCATGTCCGGGCTATTGCAGCCCGAAGAGGGCAGCGTGTTGTGGCATGGTGCACCCATGAGTGGCCCTGTTCCGGGTGTGGCGATGGTTTTCCAGACTCCGGCGTTGTTTCCCTGGCTCAATGTGGAAGACAACGTCGAGCTGGTGCTTGAAGCCACCGAACTGAACCGCCAGCAACGCAAGATCCGAGCGGAAGAAGCAATGGACCTGGTCGGTCTGGGAGGACATGAGAACGCGCGTCCGCACGAACTCGGCGGTGGTCTGGCCCAGCGCGCGGGTATCGCGCGGGCGTTGGCGGTGCATCCGGAACTGCTGCTGATGGACGAACCGTTTTCATCGCTGGACGTGCTGAGTGGCGAAAACCTGCGCACCGATCTGGTCGAGCTGTGGTGCGAGGGTAAGCTGCCCGTCAAATCCATCCTCATGGTCACGCACAATATCGAGGAAGCGGTCTTGATGTGTGACCGTATCCTCGTCTTCTCCGCCAACCCGGGGCATGTGGAGCATGAGATCGCGGTGACGCTGGAACATCCGCGCAGCCGCGACGATCCGGCTTTCGTGGAACTGGTGGACCGTATCTACGCCCTGATGACACGCCGCGCGGCCGTCATTTCGGAGGCGATGCTGCCCGAGGAACGTGCAGCCCTTCCACCGACGCCGCAGCATACCCCGATCACACCCGTCACGGTCGGCAGTATGATTGGTCTGATCGAGGCATTGGCGGCAGATCCGCTCGAAGGTCGCGCCGACCTGCCCCTGCTGGCCGCCCGGGCGCAACTCGCACTGGATGATCTTTTCCCGCTGGTGGAAGCCTTGGAACTTCTGGAACTGGCCGAGCCGGAAGACGGGGACATCCTGCTCACACAGGAAGGGCATCGCTTTGCCACCAGCGAATTCGATGAACGCAAGATCATCCTGCGCCACGCGCTGCTCAATGAAATCCCGCTGGTGAAATCCATCTGCGCCGTACTGGACGAACGCCCCAACCACGCCGCCAGCGCCGAGAAGTTCCGTGAAGAACTCGAAGAATGCATGTCATCGGCTTACGCCCGGCAGACACTCCAGACGCTCATCATGTGGGCCCGTTATGCTGAGTTGTTCGATTATGACGAAGGAACGGACCAACTCGTGCTGAGCCGCGACGAAACGGACTGAGAAAGGGATTGCTGGCAGGCGCAGTCCCTTTCTCCGTTCCTTACCACTTCGGGGCTGGTCCCTTCACGATTTCCGCCAGATCGTTTGTCCGCACCCATTTGCGGAACGCATTGCGGACACCCTCCGCCGTCGCATCATGATACGCCTTCGCCGCAATGTCGGGCGTATCCAACGGCAGACCCAATTCCATCAAATGCAGATATTCTCCCGCGATGGCACCCAGACTGGCACGGCCAAGCGGCAGCCCCCGCAACAGGGCGGACTTGGCAATCAGCAGTTCGTTCTCCGAGATCGGGGTGTCCTGCATGGCACGGAGATCGCGCAGTGCGGCCTCCCGCGCCTTGCCCACCTTATCGGGGTCCGCGCCAAAAGAGATGGAATACGCGCCTCGTGTGCGGCTCCAGTCAAAGCTGCTGCTGACATTGTAGACGTAGCCGGTCTTCACCCGCAGATCGCGGTAAAGCCGCGAGGAAAATCCACCTCCCAGCACTTCATTGCCCACCGTCAGCAGGAAATGATCCGGGTTTGAGGCCGTCAGGCCGATGCTCTCAGGCAACGTGACCGTATCCTGCAAGCTGCTGTGATCGGGCACATGCGCTCGTGAGGCCTTACTGTCAGGCCGCGTGGGAAGATCCACAACAGGCTTCGGCCCGACTGCCTTCCAGCCACCGAATGTCTTTTCCACGACACTGCGAGCCTGTGCCGGTGTCACATCACCCGTCACGACAATGGTGGTCATGTCGGGGCGCCAGACAGTGGCATAATACTGTTTCACATCATCGAGCGTGACACTCATGACAGATTGCGGCGTCGTTTCACGCAGCGTCGGATCGCCCTTGGGTGAAAGAGCCGCTTCGATGGCGCGGCCGAACAGATAACCGGGGGCGACAAGCTGTCCTGCCTGCGCCTGCGCGATCTGCTGACGCACGATAGTGAAATCCTGCTGCGGGAAAGCCGGACGCAGTTCGTTCTCCGCGAGCAGATTCATCGCCAGTTCGAACTTGGCGGACGGCGCACGCAGGGAGAAACCCGATCCAGCACTGGCCCAGGCTGGCACTTCATCGAGCGCCTTACGGAAGGCCAGACGGTCATGATCTTGCGTGCCGTAGGAAAACAATTCCTCGGTCACGTCTTCCACGCCTTCCTTACCCTTGGGCTCCTGAAGGTCTGCGTTGTGACGGACGAAACCGGCCACTTCCACAGTGTGACTGACATGCGACGGATGAACGATAAGAGTCAGACCGTTGGACAGCACATCCACATCGGGTTTAGGTGCGGGTGGCGGCACATTCAACTGCGCCAGCGCGCTTTCCGCCCAGTCCGGCAGTTTCACCGGCTTTTCGGGAACTTCGGTGAACGACTCCGCACCGCCGAACCCTGAACCCGAGACCGGCTTGCCGGAACTCTCAGGTGTCAGCACAGCCGTCACGGCGCGGCTTGGGTCCAGCAATTGCGCAGCCAGACGGTTCACCGCCTCCGGTGTCACAGCGCGGTACGCCGCAATCATGTCATCGGGAGAGGAGAGATTCTTGAAAGCCAGCGCCTGTGACCAGATTTCCGCCAGCCCACTGACCGAGTTGGCCGAGAACTCAAGCTGCGCAACTTCCTTGGTCTTGGCATCTTCAACCAGCTCTGCGGGCACTCCCTTCTCGCGAATGGACGCCAGCACGCTGCTCACATCCGCCAGCACTTTCTTCGAATCGCCACCTTTTGGAAAAGCCGCCAGCGCGATCCCGAAACCCGCCTGTTTCTTGGGTGCGAACTCGAAGCCTGCATACAGCGCCTTACCGGCGGGAACGAGCTGAAACAGTGCCCCACGCTGGCTCGCCAGCACATCGGAGAGGATATCGGCCGTGGCGAAATCTTCCGCGCTTAGACCGGGCATCGGAAAAGCGATGGTGGCGAAGCCCACCGAGTAATCCGTTGGAAAAGACAGCGTCTGCGCGGGAGCGGGCGCTGGCTTGACGGGCGTGCGCGCAGGGAGCGGACGCGAGGGAATGGTACCGAAAATATCGCGTATCTGCGCGAAGGTGGTCTGCGGATCCACATCTCCCGCGATCACAAGGATCGCATTATTGGGTGCATACCACTTCTCATAAAAGCTGCGCAGAAGAGCCGCCGTCGTGCGGTCGAACGAGGGGCGCGCGCCCAATGCGTCATGCTCATAGGGCGTGCCTTTGAACAGGATGGACTGAAGCTGCGAGATATAGCGGTAGGCCGGACTGGAGAGATCGCGGGAGACTTCCTGCTCGATCGCGCCGCGTTCCTTGTCCCAGTCGGCCTCAGAAAGCGTCAGCCCCTTCATCCGCAGCGCCTCGATACGCAGCAGAACGCCCAGATCCTCGGCCGGCGCAGTGTAGAAATACTGCGTCACGTCTTCGGTCGTATCGGCATTGTAACTGCCGCCCAGACGCGCGCCGAGCACCGCAAGCTGGTCCTTGTCCAGTCCATCGCTGCCCCGGAACATCATATGTTCCAGCGCGTGAGCGGTTCCAGGAAACCCAGCCGGTGCCTCCGATGAACCGACGAGATAGTTCAGTTCCGTGGTCACGACCGGCGCCAGACGGTCCTGCACGATCACGACACGCAGGCCATTGGAAAGGGTCTCGCGGGTAACGGGCGCCGCAGTCTGCATGTCCACGGACACGATGTCTGCGAAGGCCGGGGATGGAGCCACCATGGCCGTTCCCAGCGTTGTGCCCGCCATCAGGGCAGCGCAAAGAAATGGGCGCATCATCCTTGAAAAATCAACCAGCGTCATCAGTTCGGCATTCCGTTACCACAAGAGGTCCGGATCATGCCGACCCGATCACATTCTGTCACGGGGCGTTCACGTCACAGCAGTCAGGATGAGGTTCTGTGGAACCGCTTCATTCCCCGACGCCCCAGATACGTGAGCAACGGCAGGAAAAGCCGCTGCAACGGCGGGAACATCATACACAGGCGGCCAAACACACCGTCGCACACCGGGGTAAACCACTCCTGTCCCGGTCGGGCCGCAGCTTTCATGACCAGATCGGCAATTTGCTGGGGATCAGCGGGCGCGCTGACAAAATTGAGCACCGAGCCGCCATGGTCCATCTCGTTGCGCAACATTCCCGTGTTCACAGCGCCGGGAAACACGGACGACACAGCAATCCGCCGAGGTTTCATCTCCACTGCCAGCGCCAAAGCAAAATTGCGCAGACCCGCCTTCGTCGCGGCATAAACAGAGCTTCCCGGCAAAGGAAAAACGGCCGCAAGCGAATTGACGAAGACGATCCTGCCGCCCGTCCGCATGACAGGCAGAAGACGCGATGTCAGCAAAATGGGGGCCGTCAGGTTGATGGCCACCTGCGATTCCAGCAGCGCGGCGTCCAGTTCCGACACAGCGCAGGGGGAAATGACGCCAGCACAGTGAATCAGCACATCCACCGTGGATGTGAACGCACTTACGTCCCGAACCGCGGCTTCCACGGACGCCAGATCTGTCAGATCGCAGGCGATATGTCGCAATCCCACCGCTGCGGGCTGCGGAGGACGCCGTCCCAGCACAATCACTTCATAGCCCGCGCCAAGAAGGCGGGAAGCGATGATCCGGCCGATTCCCCCAGAACCTCCCGTCAACACCGCCACGGAGGCCCGGCTTTCCTGCTGCATTCTCCGGGTTTCTCCGGCGGCGTTACTCATGTCCTACCCCTGACTGCCGACCCGGAAGGCCGATAATGGGGCGCACCTTATCCCGGGTTGTCGAGAGTGGCGACCACCCCTTTTGCATGGAGGGCTTCCCACACGGCCAGACGCGCCTGATTGGCGGCAGCGCTGACATCACGGGGCGAGGCTGTTTTCCCGGCAATGTCGAGCGACACCATGTCCGATTTGATGTCCCCGAGCGACACCGTGGGAGCCGGCGTTTTCAGCAATCCGTTCACATGAGAGAGCGCGTCCGAAATGGCCGAGATCGCCACCGAAAGATCGGTGCCGAGCGGCAGACTGATGGAAAACGCCATGCTGCCCGCAGGCCGTCCGAACGTCGCGTTCCGCACGGCGGAGGTGATGAACTGGGAGTTCGGCACGATCAGCGTGGACCCATCCGACAATGCGAGATCGGTGGAACGGACACTGATGCGTCGGATATCACCCACCTTGCCGCCAATCTCTACCATGTCACCGATAGTGACAGGCCGTTCCGCCAGCAGAATCAGGCCCGAAACAAAGTTCTGCACAATGGATTGCAGACCGAAACCAATGCCAACCGACAGGGCACTGACCACCCATGTCATGCTGCTGACGGTCACCCCAAGAGCCGACATCATGGTGAGCATCACCAATATCCACGCCACATAGGTCAGGATGGTCAGAATCGAGGTTTGCGCCCCAAGATCGAGCGAGGTGGTGGGAAAGAAGCGCCGGGAGAGCCACTTGCGCACCGTGTGGATGATATAGTGTCCAAGGATCGGCAGGGCGAGGCATTCAAGCAGCACTTCGAATGACAGCGAGACGTTGCCGATCTTCTGCCCGGACACCACATGCGCGATGTTGTCCACGATCACATCGAAGTCGAAATCCCCGCCCGACTGGGCCACGGCCAGCGCCACGAAAACAAGAAAAACCCCGAACAGACCGCTGGTGACGACGCTGACCTGATCCACCAGACGCGGCGCCAGACCGAGCGAGACGAGGTGCCGGCCCATGCGACCGCTGCTGGAGAACTCCACGCTGGCCATGTTGCTGACCAAAAGATAGGACAACGCCAGCACCATGAGCGTGACGGCCATGGAACAGATCCATGACAGCACGATATAGCCAAGCGGGATGTAGCCCGTAATCAGCGCCGCCACCCCGAACAGGGAAAGGCCGAACGCCACTACGCGCGCGCCGCGCCCCAGAAGGCTCTGCCGCAAACCTTCATCCGCACCGGACGAGGCAGGATGGAGCACGATCTGCCGAGGAGCGGAATACAGCAGAAAAGCCGTGGCCAGCATGAAGGCGGCATCAGGGATCTGCACCGTGGTCTGCCCGATGCCGCTCTGGAGATCGACATAGCGCAGCACACCGCGCACCAGCAGCAGCACGGTAAACCCCAGCGCATGCGCTCTTAGCGCCCGGGCCGCTGTGTTGCCCAATGGCACAAGCCGCCAGTCCCGATTGTCGGGCGCAAGCACAGACAACGAGGCTCCCAGCATGAATCCCGCCAGAAGACATTGGCTGCCCGCCATTTCCGCCAACTGCTCAAGATGGGTTCCATCCATGTCCGCGCCGTTAGTCAGTCCGACCCATATCAGCAACGCCCCGCCACCAGCGCACAGCGTGCACAGGCCGGAAAAGAAAGCGGTGGCCAGAATCTGCCGAAAACAGCCTGCGGATGGCTGAAGACGCGCGGCCAGTCGGCGTATCTGGCGTTGCAGGAAAAATGGCGCGACGAACACGATGCCTGCGCTGGCAAGAATGCCGAGCAGTGCAAGCAGCCGCCAGCCTTTTGTCGAGATCGCAAGAGCATCGGACGCCTCGCCCCCCAATTCACCCAGTCGCGCCCGCGTGTCAGGAAACTCATCCCTCACCTGTCCCCAGAACGCAGGTGTAAGAGGCGATGGGAAATGCTCCAGCAGGCGTGCCTGCTGGGCCGCGTCGTTGCGCTGGCTCAGGACCAGCACGATCTGATGGGCCTCAAGCGCATACAGCCGTGCTCGCGCCAGCCGCGCCTTCAGATCCTGCTGCGAGAGAAGAATGCGTTTGCGTTGCGCCGTAACGGAAGCGGCCTCGGCCGGTTCATCCTTGCCGGGTTCCTTGCCGATAGCCTCGATAAAACTCTTATAGATCGCTTCATATGGCTCCAGCCGCGCCACCATGGCCCGAGCCGCCGCTTCGTCCGCCGATGCCTCACGTGTCAGACTCGAAACCGTATCGGTGCCACTGCCCGCGTGCATGTCCACCCGCGCCATGAAAACATGGCGTATGGAGGCCTCCAGATCGTCGAGAGCCTTGTCAGAGACCACATCCGAAGGGCGCGCGATCAGCGTATCATGATCGGACGGGGCATCCGCAGCATGAAGCGGTGCGGCAAGCAGTGTGAAAACCAGTAGCAGGCAGGAAAAAAGCGCTACGCAGGAGGCGAAGTAACGGGAAAAGACGGGAAATGCGGTCTCATCGAAGATCATTTTTCGTGCGGTCATCACTCTATATGTTCTCAACTGCCCTGCCATTATCCGCACGCCATCCCTTTCCGCGCCACGGGACGCTTTCATTTTTCGCGTCCCATCCTGTTTTCAGGCCATCGGGGTGCGGTCATCATGCCGTGTGCATGTATCCGCGTCGATTCCATCGGCCTGTCAGGGAGTTAACGAATGAAATCCGTTTCGGCTCCCTGCGCTGGGCACGAACATGAGTGACGCACAGCCTTCATCCCCTTGCGGAGCCTCAATGCCACGGTCTGCCTCTTCCCGCGAACTTACAGTGCGTGGCCTCATACTCGGCGCTCTCATCACCGTCGTGTTCACGGCGTCCAACACCTATCTCGGCCTGAAAATCGGTCTCACCTTCGCGTCCTCCATCCCCGCCGCCGTCATTTCCATGGCTGTGTTGCGGATGCTCGGTGGAGGCAGCATTCTGGAAAACAACATGGTCCAGAGTCAGGCTTCTGCAGCCGGGACCATTTCCACCGTTTTCGCAGTCTTCCCAGCGCTCATACTCGTTGGGCACTGGGCACGCTTTCCATTCATCGAGACGGCGGGACTGACGGCCATAGGTGGCATGACCGGTGTGCTTTTCACCATTCCCCTGCGCCGGGCGCTCGTCACCGAAAGCAGCCTACCCTATCCCGAAGGCGTGGCCGCGGCGGAGATTCTCAAGGTCGGGCAGGAAGCGACCGAAGCTGGCGGCAATCATCGTGGATTGACGGCTCTGTTGAGTGGAGCCGGATTGGCCGCTGCACTGTCCTTTGCCACAGGCGGCCTCAGGCTGCTGGCCGATGGGGCTTCCCTGACACTGACGCTTAGCTCAGGGGTCTTCCGCCTCTCGACAGGCTTCTCCCCGGCCCTTCTGGGCGCTGGCTATCTAGTGGGGATTTCCGGTGGGCTCGCCATGCTCACAGGCTATGCCCTTTCGTGGCTCATCGCGGTGCCGTGGCTGACCGCCATCACACCCAATCCCCATCACCTCGAAGCAAGCGCCTTCGCCACCTCCATCTGGCTGCACGATGTCCGCTTCATCGGTGCAGGGGCGATCGCTCTCGCCGCTTTCTGGACCTTGGGCGAACTGGCGCTACCCGTCATTCGTGGTGTGCGAGAGGCGCTTTCAACCACCACGCTTCGTAGCGACACTGACCGCGATCTTTCTCCTCGTACCATTCTACTGACCGGCGGCGTTCTTGCTCTCGCATTCATGGGGATGCTCGCCGTCTTTCTCTGGCCCTTTACCACATCCGTCCTGTCCGCTGCCCTTTTCGGCACATTGTTTCTCTTCGTATTCGGTTTTCTTACAGCCGCCGCCTGCGGTTACATGGCCGGACTGGTGGGCTCTTCCTCCTCTCCCATTTCGGGAATCGTGCTGATCGCCACTGTCATGGTCTGTTCGCTGATTCTGCTGATGGAGCATCTCGGTGCGCTGCCTGCTGTTTTCGCCGCCAACGACCATCACTTGGCCATTGCGTTCGCCATCGTCATTCTCTCCGGCATTGTCGCTTCCGCCTCCATCTCCAATGACAATCTTCAGGATCTGAAAACCGGCCAACTGGTGGGAGCTTCCCCATGGAAACAGGAGGCGGTGCTGCTGCTCGGATGCGGGGTTGGCGCGCTGGTCGTGCCCATTGTGCTGAACCTGCTATATCAGGCTTATGGCTTTGCCGGCACGCTTCCTCGTCCCGGCATGGACCCGACCCATGCCCTCGCCGCACCGCAGCCCGCCATCGTCACGATGATTGCTTCAGGCATTTTCCGTCAAAATCTCGACTGGACGATGCTTGCCATCGGCGCGGGCATCGGCATCGCACTGATCGTGGTGGACCGCCTCCTACGCCGCCGGAATCTTGCCCTGCCTCCGCTTGCTGTCGGCATCGGGCTTTATCTGCCTCCCGCCGTCTCCACGACACTGGCCGTGGGAGCAATGCTCCGATGGTTTCTCGATCGACGCCGGAAGGCAGTCCACCACGGAGCGGATGACGGCACGATGATCGCCTCCGGTCTCGTCGTGGGAGAAAGCCTCATGGGTGTGGCACTGGCGGCCGTCTCGGGACTGAGTGGAGCGGACGATCTTCTGGCGTTGGGCACCGGCACGGCATGGTGGAACTCGGTTGCTGCCATGCTCGGCTTTCTTGCCTTGTGCCTGTGGTTTGTCCGACACGTCCTGCGTGAGCCCGACTGCTGATGTCCGCTTAAGAACCGGAAGAACTGGTGAGCGGAATGGACGTCGAACGCCGCGGTACCATGAACAGTTTTTCCGAAAGAGTCAGATTTTTGGACATGAAAGCTGACGCCAGACTGGGCACGTAAGCATAGCTGACCTCGGCATAGATCAGATATGAAGTACTTGCCGTGCTCGAATCCGTAGGCACCGTAACGGTGCTGCCTGTTGCCCGTGCGGTGGCTGTTCCCGAGGCTCTGCTCCACACAACCGTTCCCGTGCCCGCACTGGTCACACTAAGCTCCGAGACAACCATTCCAGCCGGCGTAGTGGAATAAGGCTCCAGCACCAGTTTGGAAGCCGAAAGCACCAGCGAAACATCGGATTCGGCCATGGTCGTGTACTGGGTTGTGACATTCGCAAGTGTACGAGCTGCTGCCGTCACTTTGCGCGACACGATGACGGCGTCCTCCAGCGTAATCCCACCGACGAGCATCATCACCAGAACAGGCAGCAGAAGCGCGAATTCGATCGCAGCAGCACCTCGCTGGCATCGCCAAAGACGGCACAACAGGCCATGTCTTTTCGACTCCATCATGAAGAAGGCTCTACTTTGATAACGGACGTCGAGACGAGAAGATGCGCATTGGTGCCAGTGGTCACAGCGGAAAATCCACCGATATCTCCCAGAACCGGCATGGCATAGAGCATCTGAAGAACCACGACACTGCTCGCACTGCCTGGATCGTATTGTGTCGTGCCGGTAAGATTCCCGCTGGAATCCAGCGTCGTCGTGGGAATACTGATATTAACGTCGCTATAATTGTTGGCTGTCTGTACATTGATGACCAGCCGCGAACACGACATGAATGACGGAAGATTGGCACAAGCCAACGATTTGAAGTCAGATGCCTGTCCTGCGGCTGGCGCCTGCCCTGTCAGCAGGAGCCGCGACATCTCGTCGGACACGCTGTCCAACGCGCTTTGCGTAAAATAGATCAGACTTACGGTGAAAGATGCGAAAATCAGTCCCAAAAGCGGGATGACCAGCATCGCAAACTCGATTACCGCGCTCCCTGCCCGGTCATGGAAAAAGCGCCGCATATCATGCCGCAGCGCATCGCACATACGAAGAAGCCTGCCGCCTTCGCGCACGTTTTCCGCGCTTGTCTGAAAGTCTTCAGATGGCATGAATGCAGACCGCCTTTCCTTGCGTAAGCGGCTCAGCTTTATCGCATGGCTATTAATGGGCCGTTTAAACTTTTGCACTCTGCCCACAAGCTCGCTCTGGACAGTTGCGGCTCTGGGGGGGATGCTTGCTGGACAAAAGGGTGCGGATGATCTCATCACCACCATCGAACACGATCAAAGACGACGGAAAGGGAAACCAAGTGCAGACAGCCACGCTCATGGTCGAAGGCATGACATGCGACGGGTGCGTGAAAGCCATCACGCGCGCGCTCGAAGCCATTCCGGGTGTTCACGCCGTCCGAGTATCACTGGAAAAGGGATCGGTTGCCATTGACTATGATCCCAAGGAAACCGGCCCGAGCAACTTCGCTCCTTCCATTGAGGCGGCTGGATTCACCGTAATCGGCTGAGACGGCACTGCTTTCGCATGGGCGCAATGTCACGGTCGGGCTTCAATGAAGAGAACGGACGTGGCACAAGCCCATCCTTCAAGATGTCAGGAATCAACGAGGTCGTGGTGACGTATTCAGCCGCCCGTGCACAGCAGGAAGCCACCTCCATGCAACGTATGGCGCGACGGGCCTTTCCTTTTGTCGCCCTTGCCCTTGCCGCGTGCTCTCCCGAAATGGGCCGCACATGGAATGACACCGATATAAGCTGCCTGCGCAAGCAGATGGGAGATGCGGTTCACACCTCTTTCCCCCTTGCTGCCAATGAGTGTCAGCGCCTGACCAATCACAACACCATTTTCGGCGCCGACCACGCTAAGATCATTCCACTGGACCTGAAGGGGGCGCCGGATCTTCAGGCACTCGCTGAAGAATACGGCTACAGCTACACCAAATAAGCGGGGTCAGCTTTCCAGTTCGACATCCCAGTAGAGATAGTCACGCCAGCTTTCATGCAGATAATTGGGCGGGAAGGCCCGCCCATTCTCCTGCAACAGCCGGGTATTGGGCTGAACCGGACGGCGACGGGGAAATATCTTGATCTCATGTGGCATATGCGACGCCTTGAGCAGATTGCACGAGCTGCACGCCGCCACGACATTCTCCCAAGTCGTCTTGCCGCCACGACTGCGCGGAATGACGTGATCGAAGGTCAGATCATGTGTGGGCAGTTGCTCATGACAGTACTGACAGGAAAAATTGTCCCGCAGAAACACATTGAAGCGTGTGAAAGCCGGTCGTCGGGCCGTTGGCACATATTCCTTGAGCGCGATCACGCTCGGAAGCTTCATGCGACAGCTTGGAGAACGGACCTCCGCTTCATATTCGTTCAGCACGGACACCCGATCGAGGCACACGGCCCGAATGGTGTCCTGCCATGACCACAGGGAAAGCGGAAAGTAGGAAAGCGGTCGAAAGTCCGCATTCAGAACGAGTGACGGATAGTGCATACTGCCACTAGACAAGGCGCGCATCCTTTTCCCGGAGACGGCCCATGATCCTGCTGGCATGTACTCGAAACCGGCCATCAGTGGTCACGCGTCGTCGAGAACTCTTCGTGAACCATAATCCCTTATTCGCAGCGTTCGCAAGGAAGCGGCCGCTCTTTTGCATGACGTCCTCATGACAGATACGCCCTTCACCACCCGCTTCGCTCCAAGCCCAACCGGTCCTCTGCATCTTGGCCATGTCACTGCAGCCTTTTTCGCACGCGATCATGCTGGCCCCCATGGGCGCTTCCTGCTGCGGATCGAAGATATCGACACCACGCGCTGCCGCGAGGAGTTTATCGCTGAGACACTCGAAGATCTCGCATGGGTCGGGCTGGCGTGGGAGGGCGGCGTCCTACGGCAGTCCCGGAGAATGCCGCTCTATCAGGAGCCCCTGACGCATCTCAGTGAACGCGGCCTGCTTTATCCGTGCTTCTGCACCCGCTCGGAAGTCCGACGCGAAGCCGCAGAAGCCTTTTCCGCTCCCCATCACGCGCCCGATGGCAGTCTGATCTATCCAGGAACCTGTCGACACATGGCCTCCGCAGAACGGCAGCGGCGTCTGGCGGAAGGACAACCGCACACGCTCCGGCTCGATGTTGCGAAAGCGCTCGCGACACTGCGCGCGCCTTTGATGTGGAGAGAGTTGGATGATTCTCGGGTGCCTTGTCATCCCGAAGCATTCGGGGACGTCGTTCTCGCACGACGCGACACGCCCGCGTCCTATCATCTGTGCGTCACGCATGACGATGCCGCGCAAGGCGTAACGCTCGTGACACGCGGAGAAGACCTGCGCGATGTCACGTCCATCCATAGACTGCTCCAGGAATTGATGGGGTGGCCAGAGCCGATTTATGCCTTTCATCCACTCCTGTGCGACGCCAACGGAAAGCGTCTGGCAAAACGGGATGGCGCGCTTTCCATCCGCGCCCTGCGCGAAGCGGGCGCCACACCGCACTCGGTCCGTCAGGCTGCGGGGCTGTCCTCCTGACACTGCCCTCCTTACCCTTTGTGATGAGGAAGCGGTTTCGGAAACGGTGGAAAGATTCTATCTTCCCGCCCCGCCGACGCGAGGTCGGCCATCGGCCCATCAGGCCGGCTTTCTTTTCCTCGGGAACGAGACCATGTCCTTCATCGCCGACCGCCTGAACAAGATCAGCCCCAGCCAGACGATTGCTATCTCGGCCAAAGCGCGCGCCCTCAAGGCCGCCGGGCGCGACATCATCAGCCTTTCGGCCGGCGAGCCCGACTTCGACACACCCGCCAACATCCGTGCGGCCGCGATCAAGGCCATCGAGACCGGCCAGACCAAATACACCGACGTTGCCGGAACACCGGCCCTCCGCGCCGCCGTCGCCGAACGCTTCCGCAAGGATTCCGGCCTCGATTACAAGCCTGAGGAAATCATCGTTTCCACGGGCGGCAAGCAGGTGATCTTCAACGCCATGGTCGCCACCATCAACAAGGGCGATGAAGCCATCATCCCCGCTCCGTGCTGGGTGTCCTATCCCGACATCGTGGCACTGGCCGATGGTATTCCTGTGGTCGTGCCCTGTCGTGCGAAGAACGGTTTCAAGCTGACGGCTGAGGAACTGGAAGCCAACATCACGTCCAAGACGAAATGGTTCTTCCTCAACTCCCCCTGCAATCCGACAGGAGCGGCCTATTCCGCTGAAGACCTGCGCCCTCTGTGCGACGTGCTGCTCAAACATCCCAATATCTGGATCTTCACCGACGATATCTATGACAAACTCGTCTATGACGGATTCAAACCCGCCACCATTCTACAGGTCGAACCGCGCCTGCGTGACCGCACGGTGACCATGAACGGCGTGTCCAAGGCCTATGCCATGACCGGCTGGCGCATCGGCTTTTCAGGCGCTCCGGTGGAACTGACCAAGGCGATGAACAAGCTGCAGGGGCAGTCCACTTCCAACCCCTGTTCCATCGCCCAAGCCGCAGCACTGGAAGCTCTGACCGGCCCGCAGGACTTCATCGCCACGATGTGCGAAACCTATCGCGAACGCCGCGATCTGGTGGTGTCGATGCTCAATCAGGCCACAGGCCTGACCTGCGCCCGCCCCGAAGGCGCGTTCTACGTGTTTCCGTCCATGGCAGGCTGCTTTGGCAAACGCACAAGCTCCGGCACCGTGATTGATACGGATGAGGCGTTCGTCACGGCCCTGCTGGACGAAGAAGGTGTGGCTGCGGTGCATGGTTCGGCCTTCATGTTCGCCGGACATTTCCGCGTGTCTTACGCCACGGACACGGAAAGCCTGCGTGAAGCCTGCACGCGTATCCAGCGTTTCTGCGCTTCACTGCGCTAAAAGAGGCCAACACAGCATATGACGGGACCAACTCTCGCCCACCGTCTCGATGGTCTGCCCGCTCCTGCGACCATCGAGATGTCGCGTCAGGCACGCGCGTTGAAAGCGCAGGGGCACGACATTATCAGTCTGGCGTTGGGCGAACCTGACTTCGCCACGCCGGAGGATGCTGTTGAGGCCGCTCATCAGGCGGCCCTGAGGGGTGAGACGAAATATCCCCCCGTCGATGGCACGCCGGCTCTGAAAGCAGCCATCGCGCGCAAGTTCGAGCGCGACAACGGTCTAACCTTCGCACCTGACGAACTGATGGTTAGCAACGGTGGCAAGCAGGTCATTTTCAACGCCTTCATGGCGACAATCGATCCCGGTGACGAAGTGGCTGTCCCCGCTCCCTACTGGGTGAGTTATCCTCTGATTGCACGGATGTTCGGCGGTGTACCCATTCATCCCGTGTGCGACGAGGCTGACGGCTTCAGTCTGCGTCCCGAACGGCTGGCTGCTGCCATGACACCTCGCACCAAGTGGGTAGTGCTGAACTTCCCCAACAACCCCACAGGGGGACTGTGTTCGGAGAGCGATTTGCGCGGTATCGCAGAAGTGCTTCGCAAATGGCCGGACGTCTGGGTTTTATCGGACGAAATATACGAGCATCTCGTATTCGATGAACATCATTTTTCATCGTTTGCCGCTATAGCGCCAGACCTGCGCGATCGTATCGTCACCATGAACGGCATGGCAAAAGCCTATGCTATGACCGGCTGGCGCGTGGGGTTTGCAGGAGGACCGAAACGCCTGATCGCCGCCATGAGATCGGTCCAGAGCAACGCCACATCCGGTATTTGCACCGTTGCGCAGGCCGCCGCAGCAGCGGCCCTCGATGGTCCGCAGGATATGATCCGCGATATGGTGACCACCTATGAGCGACGTCGAAACCTGATGGTTCAAGCGTTGCGCGACATTCCCGGCCTGACCTGTGCCGTGCCCGCCGGTGCGTTCTATGTGTATCCGGGTGTGGCTGGATGTCTCGGCAAAACCACGCCCGCAGGCCGAAAACTGGTCACGGACACGGACTTTGCCATGGCGTTTCTGGAAGAAGCCTACGTTGCGACGGTGCCGGGAAGCGCGTTCGGTCTTGCGCCCTATCTGCGCCTGTCCTGCGCTACATCCGACACGTTGCTTATTGAAGCGTGCCAGCGTCTGCGCCGCTTTGTTGCAACGCTCGTCTAAACGCCGCTTCTATTATTTGTCTTTAAAGTAATGAAGGAAACGTGAGCAGGCTTTCCGCATGCCCGTCACCATGGGCTGCGGCAATTGTTCACGTAGGAACATCTGCGCTCTCCGTTCCAGCGGAATATCGGAACGCCGCAAATACCGTGTGGTTTGTACTTCAAAAAGAGGATCAGGATCCGTGTTGTCCGTATAGAAATAGGCAATCAATGCGCGACGGCATCCCTTCTTCACCGGTTCCGGATAGCCATGCAGAGCAGTGGGTGACTGCTCCATGACAAGCGTGCGCCCAAAAACCGGTGCGATAAAGGCTTCCGGTCGTTCCGTAGAACTGTTCCACAGTTCCAGACTTCCCTCATCTTCTTCCTGCCAGTCGGGATTGAGATAAGTAATAACAGCCAGAGTATTGCGTTTTTGTGTGCGTGGATGCTTCTGGAAATCCACATGAATCTGGAAGTGTCCGTTCTGGCTGGCCTCATGCAATCCGCCACCAAAAAGCTCGATATCCGGTTGCAAACCGGCAATACCAGTTAGCTTTTCAAGAAATTGGATAAAATCGGGAGATTTGACGGCCGTAAAATAAGACAGAAGCGCCGGCGGCATGGCATCCCATCTGTTAAGCTGACGCTTTTTCTGAAGAGCCGTATAATGAGGTTCCCAAGATGTCTGGGGCAATACATGTGCTTCTTCCAGAACAGAAGCAAGAAAATCCGCGCTAAAGAGACCGTCTATGGAAACATGAGGAAAAGGCTGAGCGTGCCGAAATTTTTCATTCAAATGCGTCAGAACGGAAGAAGAGAACTCTCTCCATAACCGTGTCTCATTTGCTGTTTCCACGCTGCATAGAGAAGAAGCGCTCATGTTCGTTTTTCCATAGCGGGTAGTATTCTATGCGCATTACCTAGTTTTCTGTACAGACCCCAATAGCGTGTCGTGACGATTTTCTTTCCCCAACTCACGAACCCAAGAACCGAGCGCCACATGCCAATGATCGCGCTGCGATTACGATGGACGAACCCATCGGCCCCATGCACGATGTGGCAATGATGAACACCTTCTCTTCCCTGAATTTCCCCCGTCCGACAGCCGCCGAACTGGACAGTCGGTTCGGTGCCGTCCTGTCGCTCATTGAATCCAATGATCTCACTGCGGCGCTCAATCGGTTCGATCATGAACGTCGCACATTCGAGAGTTGGGCGGCTCTCGTACATCTGAGATTTTCCCAGAACACCCGCGATAAGGCGACGCGCTCTGAGCGCGACTACGCTGACCAACTGACGCCCAAGGTCACGTCTCATGAGGTGAAGATCAAAAAACGACTGCTGGCAGCCGATCTCATTGCAAACGTGAGGAAAAAAGTCGGTTCTCATGTGGTCGAACTCTGGCAAAGCGACATTACGACCTTCGACTCCCGCATCGAAACAGCACTGGAAGAAGAGGCGCGCCTCAGTGGCAACTACACGTCCCTTCTTGCCTCTGCCCGGATCACTATCGACAACAAATCAGTCAACCTCTCGGGCCTCGCCCCTTGGCAGGAACATCCCGATCGCACCATCCGACACACTGCCGAGCAGGCGCGCTGGTCTTTCTTCGCCGAAAAAGGTGAAGAACTCGATACCCTTTATGACCGCTTGGTCTATCTCCGGCATGGAATGGCCCAGACTCTGGGCTTCGATACCTACACACCGCTGGGTTACCGACGCATGCGGCGCGTGGATTACGGGCCGACTGATGTCGCGCTGTTTCGCGATGAAGTCGCGACCCATGTCACCCCGCTCGTCGCCGCGCTGCTGGAGAAACGCCGCGAAGATATGCAATGGCCAGCATTACGTTACTGGGATGAAAGTTTCATCGATCCACGCGGCAATCCGAAACCTGCGGGTGGGTATGACCTTCTGATCGAGCGGGCGCAGACGATGTTCGACCGGATGCCCGGTCAACTCGGAGTATTTTTTCGCATGATGGTCGAAGGGAATTATCTCGACCTGAAAAACCGCGATGAAAAAGCGGGCGGCGGTTTCTGCACCTCATTCCCCGATGCGGGGATGCCCTTCATTTTCGCCAATTTCAATGGAACACACGGCGACATCAATGTCTTCACCCACGAAATGGGCCATGCCTATCAGAACTGGCGCAGTCGTACGCTTCCCTGCATCGATGAACTGTGGCCAACGATGGAAGCGGCTGAAATCAACTCCATGGGACTGGAGTTTCTTACGTGGCCGCACATGGATCTGATGGTGGAAGACGGTGCCGCCGAACGATTCCGTCGCATGCACCTCATCGGTTCGCTCTGCTTCCTTCCCTATGGCGTCTGTGTGGATCACTTCCAGCACGAAGTGTACGCCCACCCAGACATGACGCCGCAGGAACGGCATGAAACATGGCGAAAGTTGGAGCGCCATTACATGCCCTGGCGTGATTACGGCGATCTTGCCTATCCCGCGATGGGCGGTCGTTGGCAGGCTCAGGGCCATATCTATCGCAGTCCGTTCTATTACATCGACTACACACTGGCCCTGTGCTGCGCGATGCAGTTGTGGCTGCTTTCCCGGCGTGACGAGGCGGCGGCCATGCGCGCCTACGAACAGCTTTGCGAACAGGGCGGCTCGGCTCCTTTCACGAAACTCATCGCCGACGCCGGACTGGTTTCTCCCTTCGCACCCGGTGCTCTAGCCGAAGTGGTAAAGGAGGCCTCGGCCTTTCTCGACCGAACCACCTGACACATAAAAATCTGCGCTCCAAAAAGAAAAAGGGCTTCTGCAACCCATCGTTGCAGAAGCCCTTTTCATCTGACCAGCGGCCGGACAACAGCTCGAAAGCTGCTGTCCGGTGACCCGATCGCAACCCTTGGCTGCGATCAGAAGTCCATGCCGCCCATGCCACCCATGTCGCCACCGGCGGGCATAGCAGGCGCCTTCTTTTCCGGACGCTCAGCGACCATGGCTTCGGTCGTGATGAGCAGACCGGCCACCGAAGCCGCATCCTGCAGCGCCGTGCGAACGACCTTCATCGGATCGATGATGCCTTCCGCGACGAGATCCTTGTAGTCACCCGCCTGCGCATCGAAGCCGAAGGTGTAAGTGCTGTTCTCAAGCACTTTGCCTGCGATCACAGCGCCATCTTCACCCGCGTTGTGCGCGATCTGACGCAGCGGAGCCTGAAGAGCCTTGCGGATGATCTCACCGCCGACCTTCTGGTCTTCGTTGTGGTAATGCAGGCCGGACAGAGCCAAGGAAGCGCGGGCAAGAGCCGTGCCACCACCCGGAACGATGCCTTCCTCGACGGCAGCGCGGGTTGCGTGCAGCGCGTCATCCACACGGTCCTTGCGCTCCTTCACCTCGATCTCGGTCGAACCACCGACGCGGATGACAGCAACGCCACCGGCCAGCTTCGCCAGACGCTCCTGCAGCTTCTCACGGTCGTAGTCCGAGGTGGTCTCCTCGATCTGCGCACGGATCTGCTTGCAACGGCCCTTGATGTCGTCGCTGTTGCCAGCACCTTCGACGATCGTGGTGTTTTCCTTGTTGATGTGGACCTTCTTGGCCTGGCCCAGCATCGGCAGTGTTACGTTCTCAAGCTTGATGCCGATGTCTTCGCTGATGACCTGACCACCCGTGAGGATGGCAATGTCTTCCAGCATCGCCTTGCGACGATCACCGAAGCCCGGAGCCTTCACGGCCGCAATCTTCAGACCACCACGCAGCTTGTTGACAACCAGTGTCGCCAGCGCCTCGCCATCGACATCCTCGGCGATGATCACCAGCGGACGACCGGACTGCACAACCGCCTCAAGCAGCGGCAGGATCGGCTGAAGCGAGGAGAGCTTCTTTTCGTGGATGAGGATGTACGGATTCTCGAGATCCGCCGTCATCTTCTCCGCGTTGGTCACGAAGTACGGGGAGATGTAGCCACGGTCGAACTGCATGCCCTCGACCACGTCGAGCTCGGTCTGGATGCCCTTGGCTTCCTCAACCGTGATCACGCCCTCGGCGCCGACCTTCTGCATGGCCAGCGAGATCATCTCGCCGATCTCTTTCTCGCCGTTGGCGGAGATCGTGCCAACCTGCGACGTCTCGGACGGAGACGTTACTTTCTTGGCGTTCTTCTTCAACTCTTCGACGACCGAAGCCACTGCCTTGTCGATGCCGCGCTTGAGGTCCATCGGGTTCATACCAGCGGCAACAGCCTTGGCACCCTCACGAACGATGGCCTGAGCCAGCACCGTCGCCGTGGTCGTGCCGTCACCGGCCGTGTCGTTGGTCTTCGAGGCCACTTCACGCACCATCTGTGCGCCCATGTTCTCGAACTTGTCGGCCAGTTCGATCTCTTTTGCGACCGACACACCGTCCTTGGTGATGCGGGGCGCACCGAAGCTCTTGTCGAGCACCACGTTACGGCCCTTCGGACCGAGCGTTACCTTCACAGCATCGGCGAGAATATCAACACCACGCAGCATGCGCTGGCGTGCATCAGCACCGAACTTGACGTCCTTGGCAACCATTGGAAATCATCCTTGAGAAAATGAAAGGGACAGTAAACAGAGGGATCAGAACCGGATCAGCCGGCGATCACGCCCATGATGTCGCTCTCCTTCATGATCAGCAGTTCTTCACCGCCAATCTTCACCTCGGTGCCGGACCACTTGCCGAACAGCACGCGATCACCGGCCTTGACGTCCAGCGCCACAATCTGACCCTGCTCGTTACGGGCACCCGGACCAACGGAGACGATTTCGCCTTCCATCGGCTTCTCTTTCGCCGTGTCAGGAATGATGATGCCGCCAACAGTCTTTTCTTCGCTGTTGACGCGACGGACCACCACACGGTCATGCAGGGGACGGAATTTCGTCATTATGGATCGCTCCACACTTCTTGCGACAACGCCCTCGTCTGAAAGCAGCGCTGTCGTATGCCACGCGCTCTACGCCGCGGTGCGTTAGCACTCCCACCCCGGGAGTGCCAGAACAGGAGATAGGTGCCCTTCCCCTCACTGTCAAGGAAAAGAACGAAATGGAGAGTGAGCGGAAAGTTTGTCTTTAGGAATTAAACTTTCATGAAAACACCGACAGGTTTATCTGCCTGTTTCCGCTCTTTTCCATGCCCCATTCATGAGGAAACACCTCTCTCGCGGCGCGCCTCAAAAGGCGCTAAAGGCTAGCGCAACACAGCATATCCGGCTGCCGATGACAGGATCCAGACGATGGCAACGCTCTATCACAACCCACGCTGCGGCACGTCCCGCAAAGTTCTGGCCCGCATGCAGGATGCCGGTCTCGACGTTCTGGTGATCGAATATCTCAAGACGCCACCCGACCGTGAAACGCTAGAACAACTGACAAAAATGGTGGAAGGGAACGCCCAGGCGCTCCTGCGCAGCAAAGAACCTCTGGCTGCGGAACTTAAACTGACGGCCTCAGACATTGATGACGCCCGTATTCTCGACGCCATTGCCGCACATCCCATTCTGCTCAACCGCCCTATTGCCGTCACGGAACGCGGCGCGCGGGTCTGTCGTCCGGCAGAGCAGATAGAAGATCTTCTCGATGCCTGATTTCGCTCAGAAAACGACGGCTTTTATTGCGCTACAGACCAATCCATCCAAGCCATCACGCCAATAAAGGCAGCCAGCACGATATGCATGATGATGAGTGCCCGGACAGTAATGACCGGCACATCCTGATTGACTTTTCTTGCCATACCGCCCGCTCTCTCGCTCAGTTGTCGATAACACCATCGAATGCCTCGACATAAGGCAGGCGATGATAGGACCGATTGAAATAAACAAGCCCGTGCGCTGTCGAGCCAAGACGCAGGGCCTGCACACGACCGAACATTACGGTGTGCGTCCCTTCTTCCACCAGTCGACTGATGCGGCAATCCAATGACACAACCGCTTCATTGAGCACGGGAGCCCCTGTCATCAGCGTTTCCCAATGTCCCGCAGCAAAACGCTCTACCGCGCTCAATGGACCGGCAAACCGATTTGACAGTTCTTCCTGATTTGCCGCCAGCACATTCACGCACATTGCGGCTCCCTCGATGAAAGACGGGCGCACCCGTGACGACCGTTTGAGGCAGACCAGAACGGTGGGCGGATCATCCGTGACAGAGCAGACGGCAGAGGCCGTAAACCCCACCGGCTGAGCCAGTGAGCCGGTCGTAACCACCGTTACGGCCGCGCCAAGCCGCGCCATCGCCTCCCGAAACGCCTCTGCGCTCACGCTCACTGCCGCATCCCCCGCTCCCTGATAGACGACCTGCCGTCTTTTATGCGCCTATCCGTAGGATATCGGGCACGGCGTCACAACCGGGCATTGAAGAGGAAACGGAGTCCGGCACCAATTCGTTTCTCTGGCAAACACGGAGCCTGTCAGCATGAACGCACCTTCTTCCATCCGTTCTGAGCGGTACCGCAGCCTCGGGCGCATCACTCTCGACCGACCGAACGCTCTCAACGCCATCAACCCCGACATGGCACACGAGATCATGAACACCCTGAATGACTGGCGCGATGATCCGGGCGTTCTGCGTGTGGTCATTGCTTCTTCCTCTCCCCGCGCTTTCTGCGCTGGTGGCGACATCAAAGCCCTGCGTCATATCATCGCCACCCAAGGGCCTGACGTTGCCCACGCCGCCATGTGCGTACCCTACGACGCCATGCTGGCCATCGCTCATTACCCGAAGCCCATCATCACCCTGCTGGACGGCATCACCATGGGAGGCGGTGTGGGACTGGGCGCTCATGCCCGGCATCGCGTGGTGACGGAACGCGCCGTGCTTGCCATGCCAGAGACGGCCATTGGTCTCACACCCGATGCCGGAGGTTCGTGGCTGCTTGTCCGCTCTCCCGCTCCATATGGATTACGCAATGCCCTGCTCGGTTGCCGGATGCATGGATCCCAAGCCGTCCACATGGGATTTGCCGATCACTTCATGTCGTCCGCGCGTCTTGCGTCTCTCGTCGAACATCTGGCCGAATGCCCACAAAGCACAGAAGGCAAACAACTTTCTGCTATGTCGGAAAGTCTGCCTCCCTTCAAAGACGAAGACTCGCCGGCTGTTCTAAGCGCTTTTACAGCCAGCGCGCCTCTTTCCCCTCATACCGGATTGAATGAACTCTTCCATCGTCTCAGCCATCTTGAAGACGAAACAGCCGACCGAGATCTCGCTCAACTCCGGAACGCTTGTCCGTTCTCGCTGCATGTGACGTGGCGCATACAGCAAATCCTGAAAGCATCACCTCACACACTCGATGAGGCCTTCGCTCTCGAAACGCGCGCGGTGCGTCATCTCATCGCACGCGCCGATTTCTCAGAGGGCGTGCGTGCGCGCATGGTGGACAAGGACAACGCCCCCAGATGGCAGCCGCAAACGATTGAAGACGTTTCATCCGAGGAAATTGAAGCCTGCCTAACGTAGGGTTCAGTAGCTGTTCTGGGAAGATGGTGGCGTGTTGGTATAATCCTTGTTCAACCGAACTGCATTCTGCTCAGCCGTAAGCCCGGTCGGACCTTCTGCAACCGAACGGGCCACATTGGGCATCAGATCCGGGCGGCTCCAGCAATCGACGCCACTCCACCCAGCGGTGCAGTATGGCTGAGGTGGCGGTGGCGTTTCTGGCGGCGAACACCAGCCCACCCCCTTCTCCAGTTCGGCCGCGCTGCAATCGCGACCCATGGCGAACGAACCGATCTGAGGCGCGGAACATCCCGCCAGAATCGGCAACAGCAAAGGAACGATGAGACGCTTGCTAACCATGCCTTCGCTTGTGCCCTGACAGCATGAAGAAACACTTACCAAGCGTCGCTTTCCATGGGGTTTGCCGCAATCCTTCCGCCCCGCTATTGTCCACCAAAATACCCTGTGCCGCTCATTCCCTGTCGCCGCGCGATGAAATGGGAAGAGAAATCTGCCCGATGGAGAGCCCAAACCCCTGTGACTGACGAAATCTTCAAGGAAGCGGAGACGGAATTCCGCATCGAACAGATTCGCCAAAGGGCCCGCAGGCTTGCTGGCGTGGGAATCGGCCTGGTGATCGTGCTCGGCGTCGGCGCGGCAGGCTGGAGCTATCGTCACGCCCATATGCAGGAACAGACGCGCACTCTTTCCGCGGCCTATATCAAGGCACTGAAGGACATGGGGTCCGATACGTCCGTGGCTGGCACCAGCGCGCCACTGACAGACACGCAGAAGGCCGCCATCACACAACTCGATCGTGTCGCCACCTCCGGCACGGGCGATATCGCAACCCTCGCCCGACTGAGGCTTGCCGCGTCACAGGCCGCCCATGGCGAGGTGAAACAGGCGCTCGCTCAGTGGAGCGATATTCAAGGCAACACGGCGGCCGATCCACAGCTCCGTGCTCTGGCCACGCTTTTATGGTGTCAGTGGCAGCTTGATGACGGAAACATTCCCACCCTGCGCTCCCGTCTTTCCCTTTTGGTCGGCCAGCACGATGCTTTCTCCGCTCTTGCCAGCGAACAGTTGGCGGCGCTGGACATCCGCACGGGCGACATGAAAAGCGCCACCCAGAAATTGACCGCCCTGATGCAGGATCCGGGTGCGCCATCGGGCGTGAGGATGCGCGCAGGCGCCCTGCTCCAGACGCTCAGCGCAGCTGGCTGATACACCGGATCATGCGCCCTTCTCTTTCGCCCTCCCTATCGTCGAGAATACCTTCATGAACCAGCTCGCCCGCAACAGCCGTCGCGGTTTCCTGCGGACCCTGCTGACCGGAACGGTGGCGATGCCCGCCCTCGCCGGATGCAGCCTGTTCGATGATGAGAAAAAGCCCACTCTGGCCGGTCATCGCGTGCCAGTGCTGAGTTCGCGCGGCGGTCTGGTCGTAAGCAAAAGCAATGAGCCGCAACCCGCTATCACCGTTCCGGCTCCGCTGAAAACGACGGACTGGCCAATGAGCGGTCGCACCCCCAGTCATGTCGGAGCGAACTACGCCTGGTCAGGTCAATTGCATCGTCGCTGGACCCGCTCCATTGGCCATGGCACCTCGGAGCCAGACTTTCTCGCTTTTGCTGCCCTCGGTTCCAACGGCGAAAGCGTGTTGCAGGCTTCGCCCGTCATTCATCAGGGCCGCATCTTTACAATGGACGCGGCCGGAATCGTGCGGGCCTTTTCATGGCCGGGCATGAAGGAAGAGTGGCATTTCAACCCCAAACCCAGCCGCCTGAAATCCAGCGATCTCGGCGGCGGGATCGGGGCCAATGGCGACACGCTCTATATTGTCGATGGCGTGTCGCAGACGGTGGCGGTGGAAACCGCGACCGGAAAAGTGAAATGGCGCATCAACCTCGACACACCGGGTCGTTCGGCTCCCACCATTGCCAATGGCCGCGTGTTCGTCACCACCATTGACGGACGTCTCTTCGCGCTCGACGCCACATCCGGCCACCAACTCTGGACCTATTCGGCCACATTGGCGGAAACCGTGATGTTCGGCCTCCCTGCGGTGGCCGTGGTGAACGGTATCGTGCTGGCGGCGTTTGGTTCGGGCGATCTGGCCGCACTGCGTGAGGAAAGTGGCGAGGTGGTCTGGAGCGACACGCTCAGCGCCGGCAACGGACAGGCTTCAGCTCTCGATTTCTCCTGCATCCGCAGTCTCCCCGTCGTGCAGGGCGGCACGGCTTATGCCGCCAGCGTGGCCGGCTCATTCGTGGCCATCGATATGCGCTCCGGCCGTCGTCTGTGGGAGCGCTCAATCGCCAGCATGAACGCGATTCTTGTCGTGGATGACTGGCTTTTCATCATTACGCTTGATGAACAGGTGGCCTGTCTCGATCGCCTCACGGGTCAGGTCCGCTGGATCACCCAGTTGCGGCAGTATCGCCGCGTCAGCGCCAAGAAAGATGGCGTGACATGGACCGGCCCGGTTCTCGCCAATGGTAAACTCCTGTGCGTCAGCACGCTACCGGATAATGGCCTCGTCTCACTCGACCCACGCAACGGTCAGCTTCTTGCCCTTGAGAAGATGCCCGCGCCGACGGTCGTAGAACCTATTTTCTCCGACGACCTGATGCTGATCGTCGATAACCGGGGTGACCTTTCCGCCTATGGCTGACACACCACACACACGACGGGGCTCGCGCCGTAACCAGCGCCTCCCGCTCCGCCCGGAAGCGCCGCTGCCCACCGGGCAGATGGCCACGGTGGTCATTGCCGGGCGCCCCAATGTCGGCAAATCGACGATATTCAACCGTCTGGTGGGCCGCCGTCAGGCGCTGGTGGCCGATCAGCCGGGCGTCACTCGTGATCGCAAGGAAGGCGAAGCCACGCTGCGTGGGCGCACCATTCGCCTGATCGACACGGCGGGACTGGAAGAATCAGCTCCCGACACGTTGTTCGGACGGATGCGCGCATCCTCCGAACAGGCCGTGCAGACGGCTGATCTCGTGCTGTTCTGCATCGACGCCCGTGCCGGCATTACACCCGCCGACGAGCATTTTGCCACATGGCTGCGCCGCCAGAACCGTCCCATTCTTCTCGTCGCCAACAAGGCCGAGGGCAAAGCCGGAGCGGCTGCGGCCATGGAAGCCTTCTCGCTCGGGCTCGGCACGCCAATTGGCATTTCCGCCGAACATGGCGACGGCATCGCAGACCTGATGACAATGATCGTGGACGCTCTGCCTCCCGAAACACCCCGCGAGAAAAAAGAGAAGCTGCCAGCAAAACCGGTCGTCAAAAAGACCGAAGCGACAGTCAGCCTGTCCGATATTCTCGAAGGCACAGCCGAGCTTCCCGAAGATGTGTCGCTCGTGGATGCCGAAGAAGACGTCGAAGTTCCTCCTCCCGGCCCGCTCAAAATCGCCTTTGTCGGACGCCCGAATGCGGGAAAGTCCACGCTTCTCAATCGCGTGCTGGGCGAAGAACGCATGATTACCGGCCCGGAACCCGGCCTTACGCGGGATTCCGTGGCTGTCATCGCGCGTGACGAGCACGGTGAGGTGCAGGTCGTTGATACGGCCGGTCTGCGCCGAAAGGCCCGCATCGACGAGTCACTGGAGAAAATGTCCACGTCCGCCACGATTGAGGCGCTCAAACGTGCTGAAGTCGTGGTGCTGGTGATCGATGCGTTGTCTGGCATCCACGATCAGGATCTGCACATTGCCCGCCTGATCGAGCGTGAAGGACGCGCCTGCGTCATTGCGCTGAACAAATGGGATGCCGTGGAAGATCGCGTGGCAACCCGCAAAGCAATCCATGACCGGCTCGACATCTCTCTGGCCCAGATGCGCGGGCTGCCGGTCGTGGCATTTTCCGCCCGAACCGGCGCAGGTGTAAACAAGCTGCTTCCCGCTGTGCGGCACGTGGCGAATATCTGGAACTCGCGCGTGCCTACGGGTGAGCTGAACCGCTGGTTCGAGATGATGCTGGACCGTCATCCGCCGCCGCTGGTAAGCGGACGCCGCCTCAAGCTGCGCTACATCACGCAAGTGAAAGCTCGGCCTCCCACATTTCTGGTCTTCGGCACACGCGCCGACCAGTTGCCCGACGATTACAAACGCTATCTGGTGAATGGCCTGCGCGAGACTTTTGGACTGGAGGGCGTGCCGATCCGCCTTCAGTTACGAGGCACGAAAAACCCCTATGCTGACGAAGCGTAGGGGTACGCCTCAACTGGCGGAATAACCTCGACACATACGAAAAAGCAGACCGGCTTCCTGAAGCGTGGATTTCGCCGATTCCAGAACACGGCGATTGAAGACAGATTGCGCCGCCTGCCTCACCTGCGCTTGCGCGAGATAATCCAGCGCCTCAGTTGCGGCGAGCGGCGCATACATCATCGTGCTGCTATCACGGTAACAGGACATCATGCAGTTCGTGCATGGCGTGCGATCATCAGCGATTTTATCGAATTCAAAAACCGATCCCATCGGCTGGTTCCATGCCTCGCACCGCCAGACATTCAGTTTCCAGTCCATGTAGAAATATTTATAGCCCCCTACACAGGGAAAGTGCTCACGTTCACCACGAATGTGACGTTGAATGTCACGTATGGAGGCCGTGGGATTGAGCACGGGAAAACTCTTTTTCATCTCCACAATACGATCAAGCACTTCAATCAGTTCATCGTCCGTGAAATCAATGAGTTCACTGTCTTCGTTGAAAACCAGCGATGAAGAGTCGAAAGCTTCCCGGCGTGGATAGGAAAACGTCACTCCACTGAATCCCAAACTTCCCAATGTGTCAGGAAGTTTTGCAAAATCCACCAGACGCGACACCGTGACAGATGCCATCACCGGAATTCGGCGCGCACTCATATAGGCAATGCCATCGCGGATACGCTCGCCCACTCCCCGCAGACCCCGGTTTTTCTCATGGAGAGCGATATCGTCACTATCGATGGAGATGAACAGCGCCTTCAGGCCCGCATCCGCCAGTTCACACGCGCGTTCTGGCAATGACCACCCATTGGTGATCAGATTCGTCTTCATATCGTGACGCCGTACCGCTGCCACCATGTCAACGATACGGGGATGCAGCAGTGGCTCGCCCCCCTGAAAATCAACGAAAGAGATATGGCGTCGTGACAGAATGGGAAGCGCGCGAATAAACTCATCCGCATCGATGAAATGACGCGGCTTGCCTTTCATGCGGGATTTGGCAAAGCCACAGAAATCACAATCGGCATTACAGTAATCCGTAACGGAAACATCCAGAGCGGCAGGCAAAAGGGACGCCGCTCGTGCTCCTAGATGAGACGGATTACTGCTGCTCACGTCAAACCCTCCGGTCAGAATGTTTCAGAAACAGTCAAAAACACTGTAACATATTGAAACGTCAATTCAGACCGGAAGAACGAAGATGTCTCCCATTCGTTTCCTTGGGATCACAAGAAAATGAGAAATATCTTCAGTGAATTTCAGTGTTTCTTGCCGAACTTTGCGTCCGCTGCTTTGAGCTGAGACGCAATTTTCGTGAAATTGGCGCCGATCCGCTTCTGAACAGCTGAACTACCTTCCTGAATATGGCCCATCTTCACTTTTGCTTCATTGCTGATGGCGGTCTGCTGTTTCGTGGCTTCCCGAGAAACGCAGGCATTGTAGGTGCGCGCAGCCTTCTCGTAGGTCGTGGCCTTGTCGATGCTCGCGTTGTAGCGCTCCACCGACGACACATCGAGCGAAGGCATGGACGGCTCGGAGCCGCACCCCTGCGCACTCCACACACCTTCAGCGTGTGCGGCGACCGGGGCTGCGGCAAGAGCGAAAATGGCGAACAGACGGACAGGAAACGTCATGATCTTGCGATGTCCTTGTGCGGGGGCCCCATGCCCCCGTTCTCGACTCGGAAGTTCTGAAAACAGACTTCCGCACCGCTTCATCTCATCGGATCACGGCAGGAAACAGGCAAGACGTCCCTGAGGCTCACCCAAAATGCTGTCCTCACGCATGACAGTGCGTCCGCGCACGATGGTCGCCATCGGCCACCCCCTGATCGACTTGCCATCGAAGGGACTCCAGCCCGCCGGTGTCACCAGCCATGTGTTGGAAATGCGCCGCCGCGCCTTCATGTCCACCAACGTGAAGTCCGCGTCATACCCGACCGTCAAGCGTCCTTTGGCCTGTAGGCCGTAAACCCGTGCCGGACCCGCCGCCATCGTGTCCACCAGACGCGCAAGCGACAAGCGTCCTGCGTTCACATGGTCCAGCATGACCGGCACGATCGTCTGCACACCCGTCAGACCGGACGGACATTCCAGCCACGGCTTTTCCTTCGCTTCACGCGAATGTGGTGCATGGTCGGACGAGATCACATCCACCATGCCATCCTGCACAGCCCGCCACGCCGCGTCCTGATGCCGCTGATCGCGGATTGGAGGATTCATCACCGCCATACCGCCGAGTTCGTGATAACATTCCGGCCCAACCTGCGAGAGATGATTCACCAGACATTCGGTAGTAGCAATGTCTCGATAATTCTGGAGGAATTTGTATTCCTCCTCCGTCGAAACATGCAGAATATGAACCGGACGGCGCGTCTTGCGGGCCAGCGCCACAATGCGTCGTGTGCCGAGGAATGCGCACTCCGCGTCACGCCAGACTGCGTGCATCTCGTACGGCATGCCGACCTCGAACTCCTTGCGGCGCGCCTGCAGGCGATATTCGTCTTCGGAGTGAAATGACACGCGCCGATGACCGCTGCGCAACACGGCCTCGATGCCATCGTCATCCTCAATCATCAGATCGCCGGTGGATGACCCGGCAAAAACCTTGATGCCGCACACCCCATCGAACTGCTCGTAAGCCGCAAGATCCGGCGTGTTTTCGCGCGTCGCACCAATATAGAACGCGAAATCGACCCACGACTCCCGTGAAGCGTATTCCTGCTTCCAACGCAGCATTTCCGTATTGGTCACGGCAGGCTTGGTGTTCGGCATGTCGAACACGGTCGCCACGCCGCCAAGCGCTGCCGCCTTCGTGCCAGTCGGGATGCTTTCCACCGCCGGATTGCCCGGATCGCGCAGATGGACATGCGCGTCGATCAGCCCGGGCAGGACATGCAGGCCGCGTGCGTCGATCACCTCCGCTGCCTCGGCCCCCGCTTCGACCGCAATCGAGGCGATTTTTCCATCCACCACACCGATATCGGTCTCGGCCTCGCACCACGGAAGAATACAGGTGCCTCCCCGGATGATCAGATCGTAGCGCATGGTCGTCCGTGTCCTTCCGATGATGAACGGCTTTAATGTCAGTGGGCACGCAAGGTATCAGAGACGCAGCCATCGGGCGACACGCCCTCGATGTGAATACGGTGCCACAGGGCGAGAAACAGTAGCGCCCATGCGGCCAGCCCTTCTTTGCGTCCCGAAGCTCCGCGAAAGAGCGCCTCCACTCGATCCGGTCTGGCCAGCCCCGCGACAGCGCTTTGTCGCGCCACCAGCGGACCGAGTTGAGCACCCCGCTCTTCGATCCATGCCCCTACCGGCACGGTGAATCCCTGTTTGGGCGCAAACGGTCGGGAAGAGGGCAATTCCCGTTCCAGCCAGCGACGCAGCAGGTATTTCCCCTGTCCGTTACGGATTTTCAGGTGCGCGGGAAGATTCCACGCCACTTGCGCCACCACCGGATCAAGCAACGGCGTCCGGCCTTCCAGACCGTGCGCCATCAGGCAGCGGTCAAGTTTGAGCAGCAGGTCGTTGGGCAACCACTCCCGCACATCCACCGCCTGCGCTGTCGTGAGATGATCTTGCCCCACACATGTCCGTTCCGCCGCCGCCAAGCCGTCCCGCCAACCGGTGGGACGTTCGCGCAACACACCCAACCCATCCAACAGACCGTGTCTGCGCATGGGCCGTCCTCCCAACCACCACGGCTTTGCCGCGCGACGGTAGCGCCCATATCCTGCAAACAGTTCGTCGCCGCCTTCACCCGACAGCACGACCTTAACCTGCTCCCGCGCCTTGCGTGCCAGCAACCATGTGGGAACGATGGCATAATCCGCCACTGGGTCGTCCATACAGGCGACAATCGCAGGCAAATGTGCCCAGAAATCGCTCCGCGTCACCCGCACGATTTCATGGGCCGCCCTTACGCTGCGGGCCAGTTCTGCGGCATGGGCCGTCTCATCCGCAGCACCTGCCACATCGAACCCTGCCGTCCATGTCAGAAGCGGCGCCGAACCGCTGCTTGCCTGACGCAACTTCGCCATGGCTGCCAGCACGCAGGAACTGTCGATACCGCCCGAAAGAAACAGTCCAAACGGCACATCCGCCCGCTCATGAGCGCGCACACTGTCAAGCAATGCGTCATCCAAACGTGCAAGCGCCTTGTCTTCCGTAATAGTCTCGGCATCAGCCGCAGGTGTAGCAGCCACAAAACGACGCGAGACGATCTCGCCCCGATGAATCTCTAACGTCTCGCCCGGATTCACACGCTCGATGCCGCTAAAAATGGTCTGCGTGCCTGTTGTGAACTGAAGCTGCACAAGTTCCAGTGGCTTTTCGGAACGTATGGCTGCCTTTGCTAACCCGGCGCGAATGAGCGCCATCGGCTCGGAGGCAAACGCTACGCCGTCTTCCAGACGCGCAATGTAGAGCGGCTTGATACCGAACGGGTCACGCGCCAGAAGCAGACGCCCATCCTGCCCCTCGTCCAGAGCAATGGCGTACATGCCCCGCAGATCACGCGCGAAACCGCGACCATCCTCCTGCCACGCCACAAGAGCGGACTCACAATCGCTATAAGTCGTGAAACGCACAGCCCCCAGCCGGGCACGGATCGCAGGATCGTTGTAGATTTCCCCATTGGCGATAAGTGCTGCACATCCTGCATGGAGCGGCTGATCGCCGCCTGCAATGTCCACAATGGCCAGCCTCGTGTGCACCAGATCGATGCCGCCACGCCGCTCCACATGAGCGCCATCAGGACCGCGATGGGCAAGTGCAGCCGCCAACCGGTCCAGCACCTCCCGCGATCTGGGAGAGGCACCCGGTCGATACGCAATACCCGCGATGCCACACATTTCAGACGCTCGGCTGAACGGATGGGTCCGGGGCCACGTTCCGCATAAACCCGAGCCACGCTTCCAACACCGGCTGCGGCGCAAACTGCCGGTCATATGTCGCCCGTCCCGCCAGAGCCAGACGCCGTGCCAAGGCGTGATCGCCCAACGCCCGCGCGATCTCAGTCGCCAGCGCCGCATCATCGTCGATGGCGGCGAGCAGACCGTTCCGGCCATGCACGATCAGTTCACGCGGCCCCTGAGAAGCGGCCGCGACAACCGGGCGGACGCCGGAAAAGCCTTCCAGCACTACATTGCCCAAAGGTTCGTGACGCGAAGGACAGACCAGCACATCGCACGCACGCACCAACCGCGCTGCGTCCGCCCAGCCGGGCATGAACACCCGGTCGCGCACCCGCTCAGTCCGCACCAGCGTCTCCAGCATTTCACGCTCCGGCCCCTCTCCCGCGATCATAAGCCGCACGCCGGGCAGACGCTTCATGGCGCGGATCAGCACATCGAACGCCTTGTTCGTGTGCAGCCGTCCAAGCGCGAGAATGAACGGCACACCGGATGGAATCTCGGGCGGACGCCATGGCTCGACATTACGGATATCGGTCGCGAAATTGGGCACGTAATGCGCGCGGTCCTGCGGCCATCCCTGACGGATCATCCACGCGACCAGACCATGCGTGTTCCCCACCAGATGCTCGCAGCGTTTGTAATAGGACAGATCGTAAAACCCGCCGAGCCGCCCCGCGAGTGTCCACGGCCCACTGGGCGCGAAACGTGCGGCCCGGTTCATCCAGGCCACAACCACGTCCGGACGGAAGGCACGCAACGTGGCGTTGAGCTTCGGACGGGTCAGCAGATCCGCCTGCCCTCCAAAGCGCAGTTCGCGAGGCGTCAGCCCACCAGCCTTCAGCCGGGCAAGCCTTGCTTCATCACGTCGAATGACCGGCAGAACGGGCACGCCCGTCTTTGCCTGCGCGATGCACAGCCGCTCAAAAAACAGTTCTGCTCCACCGGCCGCGGCACCCGCCATCACATGAGCGACACGCGGCATGACAGCCGGCGTCACCGGCATCATGGCGCCGGGCATGAGCAGCTCCGGGTCCAGATGCCGTGAAAGATCGCCAGATATCAGGGTCATGCCGTTGCCTCTGCTCTGGATGCGCCAAGAAGAACCAGCGCCTCTTGCGCCACCACTTCAATGTTCAACCCAGCGATGGGAGCCTCACCTTCCGGCCCCGGCGCCACCACCCATGCGGTTCGCTGCCCGCTTGGCGCGTATTCGCTTGCCCTTGAAGGTCCAAACAATCCAAGAGTGGGTGTTCCGGCGGCTGCGGCAAGGTGCATGAGACCGGAATCATTGCCCACGAACAGATCGCAACGCTCCAGCATGGCCGCCGTCTGGGCCAGAGAGAAACGGCCACCTGCGTCAATCGCGTCTTCAATGGCCAGAAGAGGCGCAACCATAGCGCGTTCCGTCTCACCCGGGCCATACAACACCGCCAGCCGATGGTCGGGAAAGGCGTGCTGCAAGACATGCCACAGAGCCACGAAGCGCTCTGCGGGCCAGACCTTGCCCTCCCAGTTGGCCGTTGGTCCAAAGGCGATCACGGGGCCATCCCCCAGCACGTCACAGGCGACGGCACGATCCGCCTCATCCGTCCACACCACCGGCATGGGAGGCGGATTCAGACCAAGTACCTCTCCTACATGCGCGACACGTGCGCCGCTCCGGCGTCCTCCCCGCATGATCCGGCGGGTACGGGCGCGAAGAAAATATCCTGTCATGGAACCGCGCAGATCGATCACCATGTCCCAGCGTTGCCCCACGCAGACGCGCCAGAGATCCAGCCAGTGCCGGTCATGTCGCCGCTTGGTCATGACGATCAGACGTTCAAGGCGGGGCATGCGCTCGAACAGGCCCGCCGCCACCGGTCCGCAGGCCACGGTGAACCGCGCATCCGGCCGTGTCCGAATCAGATGGTCGAGCAGCCCTGTGGACAGGACAGCATCGCCAAGCCGCGTGGCCGTGATGAAGAGAATGCGCATTAGATGGCAGTGATACCCGTGCGGCCGTTCACCGCCAAGGGCAGAGCACGATCCTGACATTACGAAATTTCTTCTGCTGGAAAGTTTCTGAAGGCCTCATCTCCCCTGTTCAGCAAGACTTCTCCACCGTCAGGCAGGGGTGGTGCAGGAGTAGCAACGAGTGCTAGTGAACAGCGCAAATCCTCTGTCCATCTGACTGGACGGAAGGAGCGATACACGGATCAACACATACTTCTAGAGAGGCTCGCATGGCAGGCGCCGACGGTAACAGACGTATCAAGAAGGTCGTTCTGGCCTATTCGGGCGGCCTCGACACCTCGGTCATCCTGCGCTGGTTGCAGACGACCTATGGCTGCGAGGTCGTCACCTTTACCGCCGATCTGGGTCAGGGCGAAGAGCTTGAGCCGGCCCGCAAGAAGGCCGAGATGTTCGGCGTGAAGGAAATCTTCGTCGAGGATCTGCGCGAGACCTTCGTGAAGGATTTCGTGTTCCCGATGTTCCGCGCGAACACCCTTTATGAGGGCCAGTATCTCCTCGGCACCTCCATCGCCCGCCCGCTGATCGCCCAGCGTCAGATCGAGATTGCCGAGCAGGTCGGCGCCGATGCCGTGGCACATGGCGCAACCGGCAAGGGCAACGATCAGGTCCGTTTCGAGCTGGCCTATTACGCGCTCAAGCCCGACATTCAGGTGATCGCGCCGTGGCGTGAGTGGGATCTGACGTCACGCACGCGCCTGCTGGCGTTTGCGGAAGAGCACCAGATTCCGGTCACCAAGGACAAGCGCGGCGAAGCTCCGTTCTCCGTGGACGCAAACCTGCTGCACTCCTCCTCCGAGGGCAATATCCTCGAAGATCCCGCCATCGGCGCGGAAGAGATCGTCTTCCAGCGCACGATCGCGCCGGAAGCGGCTCCCGACAAGGCCACCGAGATCACTATCGATTTCGTCTCGGGCGATCCAGTCGCCATCAATGGCGAGGCCATGTCACCCGCCACGCTGCTGACCAAGCTGAACGAGCTGGGTCGCGCCAATGGCATCGGACGTCTGGATCTCGTGGAAAACCGTTTTGTCGGCATGAAGTCGCGCGGCATTTACGAGACGCCGGGCGGGACGATCCTTCTGACGGCGCATCGCAGCATCGAATCCATCACGCTCGACCGCGAGGCCATGCACCTCAAGGACAGTCTGATGCCGAAATATGCCGAGATCATCTATAATGGTTTCTGGTTCTCGCCCGAGCGCCGGATGCTTCAGGCTCTGATCGACGCATCCCAGCATTCTGTCACAGGCCGCGTGCGTCTGAAGCTCTACAAGGGCAACGTGATCTGCGTGGGTCGTGAAAGCCCGAACAGCCTGTATGACACCCGCGTCGTCACGTTCGAGGATGATGAGGGCGCCTATAACCAGCAGGACGCGCAGGGCTTCATCAAGCTCAATGCGCTGCGCCTGCGTCTGGGCGGCCAGATCGGTCGTCGCGGCGGCTCGCTCTGACGCTTCCAGCTCTGCCCCGTGGTGTAACAACCTCGGGGCGAACTGCACGTTTCTGCCTGATCCTGAACAAAATCCGAGGTAACAAGGTGCGTTTCTTTCCGAAATCCCATCGTATCCTGCCGCTTGCACTGGCGGGGGCCCTGTGTCTGCCGATCGTTGCCTGCGGGAACAAGGACGAGCCAGAGCCTACGGCCGAACAGATCATGCAGAAGGAAATTTCCCAGCCGGGCGTGAAGGTTCTGCCGGACGGACTGGCCTACAAGGTGCTGACTTCCGGTCCCAAGGATGGTGCATCTCCCCGCAAGGGCGACATGATGATGCTGATCTATGAAGGCCGTCTGCCGGATGGATCAATCTTCGACAGTTCCGATCAGCACGGTCAGGGCGCCTATATGCGCATGCCGCTAGACGGGCTGGTGCAGGGCTGGATGGAAGCGCTGCCCATGATGCATGTGGGCGATACATGGATGCTCTATGTCCCGGCCAAGCTGGGCTATGGCAACCGTGAACTGGGCATCATCCCATCCAACAGTCCGCTGATCTTCAAGATCCAGCTTCTGGGTGTGGATCACGCCTCCGAGTAACACTCGAACCGCCCTTTCCCGTTACAGGAAAGGGCGGTTTTCTTTTATCACTTCGGCTTTTTCTTCGCGCTGCTCTTCTTTTCAGGAAACATTGCCTTGCAGGCAGGAGAGAGCTTCTCACGCTTGGCCTGAAGACAGGAGGCAATCTTCTTCTCGTTGGGAATGTCGAAGGTGCAGAACTTGAGCGCATCTCCCTTGCAGGCGGCTGTCTGTTGCTCGCGCGTCGCAGCATGGGCCTGCGACAACAAGACGTTCCCTGTCGCAAGACCGACAATAACGGCGCAGGCAAATGAGACGGACATGAAATGACGAGAAGAATTCATCGTCTGGGCTCCTTGGAATTGTACATGAAAAACAACGCAGCCGACCGGAAAACGATCTCTTCATTTCTATATCGCCGGTCTCGCACAGGATGCATGCCCATCACCATCCGCCTGAGCCGCTCGCTCCTGCCGGTCATGGCCATTCTCCTTTTCCTGGGAGGCTGCTCGCGCCATCCCACCGCGCGCTATCTCTATGGATCAAACTGCGGGATCTGTCATCACGGAGGACAGGGGATGGCAGGTTCGGTCCCGCCGTTGATCGGGCGCATCGACAGGATCGCCACTACACCTGAAGGCCGTGCCTATCTCGCCGCTGTGCTCATGAACGGATTGAGCGGTCCGATAAAGGCCAATGGCTCCCCCTACAACGCCGAGATGCCCCTCTTCCGCTATCTCAAGGACGATCAGGCCGCCACCATTCTGACATGGCTGTCCGAGCAGGGCGGCACAAAGCCCGCTCCGAAAATCATGCCCGAAGACGTGGCCTACGCCCGCGCCCATCGCATTGGTGCGAGCGGAGTGGCAAATCTGCGCGACAAACTCTCCCACACACAGGGCATGCCCTGATCCCCGCTTGACCCGCTGCCCTGAAACACCCGAGAACATCACCCCATGACACGTGTATTCTCCGGCATCCAGCCGACCGGCATTCCTCACCTGGGCAACTATCTCGGCGCCATCCGCAACTGGGTGGCGTTGCAGGCCGACCATGAGTGCATTTTCTGCCTTGTGGATCTGCACGCCATCACGGTGTGGCAGAACCCAACTGAACTGCGTGAGCAGACCCGCCAGCAGGCCGCCGTGCTGCTCGCCTCCGGCATCGACCCGGTGAAGCACATTCTCTTCAACCAGTCCGCCGTGAGCGCCCACACCCGTCTGGGCTGGATTTTCAACTGCGTCGCCCGTCTGGGCTGGCTCAACCGGATGACGCAGTTCAAGGACAAGGCTGGCAAAGACCGCGAGAACCATTCGGCGGGCCTGTATGTCTATCCCAATCTGATGGCCGCCGACATTCTGGCCTACAAGGCCACCCGAGTGCCGGTGGGCGATGACCAGCGCCAGCATATCGAACTGGCCAACGACATCGCCAAGAAGTTCAATCATGACTACGAAGTCGAGTTCTTTCCCGAGATCGAAGCTTTCGTGCCCCCGCAAGCCGCGCGCGTGATGAGCCTGCGCGACGGCGCGAAGAAGATGTCCAAATCCGACGCCTCCGCCCAGAGCCGCATCGACATGACGGATGATGCCGACACCATCGCTCTCAAGATCCGTCGCGCCAAGACGGACCCCGAGCCCCTGCCCTCCTCACCCGAAGGACTGGCAGAACGCCCGGAGGCCCGTAACCTCGTGGGGCTCTACGCGGCTCTTGCCGACCAGACTCCGGAACAGGTTCTTCAACAGCACGGCGGCGAGGGTTTCGGTCCGTTCAAAAAGGCTCTGACGGACGTTCTCGTCGCCCGGATCGAGCCGATTGCACAGGAAACGGCGCGTCTTCTGGGTGACGTGCCCCACATTGATGCCATTCTGCGCGATGGTGGCCAGCGGGCAGCCGCCATTGCTGATCCGATCGTCACGGAAGCAGAGCGTCTTGTGGGCTTTTTGAAGTAAAATGACTGAAGGGACGTCCCCAGCGTCTCTTTTCACAGGAAGGATTGTCCATGACCGCCTCCCTTCCCTCCGCCGTTCTGATCGAGGCAAAAAATCTTCTGGAAGCGCTGAAGGCCGCCGGTCTCATGATCGTCACAGCCGAGAGTTGCACCGGCGGCCTCATCACGAGCGCGCTCACGCATCATGCCGGTTCGTCGGTGGCCGTTTCAGGCGGGTTCGTGACCTATTCCAACACCATGAAAGAATCATGTCTCGGCATTGCGCCGGACCTGCTGAAAACATGGGGGGCGGTCAGTGAGCCTGTAGCGAAAGCCATGGCCTCAGGCGCTCTCGATCACGGGCCAGATGCGGATATCTCCATCTCAACGACCGGTATCGCCGGTCCTGACGGCGGCACGCCCACCAAACCCGTCGGTCTGGTGTGGTTTGGTGTTCAGCGACGCGGACAGCCTCCCTATGCGGAAAGCCAGATCTTTGACGGCGACAGGGAGAGCGTGCGGGCACAGACCGTACAACATGCCCTGCGCCTTGCTCATCAAGCGATCTGAGAACGCGCGTCAGCTTCCGAAAACAGGCGAGAGATGCCACAGGCTTTCAGTGCCAGGGCATTTTCCCTTCACAGACGTCGGACGCGAAACCACCTCACTGACACGATACGCCGTGCCATAAAGCGTTTTCACTTCATCTCCCGACACCGCGAAAGGTGGTCCGGAGACCTGCTGCTGATCGTAATCGAGCGTCACCAGCAATTGTGGCGCGTCCCCCGTCAGGGCCGTGACATGAGCCGCATAATGCGCGCGCACTTCTTTCGGCAGAGCAACGAGCGCGGCCCGATCCCACGTCGCCGCCACTTTGCCCAACATATCGGCATCGAGATCGAAGATATTGCCTTCGAAAATCCGTAAGCCGGGTGCCGCATGGCAGGTCAATACCCCTGCTTTCGTCGTATGCGGGGTGAGATGCAGATCCTCGAACAGTTCCAACACGGCAAACGGACTGAGTTCCACACCCACCACTGCATAGCCTTGCGAACGCAGCCAACCAATATCGAGCGTCTTGCCACAGAGCGGCACAAACACGGACGCTCCCGGTTTCAGATTCAGGACCGACAGATTCTCCGTCAGCAGCGGGTTGGGACTGATCTCATGGAAACCCGTCTCGCGGCGGTCCCATTTGTCCAGCCAGAACGTCGTGTCCATGCGTGCCGTCTCCTCAGTCCGCGTCCTGCTCATGCGTAGCACGGGTGCGAATGGCTCGTGCCATCGCTTCCACTCCGTTGCCCCGGTTGGTCGAAAGGGCCTGCACCAGCCCGAGATCACTCAGGAAAGACGGATCGGTTGCCAAGATTTCCTCTGGCGTTCGCCCTGAATAAACCCGGAGCAACAACGCCACGAGACCGGACACGATGGCCGCGTCGGACGCTCCGGCAAAATAGAGCAGGCCGTTCTCGTCCTTGTGGGCCTCCAGCCAGACCTGACTCTGGCAACCGGGCACACGATGGGCATCATCCGTCCATTGCTGCGGGAATGGCGGCAGCTTACGTCCTAATTCGATGATGTACTGATAACGGTCCATCCAGTCATCGAAGAGATCAAGCTCCTCTCCAATGGCTGCAATGGCATCCTGCGCCGTTTCATCTTCTGGTTTGACGAAAGGATCGACTGTCATCACAGGATAAACCGGCTGAGGTCACCCTTGCTGGCAAGGGGTTCGACACGTTCGCGCACAAGGTCACCTGTCACGGTAATGGTCTCGCCCTTGTGTTCAGACGCTGTGAAAGAGATGTCTTCCAGCAGCTTTTCCATCACTGTCGCCAGACGCCGGGCACCGATGTTTTCAACCCGCTCGTTCACATCCGCAGCCAGTTCGGCCAACGCATCGATCGCCGCGTCCTCAAACTCCAGCGTGACACCTTCGGTTTCCAGCAGAGATTTGTACTGCCGCACCAGCGAGTGCTCCGGCTCCGTCAGAATGCGGCGCAAATCGTCGCGCGAGAGCGGCTGAAGCTCCACACGGATCGGCAGGCGCCCCTGAAGCTCGGGCAGCAGATCCGAGGGTTTGGCCAGATGGAACGCGCCCGATGCCACAAACAGGATGTGGTCCGTTTTCACGGGGCCATATTTGGTGGAAACGGTTGTGCCCTCGATCAGTGGCAGCAGATCACGTTGCACGCCTTCACGGGACACGTCTCCACCGCGAAATCCTCCCTCGGACGAGCGTGCACACACCTTGTCGATCTCATCGAGAAAGACGATGCCGTTGTCCTGCACATGCTGCACCGCCTCGCGGGTCAGAGCATCCGAGTCCAGCAGTTTGTCTGCTTCTTCGCGGATGATCTGCTCACGCGCAGCGGCAACCGTCATGCGCTTGGTCTGCGGCGCACGGCCCATGATGTTCTTCATCATGTCCCCAAAGTTCAGCGCCGCCCCCGGCGGCATTCCCGGCATCTCGGGACCGGATGACGCCGCCGGATCGGGCGTGATGGCGATCTCGATTTCCTTGTCGTCCAGAGTGCCGCCACGCAGCAGCTTGCGAAAATGCGAGCGCGTGTCGGCAGAGGACGCCTCCCCAGCCAGAACGCTCACCAGACGCTCCTCAGCCGCACTCTCAGCGCGCGGACGCACATCGCGGCGGCGCTGATCGCGCAGCATGGTGATGGCGACCTCGACCAGATCGCGCACGATGCTCTCCACATCGCGCCCGACATAGCCCACTTCCGTGAACTTGGTGGCTTCCACCTTCAGGAACGGCGCCTGTGCCAACTTGGCTAATCTGCGCGCGATCTCGGTCTTACCGCAGCCCGTCGGGCCAATCATGAGGATGTTCTTAGGAACGACTTCTTCACGCAGACCTTCAGGTAACTGCGCCCGCCGCCAGCGGTTACGCAACGCGATGGCTACCGCGCGCTTGGCATCGGTCTGACCAATGATGAAGCGGTCGAGTTCCGCCACCGTCTCGGACGGCGAGAAATGAATGATGCTCATGATATCACTCACCCTTCGTCTCGGACCCGCCAATGACTTCCAGCGTGACCGAGTGGTTGGTGTACACACAGATATCGCCCGCGATCCGCATCGCCCGCTTGGCAACCTCACTGGCCGACAATCCCTCGATCGGCAGCAGAGCGCGCGCGGCAGACAGCGCGAAATTACCACCGGAGCCAATAGCGATAATGCCGTCCTCAGGTTCCAGCACGTCGCCGTTGCCCGTCACGGTGTAGGAATGATCCTTATCCGCCACGATGAGCATGGCTTCCAGCCGTCGCAGATAGCGATCCGTGCGCCAGTCCTTGGCCAGTTCCACGCAAGCGCGCTCAAGCTGGTTGGGGAAGCGCTCCAGCTTGGCTTCCAGCCGCTCCAGCAACGTAAAAGCGTCCGCCGTGGCGCCAGCGAACCCGGCCAGAATGTTCCGCTTCGCACCGATGCGCCGCACCTTGCGCGCGTTGCCCTTGATGACGGTCGGGCCAAGGGACACCTGTCCATCACCGGCCATGGCCACCTCTCCGTCCCGGCGGACGCAGAGGATGGTAGTGCCGTGCCACCCGACAGGATCGTGCTGCGAAGTCTGGTATGTATTCATGGTCATGAGAAATAGGCACTTTGTCGCCGATCACAAGAGGCGCACCTTCCTCCTCCCGCTGGCATCAGCCCCCGGACGCAAGACAGGACCCGACCGGGTATGAACACCCCCACACCCCAGAACAGGCCGCCCAGTGGCTCCCCTTCTTTCCTGCGCGACGTGGTGGCCGGGCTGACGCTTGCCTCCGTCAACATTCCGCAGGTGCTGGGATACACCCGCATAGCCGCCATGCCAGCGGTGACCGGACTCTACACGGCCCTTCTTCCTCCGCTGGCCTTCGCGCTGCTCGGCTCGTCGCGCCATCTGGTCGTCGCAGCCGATTCCGCAACGGCCGCCATTCTCTCGGGTGGTCTCGCCCCACTGGCCGAGCCGGGATCGCCGCATTACGTGGCCATGGTCGGTGTCGTGACGTTGCTGTGTGCGGCCTTTCTCCTTGTCGGCCGGATATTTCGTCTGGGATTCCTTGCGGATTTTCTGTCGCTGACCGTGCTCATGGGCTTTCTGACAGGCGTGGGTCTTCAGGTGTCCCTGACCATGCTTCCCGAAATGCTAGGGCTGCATATCACCGGCCCGACCGCCCTGATCGTGTTCGCACGGACACTGACAGCGTTTATGCATCTGCACCCGCTTTCCGCCTTTCTGTCTCTGGCAACCGTTCTGTGCGTGACAGGTGGCCGTCGCTTTGTGCCGGATGCCCCCATACCGCTTCTGGTCATCGTCTTTGCGATCGCCGCAAGCTGGTACTGGCATTTCTCCGACCGTGGCGTGGCCGTGATCGGACCGGTCGCAGACGGTCTGCCAAGCCTTCATCTTCCATGGTTGTCATGGAACGAGACACTGGAATTACTGCCCGTCGCGGCTTCCTGCGTGTTCGTCATCATCGCCCAGAGCGTCGCCACCGCCCGCAGTTTCGCGACACGCTTTCATGAGTCTCTGGACGCAGACGCCGATATTCTCGGCCTCAGCGCCGCCAACCTTGCGGCTGCCATAAGTGGCGCCTTCACCGTCAACGGTAGTCCCACCCAGACGGCCATGGGTGTACGGGCTGGCGCACGCACGCAGCGGGCACAGGTGGTCTTCTCTCTTACTGCCCTTGTGGTGCTGCTTTTTCTCACGGCTCCCCTCCAGTTTCTGCCGCGCTGTGTGCTGGCCTCCATCGTGCTGGTCATCGCCATGGGCATGGTGAACATGAAGGGCATCAGGGCGCTCCGACACGAAAGCCCCGGCGAATTTCGACTGGCCTTGATCACCGCTGCCGCCGTGGTGGCGATCAACGTGCAGCAGGGTATTTTTCTTGCCATCGCCATCTCGCTATTTCGGCATGTGCGCCACAGCTATGAGCCGCACACCATGATCCTGCATCCACGCCCCAACGGACGAGGCTTCGAGGCCGAGCCGGCAACGCCGGGGTCCGAAAGTGAGCCGGGACTGGTGATCTACCGCTTTGGCGCGGACCTGTTTTACGCCAACAGCACCCATTTCGCTGACGATATCCGCGAGATCGTGGCGCACGCCCCCTCTCCCGTGCATTGCCTCGTGCTGGACGCCAGCGCGATGACCGACATCGATTATTCGGCCGCTCAGACGATGCGCGAACTGCTGGCCGAACTCTCGAGCGAGCATGTCACGGTCTTTCTCGGACGGGTTAGCCCATGGCTGCGCAGCGACATGGACCGTCACGGGCTGACCGCGCTCATCGGAGCAGAGCGCATCCGCTCCACGTTGCATGAAGCCGTGGAGGCCGCCGAAAAAGAACTACCTTCCCCAAGAACAGTCACTGGACACACTTCATGACCGATCAGAACGGACTGTAAGGCCGCAAACCGATTGCGGCGCAGGAGATGTTCGAACCGGGCGCGAGCGGCTGCCCGCCGCACTCACGGCGGATATCGCTGATGCGGGTGTTACGGTCCCGCACAGCGACAAGCGCCCTGTGAGTGTAGGAACGCGAAACACCCGTCATCTCGGCAATCCTGCGAATAGACGCTCCCCGCGCGGCAAGTGCTACGATCTGGCTGTCGAGAGACTCTCTGTGGGCCGAAGCAAATTTTTTCGTCATGGCGAACTTTTCCGATGAATGCTCTGTATTTTCTTCAGCGGCACTTTTCGGAGCAAAAATGATACAAAAACACAGTCACGGTCTTGTCTTTCTGCAAGGTCACGTGCCATGTTCCGGCTCCTGAAGTTCCGGGGTCGGGCCAATTCCAACCCGGGCAGGCTGGGAGGCGCGTCTCGTGACGATTAAAGCATCGTTTCCGATCATAAAATCAAGAACAAAACAGGAACATTTTAGTCTCATGTATGATATGAAAGCTGGATAATGAGACAGTCTTCTCGCCCTGTTTCTCAACGTCGCGGACGGCCACCCGGCCTGGCCGGTGGGCCGCCCCCGGATGCATCCACCCCGCACAACAGGCTGGCGCTCGCCATTCATCGTTCAGGCAAAACGCTCAGGGACATTCGCGAGGAAACAGAAGGACAGCCGGCTCTTACGACCATTCGCCGTCATCTCGATCCAGAAGGAGTCTGGAATCCGGGCCTGATCGAGCGACTGGCGCCTGTCCTCGGAGTTAGCGCGCAATGGCTGTTTTTCGGGGATACCGTTGAGGCAAAAGGGCACAGCGAGAGCGATCTCGTCACTATTCCGTACTACAACGCTCGCGCCTCAGCCGGTTTTGGGAGCGTCTGCGATCAAGAATCTCCGACACAGATGCGTTTTCCGCGCGGCTTCGTCTCGGAAGATCTCGGCCTTCAGGCATCCGCCGTGCTGATCGTCACGGCAGAGGGAGATTCCATGCTGCCCACCATCCGCAGCGGCGACCGGTTGGTGATCGACACACGCGAAACGGCGCGTATCGAGGGGGTTTATGCTATCGTCATGCGTGGTGCGTTGTTTGTGAAACGGGTGTCACGCACCGAGGCAGGGTTTCTCGTGCAGTCGGACAACCCCATCTATCCGCCCGAAACGTTTCGCGCCGAAGATACGGTGTTCGGCACACCAGTAGATGGCCACTCACTGACCATCATCGGGCGCGTCGCATGGTGCCTTCACCGGGTGTGAGGGGTAGGCTTATTTTCGGCTCGGAATCAGATCCGTCACATCCGAAAGCAATGCTTCTCACGTAAACGGCTTGGCCAGCACCCGAGCATCGGGGGGCAGGATCGCTCTGTCGGCAAAGCCGGTCACGAAGATGACCGGCAGATCCGGGCGCAACGTGCCGATGCGACGGGCGCATTCATCGCCATTCATCCCGGGCATGAGCAGGTCCATCACAACCAGGCCGATATCGGGACGTGTACGCACGAGTTCAACCGCCTGTGCGCCGCCATGGCATTCCAGAACACGGAAACCGGCCCGCGAAAGAAACCCCACGGTGACAGCCGCAACCGCCGGTTCGTCATCCACGACAAGAATGCTCCGCAGATACTCATCTGGTTTGCGGGCGACGACAGGCTCCTTCACCGGAGCGTTTGAAGAGACGACTGCGGGCAGCCACAGTTCGATGGACGTGCCTTTCCCGGGCGTGCTGGACACACACACATCGCCACCGTTGCGCTGCACGAACCCATAAACCATCGGCAGTCCCAGACCGATGCCCGAGCCGACGGTCTTTGTGGTGAAGAACGGCTCGAAAATACGGGACTGCACCTCTTCCGACATCCCCACGCCATGATCGGTCACGGAGACTACCACATAAGTACCAGCGGGAAGCGGTCGTCCGGAACGGCCAACCACGCGCTTTTCGGTCTTTTTATCCGACAGAATGGCCGCGTGCGCTGAAATGGTGATGTCCCCGCCCTGCGGCTGAGCGTCACGCGCATTGAGACACAGATTGACCAATGCCACTTCCAGCAACGAGGGATCGGTCGAGGCCCGTGGCAATGGTGTCTCGGGCAATTTCAGATGCACCGGAGTGGCACGGCTACCTCCGCCGCCGATGCTCTGGGCCAGCAATCCCTGCATCTGCACCAGCAACTCCGGCACATCCACCGGCCTGCGGCTCAAATCGCGCGGACGACTGAAATCCAGAAGTTTCTGCGTCAGCACCGCCCCACGCCGCGCCGCGTCCATCGCATTCGTGAACAGCCGCGCGACATTGGGATCGGTCGGCGGCTGCAAATCGGTGACGAGTTCGAGCGAACCGAGAATGGCCGTAAGCAGATTATTGAAATCGTGCGCAATGCCACCGGCCAATGTGCCGATCGCCTGCATCTTGTCCGCCTGCCGGGCCCGTCGCTCCATATCCATCAGATCGGTCACATCCTGATCGATCAGCACCGACAGGGTTTCGGGCGGCCGCGCCTCGGCTCCGTCACCCGAAAGCGCCACACGGGAAATCCTATGCCAGCGTTCCTGCCCATCGGCATCTGGACGCGCCACCAGTATCGGCTCGCTCACTCCTGACAGCGCACTGGCGCGCTGCGTCTCCCCCGGCAGGAGTTCGGCCTCCGTATGGCCGAGACAGTTCTCCATAGGGCGGCCATAGGAAGCGGCGGCAAGACCGTTGAGCCGCGTGATGCGTCCCTGTGCGTCCGTGATGGCCAGCCCCATGGGCAAATTGTCGAACAAACTGCGCATCAACGCCTGTTCGGTGGCCAGCGTCCGACGCATGCGGCACGCATTGGCCGCCTCGCGTACCATCGCCCGCAGGCTTCCCGGATCCCATGGCTTCGTGGCACAAAAGGTGATGGCACCACGGTTGAGCGCACCCGCAACCGTGTCCAGATCGGCGTAGCCTGTCAGCAGTATGGTGCCAGCGTCCGACATTTGTCGGGCCTGCGCCAGAAACACATCGCCCGTCATATCGCGCATCCGCTGGTCGGAAACGATAACGGCCGTATCAGGATGCTCCTGCAAAAGTGCAAAGGCCTCCGCCGCCGAGGTGGCGGTGAGGATGGAAAACTCGTCTTCAAGAAGATCCGTCAGCGCGACCAGTATCTCCGCCTCGTCATCCACGAGCAGAATTGTTCCCCGAGGGCCGGATGCAGAGTGGTGGGAAGGCAGTCCGGCACTCATCGAATTTCTCCTTCAGGTACGGACGGGATCATTCCGACGGACGTGCCGGGCTGGGTCATGGGAATCGCTATGGTGAAGCAGGTGCCACCCACAGAGGAGTCAGAAACTTCTATGCTGCCGTGATGGGCCTTCACAATCCCGTAAGCCGTCGCCAGCCCGAGCCCCGTCCCCTCTCCCACCGGCTTAGTGGTGAAGAACGGCTCGAACACGCGCTCACGCATCAGAGGCGGAATACCGGGGCCATTATCGCAAATGGTGGCCACCCACATGTCCGGCTGATCCTCTCGTCCTTCCACGCACTGCGTCCCAATGCGGATACACGGTACGCGTGGATCGTCAGACGGGAGCGCATGCAGCGCATCGGCCGCATTGCTGATCACGTTCATGACCACCTGATGCACAAGGGCCGCCTGACAATTCAGAACCGCTGGTCCCTGAAAATCCAGTTCAACCCGGATGCGATCCGTCAGCTTCGGCCCCAGAAGGGCCAGCACGGTGTTGATCGCGTCCGGCATGTCGATGTCCTCGAACGTGCCCTGATCCAATCGCGAGAACCGGCGCAGACTGGACACGAGGTCGCGCATCCGGCCCAGCCCAAGCGAGGTCGCGGCCAGCCGATCCCGCCCCTTCGCTAATACGGCCCCGGCGATCTCCACATTTCCGGCTTCCAGTTCCGCAACAGCACGCTCAAGCGCACGCGCAACCGTATCCTCATGGGCAATCACGAAAGCCAGTGGATTGTTGAACTCGTGCGCGATTCCCGCCACGAGTTCGCCCAGTGACGCCATCTTGGCCGACTGCACGAGCTTCGTCTGAGCGTCGATCAACTTGCGATTGGCGCTTGCCAATTCATCGTTGGCCTGTTCCAGCGCATCGGCGAGCACGGTCTTGGCCCGCGCGCCCTCCATCGCTTCGTCCCGGGCGGCCCGTTCGGCCGCGCTGCGCAGGTTCTCATCAAGGATAGCCTTGCGGCGTAACAAAACCCGGACATGCAGAATGAGGTTTTCAGGCGTGACATCGGAGGGAACAAGGTCATCCACCCCGGCCTTGAACGCCTCGATCGCATAGGCGAGATCACCTGTTTCCTCACCTCCGAACCCGAGCAGACAGGCTGGCGTTTCCGCGCCGGAAAGCTGGGTCCGGCGCGTCCGGTCCAGCATCTGACAAAGAGCCAAAGCATCGAAGGACGACGTTGTAAGATCGACGATCACGCAATCCACGCCACCTAGCCACAGATCGGGTGTGGCCAGCGTTGTGGAAGGTGGTAGGAGCGCTTCCAGCCCATCGGTTTTCAGCAGTTCCACCACTGGAAACGTGCCGGATCGACCTTTATCTCCCTTCTTGTGCGGCAGATGTTTCAGCAATCCATCCTGTCCCGTCACGATCGCCACCGTTGGCCGACGGAAGCGCTCCCGCAACAGAGCATGGGACGCGCGATACCCACGCAGACACACGCCAATCCGCGCAAGGAGATACGCGACATCCGTCTCACGTGGCACACACGCATCCACGCCTGCCAGCAGAGCCTCGCGCACCAAATCGGGATCGTTCCCGTTCGTCAGGAGAATGACCGGCAGAGGACGTGTCGCCCGGTTGAGACGCAGATACCGCGTCATCTGACAACCGTTCATGCCCGGCAGAATCTGGTCCGTCAGGAGAATGGCTGGCAGAGAATGATCCAGACTGTCCAGCGCGTCTTCTGCACTTGTGACGGTCTCGACGGAAAGGCCGTTTTCAACAAGAACGGCGGCGAGCCCTGCCCGGCGCGTGGCGGCATTCTCCACCAGAAGCAGCACAGCAGACGAATGGGTCATATGCAGGCAGCGCCGGAGTTGCTTTCCGGCGCAGGAAGCCGTGAGAGAGCCTCGGCCAGTTCATCCGCCGTTCCAATGGCGTCCACCGCATCCATGCGCAAAGCCGCTCCCGGCGCTCCCGCAAAGGGACAAAGCGAGGGATATTCCGCCAAGGTCTGACCGTCCGCCTGATGCACAAGCAGCAGTCCAGCCGCCCCGGCTGTGCCAGCGTGCCCCATCAGAACGACACAACTCTGCCGGGCTACCGACCCGGCGAGAGAAGCCAGAAGCACGTCGAAGCTGCGCGAGGCGGGATCGGCTGCCCCCTCCTGCTTGCGCACCATGCTCACCACACGCGGTCCCGGCACCAACTGCGCCAGATCGCTTGCGGAGAGGACATGCACCACGCCTCTTGTCAGCGTCGTCCGTCCCGAAACATCCGTCACAACCACGCTCTGTTCCATCGCATCGTTCAGCCATGCCACAAAAGGGGCAAGCAGAATGGCCGGAATGGAAACCGCGAGCAGGACAGCTTGTGCCGGTTTGGCCGGCATCCCGCCCAGAAGACGTAGCACGGCGCCCAGTCCACCTTCTGCTGCCAGAAAACACAGCAAATCAGCGGGGCGAAACGGCGGTGCGGCCTTAGGAGGAAGAGTGGATGGTTGAGCACGAGAGGGCCGCGCCGCATGAGCGGCTGCAACAATACGCTCAACCACTGCGGGTGAGGAAAGATAGCTTGGGGCACGCGACAACAGTCCCAGCGCACCGGAACGCAGGCACTCGAACGCCAAATCCGGATCCTGCGCCATCATGTCCATGGCAATCAGAATGGGCGTGGGCCTGCGCACCATGATGGCGCGCGTCACCTGCAACCCGCTCATCCTCGGAAGTTCGTCATGCAGAACAACGATGTCGGGGGACAATGTGGCCAAGGCGTCAAATGCGTCCTCGGCCGTCGCGACCGCTGCACAGACTTCCGTTTCAGCAGCCAGTCCCAGCCTCTGCCCAATGGCCTCCCGCACAATGGGATCAGCATCCACTACGAGCACCCGGACAGGCGGTCCTTTCTCTGCTGTCACAGGACACGCAGGCACCGGCATTGCGAAAATGCCGTCTGGGGCACTCACCATCTCTCTCCATCACAGTCTTCCGGACACCCGCCGGAATTACTCCGTTCATGGAAGACGGTCTTCTTTCCACGACGGTCGAATGGAGATCATACGCTGCCTTGGGAAGAAGTGCTCCTCGCAATTTCGTGTACGAAAGCGCGGCGTTGCGTCTCAGGCGAAAGCCACAGCGTCCGTCATGCCATCCTCTTCCAGACGGCTCTCCAGCCCCATCACCTGTCCCAGACGCGAAAGCCGCCTGCGCACGGCATCACCCCGAACGGCCACACGCGCCGAGGTGAGATACAAACGTAGCGCGTCCGGTTCGCGCGCTAGATGCGTGCCGTCGAGAAGAACCTCCGTGCCGCCGCAGAGAGCGTAGGCAAGGCGCAGAGCCAGCCCGAGCGTCATGGCCCAGTCACGGAACTCCTCTGTCAGAAGCGCACGTGCTGGCGCCAGCCACGGCGCATCGATCTCCCCCTCATAACGCAAGGCAAGCGCCGTCGCGAGCGCCGCCCGTGCTTCATGATCGAAACCGCCGCCCTGCATCCACAGAACGCGAAGAAACGTCTGCTCGGCCCGATATTCCGGATGGTCGTGGCACCCGATATCGGACATCTGGCAGACCGCACGGCGCAGTCGCGCTTGCTGCGGCGTTTCGTCAGGGAAAAGAGGCGCAGTCCATGCTACCAGCGCCTCGGGAAGCGTACGGCTGCGTCCCAGACGGGCGCTCATTTCCCGCGCCACGGCGTCCAGCGGATCTTCCGCTTGCAGATTTGGCGCCACATTCAACGCATACCAGCCTTCTCGCAGGCCATCGACACAGAAGACGATGCGCTCCGGCTCCAGCTTGCGAATAAGTCGTCGCAGAACGGTTGCCGAAAACGGCACATCATCCAGACGCTTACGCGGCGCGTTCGGCAACTTTTCGAGCGTTTTACGGTTACAGCCAATGAGCCACGCGGTCATTTCCCGAGCCGCTGACGTATTGAGCGTGTAATAGTGCAGGATGTTCAACGGGTAATCGGTGCGGGCCATATTCAGACGAGCCAGCGCCCGGAACGCGCCTCCCACAAGATAGAGCGTGCGCCCCTTCATGCCCTCCAGCCATTCCACGCTCGCCAGATCGGCATCGGCGATCGCCTTGGCGCGCGACAGATCGCCTTCTGCCCGATCACTCAGACGAATGACCCCTAGCGGCAGAGTGCTCGCGTCGTGGCGCCCCTCTTTGTCCAACCGGATAACTTCCAGAGACCCGCCCCCGATATCCGCCACCAGCCCATCGGCTTCGGGAATACCGCACAGAACCCCGACCGCCGCATGATCCGCCTCCTCAATGCCGGAGAGGATACGGATGGGCACACCGGGCATGACCTGACGTAGCATCTCCACAAATTCGGGGCCATTCGTCGCGTCCCGTACTGCAGCGGTGGCCAGCACCTCGAACGGATCGGCATTCATTCCCCGGGCAATGGCATGGAAGCGACGCATGACATCGGCAGCCATCGCCATTCCGTCCTCGTTCAGACGACCGGTGGCCGTCAGCCCACGCCCCAGCCGCAAGACAGCCTTTTCATTGAAAATGGGCACCGGATTGCGGGATATTCCATCGAACACAACCATTCGGACGGAATTGGAACCCAGATCGACAACGGCAGAACGGGCCGGAACGTCAGCCTGCATGCAGGTTCTCCTCGGGACGGATCAATCCTGATGCACGTGGAGAATGGTGCATCCGGCGACAACCATTCCGTTTCACGCCCACCCGGAGCAATCGTGGTCCCGCCCCTATAGCGGATCGAAACCGGGAAGCCCACCGACATTCCACACTCAATTCTGCGGCCCTGTCGCGTCATGTCGTAAGAGCCTACGGGTGTATCCCACACGGAGGAGACAAACGGGTTATGCACGTTATACTTGGTGCCACAGGTCATGTTGGTAGCATTGTCGCTACTGCTTTTCTGCAAGCGCATCACCAGGTTGGCGTCATAACGCACGACCGGGCCAAAGCTGCGGCATGGCGCGAAAAGGGCCACTGTCTTTGTAGTGGATATTGCCGATACATCTGCCCTACATGATGTATTCTGTCAGGCTCGACGTATATTTTTACTCAATTCGCCAGCTTCTCCTGCAACAGATACGGACAAGGAAGAACGCAGAACGGTTCACTCCATCCTCACGGCCCTCAAAGGTATTGAATTCGACAAAATTGTTTTGCAATCAACCTACGGCGCACAACCCGGTGACCATTGCGGCGATCTACGAGTTCGAGCAAGGCACACAGAAGTTAGATCAACCGCTCAGTATCATCCGCGCGGCCTATTACATGAGCAACTGGCTGCCGCTGGCACGAACCGCCGCAACATCTGGATATTTTCCTTGCTTACTGCCTGCTGAACTGAAAGTCCCCATGGTTGCGCCAGAGGATGTTGGTCGCTTCGCTGCGCATCTTATGAACGCACCAGCAGTAGGGATGAATATTTACGACATCGAAGGACCGGAATATTATTCGGCTTCGGATGTCGCGAAAGTCTTTACACGCCTATTCAGACGTCCCGTTGCCGTGCAGGACATCCCCAGAAAGTCGTGGCTTGCACACTATAGGCAGACGATTTTTTCAGAAGAAGCTGCCCATTCCTACGTCCGCATGACTGGTCTTTTTATAGACAGACACTACGAACAACCTGCCCATCCCTACAAGGGTCAGACCAGCCTTGCCGCCTATTTCCAGAACTCTTTTGCAAACAACTGAAGACTTTGCGGCGGCCTACTTTTTCAACAACTCAGCATGATGGTTCATATGGTCTTCAATAAAAGACTGAATGAACCAGTACGAATGGTCGTACCCCGCCTGCCGCCGCAAGGTGAGCTTCTGTCCCGCCGCTTTGGCCGCCTCCTCCAGATGATGCGGCTGAAGTTCCCGTTCGAGAAACTGATCGGCCTCACCCTGATCGACAAGAATGGTGGTTGGATGGACGTGACCCGCCCGCAAAAGTTCTGTGGCATCGTAGGCCGCCCAACTCGCGCGATCCGAGCCGAGATAGGCTGTAAACGCCTTTTCTCCCCACGGCACGGCACTCGGATGAACGATGGGCGCGAACGCTGAAACGGACTTCCATTTCTCAGGCTCACGCAAGGCATGAACAAGCGCACCGTGACCACCCATGGAGTGTCCCATGATCCCCTGGCGCGTCTCATCTACCGCGAAATGACGTCCCACCAGCTTGGGCAGTTCCGAGCCAATGAACGTCCCCATGCGGTAATGCGCCCGCCATGGCGCTTGCGTTGCATCGAGGTAGAAACCTGCTCCGACGCCAAGATCCCAGCCATCCGTTTCGCCCGGCACATTGGCTCCACGAGGTGACGTGTCACATGCGACCAACGCGATTCCATGTTGCGCGGCGAACCGCACCGCGTTGGCCTTGATGAGGAATGTTTCCTGTGTGCAGGTCAGCCCCGCCAGCAGATAGAGCACGGGCACCGGCTTTTCCTTCGATGCCCCATGAGGAATGAACGCCCCGAAAGTCGTCGGAAGCCCAAGAGCCTCCGACTGCACCGTGTAGAACCCGAGTTCGCCGCCGCAGCATATATGCCGCGATGCTATGGTGAGGCTCATGCGCTCCTCCTCTTGCTGCATCCTGCCGCTCAGTATTCCACGACGGTGCGGATGCTCTCGCCTCGGGACATCATATCGAAGCCCTCGTTGATTCGCTCAAGCGGCAGCTTGTGCGTGATCAGATCATCGATATTGATCCGGTTTTCCATGTACCAGTCAACGATTTTGGGCACATCCGTGCGTCCACGCGCGCCGCCGAAAGCCGAGCCGATCCATCGGCGTCCCGTCACAAGCTGGAACGGCCGTGTACTGATTTCCTGCCCCGCTCCGGCAACTCCGATGACAGTGGACACGCCCCAACCACGATGAGCGCATTCGAGCGCCTGACGCATCAGAGTCGTGTTGCCGACACACTCAAATGTGTAGTCTGCGCCACCGTCCGTCAGCTCGATGATACGCCCCACCACATCCCCATCCGGCAAATCCTTGGGGTTGACGAAATGCGTCATACCGAACTTGCGCGCCATTTCCTCACGCGCCGGGTTGATATCGACACCGATGATTTTCTCCGCCCCCACGAGCTTCGCACCCTGGATGACATTCAGACCGATGCCACCCAGACCGAACACCGCGACCGTGGAGTTCGGCTCAACCTTGGCTGTGAAGATCACCGCGCCAATACCTGTGGTGACGCCGCAACCGATGTAGCAAACCTTGTCGAACGGCGCGTCTTCACGAATTTTCGCGAGCGCGATCTCGGGCAGGACCGTGAAATTCGAGAATGTGGAGCAACCCATATAGTGATGGATCGGCTGCCCCTTGAACGAGAAGCGCGACGTACCATCGGGCATCAGTCCCTTGCCCTGCGTGGCGCGGATGGAGGTACAGAGGTTGGTTTTCCGCGACAGGCAAGATTTACACTCCCGGCATTCGGGCGTGTAGAGCGGGATGACATGATCGCCGGGCTTGAGATGCTTCACGCCCGCGCCGACTTCGCGCACGATGCCCGCACCTTCATGACCAAGAATGGCGGGAAACAGCCCCTCAGGGTCCGCCCCGGAAAGCGTAAATTTGTCAGTGTGGCACAGGCCGGTCGCCTTGATCTCGACGAGAACCTCTCCCTCGCGGGGGCCTTCAAGCTGGACACGCTCGATTTCCAGAGGTTTGCCGGCCTCGAATGCTACCGCCGCAATCGTCTCCATCTCGTCTTTCCCTCACATGAAAAATGCGTTCTCCTGAGAGGACAACGCCACACATCCCATGACCACTGACAGGAAATGACAAAAGATTCTTGTCGTTTTCCGTCACCTACCCGGCATAGCAACGCCGTGCCCCGCCGTTAAATCTATCTAAAACAACGACGCGCGGAAAATAGTTCTCCGATCAGGCTGTCTCCGCCTCCATGCAGGAAGCGGAGACAGCCACGGATCACTTCGTGGTGATCAGCATGATCTCGACAAGCATGCGCGGATCGGCCATTTTTGCCTCCACACAAGCACGAGCTGGCGCGCCGTTTTCCGGAAGCCATGCGCTCCAGACTTCATTCAGCGCCCCACGGTCGTCGATGTTCTTCAGCCAGATCTGGGCCTGCAGAATGCGGGTCTTCTCCGTGCCGTGTTCCTCAAGAAGCTGGTCGAACTGGGCGAGAATGTCCTTTGTCTGCCCGGTTACATCCAAGGACAGATCGCGGGCCACCATGCCCTGCGTAAAGACAAAACCATGATATTCCACGGCTTTCGAAAGCACCGGATTGGGTTCGGTGCGGATGATCTTGCTCATGCGTTCGGCTCTCTCACTATGTTGCGACCGATGGACTCTCTACCAAACTTGGCGTCGTCCTCCCATGGGGAAGCTTAACAAGGTATGGGCGCGCGCCAAAGCGCCGACAAAATATTCCGGATCTGCAAAAACAACTGCAGTCCACACTTTTGGATGAAAATATAATTGAAACAAAAAGGAAAAACTCCTCTCCGCTCATGCAAAAAGCCTTATTACATATTTATATTTCAAATATACATCACTATGAAAATATAACTTTTAATTTTTTCAAACAGAATTGTATTGCAAATTAATTTATTCATATAACTTCTAAAATAAACTCGATTATATTTTCAATATACGTAATTTTTTATGCCATTAATACATGAAAATTTATACTTAATTGCAAATTTAATCAAATTTCTTGACGCGATGTGCCCACAAGGATTACACAATTGAATGCCTTCATTTCAAGAAACCGAAAAAAGCCTCGGGTCAGCGCACGCCCTGTGCGTAACGATACATCACGCCATCTATCTTCCGGACCGCAACGACGATAGACAATTTTCTGTTCTGCCTGCAGGAAGGAACAGACCAGACCACCAGAGTCCGGACGAACCAAAGAAGATGAATAAAAACAATAACAATACTCTTCCGATGTACGATTTTTCCACGGCAAGGACACGGCACTGATGAAGAGCTTTTCTTTTCGTGGCGCGTCTCCAAACCTTGACGGCCTACGCCGCTCCCGAGCGGCTTCTGTCCTACCGCCCCGCTTGCGGACCACTACCTGCGCCACGCTTTTCGCGCTTGCCTGTATTGGTGGTGGCGAACAGGCACAGGCCGCCACACCAGAGGCCGATGACGGCGTCGTGCATCTCGCTCCCGCACCCGGAGCGCCACAGGCCGCCAAAGGCACACATATCAACAAGACATCTCCCCGGCGCTCCAGCGATCCAGACGATGCATATGTGTCGGAACCGGCCATGCTGGATGAAGAGCAGCCGATCGAGCCGCTCTATCACGCCATTCCGGGATTTCTTGAGTCGCCTTATGGACCGCCCTCCTTCGGCTCGCCCTATGGTACGCATCACCTTCTGGGTGACTGGGGCGGCATCCAACCGTGGCTTCAGAAACGCGGGCTTTATCTGGCGATCAATGACTATGAAAGCCTCTCCGGCAACCCGATTGGCGGCAAAACGCATGCCGTAACGGACGCCGGTCAGACCGGCGTGACGCTCGATGTTGACTGGCACAAACTGCTCGATGGCGGAGATTGGTCCAAAAACCTCTGGCTGCACATGCTGGCCGTGAACGGTCATGGCCGCAATCTCAGCGGCCTGATAGGCGATCACGCCAACCAGGTGCAGCAGATCTACGGCGCACGTGGCAACGTGGTGGCCCATCTGGTCTGGATGTATTTCGAAAAATCGTGGCTGGACAACCGAATCGACTGGTCCGTGGGTGTCATGCCTCCCGGGACGTTCTTCAACAACTCGCCCTGGGGTTGCGCCTTCATGAACGTGTGGATGTGCGGCAACACCACGCCGACGAAATATGTTGCCGGTGGTCGTGACTGGCCCTCGGGCAACATCGGCACCGTGCTGCGCGTGATGCCCCGTCGCGATTTCTACATCATGGGCGGTCTTTTTGCCGTGTCGCCGCATTCCTACAACGGTGGCATTTCCGGCTGGGCACTGGCGCAGGATGGACTGGGCAAACTCTCCACTCATCTTGAATTTGGATGGATCCCCGAGTTTGGTCCCAATCACTTGATTGGCCACTACAAGGTTGGCGCGCTGTACGACAATTCGAAATACAATGACCTGTATTCCGATATCCACGGCCACCCATGGGTCGTCACTGGCCTACCCGCCCGCAAGCAGAGCGGCCAGACCTCCATGTGGGCAATGGTCGATCAGATGTTCATCCGTCACGGCGAAGGGCCGATGAACGGACTGATGCTCGGCTTGCAGTACAGCTACGCTTCCGGCCAAACGTCCGCCATGAAGCAACGCTTTGCCGTGTCCATTCTCGACACCGGTTATTACTGGAACCGGCCTCACGACATGTTTGGCTTCACTTTCCAGTGGGCGGATTTCAGTAAATCGGCCATCCGTCAGCAGAGAGCTTCTCTTGCCTATGACCTGCCATTTCAGAGCACCAATTTCGGTGTGCCTTATGGTGTGCAATCACACGAGAACATCTACGAGTTCTTCTATACAGCCCAGATCGTGCCGGGCCTCTCGATTCAGCCGGATTTCCAGTACATAAATCGGCTGGGAGGCACGAAAATATTCAAGGACGCAGCCGTCTTCAGCATGGCTTTCAGCGCCACCCTCTGATCTTTTCCCTGTTTCCACTTTAATTCTTTATGGAAATAGGGAAATTTTACCCCTCCACGATATCCAGACCAATATCCAGCGCCGCCACGTTCTGCGTGAGCCAACCTAGCGAGATTACGTCCACACCTGTTTCCGCCACTGCGCGGGCTGTGTGAGGCGTGATCCCGCCGGACGCTTCCGCGATGGCCCGGCCACCGATCAGTTGCACGGCTTGATGAAGTTGTGCGACCGTCATGTTGTCGAGCAGAAACGCATCCACGCCACCATGCGCCAAAGCCACTTCAAGCTGCTCCAGCGTGTCCACCTCCAGTTCCACCTTCGTCAGATGTCCTGCACGCAGGCGAGCAGCATCCACTGCCGCGACAACGCTACCGCCACACAAGGCGATGTGGTTGTCCTTGATGAGAATGGCGTCATCCAGCCGATAGCGGTGATTGGAACCGCCTCCTGCCAACACAGCATATTTCTGTGCTGCGCGCAGTCCGGGCAAAGTCTTTCGCGTGCAGCACACCTGCACACCTGTCCCTTCCACCAGATCGACAATGCTGCGCGTGGTCGATGCAATTCCACTGAGATGACATAAGAGGTTAAGCGCCGTGCGCTCACCGCCCAAAACCGCGCGAGCCGGTCCCTGCACGATCGCCAGCACATCCCCCGCCTCGATCCTTTCGCCGTCTTTGATCCCGATCTCAAAACGCACAGAGGGATCGAGCAACGCAAATGCCAGACGAGCGGCCGACAGTCCGGCAACCACACCCGCCTGCCGAGCGATAAACCGTGCTTCGACGGTCTTGTCAGCACAACCCAACGCCTCTGTCGTGACGTCCCCGCCGATGCCAAAATCCTCCAGCAACGCATGACGAACGACCGGCTCCCACATGACATCGGGAAGATAGGGCACTCTCATCTCTGTTCTCCTTCCCTGCATTCAGACAGCCAGCATTCGTTCGACGGATTGACGGGCGGGTGCTTGCAATTCAGCCGGGATCAAGACCTCGGTCTGAAGTGTCTCCAGTGCCACGCGGATACGGGAAAGCGTGATGCGTTTCATGTGCGGACACAGATTGCATGGACGCACAAAGCGCGTTTCCGGATAGAGCGCGCTCAGATTGTCGCTCATGGAACATTCTGTCACCAACAGCACTTTTTCCGGACGCTTCTCCGACACATACGCAATCATCTGCGCGGTCGATCCCGAAAAATCGGCTTCCGCCACCACCTCAGGGGGACATTCGGGGTGCGCAATGACTCTCACCCCGCGATGAAGGCGACGATACTGCCGGATTTCATCCGGTGTGAACCGTTCATGCACTTCGCAATGCGCAGGCCACGTAATCATCTCGATCCCTGTCTCGGCCTCGATATTACGGGCCAGAAATTCATCGGGAATCATGATAACGCGCGGTACACCGAGACTTTCCACAACTCTGCGCGCATTTCCAGACGTGCAGCAGACGTTACTCTCGGCCTTCACCGCCGCCGTGCTGTTGACATACGTCACGACTGGCACGCCGGGCCATGCCGCTTTCAATGCCCGCACATTTTCAGCCGTAATCCCTTCGGCCAGCGAACACCCCGCTTGCGTATCGGGGATGAGGACAGTCCTGTCCGGATTGAGCAGTTTCACTGTCTCGGCCATGAAGTGGACACCCGCCATGACAATGACCTCGGCATCCAGCCCCCTCGCTTCCCGCGCCAGAGCGAGGCTGTCACCACGGATATCCGCCACGCCGTGGAATATTTCCGGCGTCTGGTAATTATGAGCGAGGATCACGGCATTACGCTCACGCTTGAGACGCAGGATCGCCTCGACGTCCTCGGCAAACAACCGCTCCCAGTCCGCACGGGCCATCAGGCCGGCAACCGGTGCAAAGAGTGTGTCCCGCGATGGCAGTTCGAGCGTCGCCATAAGTGAAGTCCTCTATATGCTCATTTTGAGCATATAGAGGACACGCAACTGAATACAAGACCACTCTCACCCCACGCCCGCGTGAGGCTCCCTTCAGATCAATGAGGGCAAAGGCAGACGCGCTCCCGTCAGGTAGCACTCCTGCACATGATCGCGCCGGAAACGATACAGTCGCGCGGGCCGACCGTGACCATTGGAATCCAGCGAGTCCGTTGCCTCTACCAGTTGCTGCCCCAGCAGCAACCGCCGGAAGTTCTGTTTGTGCATTGGCCGTCCCGCCAGTGCCTCCACGGCCTGCTGCACGGCAAAAAGCGTGAACCGTTCGGGAAGAAGATCGAACACGGCGGGCGTGTAACGTATTTTTGCCCGAATACGCGAAAGCGCCGTGGCGAGGATGCGCCGCTGATCGTGCTCCATAGCTCTGCCGATCGTATTTTCCCCCACTCCGTAAGGTGATTCCGGCACAAGTCCTGCCTGCCACATCAGTTCATAGCGCTGGAGCACGAGTTCGTCGTTCCATTCATGCCCTTCCAGACCGAACGCCACAGCGCATCGTGTCCTCTGCGTGGCATCGTCCAACGCCCACGCCATCATGCGACGTGCAATGCTGCCCGCCTGATTTGCCTCCGCCTCCTTCCGCCGATCTTCCCATGGAAAATATTCATATATGGACAGCCAGTTTCGCGGATCGACAGAGGGATTCAGCAACGCCAGATAGGAAATCCGCACAAGCCGTGTGATGTCCCCGCCTGAAAGTGTATCGGCAAATGTGTAAAGCTGCTCCGTATGACCCAGCCGATAACCGGTCAGGCTCTCCACCCAATGCCGCATACCGCGCTGAAGGGAAGCATGATCCGTTCGCAACGGTCCGGACGGAAGCGCCTCTCCCGCGCGCACTGTCAGAACACCGGGAGTGAGTTCGCCTTCTCCTGTTGCTTCCAGATCGAACACCACCGCCACAAGCTCCGCATTACACAGGCTTGGGGCTTCTGAAGCGAGGGATTGGCTGTTCATCTGTGTGTTGCGTCCAGCCGGTTGAAACGCGTGATCTTCTTCATAGATGACACGACGGCGAAACCGGTCACACCAGCACGAGATCCATCACACTCATGGAAAGAAAGATGCGTGACGGTCGGCTCTCGGGTCATTCATGGATCCTGATGAAAACGGATCTGGTCCGAACGGATCGGACCAGATCGGAATGGCTTTATTTCGTTGTATAACCGCCATTCACCAGAATCGTCTGCCCTGTCATCCACCAACCTTCAGATACGAGCAGACGCACAAACGGAACCACATCCTCAATATCCGTCAGCCCCGTCTTGCTGAATGCCGAAAGTGCAGCGGCCGTCTTGTGATAGGCCACAGCTTCCGGCGCTTCCTGACCGTAAAAGAACGGCGTGTCCATCGGTCCCGGACCAATGGCGTTCACGGAAATGCCACGCGCACCGAATTCCTTGGATGCGGCGCGAGTAAAATGTTCGACGGTCGCTTTTGATCCAGCGTAGGTCGAGTAAAACGGCGTATAGGCACCGAGCAACGACGTGACCAGAGTTAGCAGCTTGCCATTATCGTTGAGATGACGGCCCGCTTCTTTGATGAAGAAAAACGCAGCTTTTGCGTTCACATCCATCATACTGTCGAACTCAGCTTCCTCAGTTTCGAGGATCGGCTTTTTCAGCACCTTGCCCACGGTGTTGATGGCAATATCGGGTTTGCCGATAGACGCAATGCACTCTTCAAACAGTTTCGCGTTTGCTGCGGCCGTTGTCAGGTCTCCCTGAAAAGCTGTGGCCTTCACACCCTGTTTCGTAAGTTCTGCAACAAGAGCCCTGGCGTCAGGAGCCGCCGCATCACTGTTGTAATGAATAGCAATCCCCGCCACCCCGTGCGCTGCAAGATCACGGGCGATCAATCCCCCAAGGTTCTTCGCGCCACCTGCGATGAGAGCCGTTTTTCCTTTCAGACTATGATCCACCATGTGCTGTCTCCCTGATTGATCTGGATAACCGCACCCTAGCGTTCGACAGCTCTCGAAAAATCATCCATTCCTTAACAACATTGGTCGTGAATTACGAACAATTGGAGCGTTGTCATGGACCGGATCGATCTTTTTCGCGTGTTCCTGCGTGTGGCGGAAACCTCCAGTTTTTCGCAGGCGGCCATATCCCTGAACCTGCCTCGCTCCTCCGTTTCCACTGCCATACGAGAACTGGAAGCACGGGTGGGCGCACGTCTTTTTGCCCGCACGACGCGCAAGGTCGCCCTCACAACGGATGGGCGACTGTTTCACGGTCACGCGCTCCGTGTCGTGAGCGACATGGAGGAGGCCGAAGGGCTGTTTCGGCACACCCCTGAAGACGCACGGGGTTTAATACGGGTGGACATGCCCGGACGCATCGGACGTCTGATCGTGGCTCCGGCCCTCCCCGGCTTTCTCGACCGTCATCCGGGGATCGATGTCATGCTTGGCGTGACCGACCGGGCGATGGATCTGGTTGAAGAAGGGGTAGACTGTGCCCTGCGCGTCGGCGCTCTTGCCGATTCACGTCTGATCGGACGTCTGATCGGACGACTTGAGATCATCAACGTCGCCAGTCCGTCTTATCTTGCACGGCACGGAACGCCAATGTCTCCACAGGATCTGAGCGAGCATTTCGCCGTGCCTTATGCTTCCCCCACCACCGGACGCATTGAAGACTGGGAATGGGAAGAAGATGGCGTGGTACGCGCACAAACTTTACGCAGTCGCGTAAGAGTCAACAGTGCAGAAGCCCAGATTGCCTGCTGCGTGGCGGGATTGGGCCTGATCCAGATTCCCGCCTACGATGTAAGACCACAGCTGGATCGTGGTGAACTTGTGGAAATACTTCCCGCTTGGCGGGCCGCGTCACTTCCGCTCACCCTGCTCTATCCCGAACGACGCCATGCCTCCGTACGACTACGGGTTTTCACGGACTGGCTGGTGCCCCTTGTTGCCCATCACATTCGGCATCCACCTCCCTCCGTTCCGAAAGAAGATCCCGCTTCATCGCGCGCGACTGCCTGAACGAGGCAAGCCTGTCTCACGGCCTCTGGCACCCGCGCCGCCGGCACAGGACGCGCAAACAAAAAGCCCTGACATTCCGTGCACCCCAGATCGTCCAGCACTCTCAACTGATCGACCGTTTCCACCCCTTCCGCCACAACAGAAAGATGAATCCCCTGCGCAAGACCGATAAGGCCAGAGGTAATGGCCAGATCGCGCGCATCGTCCTTGATGTTGGCAATAAAACTGCGATCGATCTTGATATGGCTCAGTGGCAGTTCGCGCAGGTGGCTGATGGAAGCGTAACCGGTTCCAAAATCATCGAAAGCGACAGGAAAGCCAGCCCGCGCGATTCGGTCTATCTCCCGACGAACACGGTCCGAGCGACCCGCGCCCAGAAAGATGGTCTCCGTGATTTCGATCTTCACTTTCTCACGCGCCACCGCATATTCGCGAGTCAGTCGGCACAACTCGTCAGCCAGCCCGTCTGCACCGAAATCCGCCACACTGAGATTAAGCGCTACACCGCCGTCGTAGAGCCCGTTTTCTGACCATCCGGCCAGATCCCGCACCACCGTTTCCCGCACCAAACGCCCCAGTTGCACGCCCATCTGGAAATCGCTGAACACATCGGAAAAAGCCACGGGCGTCAGCAGCCCTAACTGTGGATGGTGCCAGCGCAAAAGCGCTTCACAGAACGTGATGCACCCTTTCGCAAGATCGATGACAGGCTGGTAATAAAGCTCGAACTCACCGCGCTCAAGCGCCTGTCGCGCCTGCCCCATCAGCAACTGATGCTGCCGGGCACGACTTCGCAGATCTGGTGTAAATGACACGATCCGTTTTCCGCCCTCCTGCTTGGCCTGAAGAAGCGCAAGATCGGCGTCTTTGAGAGACTGCTGCACCGCCGCAACCGTACGGGTGATGTGAGTGTAGCCGATGCCTGCCGAGACGGAGACACCGGTTTCCCCAATCATGACCGGACGTTCGATCAGGGCGAGCATCCGCTTGAGGCAGGATTCGATTTTCCTCGGCGGACAGGAATCCTCGAGAATGATTGCGAATTCATCCCCGCCCAGCCGTCCGATAATCGCATCCTGACCCGCAAACTGCCTCAACCGTTCGACAATCTCGACCAGAACCGTATCTCCGGCATCGTGGCCGTAAATGTCGTTGACTTCCTTGAAACCGTCGAGATCGATCATCACCATCGTCCGCTCGCTCCCCGAGACGGTGATCTGGCGCGTTTCCTCCATCAGACTTTCGGTAAACCCGATACGATTCAGCGCGTCCACAAGTGGATCACGTCGAAACGATAGGCGATATAGGACTGGATACGGCCCACCTCATCCATGCGTGGAATGATGGTTGTCGCCACCCAGTAAAGCGCGCCACTTTTTGCGCGATTGCAGATCTTGCCGCGCCATATCCGGCCGCGGCTGATCGTGTTGTAAAGGCTCCGGAAAAAGGCCGGGCTGTGGTAACCGGAGTTGAGAATGCGGTGGGTATTGCCGATCAACTCGTGCCGATCATACCCGCTGATATGGCAAAACCGGTCGTTCACGTGCGTGATGATGCCCTTGGCATCCGTGATAGCCACGATGAGCACTTCATCAATGGCCGACCAGAGAAAATCTATGTCCTGTGCTTCCGTATCACCGTCAGGAATACGAACCGTTTGCTCACGCATGGCAACGTCTATCCCTTAGATCAGAGCGGGCTTAACTGATGGTATTTAGTTAAGAAAAGATGGGGCAAGCCTATGAAATGTTTTCAAAATCCTCCACAAGCCACGCGGTCGGTTCTTCTGCTGCCGCGTCATACCACTCCCTCAGCAAAGGATGCCGCCTGATCGCCTGTGCATAGGCCTGCGCCTTGGGCGAAAGCGCGACGCCATAACTCAGGAACCGCGCCACCACAGGAGCGAACGCGACATCCGCGTTGGTCAGATCCCGCCCGAAGAAGTAATCGCCCTCTCCTCCGAACATATCCCGCGTTTCCACCCATAATGCGTCGATCCGTGCAATGTCTTTTGCCGCCGCATCGGAAATCCCACCTGCCAGTGGCCGGTTTTCGCGCCCGAGATTCATCGGCATGGAGGAACGAACCCCCTGAAAACCCGCATGCATCTCCGCTGAGATGGACCGTGCATGAGCGCGCTCAACCGGGTCGGTCGGCCAGAGGGCAGGTTCGATCTCCGCGCAGTATTCCGCAATGGCCATGCTGTCCCACACGCGGATGTTCCAGTGCTCCAGATACGGAACCTTGCCACTGGGTGAGAGCGCGGAAATGCGGGGTGCGCTGTCGGCCTTACGCAATGGAACAACTTCTTCCGTCACATCAAGACCTGCCAGACGCACGGAAAGCCAGCCCCGCAGGGACCACGAGGAATAACGCCGGTTTCCAAGCACCAGCCGACCATCGGGCATGGAATTCTCCCTGAAAATAATGGGGCACTCTAACGGAACGAGGTGAGCGCCCCAAGCCTACCCGAAAGACATTTCACATTTGTGTGACAGAATATGTAGAGATGCGTCAAAAGCCGTGGCATGAGGAGCCATGCCTTTGCTGCCAACGCATCTTTTCCATCGCTGTTTCAGATGCCTGAGCATCGATCCCGCTTCCATGCGCTGGCTGTTCGCTCCCCGCCTTGCTGCGCTGGGCTTCTCCCTGCGCACGACCCTGGCGTCTCTTCTGGCGCTGGCCATCGCCTTCTGGATGGAGCTGGGGCAGCCGCAATGGGCCGCAATGACCGCATGGATCGTGGCACAGGGCACGCGCGGCGAAAGCATTTCCAAGGGCTACTGGCGCGTGATCGGCACGCTGGCCGGAATCACATCCGCCGTGGCGCTCGTAGCCATGACGCCGCAGCAACCTTGGCTGTTCTTTCCCCTGCTGGCCACGTGGGTCGGGCTGTGCACGGCCTGTGGCACACTGGTTCATAATTTCCGCAGCTACGCCTTCGTCCTGACAGCCTACACCTGCGCCATCGTCGCCATTTCAGCCGTGGATGCGCAGGATCAGGTGTTCGATATCGCCGTCGCACGCGGCACTTACATCCTGCTCGGCGTCGTGTGCGAAATGGTGGTGGCGATGATTTTCGTGCCGAATGTGCCTGAGAGGGCGCGTAAGGCCATCCACGAACAGCTCGACCGTATCATTGCCCAGTCGGTGGAAGCCGTGCGCGACATTCTGATGGGACGCTCTCCTCCGGAAAGTGACATCCATCAAATCCTTTCCATGGCGATTGCTCTGAATGACCGCATGGAATTCAGCGCCATCGAGACCGGACGAGGTGAACCGGCGGTCCGCAATGCCCGCGGCACCCTTGGGCAGATCGCCCGCTTCACATCGCGTGGCGTCGGCATGCGCAGTCGTCTCGCGGCTACTGGCCATGTGCCACAGGGCTTGTCGGCCGCCCTGCTGAATGCCGTAACCGATATGCTGGACCGCCTACCCGCCTGCCTTTCCGATCCCGCTTCTCTTATACAGCTACGACAGGAAGTGAGCGCTTTGAAACTGCGCTGCCATGCCGATGTAGAACGCACTCTGACAATCGAAAGCGCACTGATCGTGCCCCAGGAGAACCTGTCTCCGGTCCTCCGTGACCGGGTCATCCTGCAAGGAACCGGACTGCTTCTGGACGAACTGGCCCATCTTCTTGCCTGCTATGTGGGCGATCCGGTTGAGGCTATCGTCTCCGCCCAATCCCGGCTGGTGCGGCCGCCCAACTGGCGCGCGACATGGGCTAACGGCGTGCGCTCTGGGCTTGCCGTGCTCGTCGGGGCGATGATCTGGGAAATCACGGCCTGGCCACAGGGCGCGATGTTCGACATGTTTGTTGCCGTGGTGTGCGCCCGGTTTGCGTCCTTCAGCAACACGGTGCTGGCCAGCCGGACATTTCTCTATGGCGCATTATGGGCGGTGGCTCTCTCCATTGTCCCCGTCTTTCTCGTCATGCCCATCACTTCCGACTATCCGGTGCTCTGCCTTGCTATCAGCATCCCGATGGTGATCGGCGGTCTTGCCAACCGCAACCCGGCGACGGCCGCCATGGCCGCCTCCTTCGTCAATTTCTTTCCCTATATGATCGGCCCCGAAAATCACGGACGCATCGACGAGATCCAGTGGCTCAACACCAGCCTGCCTCTGTTGTGCGGCCTAGGTTTTGGCGTTCTGATTTTCCGGCATGTCCTGCCCTTCAGCCTGTCATCCTTTCTCTCAGCATTCGTTCATTCCAGCAAACGCATGCTGAATCGCATCAGTCGTTCTGACATGCGCGTCGAAGAACCGGTGTGGGTGGGACTGCTGGTGGAAAATATGGAAATTCTCATTGCAAACGGAGGCCGCATTGCCGGTCAACTGATGAACGACCTGCTGCGCGGTGCTTTTTCCCTGATGACACTGGGCCGCAATCTCATGCAGGCGCGCCGTATGACGGCCGATCCCGACCTTCCGGCCGATGCGCGGGCCACAATGGAGGCGATGTTTGCAACCCTTGCGCGTCATCCGGCCGCGATGGGTGATATGCGGACAACCGTAACCCACGCTCTGAGCCGTCTGATGACACTGGAAAGAGAAGAACCCGACGCCGCGCGTGCGAAGATCACCATGATTATCGGCTGCCTGATGATCGTCGCGACCGAACTGGGGCACTCCAACACGCTGATCGACTATCGCAAGGCGATTGAAGACGCCGTCACCTGACAGCCCCTCTGCATAAAACTTTTTTTAATGTGCCTCTCCAATACTCCTAATGACGAGATGCGTGCATTTGCGTCGAATGCCGAGCCCTCATTTTGTAGCGGAAACAGGAGAACAGAGTGGACGGGGCTGCCCATCAGCCAATATGTGACGCGCCTTCCCGTGCGATCATCGAATGGAGTACCATTCTTCGGCAGATCGAGCCTTCTCTCCGTCTGGAAATCTCCCATCTCATCCGGGAACACGCAGAGCATTGTGCGGAGACGTTCTATACCGCTCTTCTTGATGACGAAGCGGCCTCTGCCTTTCTCTCCACCCAGATTGTCCGGGACCAGCTCGCGCACGCCCTGAAGATGTGGCTGACGGCGCTTTTTTCGCTTCATCCCCCTGATCCGGCCGCTCTGATCGCGCTCCAGAAACGGGTAGGTACAGTCCATGCCCGCATCCGTGTGCCCATGCGTCTGGTCCTACATGGCGCACGCATCCTGAAGGACATGTTACGTCCCCTGCTGTTCGAGAAGTTCCCCTTGCAGACTGAGCTGCTCGCTGTCGTGCAGCATGTGGACAACATGATCGACATGGCGATGGAGATCATGGGAGGAGAATTTGTGGAGGATTTCCGCAAGGAAATCGCCACAGACGAAGCCTGTCGGCTCGTCACACTCGGCCAGGATCTGGCAGTGGAGAAAGAAGCCCAGAGAGCCGCGTTGCTCGATTGGGGGCACAAGATTCTTCTGGCGATCTGCTGCGCGCACCCTCCACCGCTGCCCACTCTCGAAAAATCAGGTTTCGGGCTTTGGCTGGTCCACAAGGGCACGCCTCTTTTCGGAAAAATGTCAGATTTTTCCAAAGTTCACGAATTGATCGACCAACTCGATCACCACCTTCTGCCCCGGATTGAAAAGCTTTTTCCCGTCCCTCCGGGAGAAATCCAGAATCTGCAGGAAATCCAACAGGAAATCGGCTTTCTCCTGAACAATATGTTCACGGAAAATGAACTGATAGCTGGCGGACGCGACCCCCTCACTTCTACTCTCAGTCGTCGCTTTCTTCCCAGTATTCTTTCGCGCGAAGTCACGCTCGCGCTGAGAAACAATCTCCCTCTGACCGTGCTGCTGGTGGATATCGATCACTTCCGCCTTATCAATGACCGCTTCGGTCATGCTCAGGGTGATTCGATCCTGCGTAGCGTGTCGGAAATCATCAGCGGACTGTGCCGTCCCGGAGACTTCGTTTTCCGACATGGAGGCGAGGAATTTCTTGTCGTTCTCGTGGAAACGGACGAGCGTGAAGCGAGCAGCGTGGCGGAGCACATCCGCAGCGAAGTTTTCCACAAGCCCTTGATGGGGACGACGAAAGTCACGGTTTCCATCGGCCTCGCAACTTTCGATGGTCACCCCGATTATGAACATCTGATTCATGAAGCGGATGCCGCGCTGGCGCAGGCCAAGCAGGAAGGACGCAATCGCTGCATCATGAATGCCGAGCGAACACGAACCTGAGACTTCGCCCGCATTTGGCGTTCTGCCACGAGTGAGTCACAACATCCTCCCTGAACACTGTCCAAACGGGACAAGCTTGTGGAGATGCGTGTGCGGATCACGGTTGCGGATGTCGGAAAGATGAAAAACGATGGCGAACGCATCGCCTTGGTGACAGTCTATGATTATTCATCTGCCTTGATTGCAGAACGTGCAGGCGTTCCACTGCTTCTGGTCGGTGACTCTCTCGGCATGGTAATGCTCGGCCACGACACGACGCTACCTGTCACGCTCGATGATATGATCCATCACGCCAGCGCCGTCATGCGGGCAAGCCGACAGGCTCTGGTCATCGCGGATCTGCCATTTCTGAGCTACGCAACGAT
>NZ_JAHRDV010000030.1:0-2500 GCF_019083805.1 Acetobacter estunensis
AGGATTTGAACCTATGACCTTCAGGTTATGAGCCTGACGAGCTACCGGGCTGCTCCACCCCGCGGTGGTAGTGTGTTTGTAAGATGGATTGGAAGACCTGGCGGCGACCGACTTTCCCACGGCTTAAGCCGCAGTATCATGGGCGCTGGGGGTTTTCACGGCCGAGTTCGGGATGGGATCGGGTGGATCTCTCCCCGCCATAGCCACCAGGTCATCCAACCCATCTTTAGGTTGGTGATACGGTTGGTGTTTTTGAAATGTGCGGCATGGATGATTTCTGTGCATGGTCCACTCGTTGGAGTGGGTTATTGAGTGAGACTTGTGGGCGATTAGGACCAGTTAGCTGCACGCATTACTGCGCTTCCACACCTGGCCTATTGACGTGATGGTCTATCACGGCCCTTGGGGAGATCTAGTTTTGAGGTGGGTTTCCCGCTTAGATGCTTTCAGCGGTTATCCCGTCCATACTTAGCTACCCGGCTGTGCCGCTGGCGCGACAACCGGTGCACCAGAGGTATGTTCATCCCGGTCCTCTCGTACTAGGGACAAATCCTCTCAAATCTCCAACATCCACGGCAGATAGGGACCGAACTGTCTCACGACGTTCTAAACCCAGCTCACGTACCACTTTAATCGGCGAACAGCCGAACCCTTGGGACCTGCTCCAGCCCCAGGATGTGATGAGCCGACATCGAGGTGCCAAACCTCCCCGTCGATGTGGACTCTTGGGGGAGATCAGCCTGTTATCCCTAGAGTACCTTTTATCCGTTGAGCGATGGCCCTTCCACGCGGGACCACCGGATCACTATGGCCGACTTTCGTCTCTGATCGAGCTGTCACTCTCACAGTCAGGCGGGCTTATGCCATTGCACTCGACAGCCGGTTTCCGACCGGCCTGAGCCCACCATCGCGCGCCTCCGTTACACTTTGGGAGGCGACCGCCCCAGTCAAACTGCCCACCATGCAGGGTCCCGGACCAGGCTTACTGGTCGCGGTTAGACATCAGAAAAATTCAGGGTGGTATTTCAAGGATGGCTCCACAGGAACTGGCGCCCCTGCTTCAAAGCCTCCCACCTATCCTACACAGAATGTCTCTGATGCCACTGCAAAGCTGCAGTAAAGGTTCATAGGGTCTTTCCGTCTGACCGCGGATACCCCGCATCTTCACGGGGAATTCAATTTCGCTGAGCCGATGCTGGAGACAGCGGGGAAGTCGTTACGCCATTCGTGCAGGTCGGAACTTACCCGACAAGGAATTTCGCTACCTTAGGACCGTTATAGTTACGGCCGCCGTTTACCGGGGCTTCAATTCAGTGCTCTCACACCTCCTCTTAACCTTCCGGCACCGGGCAGGCGTCAGACCCTATACGTCGTCTCTCGACTTCGCAGAGTCCTGTGTTTTTACTAAACAGTCGCTACCCCCTGGTCTGTGCCACCCGCAAATGGTTGCCCACTCACGGGTCTCGCTTATCCCGAAGTTACGCGAGCAATTTGCCTAGTTCCTTCAGCATCGTTCTCTCAAGCGCCTTGGTATTCTCTACCAGTCCACCTGTGTCGGTTTAGGGTACGGTCTATACGCCAGAGCTATTTCCTGGAATGCGCAAAAAGCCAGCCCAATCCGATAAGGACTGACAACATCTTGCATTCGTCACTTCTGGCAGGTTCAGGAATATTAACCTGATTTCCATCGACTACGGCTTTCGCCCTCGCCTTAGGGGCCGACTGACCCTGCGTGGATTAACCTTGCGCAGGAAACCTTGGACTTTCGGCGACAGTGTTTCTCGCACTGTTTGTCGCTACTCATGTCAGCATTCGCACTTCCGATATCTCCAGAGAGGGTCACCCCGTCTCCTTCGCAGACCTACGGAACGCTCCGCTACCGCGCATACAAAGTATGCACCCACAGCTTCGGCACGTGGCTTGAGCCCCGTTACATTTTCGGCGCAGGGTTTCTATTAGACCAGTGAGCTATTACGCTTTCTTTAAAGGATGGCTGCTTCTAAGCCAACCTCCTGGTTGTTTTGGAATCCCCACATCCTTTCCCACTTAGCCACGATTTGGGGGCCTTAGCTGGTGGTCTGGGCTGTTTCCCTCTCGACAATGGACCTTAGCACCCACTGTCTGTCTGCCAGGCTAAACTTCCGGGTATTCGGAGTTTGGTTAGGTTTGGTAAGGCTTTGGGCCCCCCTAGCCCATCCAGTGCTCTACCCCCCGGGGTCAACACCTGACGATCTACCTCAATAGATTTCGCGGAGAACCAGCTATTTCCGAGTTTGATTGGCCTTTCACCCCTAACCACAGCTCATCCCCGACTTTTTCAACAGGCGTGGGTTCGGCCCTCCAGTGCGTGTTACCGCACCTTCAGCCTGGCCATGGCTAGATCACTCGGTTTCGGGTCTTCTGCCAGCAACTCGTCGCCCTATTCAGACTCGCTTTCGCTACGCCTACACCTATCGGCTTAAGCTCGCTGCAAACAGAAACTCGCTGACCCATTATACAA
>NZ_JAHRDV010000031.1 GCF_019083805.1 Acetobacter estunensis
CTCACTGCGTTCAGAACCCGCCGCCAGAAGCAGAATATCGTCAATATTCCAGATCGGGCTCCTGTGGGATGACTGAATTCTACAAAATGACCCGAAATTGCCTCAAGTGTGAGAAATCCGCGTCGACTCTGTTCGTTACACGGTTATACGCATAAGGATTGTCACGACAAGCGGCAGCGAGCAATTTTGTGGCGGTTTTCCGCAGGTTTTTGCGATGAAGGCGTCAAGTGTCCTTCTGCCGCGCCATGGACGGGATGGGCTGCAAGCGGATAGAGGAAGGCAGCATTCATCATCGGAAGACGCATATGAGTATTCTCTACGACCTCTGCGGCATCGGAAATGCCATCACGGATGTGCTGGCAAAGGTCGAGCCCGAATTCCTCAGTGAGCAGGGACTTGTGCCGGGCAGCATGACGCTGATCGATACGGACCGTGAAAAAAGCCTGCGCGAACTGATCCATGTGCAGCAGCAGACGGGCGGCGGTTCGGCGGCCAATACCTGTGCCGTGGCAGCGCAGCTCGGTGCGCGCGTGGCCTATCTCGGCAAGGTGGCGGGCGATGCGGCTGGTAAGGCGTTTGCCGATGATCTGCGTGAATGCGGCATCACGTTCCCGTCCGCTCCATTGGACGGGCGCATGAATAAAAATCTCTCCACCGCGAGTTGTCTCGTGCTGGTGACGCCCGACGGGCAGCGCACAATGAACACCTATCTGGGCGCATGCACCGAATTCACACCTGAAGATGTGTTGCCCGATATCATCGCAGCCTCTTCCATCGTCTATCTTGAAGGTTATCTCTTCGATCCGCCACATGCGCAGGAAGCGTTCCGTCGCGCCGCCACTCTGGCGCACAAGGCAGGACGTCAGGTGGCGCTGTCTTTGTCCGATCCGTTCTGTGTGGGACGTCATCGCGAGGCGTTCCTTGATCTCGTCCGCGGGCATATCGACATTCTGTTCGCCAACGAAAACGAAATCTGCGCGCTTTATCAGACGGAGAGTTTCGACACGGCTGCACGTCATGTGGCGCAGGACACGAAGTTCGCGGCCCTGACACGCTCGGAGAAGGGCAGCGTCATTATCCGGGGCGGCGAGAAGATCGTTGTTTCCCCGGTACCAACACAGGTGGTGGACACCACAGGAGCGGGAGATGCCTATGCGGCAGGCTTCCTCGCCGGGTTGACGTCCGAACGCACGCTTGAGGAATGCGGGCGGTTGGCTTCGGTCGCAGCCGCCGAAGTGATCTCGCATTACGGTGCACGCCCATTGGCGAATCCCTGGAAAGACGCGGGTTTCTGAAAAACCGTTTCAGGGTTCAGGCCGAAAGACCAAGCCCTGAAAGAACCCGTGCGGCGCAATCGCGCCATGATGGCGGGGTGAACTCCGCACGGATGCGGCGGCCCCACTGGGCAAGTCCTTTGGGGTCGTCGAGCAGGGCTTCGATCTGTTGCAACGCATCATGTGCGTCTTCAGGATCGAAATGCCGCGTGAACGTGCCACCGGCTTCGGGCATGGCGGTTGTGCTGGAAGCGAGGCAGGGTTGCCCGAAAGTAAGGCTTTCCGTAACTGGCAGTCCCCAACCTTCCGCCAGTGAAGGGAAGAGCGTGAACAGGCAGCCATCATAAAGCGCTGCCAGTTCGCCGTCGCCCGGATTGGCCACATGCACGATGTGGCCATCCAGCCAGTTGGCGTTTTCCAACTGCTGCATCAGGTCATTGACCCGCCATCCACGTCGTCCTGCAAAAACGAGTGTCGGCACAGCGTCCGGCCCCCGCTTGTCCAGAAGCTTTCGCCATACGCGCAGAAGCAGGGCGTGGTTTTTTCTTGCTTCGAGCGTGGAGACGAACAGCACGTAGCTTCCTGCCGGCGGCAGGCGGTCAGGACGTGGCGTGGGAGGAGCGGGGAAGTGCGACACACCCATGCCGATACGTGTGACGGGGTGCGGAAGAGGAATGCCGATGCGTGCGGCATGGGCTGTCACGTCGTCTGCGACGGCGCGGCTTGTGGTGAACACACGATCCGCCAGTGGAAGCACGGCAGCGTGCCATTGCGTGAAGGTGCGGATCACGCCCCGGTCGCACCATTGCGGATACAGAAGCGGGACGAGGTCATGGATGAGCAGGCCGAAGGTCACGCGCCGGTCGTCGCGCAGCCAGCGCACCGTGTCGGCATAGTCATCTAGTTCCCAAGGTGAACCGGGCACGAAAAAGGCATCGCCGGGACGCAGCAAGGTGTCGAGAGCTTGTCCGGGGCTGCGTGTGCGGTCGGGTGTGACGGAGCGAGACATCCGCTGCCGCAGACCCTGAAGGCCGCGTTCGGTGGCGCGGTGCCCGACACGGCCAAGATCCTGCAAGACGCGGGCTTGTGTACGCAGGGAAGCCTTCAGAAGTGCAAGGCGGCCTTCAGGTGGCGTGAAGGGGGAAATGCCATCCGTTTCGGATGTGCGGATCGGACCACGTGGCGTGGCGTTGGTCAGTGTGGCGAAACGGGTGCGGAGGCGGTTCCAGTCGAATGTTTCATACTGGCGCGGACCGCCCGTGCGATGAACGAACCGCACCTGTTCCGGCGCCAGCGTGGCGAGGGCGGTGCCGAGTTCGAACACCACGCGCTGGATGCCGCTGGGGCGGCTGTGACGGTCAAGGTAGTCGAGCAGATCGGTGGCATCGATCCAGAGTTTCCGGCTCATGACGTTGCGCCTTTCGCATGGACAGCAAGGCAGGCGTCGAGCAGCGCATCGGCTGCGGCTTCCCATGGCACTGGCTGGAAGTCGCGGGCAATATGGGTGCGCCAGCGGGCGAGGTCGTCGCGGTTGAGGAGCGTTTCACGGATGACGCGCGTGGCATCCGGCACGCTGTCAGGATCGAAATAGCGGGCGAACGCGCCTCCCGCCTCGGGGATGGCTGTGGCGTGCGAGGCGATGCAAGGCACGCTCATGCGCAGACTTTCGGTGACAGGCAGGCCCCAACCTTCAAAAAAGGAGGGAAAAACGGTGAACAGGCAGTCACGGTAGAGTTGCCGCAGTTCCGCATCGCTCGGGTCGCGCAGGAGGCGCACACGGCCATTCAGCCAGTTTGTCGTTTCGAGTTCCTGCATCAAATCGCTCACCAGCCAGCCTTCGCGCCCGGCAAAAATCAGTGTCGGCACCTGCTCCGGCGGCAATTCCCGCAAGAGGCGCAGCCAGACGCGCACGAGAAGCGCATGATTTTTCCGGGCTTCGAGTGTGGAGACAAACAGCACGTAACTGCCGGGAGCGGGCAGGCCGGGTTGGTCCGGCTCCTGTGCGATGGCGTCTTCGCCGGTAAAGCCGGTGCCGATGGGAATGACCTTGATGGGAGCGGTCAGAGAGAGAGCGTTGTCGTGGGCGTAGCGCTCCACGTCCTGCGCGGTCGTGTGGCTGATGGCCAGAAGTTCGGCACAGTGGGGCAGCGTTGTTTCAATCCAGTGGCGGAAGTCGCGCACGAGCGAAGGATGACACCACTCCGGACGGCGCAGCGGGATCAGGTCGTACATCAGCAGAACGGGGTGCAGGCCATGACGCTCGCGGGCAATGCGCAGGCGCTCACCGAACAGGGGATCGGACCATGCGGCACCGGGAATGAGGAGAATGTCGCCGTCCGCTTTTGAGTGAGAGACCGAAGGCTCGCTCGGTAACGACGCGGGAGCGGGGGGCGGTGGGGCAGGCTCTTTCCGTGGTGAGGCCGGCGCACGAAAAAGGCGGCGCAGAAGCCGCAGAACCCGGATTTGTGACACACCGGCTGCAATCAGGGGGCGGCCAAGGTCGGGTGGCAGCGTCTCGAAAAAATCCAGCACAACGCGACGGGGGGAGAAAGCTCGACGCGGTGCGGGGAGCGGACGAAGCGGTTGTGAGATTTGCACCGGGCGTGCAGGGGAATTGCCGACAAGGCGCGCGAAGAGTGCTGCAATGTCGTCGGATGTCACTTCGGCCAGCATCTGATCATCCCGACCGCGACGCACGAAACGGATATGGGGAGGCTGTGCCCTGCAAGCGGCGCAGGCTTCCACAACACGCACGATTTCGTAAACCTGTCGCTGGATGCCACTTGGTCTGGGGTTGTTCGTGGCATAGTGGAACAGGTCGTCCACATCGATCCAGATCGTGCAGGAAGAGGAGGGGCGCGTCATGGGTCCGTGTCCGGCGGCGTGTCAGGATCGGGGCATCCACCACCACCATCAACAGGCCGTCAACCCATGCTTTGCTCCGCCTTTGGTCGTGAAGGGAAAACAGACGCATGACGGCGCGGCAGGAACGCGAGATCATTCTGCGGGTGGCAGCGGTGTTTCGTGTGGGCCTTGGGCGCGACCCTGAGCCGCAAGCGCTTGCGCATTTTACGCATCGTCTGAAATCGCTGCCGGAGGGCGGGCTGGATGAGGAAGGACTGGGGCAACTCGCGGAATGGATTGTGGCCTCACCGGAGTTCCGGGCGCGTCATGAGGGAATAGACGTCCTCGCGCCGGAATGGAGACAGACGGTGTTCAGAGCGGCGACGGGACGTTTTCCTGTGGCTGAGGAGTGCCGGGATTTGCGTGCGTGCATCTCGCCTTCCGCGATCGTGGCGTATGTGGCGGCACAGCCTGAACTGCGTGAAGATATCGATGTCTTTCGGCTTCGTTATCCCTTGGGTGCGCCTCCATGGGACGATGGTGCGTATGCGCTGTGGACGCTGCAGCACGCGACTTTGCCGCTTTGCTCCCGCGTGGCGAGACCGGAAATTACGGTGGATCTCTGCCTGAGCGTGCAACCGGGAGAAGAAGCGGTTGCACGGGCAACGCTGGCATCTCTTGCGACAAATTCGGACGTTGGATGGACACTGTATCTCGTGGGATCGTCTGCCGTTCTGACGGCATTGGAGTGGGAATTTGTCGCGTCATGCGGACAAGGGCGCATCGTTTCGGTTCTGCCTGACGAGGCTTCACTCTGTCCCGGTGAAGCACCTTTTTTCGGGTGGCTGGAAGCGGGTGACCGGCTTGCGGATGGGGCGTTGGCCCTGATCGTGGACGCACTGGCGGCGCATCCACAGGCCGTATTCCTTTTTGCCGATGATGATCGGATCGATGCGGTGGGAGACCGTGTGGACGCGCGGCTGCATTCCGGGTGGAGCGTGGATCAGTTGCTCGTGGGAGAGGCGACGGAGACTTTCTGTCTTTTTTCTCGGACACGTCTGGGAGAATTGAGACAGGAGGATCGGCTTTCGGTCAGCTCGGAAGGCGATTTGGCGGCAAGGCGACTGCGGCTGGCGCTGGCTGTCACCCAAGAAATCGCGCCTGAACGGATCGTCCATTTCCCTGGTGTGGCCTGTCATCGCGCGTCGGATAGGAGAGGGTTGGGCACGGAGCAGGAAAGGAATCTGGTGCGGCGGTATCTGGCGTCTCACCGGCCCGAACTGCGGCTGGAACAGGCGCGGCTTGTGGGGGGGCAGGTGGAGCA
>NZ_JAHRDV010000032.1 GCF_019083805.1 Acetobacter estunensis
TCCGCGTCGATGTCAGAGAGACGCAGCGAGGGTTCCAGAAGGATCTTCGCATTCGCTGCACGTCGATGGTCCGGCCACCTAGGTGGCCCTCAATTCCAGAGTGACGGGGTTCCTTCTTGCTGTTCAAGAGACACAAACCTGACACCTCCAGCACGGCCGCCAAGGGTCAGGCCACCCCGTCTCCGAAGACGGACAGCGTCCGGCCCGCAACATCCGGCAAGCCGGAGGGCGCCTCCACCACGACGCCATCAAGTGGACATGGTTCCATCTTCCCTTCAGGGCGTCCGGCCGCAACGCCTGCTGGTCAGGCTGGCACCATCACACCATCAAAGGATTCCACAAGCATGGGTCGCGCTCCCTTTCCTCCGACTCCCGGCACTCCCGCAACGGGGCCGACGCCCACAGCGGCCGCACCTCAGGGCGTCATGCCCGGCCAGCGTCCTTCAGCCGTCCACGCTCCCCGTGACGACCGCCGCACACTGGTTGTGGGCCGTGGCATCAGCGTTCAGGGCTCCGTGCAGGATGCCGAGCGTCTGGTTGTCGAAGGCACGGTCGAGTCCAGCATGATCAACGCCAAGGAGCTTTCGGTGGCTCCGGGCGGTCTGTTCCGTGGCGGTGTCGAAGTCGAAGACGCGGAAATCGCAGGAACGGTCGACGGGACGCTCACGGTTCGTGGCAGCCTGACCGTCGCAGCCACAGGCCGCCTACTCGGCAAGGCGACCTGCAAGCGCCTGCGTGTTGAAGACGGTGGCCAGATCACCGGTCAGCTGGAAATGCTGTCGGAAGCCGCCAAGGACAGCACCTCACCGTCCCCGAAAGCTGACTGACATCGATTTGCCTTCCGGTGCCGGAACAACCGTCCGGCATCCGAAGCGATCATTAGAAAAACCCGCCTTGATGGCGGGTTTTTCTATGTCATTGCCCTAAGACCAAAAAGGCGCGAACCCTACGGATCCGCGCCTTGTGCCATCATTCCATAGTGTATGTGACGCCGCGACCTAACTGTCGCGCCGATCCCGCAGCTTCACGTAAGCCAGCGCCGCGTGCTCCGCACAATACGGCTTGCCGGGCAAGGGCGTCGCGCCACAGAAATGAAACTCCGGCGTGCCCGGATCACCGATCGGCCAGCAGCAGCTTGCTCCACGCCGCCGCGGCTCCACACCGCTGGTCGTAGACGCCGGACGAAAGGCAGGACGAGGTGCTGCTTTCTTTTTGGGCGCATCACTCGCCGGCTTCTCTTCAAGAGCAACGTCTTCGGCAACGACCGGAACAGCCGCTTTCTTCTCCGCTACAGGCGATGGAGCAATGGGTGCAACCACTGTCTGAGCCACCTCAACCGCCGGCGGGGACACAACGGGAGCTTTCGTTACCGCTTCAGCTGGAGCAGCCGCTTTTTCCTCTGGCGCAGACGCTACAGAAACCACGCTTTCGCCATCAGCCGGCGTTTCTGTCTTTGTCGCACGACGTGAAGATACTTTTTTCTCACCGCTCTTCGCTGTCTTGGCATCCTGCCGCCGGATCGGAGACGGACGCGGCGGCAGGCCGAGCCTATGCGCCTTGCCCACCACCGCGTTCTTGGTGATGCCAAGCTGACGTCCGATTTCTGCCGTCGAAAGACCTTCCTGCCACAACGCCTTGAGGCGGCCTATCGTCTCGTCAGTCCATTCCATGACACGGTCTCCCAACATCGGAACGGTCGAGCCACTCCGCAATTACGGCGAACACATAGGGGTTTAACCCCGCACACTCAAGAAAGCCTTCACGGAATCCGGAGATCACGCCTCTTCCTGCCCATGGTTCAGGCAGAGCTGTCCTTTTTCCACTCCCAGCGAAAGCCGTCCTTCACACAACGCAAGTGCTTCCTTTCCAAACACTTCCGCCCGCCAGCCTGACAGAAGCGGCCCCGATGGATCGGGATCGAGCGCGAAAGCATCCAGATCATCACTGCTGGCGACAAGCTTGGGAGCGACATCGTGCCGCTCGCACTGATGCACCAGCAACACCTTCAGAAGCGCCACCAGAGCCGCGGGAGGTTTTGGACTGTCCTGCCCCTTGGCGCGCGTGGGACGGGGCAGCTCAGACTCTGGCAAGGCTTCAGCCTTTGCGATGACCTCCCTGAGTGCCGCCCCCATTTTTCCTTCGGCAAACCCACGCGACACACCGCGCACACGGGCCAGAGCCTCGGCCGTGTGCGGCACAGTCGCTGCGATCTCCAGAAGGCTTTCATCTTTCAACAGCCGTTGACGGGGAATATTTGCCGCCTGGGCTTCCTCCTCACGCCATGCCGCAATGGCACGAAGGATGCCCAGCATGCGCCGATTGCCCGTGCGTGCGCGCAGCTTCTCCCACTGCTTCTGCGGGTCCACACGCAACCGCGCCGGGTCTGCCATGGCGGCCTGCTCGGCCGCCACCCATTCCGTCCGACCTTCGCGTGCCAACTGCTTGACCAGCGCCTGATACACGAGCCGCAGCCACGTCACATCCGCTGCGGCATAAGCAAGCTGGGCTTCGGACAAAGGCCGCGCGGACCAGTCTGTGAAACGATGGCTCTTGTCGATCGCCGCTCCCGTGAGCGCGCCGACAAGATTGTCATATCCCACCTGATCGCCATAACCGGCCACCATGGCCGCCACTTGCGTGTCAAACACCGGCGAAGGCAGACGGTCAAAAAGATGGAGAAAGATTTCCATGTCCTGTCGGGCCGCATGGAAGACCTTCACCACATCACAGTTGTCAAACAGTTCCGCAAGCGGTGTCAGATCAAGGTCCGGAGCCAACGCGTCGATGAGCACGACCTCTTCACGCCCGGCCACCTGAACGAGGCACAGCTCAGGCCAGTACGTGCGTTCGCGCATGAACTCCGTGTCCACCGTCACAAACGGCTCGGACCGCAAGCGGGTCACGGTGGCGGACAGATCCTCGGATGTAGTCACAAGACGAGGAGCCGGAAAACTGTGCTTCGGAGTTCTTGCCATGAGCTTCCATACACAGACAGGCCGTGAAGCGGAAGAACCTGTCGGGTTGACCCACCTTTCCACCGGTGACACATCCCCGAAAACACGTCCTGATGGAGCCACCACATGACAACGAAGGACAACGGGACTGAGGCACTCACGCAACTCGGTCGCGCTACCCCCATGCCTGCCTCACCCGAAGAAGCCCAGCTTGAACGGGTTCCCGCCCCACATAAAGGCACACGCTACGTCGTGCGATTCACAGCGCCGGAGTTTACCTCCCTCTGCCCAGTGACGGGACAGCCCGATTTCGCGCATATCGTGATCGACTACATCCCGCGCGACTGGATCGTGGAGAGCAAGTCCCTCAAACTCTATCTCACCAGCTTCCGCAACCATGGAGCTTTCCACGAGGATTGCTCCGTCACCATCGCCAAGACACTTGTGGATCTCCTCGACCCGGAGTGGCTGAGAATCGGAGCCTATTGGTATCCGCGTGGCGGCATGCCCATCGACGTGTTCTGGCAGACAGGAACCCCGCCAGAAGGCGTGTGGATCCCAGATCAGGATGTACCGGGTTATCGAGGGCGCGGCTGATACTCTTTTTCTTAGGCACGCACTCAAAGAAAAACCCCGAAGCGACGTACCGCTTCGGGGTTCTAAACTTTACCGCTATAGATAAAGTGGATCAGGAATGATTGCCGCTGCCCGCGTCAATCTCCGCCTGCACCGACTGGATTTTCGCCATGAGCCCTTCCAGACGGGCAACATCGGTCTTGTCCGCCGCCCCCCAAGCCTCGGTCAATTCCTCCAGACGCGCCGTCGCCTCATCAATGGAAATTTCCGTAGCCGGCACGGCCTCATCCGCAAGAATGGTGCAGCGTGTTGGCGTCATATCCGCGAAACCGCCGCCAACGAAGTAACGCTCTTTCGGCGTCTCGCCATCATACAGCGTGACGATGCCGCCACGTAAAAGAAGCATCATGGGCGCATGCTCGGGCATGGCGGCGATGTCGCCCTCCTCACCCGGCATCACGACCATGTCCACGTCGCGGGACACCAGAACCTTTTCGGGGCTGATGATTTCGACCTTGATCGGCATTCTGAACGGTCCCTTCCGACGTACGCGGTCTTACGCCGCTTCCTTCATCTTTTCGGCCTTGGCGACCGCTTCCTCAATGGAGCCAACCATGTAGAAGGCACCTTCGGGAAGATCGTCATATTCGCCAGCCACAATCGCCTTGAACGAGCGAACGGTGTCTTCGAGCGCCACGAGCTTGCCCGGTGCACCGGTAAAGACCTCGGCCACATGGAACGGCTGCGACAGGAAGCGCTGGATACGACGCGCACGAGCAACGATCAGCTTGTCGTCTTCCGACAGTTCGTCCATGCCCAGGATCGCGATGATGTCCTGCAGTGACTTGTAGGTCTGCAGGATGCGCTGCACATCACGCGCAACCTTGTAATGCTCCTCGCCCACGATCTTCGGATCGAGCGAACGCGACGTGGAATCCAGCGGATCGACCGCAGGATAGATGCCCATTTCCGCGATCGAACGGTTCAGAACCGTCGTGGCGTCAAGATGCGCGAAGGTCGCGGCAGGAGCCGGGTCGGTCAGATCGTCGGCCGGCACGTAAACGGCCTGAACCGAGGTGATCGAACCCTTCTTCGTGGA
>NZ_JAHRDV010000033.1 GCF_019083805.1 Acetobacter estunensis
GGTCTCGGGCGCGAAAACGGCCGTGCTGCTCTTGAGCATTACACACAGATCAAGACCGTCTACGTCGCGCTCGGCGACGTGGAAGCCCCCTACTGAACCCCCGAAAATGAGGGCTGCCCGCATGCAGGAATTCGATTACATCATTGTCGGCGCAGGATCGGCCGGTTGTGTCCTTGCCAATCGCCTGACCGAGGACGGCAAAGACAACGTGCTGCTTCTGGAGTTCGGCGGCAGCGACAAATCCATCATCGTGCAGATGCCCACAGCACTTGCCATGCCCATGCACAGCAAACGCTTCAACTGGTTTTATGAAAGTGAACCCGAACCGCATCTGGGTGGGCGGCGCATGTTTACTCCACGCGGCAAGGGTCTTGGCGGCTCATCGTCCATTAACGGCATGGTCTACGTCCGAGGCAACGCGCTGGATTTCGAAGACTGGGTGAAGGAAGGAGCTACCGGCTGGTCCTATGCCGACGTCCTGCCCTATTTCAAAAAGGCGGAGTCCTGTACAGAAGGCGACGATCTCTACCGCGGACGCACAGGCCCACTTCACACGCAATACGGCACGGTGGACAATCCGCTGCATGCGGCATGGCTTCTGGCTGGATATCAGGCAGGTTATCCCGTCACCCACGACTACAATGGCTATCAGCAGGAAGGCTTTGACAAGATGAGCATGACCGTCAAGAACGGTCGGCGCTGGAACACGGCCAATGCTTATCTGCGTCCGGTCATGCATCGGAAAAATCTCGAAGTGCATCAACAGGCGCGCGCGACGAAAATTCTCTTCGAAGGCAGGCGCGCGGTTGGCATCGCCTATATGCGCGGCAACAAGGAATGTATCGCCTACGCACGCAAAGAAGTCATTCTCTCTGGTGGATCCATCAACTCTCCGCAGCTTCTGCTACTCTCTGGAATCGGGCCCGCTGCACAGCTCAAGGCTCTCGGCATCCCCGTGATCGCAGATCGACCCGGTGTGGGAGAAAACCTTCAGGACCATCTGGAATTCTATTTTCAGATCGCCTGCAAGAAACCGATTACGCTCTATTCCGCAATGAATCCTCTGGCCAAATTCAAAATCGGCCTACGCTGGTTACTGCGCAAAGATGGCCTCGGAGCCACTAATCATTTCGAAAGCTGTGGCTTTATCCGCAGTAAGGCCGGAATCCCCTACCCCGACATCCAGTTCCACTTTCTTCCCCTTGCCGTGACCTATGACGGCAAAGGTCTGGCATCCGGCCACGGCTATCAGGCCCATGTCGGCCCGATGCGTTCGAAAAGCCGAGGCCATGTGCGGCTCAAATCGGCAGATCCTACCGACAAACCCAGTATCCTGTTCAATTATCTCAGTCATCCCGACGACATGGAAGAAATGCGTGCCTGCGTACGTCTCACACGCGAACTGTTCAATCAGGAGGCGTTCAAGCCGTTCCACGGGCACGAGTTACAACCGGGTGAAGACTGCGTGACAGACGAACAGATTGATGAATTTGTACGTCAGAAAGTGGAAAGCGCCCTGCATCCCTCCTGTACCTGCAAGATGGGAGCTGCCGACGATCCCATGGCCGTCGTGGATCCCGAGACCCGCGTGATCGGTGTCGAAGGTCTTCGTGTGGTGGATTCGTCCATCATGCCGCGCGTAACCAACGGAAATCTCAATGCTCCCACAACAATGATCGCGGAAAAGGCAGCCGATCATATCCGCAACCGCCCCCTACTCCCTCCTTCCTCCGCTCCTTATTATGTCGCACCGCAATGGGAGACCCGGCAACGATGAGCGTGACACTGGAAACTCTGACAGGAGAACACCTCCTTTCGATCGTGCCGGATCTTGCACGATTGAGGATCACGGTCTTTCGAGAATGGCCCTATCTCTACGACGGCAATATCGCCTACGAAGAAAAATATCTTCATGCCTACATGCAAAGCCCCGGGACTGCGGTGGTTGTCGCACGTGACGGGCATGAGGTCGTGGGCGCATCCACCTGCCTGCCACTGAAAGACGAGATGACCTGTATCCGCGCACCTTTCGAGGCGCGCAGGCTGGATACGTCAGATTTCTTCTATTTCGGGGAATCCGTGCTTCTACCACCATGGCGAGGTCAAGGGATCGGCGTGCGGTTTTTCGAGGAACGTGAAAAACACACGCATATAACAGGCAACGCCCGTTTCGCGGTTTTCTGTGCCGTGCATCGCTGGAAGACAGATCCGCGCCGCCCAGCAAATGCCCAGAACCTCGCGGAGTTTTGGAAGCATCGCGGGTTCGCTCCCTTACCATATGTCTCGTGTCATCTCGACTGGAAGGAACCGGGCCTTGAGGGGCAGCGTGACCATCAGCTCGATTTTTACATCAAGTCGCTGCATGGGGATGCGATCCCCGATGCCCTGCTCCACAAGGAACCCTCCTGATGCCTCCTTCTCTCCGCCTTGGTGTGCTGGCATGGAAAGTTGAAAACATCGCGTCTCTCGACGACTACGCACAACATCTTGATCGGCTCGTCGCTGAAGGGGCGCGAGAGGCCGATCTACTGCTGATGCCGGAATATGCGTGCATGGAAGCCGCACATGCCATAATCCAACAGCCCGATCCGGCTGCGGAACTGCACGCCATCTGCACACACAGCGATACCATTCTCGATATCATGCGGGAGGCAGCAAAAAAATATGCGGTGTGGCTCATGCCCGGCACACTTCCTCGTCCCGAAACGGAAGGCATCCGCAACCGTGCGCCCCTGATTTCCCCCAATGGCACGGTCGCTTTTCAGGACAAGCGTGTCATGACCCGGTTCGAGACGGAATCATGGGGCGTACGCGCAGGCAATCCGCCCGGCGTGTTCGAGACACCATGGGGACTGATCGGAACATCCGTTTGCTACGATTCGGAATTTCCTATGTTGGTAAGGGCACAGGTCGAAGCCGGAGCATGGCTGATCCTTGTGCCGACCTGCACGGACTCACCGCACGGTTTCAACCGCGTAAAGATTTCGGCTCAGGCCCGCGCGCTGGAAAACCAGTGCTTCGTGGCAGTCTCTCCCACGGTTGGTGATGCTCCATGGCTTGCAACATTGGATGAAAACCGTGGCTGCGCGGGTGTGTACGGCCCCGTGGATCGTGGATTTCCCGATGATGGCGTGATTGTTGAAGGCACTCCGGACACGGGTGGATGGGTGTTCGCCACACTCTCACCGAACAGCCTGAGCGAGGTGCGGGAAAATGGCGCAGTTCGCAACTACCGTGACTGGCCAAAATCCATCCCACCGTCCCAAATCAATCCTGTCGAACTTTCCTGATATCCGCGCCCATCACGCGCTTTCGAACAACGACCCGTCGCAAATATGAAAGTTCCTCATTTTCGCGTCATCTATCGTATCGAATACCCTTCTCCGGAAAAGAAAACCTGACCATGACCACAGAAACCTTGAAGAACTACTTCCAACAGTCTTTGGCGGAACGCGATCCTGCTGTTGCGTCGGCGATTGGCGCCGAACTTGAGCGCCAGCGCGACGGGATCGAACTGATCGCCTCCGAGAACATGGTCTCCGAAGCCGTGCTTCAGGCCCAGGGCAGCGTGCTGACCAACAAATACGCCGAAGGCTACCCCGGACGCCGCTACTACGGCGGCTGCGCAG
>NZ_JAHRDV010000034.1 GCF_019083805.1 Acetobacter estunensis
CTCGCGAGCGCCCTCACCATTTGATCCGCATGCCAGCCAGCAAATCCCCAGTATTGGTGCATCGGGCTACCGTTGCGGCCGTCACTCCAGAAAATGCCGGCCTCCCTCACTTCACCAGCTTCGCCAACCCTCCCACAACCTTGCGCGCCAGTTTGATTCGCTGCGCGTTCGTCAATTCTCGCACAACAGCCAGTTTGTGATCGGGACGGAGACGGGCCGTACCGTCCTTCCAGTTCGTGATCCAGCGGATAAGGCCCTCCGGATTGGCGAAGCTGTTTCCGCGGAACTGAAGCACCATACCCTTCGGCCCGGCTTCCAATCGCTCAATCCCAGCCTCACGACAGAAACGCTTGAGCGCCACAACATCGAGCAGGTTCTTGAGTTCTGGTGGCACCTCACCAAAGCGATCCACCAGTTCGGCTTCCATCGCCTCATCTTCCGCCTCGGACGCAAGCGCACTGATGCGACGATACAGGCCCAGCCGCACCGGAAGATCCGTGACATACGTGTCAGGAATAAGCACCGGCAGGCCAAGCACGATGGTGGGTGTCCAGTCGCGATCTTGCGACTTCGCGCGGCCTTTCTCGGCGCGCAGATCAGCCACGGCATCCTGCAACATCTGCTGATACAGTTCGATGCCAACCTCGCGGATATGGCCCGACTGCTCCTCACCCAACAGATTACCCGCGCCACGCAGATCCAGATCGTGAGACGCCAGCGTGAAACCCGCGCCCAATGTGTCGAGCGTCTGCATGATCTCCAGCCGCTTCTGGGCCGAAGCCGACAGCACATGCGTCTGCGGCCACGTGAGATAAGCGTAGCCACGCTGCTTGCCACGTCCTACACGCCCACGAAGCTGATAGAGTTGTCCCAGCCCGAACATGTCGGCGCGATGAATGATGAGCGTATTGACGGTGGGCATATCCAGCCCGCTCTCTACAATATTGGTGGAAAGCAGGATATCGTATTTCCCGTCCGCGAACTCCGTCATCACACGCTCAAGCTCGGTCGCGGACAATTGCCCGTGCGCTTTCACCACTTTCGCATCCGGCACGATATCGGCCAGACGCTCGACACATTGGGCGCGGGTTTCACGCTGGCGTCTCACGATCTGGATCTGCGTGGCGCGGGTAATCTGTTGGGTGAGGAGCAGTCGGGCCATATCCGCGAGGTTGGCATCGAACTGTATCAGCAGATGTTGCAGGATGCCGTGGCTGATCTGCGCGCCGAGAAAGGCCGCGCGAAGTCGCAAGATCGCGACTGGACACCCACCATCGTGCTTGGCCTGCCGGTGCTTATTCCTGACACGTATGTCACGGATCTTCCGGTGCGGCTGGGCCTGTATCGTCGCATCAGTGCGCTTGCGTCCGAGGCGGAAGATGAGGCGATGGAAGCCGAACTGGTGGATCGCTTTGGTGAGGTGCCACCAGAACTCAAGAACCTGCTCGATGTTGTGGCGCTCAAGCGTTTCTGTCGTGAGGCTGGGATTGAGCGATTGGAAGCCGGGCCGAAGGGTATGGTGCTTCAGTTCCGCGGAAACAGCTTCGCCAATCCGGAGGGCCTTATCCGCTGGATCACGAACTGGAAGGACGGTACGGCCCGTCTCCGTCCCGATCACAAACTGGCTGTTGTGCGAGAATTGACGAACGCGCAGCGAATCAAACTGGCGCGCAAGGTTGTGGGAGGGTTGGCGAAGCTGGTGAAGTGAGGGAGGCCGGCATTTTCTGGAGTGACGGCCGCAACGGTAGCCCGATGCACCAATACTGGGGATTTGCTGGCTGGCATGCGGATCAAATGGTGAGGGCGCTCGCGAG
>NZ_JAHRDV010000035.1 GCF_019083805.1 Acetobacter estunensis
CATACCGATAGCGTTGAGAGCGGTGTTTATGATGCTGGGCGCGTTGAGCCCGGCCTCGTCGTATTGGGCGGTCTGTGTGTTGTGATCGATGAAGCGGTCGGGCAGCGTCATGGTGCGCAGCCGGACATTGTCGAGCAGACCCGTGCGCGAGAGATGCTGCGCCACCATGGAGCCGAATCCGCCCATCGAGCCTTCCTCGATAGTGATCAGCACCGCGTGGTTGCGCGCAAGCTGCTCGAGCAGTTCCGTGTCCAGCGGCTTGGCGAAGCGCGCGTCCGCCACCGTGGGCGGCAGGCCGTGCGCGGCCAGTTGATCGGCAGCCTTGAGCACTTCATGCAGGCGCGGACCGAGCGAGAGGATGGCGATGCCGCCTTTCTCGCGGCCCGACTGCTGGCCCATCTCGCGCACGATGCGCCCTTTGCCGATCTGGATGATCTCACCCTTCGCAGGCAGTTCCAGACCGTAAGTGTTACCGCGCGGGTAGCGCAGCGCGATCGGGCCTTCATCGAACTCACAGGCCGTGGCCGTCATGTTGAGAAGCTCGACCTCATCGCTGGGCGCCATGATGGTCATGCCCGGCAGACAGCCGAGATAGGCGATGTCGAACGATCCGGCATGCGTCGCACCGTCCGCCCCCACCAGACCAGCACGGTCGATGGCAAAGCGCACGGGCAGGTTCTGCAGCACCACGTCGTGCATCACCTGATCGTAGGCGCGCTGCAGGAAGGTGGAGTAGATCGCGCAGAACGGCCGCAGCCCTTCCGTCGCCATGCCGGCGGCGAAGGTGACGGCGTGCTGCTCGGCGATGCCGACATCGAAGAAGCGCTCGGGGAACTGTTTGGCGAACTTGTCCAGCCCCGTGCCCGAGGGCATTGCGGCGGTAATGGCCGTGATGCGGTCATCGGTGGAGGCGCGATCGATTAGCTCGCGGGCGAACACATTGGTCCATGACGGCGGACCAGGAGGGGCTTTCTTCTGCTCGCCGGTGACGACGTTGAACTTGGCCACCGCGTGATACTTGTCGCCCGCCTTCTCGGCCGGCTTGTAGCCATGGCCTTTCTCGGTGATGACGTGCAGCAGGATCGGCCCCTGGTCCGTATCGCGCAGATTGCGCAGGATCGGCACCAACTGGCTCATGTCGTGCCCGTTGACCGGGCCGACATAATAAAAGCCGAGTTCCTCAAACAGCGTGCCGCCGGTGATCATGCCGCGGGCGTATTCCTCGGCGCGCTTGGCGGTGCGCTCCAGACGGTCGGGCAGTTTCTTGACGACCTTGCCCGCCAGATCGCGCAGTCCCATGAACTGGCGCGAGGACATCAGACGCGAGAGATAGTTCGACATCGAGCCGACGGGCGGCGCGATCGACATCTCGTTGTCGTTGAGGATGACGATCAGCCGCTCTGCGCCCGGCCCGGCCACGGCGGCGTTGTTCATCGCCTCATAGGCCATGCCGGCGGAGATGGAGCCGTCACCGATGACTGCGATCACATTGCGCTCGCGGTAGGACGGATCCTCCTCGGCGCGCAGATGGTGCGCCACCGCCATGCCGAGACCGGCGGAGATGGAAGTGGAAGAGTGCGCCGCGCCGAACGGGTCGTAGGCGCTCTCCGAGCGGCGGGTGAAGCCTGAGAGGCCACCGGGCTGGCGCAGCGTGCGGATGCGGTCGCGGCGACCGGTGAGAATCTTGTGCGGGTAGGCCTGATGGCCCACGTCCCAGATCAGCTTGTCGTCAGGGGTGTCGAACACCGCGTGGATGGCGACCGTCAGTTCCACCACGCCCAGCGAGGC
>NZ_JAHRDV010000036.1 GCF_019083805.1 Acetobacter estunensis
GTGCGTCTTCTCGGAAAGACGTTGATGTCACAGTCCTAGCAGCAAGAAAACGTCTTCATATAGCCCTCTTCTGTGACGGGATAATGTCTATGCCCTGATTTTCGCGGGTGCGGGAAAATTGCACGCGAATGCAACGCTATAATGAACTTTTGTGACCGGTTTGTTTCACCTTCATGGTGATTACGTGGCGCATGAGGCGCTTGCGCCACAAAACTTCCTTCGGGTGGCGTCTGGCGAAGGGCGTGTTTCTTTATTAAAGTAAACGGATAGGGAGAATCATCGCATCCATGTCCCGTCTTGCCTTTCTTTCCCGGCGCTATCATGCGCAGACTTTCGGTCTCGCCCTGCTCATGGGAGCGGTGGGCGTGTCTGTACTACCGACGAAACCCGCTTATGCACAGGATGCCGATCAGGCGGAATCCGAGGCGGCTGACGCGGCGAAAGAGGCCGAAGCGCGTCGTGAGGCCAAACGGAGCGCCCCTCCCGCCGCTCTTCCCGGCGCTCAGTCAAACGGTGAAGACAACAGTCATGCCAGTGGGGACATGGAGCCGACGGCAGCTCTGTTCGATGCCGTCAATCGCGGCAGTCTGGGGGCTGCGAAGGAAGCCGTGAATCGTGGAGCGGATATGGGCGGTCATAACGCGCTCGGTCAGACGCCGCTCGATCTGGCGATCGACCTGAACCGCAACAACATCATTTTCTACCTTCTCGCCATGCGTAACCTCGAAGGGTCTCCGAGCGATGTCGTAACCTCGGTGGCCAGTTCCGGCGTGCGGGTCGAGAACGGCTCGGGACGCATGGATGTAGGCGGTTCGGCCGGGCGCAACACTGCGGCGAGCCTGAGCCAGCGTTACGATTCCAGTGGCGGAACACCGCAGCCCACCGCTGGCTTTCTCGGATTTGGTGGAAGCTAGGCAGTACTAGGCGGTATAGGTGAGAAGAGAGGCGGCGCCGTTCTTCTCGAGATACTGAATTACTGCGCGGCGATCTGATCTGCGGTGGTGGGAGCGTTGGCTTCGACAGCCAGACTTTCGCCACGCAGAGTGTCCAGAGGCAGCCAGTTTCCATCGCGCTCGAAATGCCAGAAGGTCCAGCCATTGCACGACGGCGCATTGGTGAGCAGCGCGCCAAGCTTGTGGATCGAGCCCCGCTTTGCGCCGCTGATCAGCGTTCCGTCCGGCGAGACGGTGGCAAACACGCGCTTGCTTTTGTCGCACAGAATCGTGCCGGGCGTGATGAAGTTTCGCTCCACCAGACTGCCGAAGGGCACGCGCGGCGCTTCACGCTTCATCGGGGTGGTGGCGACCGCATCCGCTGCGATGGGCGTTTCCGCGTTGACGCGGGCGATCGCCGCTTCGGCGTAGTCCGGATGACGTTCGATACCGACGAAATGACGACGCAGGCGCTTGGCCATGGCAGCCGTGGTGCCGGTGCCGCTGAACGGGTCGAGCACCACGTCATTCTCAGCAGTAGAAGCCAGCAGAACACGATGCAG
>NZ_JAHRDV010000037.1 GCF_019083805.1 Acetobacter estunensis
GACGGGATCGAACTGATCGCCTCCGAGAACATGGTCTCCGAAGCCGTGCTTCAGGCCCAGGGCAGCGTGCTGACCAACAAATACGCCGAAGGCTACCCCGGACGCCGCTACTACGGCGGCTGCGCAGAGGTCGATAAGGTCGAAATCCTCGCCATCGACCGCGTCAAGCAGATTTTCGGCGCAGGCTTCGCCAACGTCCAGCCGCACTCGGGCGCCAATGCCAATCAGGCCGCCTTCATGGCCGTCGTCACACCTGGCGACACCGTGCTGGGCATGTCGCTGGCCGCCGGTGGGCACCTCACCCATGGCGCCGCACCCAACTACTCCGGCAAGTGGTTCAACGCCGTGCAGTATGGCGTGCGTGAGCAGGACGGCCTGCTCGACTACGACCAGATGGAAGCCCTCGCCCGCGAGCACAAGCCCAAGCTGATCGTCGCCGGAAGCTCTGCCTATCCGCGCATCATCGACTTCGCCCGCTTCCGCAAGATCGCCGATGAAGTCGGCGCGCTGCTGATGGTCGATATGGCGCATTTCGCCGGACTCGTGGCCACCGGTCTCTACCCCAACCCGCTGCCGCACGCCGACATCGTCACCAGCACCACGCACAAGACCCTGCGCGGTCCCCGCGGTGGCGTGATCCTCACCAACGACGAGGCGCTGGCCAAGAAGATCAACTCCGCCGTCTTCCCCGGCCTGCAGGGCGGTCCTCTGATGCATGTCATCGCCGCCAAGGCCGTGGCCTTCGGCGAGGCACTGAAGCCCGAGTTCAAGCAGTATCAGCAGGCCATGGCCGCCAACGCGAAGGCGCTGGGCGAGACACTGCTCGCGCGCGGCTTCGATCTGGTCACGGGCGGCACCGACAGCCATCTGCTGCTGGTCGATCTGCGTCCCAAGAAGGTGACCGGCAAGGCCGCCGAAAAGGCGCTCGAGCGTGCGGGCATCACGGCCAACAAGAACGCCGTGCCGTTCGATCCCGAAAAACCCGCCATCACCTCGGGCATCCGTCTGGGCAGCCCCGCCGCCACCGCGCG
>NZ_JAHRDV010000038.1 GCF_019083805.1 Acetobacter estunensis
GCGTACGTAAACACATCGAGGACGTTTACGGCATATCGAATAGCGCAAAGATTGACGATGCCATAGCACTATCCGCGGAAATGAACTCATTTCACCCAGTGCAGAAGTATTTAACTAAATTGAAATGGGATGGTATCGAAAGAGTTGATAAGGCTTTAATTCACATCATGGGTGCCGAGGATAACATATACACCCGAGAAGCATTCCGAATTATGATGGTAGGCGCGGTTAAGCGTATATTTCAAAAGGGCTGCAAGTTTGATAGCATGTTGGTGCTCCAGTCCGAGCAGGGAGCAGGAAAGAGTACATTTATCCGAAAGCTGGGTAAGCAATGGTTCTCTGATAGCCTTTCAAGTATGGACGGTAAGGGCGCGTTTGAACAGTTGCAGGGTAACTGGATATTGGAGGTTGCGGAGTTGTCAGCAATGAGACGTTCAGAGGTTGGGGGCGTGAAAAACTTCATTTCCAAAACAGAGGACAGCTACAGACCGGCATACGGACGTGTTACGAAGAACTTTCCACGGCAGTGTATCTTTATAGGTACGACGAACCGGGACGAATTTTTAAAAGACGACACGGGCGGCAGACGGTTTTTGCCAGTTAAGGTTAAGGCGAACGCCAATACGCACCTAATCTTTGAGAAGGGATTCGACGAATATGTAGACCAGCTATGGGCTGAAGCCGTGCAGATGTATTTCCGCAAAGTAAGTACATTGCTATCTCGTGAAGCCGAGGAAATCGCCGAAAAAGGGCGGGAAGAGCATTTCGAGGCAGACCCACGTACCGCATCAGTCGAGGCATATTTGAATATGCTTGTACCGACCGATTGGAGGCGTATGTATGTGAATGAAAGGCGCATGTACTTTAGGG
>NZ_JAHRDV010000039.1 GCF_019083805.1 Acetobacter estunensis
CCTCTATATTTTCCTGTGCATTTTCCATTTCCGGAAAAAGGTTGGTTATGGGTTTTAGTTTGGATGCTTCTGCCTTTATCTGTCTGTCGGTTGTTTCCTGTACCCTTCGCATCTCGATGTTGTTGGTTCTTAATTGTCCTTCTAAATTTTGATTCTTGAATGAGAGGTTATAATTTTCTTTTTTGAGGGTTTCAATTTCTTTGGCTTGTCGTTTTACTTCCCCTACATTAAAGACGCTTGTAACGGTATTAAATACGGTTTTTCCGGCTTTTGCGGCAGCTTCTTTGGCTTCGTTGATGTGTATGTCGGTTTTCATGCTGTTTAGCTCTTTTTGTGCCGTACTAAGTTCCTTTTGGACTGTGGTGATTTTCTCGGTTCCGGCAGTGTATGCCCTGTTTAGTTGCTCGATGTCTTTTTGAAGTTGTTCAGCTTTCTCTGTTTCCATTTTGTTTTTGTATTGCATGGCCGACAAGTGTTTCTTGTCTGAAGAAACTCCACGTTCCATGTTGAGACACTCTGCTGTTATAGTCTGCATCTCCGCCATGTCGTGTCTGTTCAGCTTTACAGTTTTTCCTGTATGGCCGTCCGTCCAGTCAAAGATCATGTGCGCATGATAGTTCGGTTTCCATGCTTCTTCCTTTCCGTCCCATACGTTTGCGCCTTCATCCTTATGGGTGTAGATTTGGAAGGCGTGCACTCCAAAGCGTTCTTCCAGTTTTTCGGCCAAGTCTTGAAGCTGCTGGATTGTGGTTTCCTCGCTGATTACTATTACCCCTTCCCGGATTGGGGTAGCTTTCTTCTGTAATCCTTGTCC
>NZ_JAHRDV010000003.1 GCF_019083805.1 Acetobacter estunensis
GGTCGCGGCGACCGGTGAGAATCTTGTGCGGGTAGGCCTGATGGCCCACGTCCCAGATCAGCTTGTCGTCAGGGGTGTCGAACACCGCGTGGATGGCGACCGTCAGTTCCACCACGCCCAGCGAGGCACCCAGATGACCGCCCGTCGTCGAGACCGTGTCCACCGTCTCCGACCGCAGCTCGTCCGCCACCTGCCTGAGCTGGTCAATCGACAGGTTCCTCAGATCAACAGGAAGGCCAACCCGGTCAAGCTCAGGAAAACGGCCGCGCGTGGGGCACGTCGCTGACGACTCGCTCATTTCTCTCAGCTCCTGCGCTCGACAACGTAACGCGCCAGATCGCGCAGCCGGTCAGCCCTGTTTCCAAAGACGTCCAGAACATCGCAGGCGCGTTGCGCCAGCTGGTTCGCCGCATCCCGGGCGCCGTCAATGCCAAGGAGCGCCACAAAGGTCGACTTCTCGGCCGCCAGATCTTTGCCGGCCGTCTTGCCCAACTCTTCTTCACTGGCCGTTGCATCCAGGACGTCATCGGCAATCTGGAACGCCGCGCCAATATCGCGGCCATATTCCACGATCCGACGGCGTTCATCCGCGCTCGCCTTACCCAGAATCGCTCCCGCTTCAGCGGAATAGCGGATCAGGCAACCCGTCTTGAGCGCGTGCAGATGACTCACTTCCTCAAGGGAAAGCGACCGTCCCTCGCCTTCCATGTCGATCATCTGTCCACCGACCATGCCAGCCGCACCGGAAGCGCGCGCCAATTCCAGCACAAGTTCCACACGCACGGCGGCGTCAGGATGGGTTGCGGTCTCCGCCAGCACTTCAAAGGCGCGGGTCTGGAGAGCGTCGCCCGCCAGAATGGCCGTCGCCTCATCGAACTTGCGATGCGTGGAAGGCTGGCCACGGCGCAGATCGTCATCGTCCATGGCAGGAAGATCATCATGCACAAGCGAATAGGCATGCAGCATCTCGACAGAAGCCGCAGCACGATAAGCGCGCTCTGCAGCCTGCGTATCGTCGCCACCAAACAGGTTTGCCACTTCCGCGACGAGATACCCACGCAGACGTTTGCCACCGCCAAGTGTCGCGTAACGCATGGCGTCGATCAAGCGTGCCTCAGGTCCGTCCACACGCGGAATCAGCCGCTCAAGCATACTCTCCACCGCGGCTGCCCGCGTTTTAAGAGAAGCACGCAGCGCGTCGGAGACGCTTTCGGACGAGGCGGGGCTTTGGCTTGCGCCGACGTTGGTCATGACGAACTTCAATCCACGTTCCTGGTCTCCAGCGTGCCGTCAGCCCGCCGGACAATGGCCTGCACGCGCTCTTCCGCTTCGCGCAGCTTGTTTTCGCAATGCGCGCGCAGGGCGGCACCACGTTCATACGATGCGATGGCCTCTTCGAGCTTGAGCTGGCCACCTTCAAGACCGCGAACGATCCGCTCGAGTTCGGTGAGGGCGTCCTCAAAGGACAGCGAAGCAATATCGCCTGTCATGTCAGAATGGCCTCCTCATCGCTCATCAAGCCGCTGCCCTTACCCCGCGTGTCCCATCCTGCCAAGTCCGCAAGACGCGCGAACACGCTCCGGAATTAGGAAAACCGCCAGTTTTCCGCCGTGCCGTGGCACGGCGGCATCAGCTCTCCACAGGGTCCGCCTTCTTGCGGATCACGAAAGACAGAACGTCACCTTCTTCCCCGAATGCGACAAGAGCATGACCGGTCTCCTTGCAGAACGAGCGAAAATCAGAAACCGACGCACGATCCGTCGCGAGCACCCGCAGGCTGTCTCCGGCCCCAAGCCCACGCAACGCACGGTTGGCCTTGAGCACCGGAAGAGGGCAGTTGAACCCCCGTACATCAAGCACTGTCTCGCTCACGTCGCTCTTTCCTTCCCGTGTTTACCTGCTTTCCACGACACCCTCTCATGCAACGGAAAATTCGTTAACATCTTGAGCGTTTCGTCCAGATGAGGTTGAGGTGTCCCTGCGTGACGACAGGGGATGCACCGCTAACATGAATATCATCCGTCTTGGAATTGACCTCGGCGCCACAAAGATCGAGATCGCCGCGCTGGATCACGCGGGCAATATCATCCTCCGCCGCCGCACACCCAACCCCGGCGCCTACGAGCCCATGATGGCCGCCATCCGTGATCTGGCTGATTCGGCCACAGTGGAACTCGGGCTGGATTCGACAGGTCCCCGCCTTCCGCTCGGAGTGGGTATTCCCGGTTCAATCAATGCCAGCGATGGACTGGTGAAGAATGCCAATGCCACATGGCTGAACGGCAAGCCCTTCGCCCGTGACCTTCCCGAAGTGACCAAGCGGCTCATCCGCATCGAAAACGACGCCAACTGCTTCGCGTTGTCGGAAGCCACCGATGGAGCCGCAGCCGGACGTCCGGTCGTGCTGGGCATCATCATCGGGTCCGGCATGGGCGGCGGGATCGTGGTCGATGGCCGCCTCGTCCCCGGCCCTAACCATCTTGCCGGTGAATGTGGGCATATTCCTCTGCCGTGGGTCCGTGCCGACGAATTCCCACTGCCGCGCTGTTTCTGCGGTAATGAAGGCTGCCTTGAGCGGTTCCTCTGCGGTCCAGCGCTGGCCGCATCATGGAAAGGCGAAGGTGAGCGCAATGCTCATGGCATAGAGGACGCTGCCGATAATGGTGACGTGCGGGCACAAAAGGCGCTCGACCGCTATGTCGATCACCTTGCCCGCGCCTGCGCCCTGTTCATCAACTTCCTCGACCCGGACGCCATCGTGTTCGGTGGCGGTGTTTCCAACCTCAAGAAAACGCTCGCTCGGGTACCGCCTCTGCTCTCACAGCACATCATCACGCCGGAATGCCGTACGGAACTTCTTGTGCACAAGCACGGGGACAGTTCAGGAGTCAGGGGAGCCGCATGGCTCTGGAACACTGCCGAGGAGATTCGCGGCTGACCGAAGCCACCCACCCTATTCTGTGCCGGGACTGCCCGGACCTGTTCTGGTCGGCTTCCCCAGTTCCACCCAGCCGCTGTCCTGTCTGCGGCTCCCGGCGGCTTGTTTTCCACCCTGACCTCACGCAGTTGACCATCGCTCACATGGACTGCGACGCTTTCTTCGCCAGCGTGGAGAAGCAACGCCGTCCCGAACTGACGGGAAAACCGCTTCTCGTGGGCGGTATCGGGGACCGGGGCGTCGTCAGTACAGCCTGTTACATCGCGCGTCTGAGCGGAGCGCGTTCGGCCATGCCCATGCGACAGGCCCGAGCCCTGTGTCCCGACGCCATCATCCTTCCCCCAGATATGGCGGCCTACCGCAGGGTGGCGGAGCGCATCCGCACCTTGATGCGCGATCTCACTCCACTGGTTGAAATCCGCTCGATCGACGAGGCACTGCTCGATCTCTCAGGCACACGCCAGCTTCATGGCGCACCCGCCTGCGTCGTACTCGCGCGACTCGCGCTCAAAGTTGAACGGGAACTGGGCGTGACCATTTCCATCGGGCTAGCGGCCAATCCTCTTATGGCCAAGCTGGCGGCCGGGCTGGATAAGCCGCGCGGGTTCGGCGTCATCGGACGGGAAGCGCGGGAATGGCTGGCCGACAAGCCCGTTCGCATTCTTCCCGGCATCGGCAAGGCACAGGAACAAAGCCTTCATCGTCTCGGCCTGATGCGGCTGGGCGCGATTGCCGCCCTGACACTGGATGAGGCCGTGCGCCGCCTTGGACCGCGTGGCCCCGAGTTACTCGCCCGCGCCCGCGGCGAAGACCGACACCGTGTCACGCCCCATCACCCCGTAAAATCCGTCAGTTCGGAAGTCACATTCGAGCGCGATATTCGCGATCCGGTCATTCTGGAGCGCGAACTGTGGAAACTGTGCGAGCAGTTGGCCATGCGCCTGCGCCGCAAGGAGGTCTCGGCCACCGGCGTCTCGCTCAAGCTGCGTACAGGAGATTTTCAGACACGCACCCGCGCGACACGGCTGCATTCGCCCACGGTGTTGCCCGATCGATTGTTTCAAGCCGGACGCGAAATGCTGCGCTCCGAAAGCGGCACACAGGCTTTCCGCCTGCTCGGCATCGGCTCAAACGGCGTAGCGCCACTGGACGCCGCCGATCCGCAGGATCTTGCCGATTCACGATCCGCCGATCGCGTCGCGATGCAGAAAGCCATCGATACGCTGCGTTCCCGCTTCGGGCGAGACGCCGTGAAACGCGGCCGTGCGCTGGACAGCTAATCTTTCAGACGTGAAAGCTCTGACCACAGCCGCACCGACCTTTCTCGTTCGGGTTCTCGAACACAAAGCCGGATTCCAGATCGCTTGTACGGTAATCTATCTGAGAGCCGATCAGAAAGAGGATCGCCTTACGGTCGATCAGAACGGTAACACCCTTGTCCGTCACACGCTCATCGCCCGCTTCCCCCGCTTCAGGCACGAACGCCATATCGTAGGCATGGCCGGAACACCCCTTGGTCGAGACGGAAATACGCAGAAGCTGGCCCGCGTTCGCGCCAGCATAAAGCGTGCGCAGACGGGACGCTGCAGCCTCCGAAAGTGTCATGACAGGCGGCAGTTCACGCACGGGACGCGGAGCGGTCTGTTCGGTAATTGGCTGCGTGGTCATTGTCCGTCCTTCCAGATCAGAACATGTTCAGAGCAAGACGGGCTTCATCGCTCATGCGGGACATATCCCACGGTGGATCCCACACCACATCGACATCCGCAGACGTGACACCGGGGATCTTCTCGACCGCGTCTTTCACTGCGGCGGGCAACTCCTGTGCGCTCGGACAGTTAGGAGCCGTCAGCGTCATTTCGACTTTCACCCGCCCATCGTCGTGCAACTCGATCGCATAGATCAGGCCGAGTTCGTAAATGTTCACCGGAATTTCAGGATCATGCACGGTCGAGATCGCCTCGATCACCGCATCCTCTGACGGGACGTCGGTTGTAGGCGCTACTTCTCCCTCGGGCGTCCAGTGCGCCACCTTCGGTGTTGCCGTATCCGCCGGTCCCGTTGCGACAGGCTCAGACGTCGTCTGAGTTTCTGCCGAAGTAGCCGCCTCAGTGTGAATGGTATCGGATTCCGTCATTGCGTGAGCGCCTCCCCCAGCGCCGTCCAGGGCAGTGTGGCACACCGCACGCGGGAACGGTGTGATTTCAGTGGCAGAAAGACCTCAAGAGCTGGCGGCAGAACCGCACTTTCACGGGCCTCTTCTTCCGTGGAGCCGTCTTCCAGCATATTGGAAAACCTTGCTGCCAGTTCAAGAGCCTTCGCAGATGATTGTCCGGCCACGGTCTGGGCCATCAGATCGGCCGAGGCCATACAGATGGCGCAGCCGCGTGTCTGATGCCGGATTTCGGCAATGCCCGCATCGGTCGCACGGAGCGAGAGCTTCACCCGGTCCCCGCACATCGGATTGCTCCCCTGTGCCGTTCCCGTGGAGTTTTCCGTCACGCCTGCGAACAAAGGCTTCCGTGCCCGCTGCACGATCTGCTCACCATAAAGATCCACCACATTCAGCATGGCAGCGCCTTACACGAAGAACGAGCGGATACGCGTGAGCGTCTGCGCCAGCACATCGATCTCCGCCTGAGTGGTGTAGACGCCGAAACTGGCGCGCGCCGTGGCTGTCAGCCCCAACCGACGCATCAGCGGCTCGGCACAGTGATGCCCTGCCCGAACCGCAATGCCATTGCGGTCAAGCAGCGTCGCAATGTCGTGGGGATGCACATCATCCATCGTGAACGACACCACTCCGCCCCGTTCCTTTGGACATCCGACAATGTTCAGGCCGGGCACGTCCGGCAAGACCTTCAGCGCGTGCGCCGTCAGCGCCGCTTCATGCGCGCCAATGGCCTCAAACCCGATGTCTTCCACCCAGTCGATGGCTGTACCCAACCCCACCGCTTCCACGATGGCCGGTGTGCCCGCCTCGAACTTTGCGGGAACCGGCGCCCACGTGGAGGCTTCGAACGTGACAGACGAAATCATGTCACCTCCACCGAGAAACGGCGGCATGGCGTCGAGCAGTTCGCGTCGCGCCCACAACACCCCGATACCCGTGGGCCCGTAGAGTTTGTGCCCCGTAAACGTGTAGAAATCCGCTCCGAGTTCCGCAACATTGACCTTGCGATGAACAACCGCCTGACTGCCATCGAGCAGGATTTTCGCGCCAGCGTCATGCGCCATCGCGACAAGCTGCTCCGCCGGCGTCACCGTGCCCAGCACGTTGGACATATGCGTGATGGCCACAAGCGCCACTTTGCCGTCCGACAGCAGACGACCATACGCTTCAAGATCCAGATCGCCCGCATCCGTGATCGGAGCCACACGCAGTTCGATACCCACCCGGTCACGCAGCATCTGCCACGGCACAAGATTGGCGTGATGCTCCATCTCAGAGATCAACACCGCCTGCCCCGGTTTCAGCAGAGAGCCAAACGAATACGCCACCAAATTGATGGCCTCGGTGCTGTTGCGCGTGAACACGATCTCGTCGCGGGAAGAGGCACCGAGAAACTCCCCCACTCGCGTGCGTGCGCCTTCATACGCCTCGGTCGCCCGCTCACTCATCCAGTGCAGACCACGATGAATGTTCGCATACTGCGTACGCATCATCGTGCTCATGGCGTCGACCACAACATCCGGCTTCTGCGCCGAAGCCGCGCTGTCGAGAAACACCAGCGGCTTGCCATGCACTTTCTCAGACAGGATCGGAAACTGCGTCCGCAGATACGACAGATCGGCGTGGGTCAGTATGTCGTGAGGAGCCATGTTCATGCTGCCTTTTCTCCAGCGCTGACACGCGCTTTCAGCGCCCGCTCCACCCTCTGCATCAGGAACGTCCGCACAGCCTCGTCCTGCACAAGTTCCACAGTTTCCGTGAGAAACGCCTCGACCAGCATACGACGCGCCTGATCGTCAGGAATCCCGCGAGCGCGCAGATAGAAAAGCTGGTCTTCATCCAGCGCACCGACCGTCGCGCCGTGACTGCACTTCACGTCGTCCGCGTAGATTTCCAGCTCTGGCTTGGCGTCGATCTCGGCATTGGGTGAAAGCAGAAGCGCCTGATTCATCTGATACCCGTCGGTCTTCTGCGCAATGCGCTCGACCAGCACCTTGCCCTGAAACACGGCGCGCGCATGATCCGTCAGCACATTGCGCACGGTCTGACGGGAGACCCCGTCCGGCGCACCGTGAAGAATAACGCTGGTGATATCTCCCACCTGCCGCGCGCCCAGAATCTGCGCGCCATTCACATGAACACTCGCGTGGCTGCCCCGCAGAGCCGCGTGAACCTCGTGCCGCGCCAGCAACGCGCCAAGACCCAGCGTGAAACTGTCATATGAACCGCGCGGTTCGACATCGGCGTAAACCGTCGCCAGATGCACGGCGTTCTCCGCCTCTTCCTGCACCTTCATGTGCGTCAGATGCGCATCTTCGGCCACGTCACAGCTCAGAACCGGGTTGTGAAAATACATGGCCGGACCAGCATTTTCCACGGACACAGCCAATTCGATCAGCGTCAACGAAGCACCTTCACCAAGTGCTACAGCATGGCGGGGATGGAACGAAGTATCCTCGTCGCCGGAGCCCGCCACGGAAATCAGCAGAAGAGCGCCCGCCTTCACGCCTGCGCCGACGGACAGACACACACCATCTTCCGCAAGAGCCGTGTTGAGCGCCACCATCGCCTCGCGGTCCGGTGCGGACTGCGTTCCGAAATCCTGCGTCGTGGCAAAGGATGTGCAGGACACACCGTCTGGAAGCTGCGTTGTGGAATGGACTGCGGAAAGGCGTCCGTTCACCAGCACAAGCCGCGGCAATTTTGCCAGCGCTTCAGTGTCGCCAAACAACGCAGCAAGTGCCGCAGTAACTTTTCCCTCATCCACCGTTCCCGGTGCAGCAAAAGCATGCCCGGAGAGCGCGCGCAGATTGGTGTAGTGCCACGCTTCCACCTTCTGCGTGGGCAGTCCCAGCCGTTCCAGTTCACCCACGGCGGCGGCACGAACATCATTCGTAATGCCCGTCAGACGCCCTTCAAACGGGGCAAGACCCCGCGAGATCGGTGTAATGGCGTTCATGCCGCCTCCTTGAGAAAAGCGGTGTAACCTTCCTCATTGATCTGCTTTGCCAGTTCCGGCCCACCACTGCGGATGATGCGTCCCTTTGCCATGACATGCACGCGGTCAGGACCGAGATAATCCAGCAGCTTCTGATGATGCGTAATCACCAGCGCAGAGAAATCCGGGGAGCGCAGGTTCTGCACACCTTCCGCCACGATCCTCAGCGCGTCCACGTCCAGTCCGCTGTCGGTTTCATCCAGAATGGCGAGTGTTGGCTTGAGCATGGTCATCTGAAGCACCTCGTTGCGCTTCTTCTCACCACCTGAGAATCCGACATTGACGTTGCGCTTGAGCATATCGTCCGACATGGAGAGATTCTTCGTGGCCGCACGCACAGCTTTGAGAAAGCCCACTGCATCCAGTTCCGCCTCACCGCGCGCGCGGCGCACGGCATTGACAGCGGTGCGCAGGAAATTCGCGTTGTTCACACCCGGAAGTTCCACCGGTGTCTGGAAAGCCAGAAACACGCCAGCCGCCGCCCGTTCTTCCGGCTCCATCTCCAAAAGATCATGCCCTTTGAAGAGAGCTTCCCCAGCAGTGACCTCGTAGTCCTCACGTCCTGCCAGCACATAGGACAGCGTGGACTTGCCGCAGCCATTCGGCCCCATGATGGCATGAACCTCACCCGGCGGGATCACCAGATCGACACCACGCAGGATTTCCTTCGGGCCACCCTCCGTCTCGATGCTGGCGTGCAGGCCGGAAATCTTCAGTAATTCACTCATGTCTTTCACTCCCTGACCGCACACTCAGCCAACACTGCCTTCAAGACTGATCTGGAGGAGCTTTTGCGCCTCCACGGCGAATTCCATCGGCAGTTCCTTCAGCACATCCTTGCAGAAGCCATTGACGATCAATCCCACCGCATCCTCTTCGGACAGCCCGCGCTGGCGGCAATAAAACATCTGGTCCTCGGAAATCTTCGAGGTCGTGGCTTCATGTTCCACACGCGCCGTCATGTTGCGGTTCTCAATGTAGGGCACCGTGTGCGCCCCGCACTGATCGCCGATAAGCAGACTGTCGCACTGCGTGAAATTCCGCGCGCCCGACGCCTTGGGCATGATCTTCACTTGCCCGCGATAGGTGCTGTCGGATTTTCCGGCGCTGATGGTCTTGGCAATGATCGTGGAGCGCGTGTTGCGTCCCAGATGGATCATCTTGGTGCCGGTATCGGCCTGCTGATGGTTGTTGGTCACAGCCACCGAGTAGAACTCGCCCACCGAACCTTCACCTTGCAGGATGCAGGACGGATACTTCCACGTCACCGCCGACCCGGTTTCCACCTGCGTCCATGAAATGCGCGAGCGCGCCCCACGACAGGCGCCACGCTTGGTGACGAAATTGTAGATACCACCGCGCCCGTTCTCATCGCCCGGATACCAGTTCTGAACCGTGCTGTATTTGATCTTGGCGTCTTCCATCGCCACCAGTTCAACCACGGCAGCATGAAGCTGGTTCTCGTCACGCATCGGAGCGGTGCAGCCCTCAAGGTAGGAGACGGAAGCACCGTCTTCCACCACGATCAGGGTGCGTTCGAACTGGCCCGTATTGCGGGCATTGATGCGGAAATAGGTGGACAGTTCCATCGGGCAGCGCACGCCCTTGGGCACGAACACGAACGATCCATCCGTAAAGACAGCCGAGTTCAGCGCCGCAAAGAAATTGTCCGCCACCGGTACCACGCTCCCGAGATACTGGCGCACGAGATCGGGATAATCGCGGATAGCTTCCGAGATCGGGCAGAAAATCACACCCGCTTCCGAGAGGGTTTTACGGAAAGTCGTGGCAACGGACACACTGTCGAACACCGCATCGACCGCAACGGGGAGACGGGCCTCCTCCCCTTCCGGAACCTCCACGCCGGCCAGCATCGCCTGCTCATGCAAGGGGATGCCAAGCTTCTCGTACGTGCGCAGCAGTTCCGGGTCCACCTCGTCGAGAGACTTCGGTCCCGCCTTCTTCTTCGGCGCGGCGTAATAATGCGCGTCCTGATAGTCGATGGGCGGATAGGACACGTGCGCCCAGGTCGGCTCCTTCATCTTCAGCCAGGAACGATAGGCCTCAAGGCGCCATTCGAGCATCCACTCGGGCTCTTCCTTGCGCGTCGAGATCAGACGGATGATGTCTTCGTTCAGACCTTTCGGCGCGAAGTCCATCTCGATGTCGGTCTCGAAGCCCCACTTGTAGGAGGACTGGCCGAGCTTTTCGACCTGCTCACGGGTTTCAGTAACGGCTGGCATGACCCATCATCCTCCCAACGCCCCGACCGTCTCGGTCGCTGTCTTCTTTTCTCGCACGACGGTCTCGTCCGGCAATGCCGACCCCACGCATGGCCGTCGTGCCGATGCGCTCATTTCCGCCATTCTAGCAATCGATATGTCCGCAAGAGCCGCTCGGATGGCCTCATTGACCACTTCCCAGCTCCCATAAAGCGCGCAGTCCGCTCCATTGTCGCAACCGGCCCCACCATTGACGCAAGCCGTCAGGGCAATCGGCCCATCCACAGCCGCAATCACCCGCGCAATGGAAATATCTCGCTGCGGCATAGCCAGCCGGTAACCACCACGCGCGCCGCGCTGGGACACCACCAGACCATCGGCCGCAAGTGTCTTGAGCACCTTCGCCACGGTCGGTTCCGGCACGCCTGTCCCCGCCGCAATAGCTGAGGACGTCACGACATCTTCGTGCCGCCCCAGTTCCACGAGGGTGAGGACGGCATAATCGGCCAGTTTCGATAGCCTGAGCATGGTTCCCATCCGGTGTGACGGTCCGTCGGACCTATTGTGGACCGTACAGGTCCTGTTTCAGAACACAGATGAGGCCGTGACCCCGCCGCGTCAAGCTCAAAGCTGCGCGAGGGGCGTGCGCGGGACGCATGCGGCGTCCCGTTCCCGTGGTGCAGCGTCAGCCGAACGCGCCAACCCCGTGGACGATGGCCACGCTGATTTCACGCATAATCTGGAACATCTCCCGCATGGGGCGGAAAATCTCTTCATGTTCCTGACGGTAGGAATTGTCCGCCTGCGGCCCGGCGGGCTCATGAAAATCCAGATCCGGCTTGCTTCCTGCCAGCGGAAAGACCGCGTCGAGTTCCCGCAGCACCGAGGGGATTTCCAGACACAGAATACGCTGCATCATCACTTCGCGGGTGAAGTTGCCGCGTGGCATGAAAAACGGAACACGGGTGGCCAGCAGCCAGATACGCTCGATCAGCGCGATACGAATGGCGTGCAACAATCTCTCGGGCTGGGCCATGGTGGGGGCATCCGGCCACGCCGCGCGCAAGGCCAGATGATCGGCCTGAATACGGCGGAACATGGACTGCGTGTCGGCCCAGAAATCCAGCTTTTCCAGATCGTGCATCACCGAGAGATAGCGCTCACGCTGGGAAGCTTTGGCTTCCACCGTCGCTCGGTCCAGCCAGTAACCGGGATCGAGCAGCCACACGACACTGCGCAGCACCTGATCGTTCGAGTGAGCCAGCGCATGCGCCGCGAAATCCAGAGCACGACGGAAACGGGGACTGTCGCCCAGAAAAGTCTCGAAGGTTTCGGGATGACGGCGCGCCGCCGACCCCAATCCCTGCACCGTATTCGCCAGCCAGCCGAGTTGCTGGAGAATGGCATTGTTGGGAATGGCACGAAGCTGTCCCGGATGCGTGATACGCGGCGTGACACCACGCCCCTCGCTCTGTCGCGCCGCCGGACGCGAACCCGTCTTGTCGATCAGCGATGGCCCGAACGCACCCAGCACATCGGCATATCCACGATCTGCCACCAATTCCGTCATGGCGTCGGCAATGGTGGAGAAGAAATCCGCCGAGAAATCCGGCTGGTCATAGACCGGGTCTCCCTGCCGCTGGGGAGGCGCGAACACATGCTCAGCAATCGTGACCACGCTGGCCGTCGCCAGTTCGGGCGTACCAAACAGCAGATAGCCGTCACCGCCCTGAAACGCGCTTTCCTCGCGCCATTTCACATTGCGTTCGGCAAAACGCGCCCGCACATGATCGGGCGAGAGATAGGCCAGACGGTCCGCCAGGCGGAAGGGATGACCGCCGCGCCCGACACTCTCGCCGTGCGTATCGAACAGGATGACCTCGATGTCCTCCAGATCCCACTTACGCAGAAGATCGAGGATTTTCAGCCGTAGCCGCTCGATCAGATATGTGGCCGCAAGCTGTCCGACATACCGGCCCGAGTCAGAATAACCGAACTGAAGACTCAACCGTCCCGTCGCGCGCAGATAGGCGCGCCAGTGCGGGGAACGGAGCGCTTCCTCAATGATCTGCGCGCCGCCCATCAACGCCTCGCGCGTCTCGAACAGCGGCGAGATTTCGATCTTTTCCGCGATCCCGAAATGCCGGGCCAGCCAGAGCGCCGACAGCAGCGTGTAACCGCTTTCCGTCTCCGCAATCAGGAAACGGATGGGTGTTGCGGAATCGATGTGCTTGACGATCTGCGCGATGGTCATCATCAGCCGCGCGGCCGAGGCCTGCTCGACCAGCAGCGCGCCAAAATCCACCGGCACAGCCTGCACTGTTTCCAGTGCTTCGTTGATACGTGCCAGCAGAGCGCGGCGATGCGCGGGGTCAGCCGGATCATCGGTCAGGCGCAGACGCTGACGGATGACATTATGGATCTGGGTGGCGTTCAGGCGCGTATGGCTGTGTGAGGCGGACATGCCATGCGCGAGGAAACCGGCACGGGCCACGGCCAAAGCCAACGCCGCCTGAGGTTCGGCGGTATCGATAGCGTCCTGAAGCGCATCCGCCAGCACCATCGGATCGGCAATGGCATCATTGGCATGCTCCACCAGCAGTTTGGCGAATTCCGCCGTCTCGACCTCATCGCCGCTCTTGGGACATGCCGCGATCTGAGCTTCCACCGTGTAGCAGGCACGGACCAGCCGTGACTGGAGAGTTGCCGCCTCCACTCCGCTGGCAGCGACCTGAGCGCGAAGTCGTTGAATCTGAAAAAGCTTCATGCGCAGACGCAGGCGCAGCGTGTCCCACCACCCAATATCGGTGCGCCCATCCGTGTCGTAGCCCACCCAACTGGTCATCACGACAGGACGCGGAACAAGGGTGGACCATGCTTCCGGCCACTTCTCCCGTGCATGTGTCAGCAGGCTTTCGGTCAGTTGATCGAGCGCATCGCGTCCCCGCAGAATGGCGGCGGACGCCAGCCCGAACTCCTCTTCCAACGTCGGCGGACCGTTGCGACGATGCGTTTCGAAATATGGCGCGTCCTCCAGCGGCTCGGGCGCAGAAGCGCTCGCCGCGAGCGCCGCATAGACCTCGTTGGAGAGGGCAAAAGTGGGGTGAGCTGTGAACACGGCGGCAAAACGGATGCGCTCCACCTGCTGCCGAAAGGCTGCCAGCGCTTCGGCTTCCGGCTTTCCCGCAGATGCTTCCGCCGTTTTCTCGATGACGAGACGCACCAATCCATCCAGACGACTTGCCGTGTCGGACACATTCGTCCCGCCGGGATAACGGTGCAGCCGCGTGGCCCGACGCAAAAAGGCATCGTCACGCAGGCGGCGGGTGACGGCCGCCAGATCGGCTATCGTGAGCGTCTGTTTTTCCAGCATGGCGGAGACCTGCCATGACATGGACAGTACATCGTTGCTGCTGACTTCCGCCGGTTTGATCTCTTCGACATCTCCGCCCGGCTGCGCCTGCGGGCAGCCCAGCGCCAGCACGGCGCGCGCGGCGGACGAAAGATTTTCGTCACGCGCAGAGGTGGAGGAAATGTCACGCTGAACCATGCAGACCGGCCTTCTCGTGCAACGGGGAAAGAATATCGCCATTAAAGACGATACGGAAAAGTAACTTTCATCCGATCACGTCCGGTAAGGTTTGGGAAGGCTTCACGTCGATGCTATCCAGCACGTGATGAACACACGCCCTCTTACCGACGACGAAGCCCGGCACGCTCTCACCCGCCAGAAACGGGCCGCGACCGGGCTTCTGGCCTTCATGGGAGGGCTGACGGCAGTGGGCTATCTCGCCCCACTCTATGGCTGGGTCTCCGAGAATCTGTGGCTCGACACGCTGCGCGCCGGTGCCAAGGCCGGTGTCGTGGGGGGACTGGCGGACTGGTTTGCCGTCACGGCCCTCTTCCGACACCCCATGGGACTGCCCATTCCCCACACGGCCATCATTCCCGCCCAGAAAGAACGACTCGGACGCGCCCTCGGGCGTTTCGTGACGACGCAAGTGTTCACGGAAGAAGAAGTGGACCGGGTTCTCGCCCGCATCGACCTTCCCGGCTTCGTGGGACGTCTGCTCTCAGACCCGGCCACAGCCGCGACACTGACCAGCGGACTAGTCGGGGCGGTGCCCCAGTTACTGGAACGGCTGGAGGATGGACGTGCCAGCGCCGCCGTGGACCGTACGCTGCCCCTGTTGCTGGGCGGAAGCAATCTCGCACCGGTCATCGCCCGCGGCCTGCGAGCGCTTGTAGACGGCAATCATCATCAGGAAGTTCTGACTTTTCTTCTGCAACAACTGAAGTCTGGGCTACAGGCGCGCGAACCAGCCCTGCGCACCATGATCGAGGAACGAGTGCGCGAACAGGGAGGCCGCCTTCTTGGATGGGCCATCGGCGGCTCGATTGCCAGCAAGGTGCTGGTGGCCGCCAGCGAAGAGCTCGATCGCATCAATCCCGATGATTCCACCATCCGGGAAGGATTCACGGCATGGGTCCACAGCGAGATCGATCGGCTTGAGAACGACCCAAAACGGGCCGATGACCTCTCTCAGGTGCTCAAGACGGTATTCTCGCACGAGACGATGCAGACATGGGGCTCGGACATCTGGGCACGTGTAAAACGCATGATCGGCACTGACCTTGAGCGCGAAGATGGATGGTCCGCGACCCTTATCCGTGAGGCGCTCTTTCGTTTGGCGGCACAGGCGCAGGACGATCCCACCATGCGCGCACGTATCGAAGAGACGGCCCGCAAGAGCGTGCATCGCTCCCTGCCCTATCTGCGCGAACATCTTTCCAATTTCATCGCGTCCGTCGTTGGCAACTGGGACGCCGTGAGCGTTTCGGAAAAGCTGGAACTGCGGGTTGGACGCGACCTGCAATATGTGCGCGTCAACGGCACTCTGGTTGGCTTTGGCGTGGGCGCGCTGCTCTCGCTTTTCCTCGAACTCGTCTTTGGGGTAACGGGTCAGTAACCCATTATCCCCATTAGATTTTCCGCGCGGTCTATGCCGCCGTGATTCCGTCTGTTACGGTAGCGCCGCAAGGACAGCCGTGTGGCCTGTCCTCATCATCTTGGCCCGATGCAGGGCCAGACAACCACAGCAGGGATTCCATTCATGCGGTCGTTCGTTTCCAAGGCTCTTCTCGGCGCCACGCTGCTCGGCGGCGCACCGGCCTTCCTCGTCTCCGCTCATGCCGAGACGACGGCCCACCACCATCTCCATGGTCACCACCATGCCTCTTCGAAAGCTGACAATGCCACGCACACGGCCGACAGCAAGACCGACGACCTGAACGCGAAGAGCCTTTCGGCCGCGCAGCAGGACAAGGTTCCGGCCATCGGCGCTGAGGCTCCTGCGACGACGGCCCCCACGGCTTCGGCTATGCCGATGGCGCCGGGCATGGCCATGCCAACCGTCAAGGCTCCGACCGTGACCGCACCCTCCATTTCCGCTCCGACGGTCGCTGCTCCGGCAGCAGGCACCGGCGTGACGGCCCCGGCCCTGCCGACGGCTCCGACCACACTTCCGGCCAACGCCCCGGCTGCCGCTCAGTAATCTGCGGATTTCCCCCTGATGGCACGCTCCTGTGGACGCGCTATCAGGGCTCCACGTCTTTCCGAACCATGGAAAGAAACGCTGCCCCAATCCTTATGATCCGGCGGCGTGATCGTTTCTTCGAAAGGCCGGCAAACGCACCTTACGTGGTGTTTGACGCGCTCTTCACTTAACTATTTCCAAGAGATTTGGTGTCCGCGGAGGGATTCGAACCCCCGGCCCCAGGATTCATACCACTTCGACTTTCGTCGCCGTGCGCTCACCGCTGCACGTTCGTGGTCTGGACTGTCCCTTCACCATAGGCCCAATGGCCGACAGGCGCTGCCCTACCAGTCTCTACACCTTTCCGGACAAAGACCCGGACTTGGCTCGGGATCGGCACGACCCGAGCGGGTCAAGCGTTCCCCGAATTTGAGCAGATCCACCACGAAGTTTCCCACCGTGGCGCCCAATTGATTCAGGAATCCTGTGCTCTATCCTACTGAGCTACGCGGACACTGTGTGCTGTGTAGCGGACCTCCGCCCCCCTCACAAGCCGGAAGACCGGAGTGAGCGAAACCACAATCAGATCACCATATCCAGATAGAAGCCACGACGACGAAAGATCGGCATGGAGCCATCGTCGGGCAGGTCTCCGGGCGCCAGATTCACATGTGTGGACCGACTTTCTCCCTCATCCGTAAAAACAGCGAGAGAGGTGGAAGGCGCGCGGCGCGTCTTGCGTGTGATCGCAGGCTGTCGTCCGGCCAGAGCCAGCAAACTGGGCAGGTCAGAGGGAATCATGGACAGAACCTAGACAGCATCATCGGCGCCGAGCCTGCCCGACGCCGATTAAGGCTCTCTTAAAGAGGAGCGACGTCCTCACCAGCCTGACCAAGCGCCACGACGCCGGGCAGCAGCTTGCCTTCCAGCCATTCAAGGAACGCGCCACCCGCCGTGGAAACATAACTCATGTCATGCAGCACACCCGCGTGACGAAGCGCGGAAACCGTGTCGCCTCCACCCGCTACCGTCTTGAGCTTGCCCTCCTTGGTCAGTCTGGCCGCCTCCTGTGCAACAGCGTTCGTGCCTTCGTCGAAAGGCGCGAGCTCGAACACACCCAAAGGGCCGTTCCACACAAGAGTCTTCAGACCGGCCAGTTTTTCCTTCAGAAACGCCACCGTTTTCGGCCCCACATCCAGTGCCATCCAGCCATCGGGAATGGCCGAGACCGAGACGGTCTCCGTGGGCGCTCCGGCCATGAAATCGGACGCCACGACCACGTCCACCGGCAGGACGAGTTCACAGCCACGCTCTTTCGCCTTGGCAGCAATGGCCCGGGCCGTGTCGAGCATGTCCTCTTCTTTGAGTGACTTGCCCACGGACAGCCCCTGTGCCGCAAGGAACGTATTGGCCATCGCTCCACCTACGGCAAGCATATCCACTTTCTCGATCATGTTGTTGAGCAGATCGAGCTTGGTGGACACCTTCGCTCCGCCCACAATCGCACCGACCGGGCGCGCGGGATTTTCCAGCGCAGCTTCCAGCGCGCTCAGTTCGATCTCCATAAGACGTCCGGCAAAGGACGGCAGATGGCGCGCAACGCCTTCGGTAGAGGCATGGGCACGGTGAGCTGCGGAAAAGGCATCATTGACGTAGATATCCGCAAGGGAGGCGAGCGCCTTCGCCATATCGGGATCGTTGCTCTCTTCCCCGGGATAGAAGCGCGTGTTTTCCAGCACCACGACATCGCCGTCATGCATGGCGGCGGCCGCGTCCTGCGCCACCTTACCCACGCAGTCCGGCACGAAGGTCACTTTTTTGCCGAGCGCCTTGGCGAGAGCCTCTGAAATGGGCGCCAATGACATCTCCGGCACCGGCTTGCCCTTGGGGCGATCGAAATGACTCACGACGATCACGCGACCGCCCTTGTCCGCCAGTTCCTTGATGGTGGGCGCCAGCCGCTCGATACGGGTAAGATCGGAAATCGCACCATCGCGCACCGGTACGTTGAGATCGGCACGCAGAAGGATGCGCTTGCCGCGCGGATCGAGAGAATCGAGTGTCTTGAACGACAGGGTCGCCATTGGAGCGTCCTTCCTGTTGTCCCACGCGGAAATCATGCCCGGTCCGGGGCTGCGCCACGCGGGAACCGTTTTCAAGGGAGAAAGGGACCAAGATCAGGCCCTTCCGTTATGCCCTCAGAGTGAGCCGAAGAGTGCCGCCGTGTCGGACATGCGGTTCGAGAAGCCCCACTCGTTGTCGTACCATGAACAGATGCGCACAAGTTTGCCACCATCGACCAGCGCCGTCTGGGTTGCGTCGAATGTGGAGGACTCGATGGCGTGGTTAAAATCGCCGCTGACCAGAGGGGCCGTGTTGTAGCCAAGGATGCCCTTGAGCGGACCGGACTCCGACGCCTTTTTCAGCGCTTCGTTCACGGCTTCGACCGAGGCCGGAATGGTCTTGGGCACGAAGTCGAGGGAGACGAGCGAGACGTTGGCGGTCGGCACGCGAATGGCCATCCCGTCCAGCTTGCCCTTGAGATGCGGCAGCACGAGACCGACAGCGCGGGCGGCACCCGTGGACGTCGGAATCATGTTCAGGCCAGCTGCGCGGGCACGGCGTAGATCCTTGTGCAACGTGTCCACCGTGCGCTGATCGCCCGTGTAGGAATGGATCGTCACCATGTAGCCACGCTCGATGCCAAAGGCGTCGTCCAGCACCTTGGCCACGGGGGCGAGGCAGTTGGTCGTACAGGAGGCGTTGGAGATGACTGTCATGTCCTTGGTGAGAACATCCTGATTCACGCCGTAGACGATGGTGGCGTCCACATCGGTGGCCGGAGCCGAGACGATGACCTTGCGCGCGCCAGCGGCGAGCAAGGGAGCGGCCTTTTCCTTGGACGTGAAGAGGCCCGTGCATTCCATGGCCACGTCAACACCGCTCAGCGGCACCTTGGCCGGGTCACGTTCGCAGGAAACGGTGATCGGATCCCATGTACGGCCATTGGCGGTGATGATGAGCTTGTTGCCATCCACCTTCACCTCGGCGGGAAAGCGGCCATGGATGCTGTCATAGGCCAGCAGATGCGCATTGGCCTCGACGCTACCGAGGTCGTTGATCACGGTGGGGATCACGTCCGTGCGACCGCTCTCGATAATGCCGCGCAGCACAAGACGCCCGATGCGACCGAATCCATTGATCGCGATTTTGACTGCCATCAGATCTCTCTCCGTCTTTTTCTTGTTGTAGGCCTTCCGTGAAGAAGGCCGGTCGTTGACCTTACGATGGAGTGGTGGCGCGCATCCGCCGTCCTTGCGAACGGAGCGATTGCGCCCCACCTGTCTGGCCCGCTCGACTCTCCCGGTTGAGGCACGCATGGACGTGCGCACAGACGACGGTCGGCGTGACACCGAAGCTTTGGTACAGCGGGTCGACCCCCGATGCCATACCGAATTCTTCCGTGCCGATGAAAACTCCTCTTTCACCGATCCAGCGCTCCCAGCCAAACCCGGAGGCCGCCTCAATCGCGACGCGCGGCTGCGTGCCCAGAACCGCATCACGATAGGTTCGATCCTGCCGTGTGAACAGTTCCCAGCACGGCAGGGACACTACGGCTGCACGGATGCCATCCGCCGCCAGCATGGCGCGGGCCTGACGGGCAACGGACAGTTCCGGACCGGAGGCAATGAGCGTCACGTTGCGACGACCAGCGCCTCCTGTTGCTTCTTCCAGCACGTACCCCCCACATTCCGGCCCCCGCGCCGTCCGTCGCGCGCGGGAGGAGGGAAATGAGAAGGCGTCTGTCTGCTCGGACAGGTTTCGACCCAGCACGATGACGGAAGGACCATCACTCCACCGCAGCGCACCGAGCCACGCAGCAGCCACTTCCTCCGCGTTGGCGGGACGGAAAAGCGCCAGATGCGGCATCGCGCGCAGGCTGGCGAGCTGCTCCACCTGCTGCCACAAGGCGCTCGCCGCGTCCGGTGAATCTTCGACCAGAACGCAGAGCAATCGCTTGCGGGCAAGCGAGGCAAATCGGAGAGCCGGACGCATCCGGTCGGCGGAAGAGAGCGGAGCCGTGCCACAAGGCAGCAAACCACCATGCAGAGCCAGCCCGTTCATGAGTCCCACCATCGCAGGCTCACGTGGCCCACAGGTCAGCGTGGTGTGATGCGAAGTTTTTGTGGGAGCACCGAGAAGGGAGGCCGCCTCCGCCCCTCCGATGAGCGAGACGAGTTCGGGCAAAAGATCCGCCAGCGTCGCCTGCCCCAGAAGCCCCTCCTGAACGAGAGCGGTTTCGTCCTCCTGTTCGTCATGCGGCTTCATACGCCATAGGCGTAGGAAATCCTCTTCCAGACGCGGAATGGTCCGGCCGTCCATAATGCGCTCGAATTCGGCGCGCTGTGCGTGCTGGTTGAGCCTGCGAAGCCATGTGCGTCGTGCCGCCTGACCACGCGGCACCATCGGCTCGGAGGGCAGGACGATCGGTGTTTTTCCCGGATCGCAGACAAGCAGGCTCGGCTTGCGGGCGCGACGGATCCCCGTCAGGGCGTTCATCAGAGCCTCGGGATCGTCACCGCTCGTGCGGCGCACGGACCACCCGGACGCCTCGATGCGATCGAGAGCGCGCGTGAGGTCTTCCCGGGTCGCCGGAAAAGCTGCGTCAGGACTGGCAACGATGACAGCCAGTCTCTCCAGCCGGAAGCGTCCGGCGAGAACCGCCGCTTCAAGAGCCACACCGGTTTCCAGATCGCCGGGAAGCGCCAGCAGCCACGTCCGATGATCCACCAGCGAGCGCCCGAACCGACGGGCGAGAAGCTGTTCCGCCAAGGCCATGCCGGAGGCCGCGGCTATGGCTTGTCCCGGAAGCCCTCCCGCCAGACCGAAAAGTTCGTCCTGCGTCGAGCGCGGAAGGGATGACGGGGGAGCCGTCTCCGCCAATGCAAAAGCCGAGCGCAATGGAAGCAGTGAGGGGGACGAGACGACGAGACGATCCCGATCCGGCCAAAGCGGCGCCTGTGGATCGAACCGCAGGATGCGGTCACGCAAAAGCGCTGTGACCGCCCACAACACATCTGGAATAACCCGCTCCGCTCCCGCCCTCACACTGGCAGGCGGCTGGCGGAGGCGGCTGGACAGACGGGAAGAACCGGAGACATGAGGCATAGAAAAGCTAAATCCTCCCTGTCGGAAGGGGCCGCGGCTCCTGCAGGTCTTGTGGATCGCTTGCAGTCGTGGCTATAGGCTCCAAGCGGTCCCGCGACAAGTGCGGTGACGGTTTGCCGTATCTTCAACTTTCTGCAAGCGTCTGCCTCATGCCGCATCCCTTCCCTGCCTCCTTTTTGCCCCGCTCTCGCAGACGAGATGCGTCGTCAACGGCGGGCGTGAAGCTGCAGGCCACTCGTCGCCATGTGTTGCGTGGCGGTCTGATTGGGGGAGCGGGATTTCTTGCCGGATGCAAGCTGCTCGATCAGCGGACATTCGACCCAAACGCGAGTCGACCGCCAAAAGTCTACATTCCGCCGCCGCCGCCCGGGCCGCCTCCCATTCCCCCATTGATCGAAGTGATGGCTGGAACGCCCCGGTCACAATGGGAAAGCGCCGTCCAAACCGTGACGCGCAAGGCTCTCGACCGCAAACCGAATATCCTTTTCCTTGTGCGTGTTTTGGCTCCGCCGGGCACCAGCGAAGATGCCACGCGCGACGCCCTTCAACGTGTTCTGGCCGAGGAAGGACAGCCTATCGCGGACACCATCGTGGGGGCCGGAGCCGATCCCGCACAAGTCGAGATGTCGGCCATGCCGGATTCGAGTGTGGCGAGTCCGCGGGTGCAGGTGTATGTTCGCTGACATTTCCCGATAACCTGCATCTATTGCGGGTTGTAGGTGCGCGTATCCCGATTGTATCTGGGAACAAACGGCACACGGGAGACGACTTCGGACCGGCCGGAGGTCGTCGGCAGCAGGCAGAGCCGGATTTTGCATGTTCTCAGGGGCTTGGCCCACTGAAGAAATCTTCATGACTCTCTTGAATCCTTGGCTTTTCGGCTTGGGAAGAGAGAAATGGACCGTGCGGAAAGGCCCGAACAGGAGTGGAGCAGGGTGAGTATTCGTAACGCGAGACACCCGTTTTACGATTTTTGTGACGATGCTTTGGCGGATATCCGCAGACAGGGACGTTACAGGACCTTCACTCCCCTTGCCCGTGATGCGGCCCGTTACCCGGTCTATGAAGAAGAATTGGCCGATATTCCGCAGGGCCGCGAAGTCGTGGTGTGGTCCTCCAACGACTATCTCGGCATGGGCGTGGAGCCGGAAGTGTGCGAGGCGGCCATCAATGCCATTCGTGAACACGGCGCTGGCGCTGGCGGAACCCGTAACATCGCCGGCACAAGCCCGCTGCACAAGGCGCTCGAAGCGGAACTGGCGTCCCTGCACGGTAAGGAAGCGGGGCTGCTCTTCACCTCCGGCTATGTCTCCAATCAAGCCAGCCTGCAGACGATCCTCACCTCCATGCCGGGCTGGATCTGTTTCTCCGACCGCCTGAACCATGCCTCCATGATCGCAGGCATCAAGGGTGCGCGCGGGTCCACGACCATCATATTCGAACACAACGATCTGGCGGACCTCGAAGCTAAACTTGCGGCAGCGCCGGTCGATGCTCCCAAGTTGATTGCCTTCGAGAGCGTCTATTCCATGGACGGTGACATCTCAGACATCGCGGGCATCTGCGCGCTGGCCCGTCGCTACAACGCCCTGACTTATATCGATGAGGTCCACGCAGTTGGCCTGTACGGCGAACAGGGAGGCGGCGTCACGGACCGTGATGGCGTGTCCGACCAGGTGGACATCATTGAGGGCACGCTGGCCAAAGGGTTCGGTGTGCATGGTGGGTACATCACCGCGTCCGCCTCCATCGTGGATTATCTCCGCTCAGCCGCCTCGGGGTTTATCTTCACCACCTCTCTCCCGCCATCAGTCGTCGCAGCCGCGTTGACGAGCGTGAAGATGGTGCGCGCCCAGAACTGGCGACGTGAGAAAATGTTCGAGCGCGTGAACACCTTCCGCGCCAAGTTGCGGGCTGCTGGCGTGCCCTTCACCATGACGCCAAGCCATATTGTTCCGGTGCCTGTGGGCGATGCCGAGCGCTGCAAGATCATCAGCCGCCGTCTGCTCAACGAATACGGGCTGTACGCCACACCCATCAACTATCCGACCGTGCCGCAGGGAACGGAGCGTCTGCGACTTACGCCCGGCCCGTTTCACACGGACGAAATGATGGATCAGATGGTGGCAGCTCTGAAGACACTGTTGGCGGAAGTGCCGCTTCCAGTGGTGTCCGACAATGTGCGCAACATGGCGGAAGCCGCGGCCTGAAGCATTAGGCAATGTGACCATGTGGACTGCCTTGATTGGTATCTCCACATGGTCGCGGTTGCATATATCGATGTGCAGTCTGTCCGCCACTACATGACACGCGCGACGGAAGCATTTTCGCATTGCCCTGCTTCTACACGACAAGTCAAAGGCAGGAAATTCTTCACAAGCACTACCGAGGAAAGTTCCATCAAAGACGCAAGAGGCTTTTATCGTCAGGCTTGCTAGATAAACTCATCAACCAGCCATCCAATTCACGCCTCCACCGAAGAACGGAGAGACCATCATGAAAACGAAGCCTCTCATAGCGCTGGCTATCGTAGTCCTTATCCTCTCCGTCGCAGGCCGGAGCATCTGGAACATCGTCCGGCCATTGGCCCAACTGGTGTGAGAGGGAATTTCGTGAAGAAGCGTCACCTCTTCCTCATCGCAGCGCTTATTTCTCTTGGGGCCTGCTGCGACAGATCATCGTCTCCTACGCCGACGGATGCAGCGCTTTCATGCAATTTCAATCATCTGCCGGGTGAAAAAACCGTCTGCGGACACCCGCAGTGATCCTATCCCCATAAACGCAAAAAGCCGTCCCGAAGGACGGCTTCTGGTCGGAAATCCCGGCGCTTTACGCAGCCTGAAGATTCACCGCCGATTCCTTGCCATTACGGCCAGCTTCGACGTCATAGGAAACTTCCTGACCTTCGGACAGAGTTCCCATTCCGGAACGCTCAACAGCCGAAACGTGAACGAAAATGTCTTTCGTTCCGTCCTCAGGCTTGATGAAGCCATAACCCTTGGCAGTATCGAACCACTTTACGGTGCCTTTTGACATAACAAGGCTCCTTCTTCTCAACACGACGGTCGCACGTAAAACACGCACGAAAACACTAACTTTTAGAGGGATGATGAACGCAGCATGCGTCGAAAACCCGGATAAAAGCATCCGTCGAAACGGACTCTGCACAGATCGCCCTCTGGAACACAAGCGAAAACGCACGAGCTGCCCGGAATACTTTCCCACCCCTCCGAACGTCCGTGCTCTTCTCCTGCGTGCATGACCATCCTAATGTGGCACGCCGCCGCACATTGGCAGCCGGATCACACAACGATGAAAACGGGGACAGGATGAGTGTTCGTAGAGCCAGACTGCGGGTCAGCGCAGCCTTCATGCTGCTGGCATGCACCCCTGCCCCTCTTTTCCCGGCTCAGGCCGCTCAAGACGCCCCGCCCCCTTCTTCTCCCACTGCCTGCTCCGAAAACTGTTCGGACACGGCGCTGATCGACGATCTCGAGCAGCGCACCTTTCGCTGGTTCTGGGACGCATCCGATCCACGCACTGGCCTTGTGCCGGATCGCTACCCCTCTCCCCAGACCTTCGCCAGTGTGGCGTCCATCGGTTTCGGCCTGACAGCCTACGGTATCGGAGCAAGCCGCCATTATATCACTCGTGAAGACGCCGCTGACCGCACGCTGGCAACACTCCGCTATCTCTCACAGCTTCCCCAAAACGATACGCCGGACGATGCCGCCGGGTTTCACGGCTTTTTCTATCATTTTCTGAACAATCAGACCGGCCTGCGCTTCAATCACGATATCGAACTGTCCAGCATCGACACCGCGCTGCTGATACAGGGCGTGCTGTTCGCGCAATCCTTCTACGACCGCGACACTCCGGCTGAGCAGCAGATCCGCTCCTTTGCGGACCAACTTTATCGCAATGTGGACTGGCAGTGGATGCGCCGCCCTGACAACCGGCTGAGCATGGGATGGAGTCCGGAGCACCAGTTCATCGCCAATTACTGGGAAGGCTACAGCGAGGGGATGATGGTCTATATCCTCGGCCTCGCCTCCCCTTCGTCACCGTTACAGGCTGCTTCATGGCAGGCATGGCTCTCGACCAATGACAAACGGTGGGGCGATTTCAATGGTCAGACATTTCTGAACTTCGCCCCCCTTTTCGGGCACCAGTACACCCACGCATGGATCGACTTTCGCGGCATTCAGGATGAATGGGTCCGCACCAAGAACATCGACTATTTCGAGAACAGCCGTCGCGCCGCCTATGCCCAGCGCGCCTATGCCATTGCCAATCCCGGAAAATGGCAGGGCTACGGCGCCAATGTATGGGGGCTGACGGCCTCCGATGGACCGGGAGAGACGGATCGGGACGTGGACGGTCAGAAGCGTCACTTCCTTTCTTATTCCGCCCGAGGCACCGGTCGCGACTACACACAGGATGACGGCACCATCGCCCCCACGGCCGCCGCCGGCTCGATTGCCTTCGCGCCCGAAATCGTGCTGCCCACACTTCGCAACATGAAAACACTTTATGGCGGCCAGATTTATGGGCGTTATGGTTTCGTCGATGCGTTCAACCCGACCTTCAAGGACGGCAAATCCTATTGGTCGGACAAGGAATATGTCGGCATCGATCAGGGCCCCATCCTGCTGATGATCGAAAACTGGCGCAGTGGTCTTGTGTGGAACGTGATGAAGCGCAACCCCTATATCCGCACGGGACTGGAACAGGCGGGCTTCCGGGGCGGCTGGCTGGAAAAAACCACGCCTCCTGTCACCCATTCGCAGGCAACGCCAGTGGCTACGCCTTCCAAGGGCTGAAACGTCCAAACGCGTCCTAATAATCCCGTCCAGCAAGGAGACACCTCACTTATGGCCGAACCTCCCCACTCTTCAGCGGACACGATGGGAGATCGGCTGCGCCGCCTCCGCGCGCTCATGGAGGAACACGATCTCGCGGGCCTAATTGTTCCCCACAGCGACGAATATCTGGGCGAATACACACCTGCCTGCGCCGAGCGGCTGGCGTGGATCACCGGGTTCACCGGCAGCGCGGGCCTGGCGATCGTCTTGCGTGAGCGTGCGGCCGTCTTTTCGGACGGACGCTACATCACCCAGATGGACGATCAGGTGGACGGCGAAATATGGGACCGGCTGCACATCAGCCAAACCCCGCCACAGGAATGGCTGAAAGACCACGCCACCCCGGCCGAGCGTATCGGCTACGATCCCCGTATCATCAGCGCAGCAACACTGAACACCTTCGCCCAATCCGGTGCGAACCTTATCCCCACTTCCGAAAATCTGATCGACCGTGTGTGGGCAGATCGTCCAGCTACGCCACGTTCCCCTGTAACCTTACACCCGCTTGCCTTTGCGGGAGAAACAAGTGCCGCCAAGCGGGGTGCGCTGGCCGCCGATCTTGCGCAGGATGGGCAGGACGCCGTCGTTCTCGCCGATACGACATCGGTGGCGTGGCTACTCAACATTCGTGGAGCGGACGTGCCCTGCACGCCGGTTGTGCTCGCCTTCGCCATCCTGCACCGCGATGCCCGTGTGGACCTGTTTGTAGAGCCCGACCGAGTGGCGGCAGATGTGCGAGACGGTCTGGGAAGCGAAGTCTCCATCCTTCCACCAGCGCACCTCGAAGCGTCTCTGGCCGCATTGGGCGGTAAAACCGTCGCTCTTGACCCTACGACAACGCCCGTGTGGTTCACGCAGGTACTGGAACGGCACAATGCCCGGATCGTGGAAGCGAACGATCCCTGTGCCCTTCCCCGCGCCCGTAAGAACGACGTGGAACAGCAGGGCGCCCGCACAGCCCATCTGCGCGATGCCGTGGCTGTCTGTCGCTTCCTGCACTGGATGGATCAGCACGCCATAGGTTCGACCGAACTGGGGTTGGTAAAGCAGCTTGCCGCCTTCCGCGCCGAAGTCCCGGACTATCGCGGCGACTCGTTCGACACCATCGCCGGCACAGGTCCGAATGGAGCGATCATCCATTACCGCGTCACATCGGAGACGGACCGCACCATCGAAGCCGATACGGTGTGTCTGATCGACAGCGGCGGTCAGTATCCTGACGGCACCACCGACATAACCCGCACGGTCTGGACCGGACCGGACGCACCGCCTGCCGAAGTGAAGGCCGCCTTCACTCGCGTGCTCAAGGGCAACCTCCGACTGGGAGCGGCTGTCTTTCCCCAAGGTACGCCGGGAAGCGCCCTGGATGCCCTCGCCCGACTCGCGCTGTGGGAGGGACGGCTGGATTTCGACCATGGCACCGGTCATGGGGTGGGTAGCTATCTGTCCGTACACGAGGGTCCGCAGCGCATCTCCAAGATGGCCAACAAGGTAGCCCTCGAGCCGGGCATGATCGTTTCCAATGAGCCGGGTTATTACCGCCCCGGCGCATTCGGCATCCGGCTGGAAACGCTCGTGCTGGTCACCGCGCCCGAGCCGGGACCGGAAAACCGCATGTTCCTGTCGTTCGAAACGCTGACTCTGGCGCCCTTCGACAAACGTCTGATCGATGTGGAACTGCTGGGAGCGGACGATGCGGCGCGGCTCGATGAATATCATGCGCAGGTGCTGAAAAAGATCGGTCCGCTGCTGCCTGCGGAGACGGCAGCATGGCTCTCACATGCCTGCTCTCCCATCAACAGGAAGTGAAAACACGCGATTGCGCGTCGCCATCGGAGCCATTGCGGGGCAGAACAGGCGGCGGATGCACAGGGAGTTCAAGATGAGCAACAGTAAAACCATCCCCGCCACCCTTATTCCGGGCGACGGTATCGGTCCCGAGATCATGGACTCGGTCGTCGAAATCCTCGACGCGGTTGGCGCGCCGTTCAAATGGGAACGCCACATCGCTGGCATGGCGGGCGTGGATGCGGTTAACGATCCGCTGCCGAAAGAAACCATCGAAAGCATTCGCAAGACTGGTCTGGCACTGAAAGGCCCGCTGACCACCCCCGTCGGTGGCGGCTTCAAGTCCATCAACGTCACGATGCGTCAGGAGTTCGAACTCTACGCAAATCTTCGTCCCACCAAGACCATTATCCCCGGTGGCCGCTACGAGAAGATCGACCTCGTGATCGTGCGCGAGAACCTCGAAGGCTACTACGCCGCGATGGAGCACACGATCCCCGCGAACGGCGACTCCAAGGGCATTGCGCTCTCGGGTGGTTATGTCTCACGCAAGGAATGTGAGCGCATCGTCCGCTTTGCCTTCGATTACGCCGTGAAGAACAACCGCAAGAAGGTGACGCTGGTCCACAAGGCCAACATCATCAAGCAGATGTGCGGCATGTTCCTCGAAGCCGGTCGCAAGGTGGCCGAGGAATACAAGGGCCGCGTCGAGTGTGACGAGCGTATTGTGGACGCCTGCTCCATGCAGCTCGTCACCAATCCGTGGCAGTTCGACGTCATCGTGACCACCAACCTGTTCGGCGACATCCTGTCCGATCAGGCTGCCGGTCTGGTGGGCGGCCTCGGTCTCGCGCCGGGTGCGAACATCGGTGAAAAGACCGCGATCTTTGAGGCCGTGCATGGTTCGGCTCCTGACATCGCGGGCAAGAACCTTGCCAACCCGCTGGCCCTGCTGCTCGCTGCGGTGATGATGCTGCGCCATGTCCGTCGTGACGATCTGGCCGACCGGATCGATACGGCAATCACCAACCTGATCACCAGCGGCAAGGTCCGCACCCGTGACATGGGCGGTGAAGCCGGCACCAAGGAACTGACGGCCGCGCTGAAGCAGGCGCTCGTCTGATCCCCGCGTCCTGCTAACGCCGGATCTGTTTCGGCGCTGACTGCCAGAGACCCCGCCTATTTTTCGGCGGGGTCTTTGCGTATCGGGGCTTTTCTTCACCAGTTCGGGAAAACGTCTGTAGAGACACGAAATTCTGGCGCGGTTTACCAGAAAATTACCACTCTCCCCCATTCTCCCACGAGCCTTGCAAATGGGAGATCCCCTACCCGTGACCGTCACCACGGCACAGTCCGAGCCACCACGCCGCAAGGCTCCACGCAATGTGGAGACGCGTCCGGATGTCCGGCTGGCCCCACCCCTCATTCTTTCTCCGCGTCGCTGCCTTTCGACCCTGTGTCTGACAGGCGCCGATCTTCATCCCGCGCCTACGCCCATCATCAGCCGCCCTTCTGTGCGCCGTGGCCGACAGAAAGATCCGGCATGGGGGCGTCTTCTCTCGGATGGATGCGCAGTGGCAGCGAGTCTGCCGCCCGGATGTCGCCTCTCGCTGCCGATCGAACATGCCGGGCCGCTGCCCGAAGATCTGCTGACGCGCCTGACGACGGCCCTGACAACGCACGATTTCGAAGCCAATCGTCTCGACCTTGAATTTACCGAGATCAGCCTGACGGAAGACACCGATACGCTGTTCTATTCCCTTGCTGCGTTGCGTGATGTTGGCGTGGGCCTGATTCTGGCGGGCTTCGGTTCCGGCACATCCAGCCTCACCCTTCTGAGAGACCGCACATTTGCCGGTCTCCTGACCGGGGTGAAGCTCAATCGCCATCTCTTTCAGACAAGCGATGACGAACAGCAGGCCGTCAACCGCAGCATGGCCCACGCTATTATCCAACTGGCAAGCGATATGGGTCTGACCACGCGCGCGGATGGGGTGGATACGGCGGACACTCTTTCCTTTCTTCAATCGATCGGCTGTCGAGAAGGCGGTGGCATGGCGCTGGGGGCAGCGGAACCGCTGCCTGCCTTCCTGAGACTGTATGCCAACGAGAACGTGTCCCCTCTCGCCACCTGAAATCAGACATGGACAGGCAGGCGGTCGAACTCTATCTCCGCCCGTCATGACGTCCTCCCCCGCCCTCACCCGGATCGGTATCGATTTCGGCACAACCAACAGCGTCATCGTGATCGCGCGGCCCGACCGCACGATCCAGACCATCCGTTTTCCCATGCAGGACGGCTCCACCACCGAAACCTGCCGCACATTGCTGGCCATCTGGCAGGAAATGGAAGGTGGACGCCGCGTGCTGGAACGTGCCGTGGGCGCAGACGCTATCGAGGCGCATCTGGACGATCCGGCCGAGACCCGCCTGATCATGTCCATGAAGTCCTATCTGGCGCAGGCCAGCTTCCGTGAAACACAGGTGTTCGGCCAGCGGCTGTCACTGGAACGCCTTATCGCCACTTTCTTGCGCGAACTGATGAAGCTGGGCGGCCTCTCCCCGGCCGATTGCGCCGTGACGGTTGGGCGGCCGGTGCATTTCGTGGGCGAGAGCGCCGATGATGCTCTTGGAGAGGAACGTCTACGGGCCGGTTTTGCCGAAGCGGGATTTGCTGATGTTTCTGTCATGCTGGAGCCGGAAGCCGCTGGATGGCGCTTCATGCAGCGTCTTGATCGCCCCGCCACTGTGCTGGTGGGGGATTTCGGCGGCGGCACAAGCGATTTCTCGGTCATGCGCTTCGATCCCGGCGGCACGCAGGCCACCCAGCCGCTAGGACATGCCGGTGTAGGACTGGCAGGGGACCAGTTCGACTTCCGGATCATCGATAATGTGGTGGCGCCATCCCTCGGCCGCGACTGCACTTTCCGCATCATGGGCGGGGAACCTTTGCCAGTGCCTATCGAATGGTTCCGTGCCCTTGCCCGGTGGCACCGCCTTTCGCTAATGCGCACACCTCGTATTCTCAACGAAATCGCGGATGTCGCGCGCACCACCTCCGAACCGCAGAAGCTGGAAAACCTCATCGAACTGGTTCGCGAACAGCGCGGGCAGGAACTCTACAACGCGGTCTCGGCAACCAAACGCGCCCTCTCTTCCGCCGAAACCGCACAGCTCAGCTTTTCTCAGCCCGGTCTGAACATCGAGACTTCCATTTCCCGTGAAGAGTTCGAGCGCTGGATTGCTCCCGACATCGCACAACTCGATGAAGGCATCGATCGCGCCATGAATGAAGCGAATCTGACACCCAATCAGATCGATCGCGTCTTCCTCACAGGTGGCACTTCCTTCGTGCCCGCCGTGCGTCGCCTGTTTACTTCGCGTTTTGGAGAAGAGCGTGTGGAACTCGGAGGCGAGTTCGTCTCGGTGGCCGAAGGTCTGGCGCTGGCCTCCGCGTAATCCGTTCTGGGCGAATCAGGTCAGCGTCCAACGGGTGTTGTCAGTCGCGGCTCCACAAGCGACATTCGTCGCCATGAGACGGTTTTCCGCATGCGCCCGCCTGCCGCTTCTGGCGGTCCTTTTTCTCTCGCCCCTCATTACGCCGGAAATGGCGTGGGCCGTTCCAATGCCGGAGAAACCGGAAGTCGCTGGGGGCGCGCTTTCGCCCGCTCTCACCTCCTCCACGCAGATATGGGACGCTGTGCAGGCTCTCCCCGATGGACGTCTGATCCTCGAAGCGCCGGGCTGGCTGGGCAATCCCACTCCGCAATTGAGCGTCAGCGCAAAAGGTGCGGCCCCCACGCCCTATCCCAACAGTCGCTGGAACACGGACGCAGGCGATCCGGCGCAGCGTTTTGTCGCCATCACCGGCATGACGCTGGCCTCCGATGGGAGCCTGTGGGTCATCGATAGCGGTGTCTCGGACCGTGAGAAGCCACCTGTAGCGGGGCCGAAACTGATCCAGATCGAAACTCAGAACAACACCGTGCAGAGAGTGATCGAACTCTCCCCCAATGTTCTGCGACACGGCAGCGTCCTCGGTGGCATCGCCATTCATGGCAACACGGCCTATGTGCCGGATTCTGGTGATGCCGGGCTTGTCGTGGTCAATCTCGATGACGGCTCGGCCCAACGGTTTCTCGATCATGTGCAGGCACTGACCGCTGGACGCCCCATCACCACCCCGTCCGGCACGGTAAAAGCACCGGACGGACGACCCATCGCCATTGACGCCAGCCTGATCGCCATCAGCCCGGATGGGCAATGGCTCTATGTCCAGCCCTATTGCGGACCGCTTTACCGCATCGCCACCTCTCTGTTCGACGATCCCGACTCCACGAACACTGCTCTGCAGGAGAGCGCCACGCTGTGGTACAAGACACATGCTCTCGGTGGTTTGACAGTCGGACCAGATGGCACGCTCTACTGGTCCGATGTGACGACCGGCAGCATCGACAGCTACACACCGGGCCGCATCCCGCATCATCTCATCACCGATCCGAGACTGCGCTGGCCGGGCGGCGCTTCGCTTTCTGGCAACACCCTCTATGTGCCCGCCTCGCAACTCGATCAGGCCGCGCGTTTCCAGAACGGCCACGCCACGGTGCAATGGCCTGTCACGGTCTATGCGCTGCACCTGCCCGATGACGCCACATCGGACGTTTTGCGCAAATAGTCCCCTCCCCGGCGGCGCCTAGACCGGCTATGGAAGACACATGAAATACGTTTCCACCCGTGGTCAGGCCCCGACCCGCTCCTTCTCCGACATCCTGCTTGCCGGTCTGGCGGAGGATGGCGGCCTCTACATGCCCGAGAGCTGGCCGCAGTTCTCGAAAGACGAATGGCGGGCCATGCGCACGCTGTCGTATCCGGACCTCGCCGCGCGCGTCATCGCGCCTTTCGCGGAGGGTTCGCTCACGCACGAGACGCTGAGCAAGCTGTGCCACGACGCTTATGCACGCTTCGATCACGCCGCCATCGTGCCGCTTACGCAGATTGAGGACGGTCTGTTCGTACAGGAACTGTTCCACGGGCCTACGCTGGCCTTCAAAGATATGGCCATGCAGCTGCTCGGGCGGCTGTTCGATCATGTACTAAACGAGCGTGACGAACGCGTGACCATCGTGGGTGCGACCTCGGGCGACACCGGCTCCGCCGCGATCGAAGCCTGTCGTGGACGCGAGCGCCTGACGGTGGCCATTCTGCACCCCGAAGGCCGCACTTCCGAAGTGCAGCGTCGCCAGATGACCACGGTGCTGGACCCGAACATTCACAATCTTGCGGTGCAGGGCACGTTCGACGACTGTCAGGATCTGGTGAAATCCATGTTCGCGGACCTGCCGTTCCGCACCGACATGCACCTCTCTGCTGTCAATTCCATCAACTGGGCCCGCATCGCCGCCCAGATCCCCTATTACGTCTATTCCGCTCTGCAGCTTGGCGCGCCGGACCGTGAAGTCTCGTTCGCTGTCCCCACCGGTAATTTCGGCAACGTGCTGGCCGCATGGGTCGCATGTCAGATGGGCCTGCCGGTGAAGCATCTGTGCGTTGGCTCCAACCGCAACGACATCCTCACACGCTTCCTTCACAGCAACGACATGAGCACCCGCAAGGTCGTGCCCAGCCTGTCGCCGTCGATGGATATTCAGGTCTCCTCCAACTTTGAGCGTCTGCTGTTCGAGGTGATGGGACGGGACGCACAGGCCTGCGCCAATCTGATGACCGGCTTCCGCACGACGGGAAAGATGGACGTCCCCTCCAAGGCCTGGGAGGCCATCAGCACCCTATTCTCCGGCAAGGAGTTGGACGACGCGGCCACGACCGCCGAAATCCGCTCGCTGTACGAGAAAAATCGCTATCTAGCCGACCCACACACCATCATTGGCATTGCCGCAGGCCGCGCGTTCCGCGAGCCGGGTGTACCCATGGTGGCCATGGCGACGGCGCATCCGGCGAAGTTCCCAGATGCCATGCGTGAAGCCACTGGAATTACGCCCGCACTACCCCCATCTCTGGCGGACCTGTTCGAGCGCGAGGAGCGCTACCGCGTGGTGTCCAACGATCTTACGGTCGTGGAAGATGCCATCCGGGCCAGCGTCCTCGCCAACTCACGCTGATCCCCTTCCGGGCGGGAGGCTCTCCCGCCCCCTTTCAGGATACACATGACCGATCCCATCCAGACGACCCGCCTGCCTTCCGGCCTGACCGTTGTCACAGAGCGCATGGAGCGCGTCGAGACCGTCTCCTTCGGAGCCTATGTCGCCACAGGCACCCGCGACGAACGTCCTGAGGAAAACGGCGTTTCCCATTTCCTCGAACATATGGCCTTCAAGGGCACGACCTCGCGTTCCGCCGCCCGGATTGCGGAAGAAATCGAGAATGTAGGTGGACACATCAACGCCTATACGGCGCGCGAGCAGACGGCCTATTACGTCAAGCTGCTCAAGGGTGATCTGGGGCTGGGCATCGACATCATCGGTGACATCCTCTCCCACTCCACCTTTCTGCCCGAGGAAGTGGAACGCGAACGTGGCGTGATTCTTCAGGAAATCGGGCAGGCCAACGACACGCCTGACGACATCATCTTCGATCATTTTCAGGAAACGGCGTTTGCCGGCCAACCGATGGGACTGCCCACGCTCGGCACCGAAAGCCTGATCCGCGAGATGAGCCGCGACACCCTGATGGGCTATATGCGCACTCACTACACTGCGGACAACATGATCGTCGCAGCCGCCGGCAACCTCCATCATGACGATGTGGTGGAGCGGGTAAGTCGTCACTTCGCGGATCTGCCCGCCGGCAAGAAAATGCCCCGCGTCACCAGCCATTACACCGGCGGCGAATACCGCAAGGAAAAGGAACTCGATCAGGCCCATATCCTGCTCGGCTTCCCGTCTGTGCCCTATGGAGACGCGGACTATCATGCGGCCCTGCTGCTCTCCACTCTTCTGGGCGGTGGCATGTCCTCGCGGCTGTTTCAGGAAATCCGTGAAAAACGCGGACTGGTCTACTCAGTCTATTCCTTCATCACGCCCTTTCTCGATGGCGGTCTGTTCGGCATCTACGCCGGAACCGGCAAGGAGGAGGCCCGCGAGCTTCTGCCCGTGACGCTGGATGAACTGGCCAAGGTGCAGCAGGCCATCACCACACCGGAACTGACCCGCGCCCGCGCCCAGCTTAAGTCTTCGCTGCTCATGTCACTGGAAAGCACGGGCAGCCGGTGTGAGCAGATCGCTCGACAGCTTCAGATCTTCGGTCGCCTGATCTCGATTTCCGAGACCGTGGCGAAGATTGATGCGGTAACACCCGACGACATCAATCGCGTTGCGCGACGCATCTTCCGCGCGCAGCCCACACTCGCCTGCCTCGGCCCGGTGGATGGCGTGATGTCTTTCGGCACGCTTGAGGAGCAGCTTGCGGCATGAGCACCTCTCCCCTCGACCTCGCCTGCGAGATTGTCGCACGCGCCACGAAACACGGTGCCGATGCCGCTGATGCTGTCTATGCAGGTGGCACAGCCTTGGGCGTGAGCGTGCGCAACGGCGTCACGGAAGAACTCGAACGCTCCGAGACCACCGATCTCGGCCTGCGGGTGTTCGTGGGGAAACGCTCCGCCATCGTCTCGACCTCCACACCGGATCCGGCCGGATTCGATATGCTGATTGAGCAGGCACTCGCCATGGCCCGTGTGCTGCCTGAAGATGCCAATGCCGGCTTTCCCGACGGCGTGGAACTGATCGGGCGGGTGGAAACCAACACGCTCGATCTGATGGACCCGACGGAGCCAGATGCGACGCAGTTGCTCGATCGCGCCCGCCGCACGGAAGATGCCGGACGAGCCATTGAAGGCGTGACCAACTCAGCCGGAGCCAGCGCTTCATGGGGGCGCACTCAGGTCGCGCTGGCAACTTCACGTGGCGTGGCCGGACAGTACGGCCGGACGCGGCACTCCATTTCCATGAGCGCGCTGGCCGGTCACGGTACCGCCATGCAGCGCGATTACGACTACCACAGCACCGTTCACCTGGCGGATCTGGACGCTCCAGAAACCATCGGTGCCAGCGCAGGGCGCAAGGCTGTCGCCCGTCTGGATCCGGTACAGCCGCGCACTGGCGTCCTGCCGATACTCTTTGCGCCGCGCATAGCGAACAGCCTACTTGGGCATCTTGCCGGAGCGATCAACGGTGTGGCGATTGCCCGGGGCACATCGTTCCTGAAAGCGCATATGGGCAAGTGCATTTTTCCGACAGGTCTGCGTGTGATTGATGATCCGCATCGTCAGCGCGGCCTGCGCTCCCGTCCTTTCGATGGTGAAGGTGTACAGGGAGCAACGCTCGATCTCGTGGCGGATGGCGTTTTGCAGCACTGGCTGCTCGATGGCCGCAGCGCGCGTCAGTTGAAACTGCTTTCTAATGGTCGAGCGGTCCGTGGCGCGTCCTCCCCTCCGTCTCCGGGCGTATCGAACCTGTTTTTCGCGCCCGGAACCGCCACGCCTCAGGAACTGATGTCCGATATCGAGGAAGGTATCTACATTACCGAAATGATGGGTTCCGCCGTTAACGGCATTACCGGCGATTACAGCCGTGGCGCCTCCGGTTTCATGATCCGCAATGGCCAGCTTGCCGATCCGGTTGCAGAATTCACGGTTGCCGGCAATCTTCTGGACATGTTCGGGCGAGTACAAGTGGCAAACGACCTGTCCTTCCGCTTCGGAATGGATTCACCCACCGTTCGCATCGACGCCATGAGTGTCGCGGGCAACTGAATCTTTCCTCAGCCGTAAGTAATAGGTTGCCGGGTGATCTTCGATCATCCGTTTCTGTGTAATCGGAGGTGCGTTCTGTCCACCATGAAGTCTCGTTCCACCACGACTTTTGCCGCTGTGGCCATTGCCCTGTCTCTCTTCTCCGGTATCGCGCAAGCGCGCCCCGGCGAAGGAGGATCGATGGGCAGCCGGGGAAGTCGCACATGGTCGGCCCCTGCTCCCACGCGCACATCTCCCTATGGCGCAGCCCCAATGGAACGCTCCATCGCCCCGCGTTACGGAATGCCGGGCCAGTCCGCGCCCCGTTATGGCAACGCGCCGATGATGGGCCAGTCGCGTCATCCTTTCCTGACCGGCTTTATGGGCGGCATGCTGGGAGCGGGTGTGTTCGGTCTTCTGTCCGGGCATGGTTTCCTCGGTGGCGTGCATGGACTGTTCGGGTTTGTCGGGCTGCTGCTCCAGATTTTTCTGGCCGTGATCGTGATCCGCTGGCTGTTCGCGCTCTTCACGCGCAACCGTAATGGCGGCACCGGTTCTGCCGGGGCGTTTCCTGTGGGAGCCGGGAACTCAAACGGTCGCACAGCGCCTTCCACGCTTCAGATCGGAGCGCAGGACTATCAGGCTTTCCAGACACTGCTGCTGAACATTCAGGCCGCATGGAGCCAGCAGAACATCCCCGCATTGCAGGGCATGGCGACACCAGAGATGGTGAGCTATTTCAACCAGCAGCTTGGCGCTCTTGCCAGTCGGGGCGAACGCAATGTCGTCTCGGACGTACGTTTCCTGCAAGGCGATCTGGCCGAAGCGTGGACTGAAAATGGTTATGATTACGCCACGGTCGCCATCCGCTACAGCCTGATCGACCTGACCACGGACATGACCGGTCGTGTAGTGGCGGGAAGCTCCACCGAACCGGTTGTGGTGACGGAACTGTGGACCTTCGTGCGGCCGTCGTCGGGCGGAGCATGGCTTCTCTCAGCCATCCAGCAGGCCCGCTAATCTTTCAAGGCGTTGTCGTCGCTGTCGCTCCCGCTCCGACGGAGGACGGCGGCGATGCCTCTTCATCGCCCCACTCATCCTGCACAGCCTTGAGGCGGGCCGTCCATTCCGCTTTCTGCCGTGTCATTTGATACTGACGCCACAGGCGGATACCGAGCATTCCCCCTTCAAAAATGAGCCATGCCAAAGCGGTCGCGCCCCAGCTCAAAATTGAAGTCATGGGATCAGAAAGAATGGCAAAAGCCGCATCCAGCGTCCCATCAGCGGACCACAACTGATGGAAAGGATGGATCAACGCGGCAAAGGCATAGGGCGCCAGAATCCGCGCCATTTCTTCGCTGCGCCGAAAATCAAGAATATGAAGTATCAGCACAGGCGCGAGCAGGACTCCGATCAGCAGGGCATAGCCGGGCATCCACGCCAGTGCCGCACCGCAGACCAACCCATGCCACCACTTCATACCGCCGATCCGGCGCGTTCCCGCTGAAGACGCACTCACAGAATCAGCTCCACACACAATGCGCCAACCATCGCCATCATGCCCACCGATGTAGCTATACGTACAATCTCAAGACGGGCACGAGGTGTTATCTCAGGCTTCCAAGTGCGCGTCTGTGCAAGTGAGGCTTCAATGCTTGCCGCTTCACGTTGCGCCGCCGTCCATTCCTGCTGATCCCGGGTAAGGGCCGCCTTATCGGACAGCAGCTCGTTCATTTTCTGAAGGTCTCCCTCACTCGCTGCAGTCGCGAGCGCTTCCCCCCGCGCCGTCCGGGTTTTCCGACTGCGCCAGCGTTTCAGGGCTGCGGTCAGATGAGGAAGAAGCTGGCGGCCGACACCCGGCAACGGTCCCGTCGTCAACTGCTTTTGAAGACGCGCAAGCAAAAGCAGGTCTGAGGTCCATGACGAGCGATCAGGCATCAGATCGCCAAAATATTCAATGACACCACTGCGATGAACAGACGCCACCAGAAAAGCCGTCATATGTGCGTCCAGAAAAGCATTGGAGCCTTGGGGAATGGCTGAGCGTGTGGCGTTGAGCCAATGAAGAAGGGCCCCAGCGGTGGAAAGACGCTGTTCGATGCATCGTGGCGACAGACAGGACTGGAAATGATTGAAGACATAGGCCAGACGTACAACGGACGTCGCATCGTCCACCTGCGCTTTTCGGGCCGCCGCCTGCATCTGCTGACATGCCGTGTCCTGAATGGGCACTGAAGAGATCTGACCGAACCGTGCCAGCTTTCCGCTGCGCAGAATGGTGACAATCGTCGTAGGCACATCGAAGGGAAAAGCCCCGGCACTTTCCATGGCGCTGACCACCAGTTGCCCCAGAGCATCCGGCCAGAACCACATGCCTCCCCAGAACATGGGCAATGAAGGTTCAAGAAGCGCTACAATCTCCATGAGAACGGAGTTACCCAGCACTCCGTCCTCAGCGAGAATAATATCCTTGGCAATCGATGCCAGACGTCCGGCGGTCTGCGTCATCCCCATTTCATGCAGAAGCCAGCGTTCGACGGTTCCGCGCATGAAAAGGTCCGTAAACTCCTTGGGATGCAAGGTCGCCCGCCAAGCCAGATCTCGTGTCGTCCTCACCTTCACCGGGCCGACCTGAATGGGGATGGTCGCAACAGGAGTTTTACGTGCCACATATCCCTTGTGTGCCGCGGCGTTGAGCAAATCGCGCGGCGCTGGCCGGGCTGCCGGATCATCCGCCAGCATGGCCGCAAGCATTGCCCTCGCTTCGGCCGAAAGGGAAAGGTGTCCTGCGAGTGCTGCAAAACTTCCCTTTGCGAAGCGCTCCTCCAGATTGGCACCCGCCACATCGGCAGCGTAGGATGGACATCCGCTCAGAAGCCATACGGCGACGGCCCCCAGAGCAAACACATCATCTGCGATCGTGCCACGCCCTCGTCCGGCAGGAAAACACAGCACGGACGACAACGGTTCGAAACGATCAGGCTGCCAGAAGGCGGACGGTCCGGCTGCGGCCGGACCAAGCCGGACAGGCAACCGCCCCCCCGGATCGAACATGTTATCGGGCCGAATGGCGCGATGTGTCAGTCCGGCTTCCTTGTAAGCATGTAAAGCGGCAGCAACAGGCTCGATCACGCGCTCAAGAACGGATTTTTCCGTCCACCCACCCGTTTCCATCAGGGAAGGACCGGGGGGCGCGTCGCAGACCATCCAGACCGAACCGGAACTGTCATCCACCGCGTGAAGTGTCAGGGTATTGGGTGCCCGCACGCGGGCGAAAGCTGCGGCATTTTCCCGAGCCGCATGAAAGGCATCCGGCGCCAGAGCCACCAGTTCTGCTGAATGAGATACCTGGTCGCGAACGACGCACGTCTTGCAATGAGCAAGTTCGGGAGCGGCCTGCTCCGTTTCCACGACATAACGGCCACCGATAACGAGACGTCCGGAAGTCCCGGTTGCAGACAGGTCGTCCTCTGCAATGTCCTCGTCGTCCGCCATGTAACTCTTTCCCGGTTTGTGAACAAGAAAGAGTTAGCAGCCGGTGCTTAACGGACCGCTTACATCATGCGATCCGCCGCCAGATCAGGCGTCGAAAGGATCTTTCACCAGAATCGTGTCGTCACGCTCAGGACTTGTCGACAGAAGCGTCACCGGCGCTCCCACCAGTTCCTCAATGCGACGTACATATTTCACCGCCTGCGCCGGAAGATCCGCCCAACTGCGAGCGCCTTGTGTCGATTCGCCCCAGCCTTCCAGCGTCTCATAAACCGGCTTCACACGTGCCTGCGCTGCCGAACCTGCAGGGAAGCGACGGATCACCTCTCCGTCCAGTTCATACCCCACGCACACCTTGATCTCGGCAAGACCGTCAAGAACATCCAGCTTGGTCAGCGCCAGTCCGTTGACACCGCCGACCTGTGCCGCATGCTTGACCAGCACAGCATCGAACCAGCCGCAACGACGCGGGCGCCCCGTGACCGTGCCAAACTCATGACCGCGCTCACCCAGCGTCCGTCCCGTTTCATCGAACAGTTCGGAGGGGAACGGCCCCTCACCCACCCGGGTGGTGTAAGCCTTGGCGATGCCCAGCACGAAACCGGCGGCGTTCGGCCCCATGCCCGAACCGGTTCCGGCGTTGGACGCCACGGTGTTGGAACTCGTCACGAAGGGATAGGTGCCGTGATCGACATCCAGCATGACGGCCTGCGCGCCCTCGAACAGGATGCGCTTGCCGCCCTTGCGTTCCGCTTCCAGCAGATCGGCCACAGGCGCCATATAGGGCAACACTTTCGGCGCGATGTCGGTGAGGAAGGCGAGAACTTCCTCCTTTGTGAACTGCTCCGCACCCAGCCCGGCCAGCAAGGTGTTATGGTGCAGCAGCAGTTCGTCCACCTTCCAGTCCAGTGTCTCCGGCTCGGCCAGATCGCACAGACGGATCGCGCGACGCGCCACCTTGTCCTCATAGGCCGGACCGATGCCCCGTCCGGTGGTGCCGATCTTGCGATCACCGCGCGCAGCTTCGCGCGCGCGGTCCAACGCGCCATGCAGCGGCAGGATCAGAGGCACGTTTTCAGCCACCTTCAGGGTTTCGGGAGAAACCGGAAGGCCCTGTGCCTGCACACGTCCAATCTCGGCCAGAAGCGCCTGCGGGTCCACCACCACGCCATTGCCGATGATGCCAAGCTTGCCCCGCACCAACCCGGAAGGCAGCAGCGAAAGCTTATAGACCTGATCGCCCACGACAAGCGTGTGACCGGCATTGTGGCCACCCTGAAAACGGACCACGACATCGGCGCGGCTCGCCAGCCAATCGACGATCTTGCCTTTACCCTCGTCCCCCCACTGGGTTCCGATTACGGTGACATTGAACATGCGCAGTTTCCCCTGCGGTGAAATTCAGGCCCGGAGGCCGGAGGAGTTGGAATCAAGCGGAGACGAGCGGCACCAGCGTATCGCGTCGGGCGATGTGAGTGCAGCCAAGACGTTGCGCTTCCCGCTCAGCATCGCTCTCGGCGGCAAGCGCAGCAACCGTGATGTGGCCCTCTTCGCGCAGCCTGCGCGCCTGTGCCGCATCGGTCCCGAACGGCAGGTAGACACGCGGCGCGACATACACGGGTGGAGCGGCACGAAACACGGCTCCCGGCCGCAATGTAAGACCGCAGGCTGGCTCATGATCGTTGCTACGATACCGACCGCCACGCCCGAGTTCTTCCTGTGTAGTCAGGGAATAGACCGTCAGGCACACGCCTGTGTGGTATTTCCAGCCACGAAACTCCACCGGATCGACGGTAATCTGAATGCCCGGCAGACGCGCACGGATGGCCGCCACCGTTGCCGTCAGCCGGTCACTGAACAGCCGTGCCTGCTCAGGCAGATGAACTGTCCCGAGCGCTGCCAGCGCCTGTTCGGCATCGCCTGCGGCACTGAGCAATGTAATGAGCGTCTGAGCGATCGCACCGCCATGCTCGGCTACAGCCGCCGCATCCTTACGGTCTAGCGCATGCATGAGCGCCGTACGGGCGGCCGGAGCCAGACCGGCCTGCTCGATCAGACATGGCACAAGCGGCGGCATGGTGAGATCGCAGGACAGATCCGCAACGCCCACGCGCCCCAACGCTTCGGCCACCACGCTGACGACCTCAGCATCCGCCTCGGCGCTGTCGGGGCCCAGCAACTCGATACCCGCCTGTGCGATCTGGCGCGCGTCCTCACCCGCAATATCGTTACTTACCAGCACAACCTGCCCGGCGTAGGACAGGCGCAACGGACGAGGCGCATCACGCAGACGTGTCGCCGCAATACGTGCCACCTGCGGCGTGATATCGGGCCTCAGCGCCATCATACGGCGTGTGTCCGGGTCCATCATCCGAAACGCCTGCTCGGCCAGAGCGGCTCCCGCTCCACCCAGTAGCGTATCCTCGAACTCCAGAAGCGGTGGCTCCACACGCTCGTAACCGTGGCTTGCGAACACGGACAGGAGCGCCTGTGTGCCATTGGCCTCCGTCTGAGCGTCAAGCGGGAGACGGTCGGCAAAGCCGGGCGGCAGAAGCGCCGGAGAAGGAAGCTGATCGCACGTCATGCTGCGCTCATACCATTGGCTGGAGTGCGGGTCATGTGCCGAGATGTCCTCACGACCGCAATGTCGCGTTAGTCGCCTTGGCAACGGCGGCCACGACCTTGTTACAAGCGGCTTCAATCTCTCCATCCGTCAGGCTGGCGCCTTTCGGTTGGAGCACCACTTCGACCGCGACCGACTTCTGCCCTTCCGGCAGCTTGTCGCCTTCATAAACATCGAACAACAACACATTCGCGATCAGGTTGCGTTCCGCGCCCCGGGCCGCACGGAGGACATCGCCCACAGGCGTATCTTTTGCGACAACGAAAGCGAAATCGCGGCGCACCGGCTGTAAAGGCGAAAGTTCCGGGGCGGTCTTCTTGCGGCGCTTCGGCTCGGGAATACGATCAAGGAACACCTCGAACGCCACGACGGGCGCATCAAATCCGGCCTCTTTCAGCAAGGAAGGATGCAGTTCCCCGAAATTGGCCAGCACCATCTTCGGTCCCTGACGCAAAACGCCCGAGCGGCCCGGATGATAATAGCCCGGCGCATCGGTGGTCACGCTGAGAGCCTCCGGCGACACCCCCAGAGAAAGCAGCACATCCAGCGCATCGGCCTTCGCGGCCATGAAGGTCATGGGCTGTCCACCCCCACCGGGCTGACGCGGCGTGTGGCCACTGCGCGCACCTGCGGCAAGAGTGGTCTGGCTCTCATCCCCGAAAGCCGCTCCGATCTCGAAGAGGGCAACATCCGCCCACCCCCGCGCCGCGTTACGCTGGGCTGCCGCCACAAGACTCGGCAGAGGCGTGGGACGCATCTGGTCCAGATCGGCCGCGATGGGATTGAGCAGTCGCAGCGATTCCGGTGCCTCCCCGTAGCGGGCGGCGTCCTCGTGCGCGATGAAGGAGAAGCCGATGGTTTCCATCAGACCGCGTGCTGCGAGCACACGGCGGGCCTTCGCCAGACGTACGCGCCCCGGCGTAAGAGCGATTCCCGGCACGGCGGAACGCAACGGCAAGGCGACGGGCGGCACCTGATCCAGCCCCTTGATCCGCAGGATTTCCTCGATCAGATCGCATTCGGGTTCGATCTCACGCACTGAATCTTCCAGCAGCATGCAACGATCCGCAGCAATGGTGGGCGACGGATCGAGGACGACCGACTGGGCGATGTCATTGCGCCATGACGGCACGCTGACAGTGACAGACTCCGCATCCTGTTGCTCTACCTCGAAGCCGAGATGCCCCAGAATGTCGATGCTCTCCTTGGAGAGCACATTCAGCCCGCCAAGACTTGCCACACGTGCGAAACGCAGCCGCGCCGAACGCTGCCAGTGCGGTTCCGCGCCTGCGGACACGACGTCGCTGGCCTCTCCTCCACACAGATCGATCATCATGCGTGTGGCAGCTTCCAGCGCCGCCACCGGCAGCGCCTGATCCACCCCACGTTCGAAGCGATAACGGGCATCGGAGTTGATGCCCAGACGACGGCCGGTCAGGGCGATACGGATGGGATCGAACAGCGCGCATTCCACGAACACGTCCGTCGTGCCGTCGGAAACCTCGGTCTCCGCCCCGCCCATGATGCCTGCAATGGACTGCACTCCAGCACCATCCGCAATCACGCAATCTTCGGCCGTGACGATATGGTCCTTGCCATCAAGCGTGCGGACGCTCTCTCCCCCGCCACGACAGACCGTGAGCGTGTCGCCCTTGATCCGCGCCACATCGAAGACGTGCAGCGGACGTCCAAGATCGAGACAGAACAGATTGGTGATGTCCACCAGTGTGGAAATGGAGCGCAGCCCCACGGATTCGAGCCTGTCGCGCAGCCATTGCGGACTGGGTCCGTTCTTCACACCGCGAATGGTGCGTCCCAGCACCCACGGACAGGACTCTGGCCATTCCAGCTTCCACGACACAGGCGAGGGAAACGTGCCCTCCACCGTCTCGGCCAGAAACGGCTTGAGCTTGCCCAGACCGGCTGCTGCCAGATCGCGCGCAATGCCGCGCACGGCCAGCGCATCGCCCCGGTTGGGAGTTATGGCGATATCGATGACCGTATCGTCCAGTCCCGCGAAATCGGCATATGACTGACCGGGGAAGGTGTCCTCCGGCAGTTCGGCAATGCCGTTCGATTCCTCGCCAAGTCCCAGTTCACGCAGCGAGCACAGCATTCCACCACTGGCTTCACCACGGATCTTGCCCGCCTTGATGGTGATGTCGAGCCCCGGAACATATGTCCCCGGCGGTGCGAAAATGACAGCCAGCCCCGTCCGGGCGTTGGGCGCCCCACAGACGACCTGCACGTCCTGAAACCCCGGACCGGCATCGACTTTGCACACACGCAGACGATCCGCATTGGGATGTTGCACGGCTTCCACGATGCGAGCGGTCAGGAACGGCTCCAGCGCCTTGCCACGCTGCTCCACGCTCTCAACCTCAAGGCCGATGCGGTTCAGCGTAGCGCAGATGTCCTCCACCGTGGCGGTGGTGTCGAGATGCTCATGCAGCCAGGATAGCGTGAACTTCATGGATCAGACTCCCTCGTGCAGCAGGGCGGGCGCGAGCGGATCGGTCCCGTAGTGACGCAACCAGCGAACATCGCTTTCATAGAAGGAACGTAGGTCGGGGATGCCGTTTTTGAGCATCGACAGGCGCTCGATCCCCATACCGAAAGCAAAGCCCTGCCACTCTTTCGGGTCCAGCCCACAATTGGCCAATACGCGCGGATGCACCATGCCCGAGCCAAGCACTTCCAGCCAGTCACCACCCCCACCGATCTCGCCGGTCTTGCGCGACCAGCCGATATCGACCTCCATCGAAGGCTCGGTGAACGGAAAGTAGGACGCGCGAAAGCGCACCGGCAGTTCCGGCTTGCCGAAGAAGACCCGCAGGAACTCGATCAATGTGCCCTTGAGGTGACCGAGCGTGATGCCACGATCGACCACAAGCCCCTCGCATTGATGAAACATGGGCGAATGGGTCGCATCGTGATCAGCGCGGTAGGTCCGGCCCGGAGCGATGATGCGGATCGGCGGTTCCTGCCCCAGCATCGTGCGTATCTGCACGCCCGAGGTCTGGGTGCGCAGCACACGCGCCCCCTCGCCTTCTTTGGACGGAAGATAGAACGTGTCGTGGTCGGTGCGGGCGGAATGGTGTTCGGGCGTATTGAGCGCGGAAAAGTTGTGCCAGTCCGTTTCAATGTCGGGCCCTTCGGCCACGGCAAAACCCATCGCGCCGAAGATGGCCGTGATTTCTTCCACCGCCTGACTGACGGGATGGATGCCACCGCGCGGTGTTTCGACAACAGGCAGAGTCACATCCACGCGCTCAGCGATCAGCCGCGCGTCAAGCGCTGCGGCTTCGATCTCACGTCCACGCTCTTCAATAGCGCGGGTCAACTCATCCCGCAGGCGGTTGAGCTGCGCGCCACGGGTCTTACGCTCTTCGGCATCCATGCGCCCAAGCTGTTTGAGCAGTCCCGTCAGCCGCCCCGATTTGCCGAGAAAGGCCACCCGGATCGCGTCCCAGCCACGCTGGTCCTGCGCCTCGGCAAGAGCCGCCAGGCACTCCGTACGGAGCGTATCGACATCGTCGCTCATGTGACCTCATCCACGTCTGATGCCTCCGGGGTGCGGGAGGCGGGGCCGTCTGCCAAGGGCGGATAGCCGCTTCACGGGCGCGAGAAAACCCCCACACCCAAATCCCGGCGCGCACCTGATGCGGACACAGCCACCATCGACCGCGTGGAGACAAGGTATTCTTCGCCCCATTCCGGCCCACCCGGGACCGGATCGCACGACTCTCATTCCTGCCTTCAATTCCTTTTCAGCACGAGATGAAATGATCCTTTTTCTTTCACGCATGTCCGGCCGAACCGGCGTGACGGGTGGCTTTTCCACCCGATGTCTCCTCGCCACGGGGCTGACTTCGGTCCTGCTTCTTACCTCGGCGCCCGCTCAGGCTGGCAGTTCGTTCCAGACCAACCAGATCGACGGAAGCACCACGGTTTCCGGCACGGGCGAAACCCTCGCCCAGTTGGTGAGCGCAATCCAGTCGAACACGACCTCCATCAATTCGGTCACGTCCTCGGTCAACAACGCCTATCTGCTTGCCGTCGGCGCCATCCAGTCCTCGCTGCTCGGCACGTCAGGCGGCGTGGCGGTGCTGGATTCCACCGGCGCCATGACCTCGCCCCTTTCCACGACGATAGCTACCGCAAGCGACAATGCCACAATCGGATGGAACGCCGATCAAACATGGACCGTCAATTCCGGAACCGGCACGCAGTACGCCAATCCAAAAATCGCCTTTAATCACCCGTGGACCATGGGATACGACTCATCGGACAATGCCCAGACCGATGACTACATGCCGCCCACTCATCTACGGCTCGGCGGCTCGCAGGAATTCGACGGTGTACCGCTCTTTGTCCACAACGTGCCTTACAGCGAAGGCAATATGGGCATCGTCGAAGGCGTCTTTCTGCAGTCCGAGAATATGCGCGGCTCCATCGCGGGTGTCGGCCCGGGAGGCGCAGATGCCGTAACGACCTACGACAACTACGATGTCGTTGCCCGTTATACCTTCGCAGGTCCCAGTTCGCCCATTTTCACCGCCACCGGCAGCGCTGTCACAGCGCCTGATGGCCAGACGCATATTCCGGTATTTTACAGTTGGGGAGCCACTTTTGCCAATCCGTTACCACAGGCATGGTCGGACTGGATCAAGAGTCATCCCCACACCCGCATGATTACCAACGAGATTGGCGTGGACCCATCGTCTCATAAGAACGCCACCTATGTCGGCATGCTGACAGGCTACGCAATGGACGACAACGGTCTCGTAAAGACCGTAACGACCGATGGATGGCGTATTTTCGGACAGGCCAGCATCAGCGGTGCTTCTACAACCAATGAAACGCCCGGCACGTCTTCCATGGACGGGACGACACCGGCCGTCGACACCGTGTGGTCCGACTTCGGCGACCCCGCCATCATGTTCGGCGCTTACACCAAAGCCTTTGATGCCAATGCCGTTTGCTACATGCCCGGCCCTACACCACATGCCACACCTGGCGACATCAACGATCCGACCGGCAAGATAAACAACCAACTCCGCGCCTGTGAAGGGATCGAATACGACCTATGGGACGATGACACCACAGGTGAAGCGGGCGTCATGCACGGCATAACCGTGTCCTATAGCGGCACTACCTCTCCTGCCGCAGACAGCTTCGACATGGCTCTTGCCGGCGGGAATGCCAACATGATCCTGCTTGAGGGTGAATGGTATTCGATGAATATAGGCTCCCGCTCCTTTTCCTCAGCGGGATATGGTGGCCCTGACTATGCCGCTGGCTCGAAGAAAGTCGTGGCCGACTTCGGACAGTCCAATCGTCCCGGCTGGGATGCCGATGCAGCATCTCCTGCCTATTCCCACAACATGCGCATGACGATCTGGAACACGCGCAATCAGGACGACACCAGCAATCAGAACGATTACAATGACATAACCACAAGCATTGGCGTGCAGGTGGATGGTCACGGCGATGTCCACCAACTCAGCATGGATGGCACAGTGCAGGAACACATGGAGTTCAATCCTGCCAGTTTCCCCAACGGGATCGCCCTGTGCGGTTATTACGGCTGCGGATTTGCCGTGGACATCTATGGAACGCCAGAGTTCACCGATAATGCCGTGATGCACGCGGGCAAGTCTCTTATGCTTGAAGACCCCAACGACACACTTCGCGTCTATATCTACGGAAACACAGACGGAACCACTCACGTTCTCGGTGCGGCGGGCCTGACCGAGGACGCTCTTACCGTTGACGGTGGTCTCAAAATGAATGGCACGATCACCAATCTCAACTCTAGCTACGCCTCCCTGCCCACTTCCGGGAGCGCCACAGGCGCCCAGATTTACTGCACCGACTGTTATGCCTCCGCTGGCTCCTCTGCCCACAAAGGCATTCCCGTGTGGTGGAACGGCACGGCGTGGACCGACGCGCTCGGAATAACGGCTCTGCACTGACAGGAGTCGTTTGTCTGCGGGATACGACGCTTCATTTGGCAGAGACTTCAACAAGGCGCATAGTGCCGACCTGCGGGCGGAAACTCCGCCCGCAGGCACCCTGCCCATTTGGACAGATGGCCTGCCCGCCGTTCCGCGAAGCCATATGCCCGCCCGGCATGGCTCCCGGAAACGGTGAAGCCCGAACCATGCCGCGGCCCGCTGGCGCTCCGCCAAGACCCCGGCGCTACAGGAGCCGCCTTCATGACCGTCGGTCGTTTTCCGCTGACCCGCCTGCGTCGCAATCGCTTCGATCGCTCAACGCGCAGGTTGGTGGGCGAGAATGTGCTCACCACTGATGACCTGATCTGGCCGATCTTCGTCATGGAGGGCACCAACAACGTGACCGAAGTGGAGTCGATGCCCGGCGTGAAACGCGTCACGCTCGATCGCCTCGCCGCTCACGTCGAACCCGCTGCAAAGCTCGACATTCCGGCGCTGGCTATTTTTCCCGTCACCCCGTCCGAGGTGCGTGACGAAAAAGGCACCGAGGCTCTCAACCCCGACAATCTGATGTGCCGCGCCGCCCGCGTGCTCAAGAAAGAGTTCCCCGATATGGGACTCATTGGAGATGTGGCGCTCGATCCCTACACAAGCCACGGCCATGACGGGATTATTCGTGACGGTTACGTGGTGAATGACGAGTCCGTGGCGATCCTCACCCGGCAGGCCACCAATCAGGCGGCCGCCGGCATCGATATCATCGCGCCCTCCGACATGATGGACGGACGCATTGAGGCCATGCGGCGCGATCTGGATGAAAACGGCCTCGTCAACACCCGCATCATGTCCTATGCCGTCAAATACGCCAGCGCATTCTACGGCCCCTTCCGTGACGCGCTCGGCTCAGGCGGTCTGCTCAAGGGCGACAAGAAGACCTACCAGATGGACCCCGCCAATTCGGACGAGGCTCTGCGCGAAGTCGAGAGCGACCTGCTCGAAGGCGCGGATATGGTCATGGTCAAGCCGGGAATGCCTTATCTCGACATCATCTGGCGCGTGCGTGAAACATTTGCCGTTCCGACCTTCGCCTATCAGGTGTCGGGCGAATACGCGATGCTGATGGCCGCCATCCGCAATGGCTGGCTGGACCATGAACGCGCAGTCATGGAAAGCCTGCTCGCCTTCAAGCGCGCGGGGGCAAACGGCATCCTGACCTACTTCGCCGTGGAAGCCGCCGAGCGCCTCAAAAAAGGCTGACACGCCCTACAGGAAACGTCTTCGTTGACGGAGGCGTTTCCTCTTCGGCATCATCTTTCTTCCCGGTCGGCTCGCTCATCCAACCGCAGGAAGGGAGGCGCTACGAGACGATGACGTTTTCATCCCGCCACCCCCAGTTTTTCTACACCACGGCCCCTCTGCCCTGCCCCTATCTGCCGGACAGAGTGGAGCGGAAGGTCGTCACCGATCTCACCGGCCCGAACGCGGAAGCCCTGCACGACCGGCTCTCGCGTGCCGGCTTCCGGCGCAGCCACATGATCGCCTATGCCCCCGTATGCAACGGGTGCAATGCCTGCGTGCCCATTCGCCTGCCCGTGGAGCGCTTCCAGCGCACCCGCACCCAGCGGCGCACATGGAACACAAACGTGGATCTCGAAGGCTTCGAGGTGCCTCCCCGCGCCACGCCCGAACAGTTCGATCTCTTCCAGCGCTATCAGGCCACGCGCCACGCGGAAGGCGACATGGCCAGCATGACCTTTGCCGATTACCGCTCGATGGTGGAGGACACCCCTATCGACACCTGTATGGTCGAGTTCCGCAATCCGCACGGAGAACTGCTCATCACCTCGCTGGTGGATCGGGTGGGTGACGGCCTTTCCGCCGTCTACAGTTTCTACGAACCCGACCTGCCGAACCGCTCGCTGGGCAGTTTCTCTATCATGTGGCTCGTTGAACATGCGCGCACGCTTGGCCTGCCCTATGTCTATCTGGGCTACTGGATAGCGCGCAGCCCCAAGATGGCCTACAAATCCGGCTTCCGCCCCGCCGAAATCCTCGCCGGTGGGGTGTGGCGCGATCTCGACGCACGCGATCTGCCTCCTGCGTGACAGGATCTGTTCGCGCTCCTAGAATGACACCACTGCCCGTGAACCTACGGCCCCGGAGGCACGACCATGCGCATACTTCTCGTTGAGGACGACCCGACCGTTCGCAGCTTCGTCGCCAAGGGTCTCACGGAGACAGGCCATCTCGTGGAACAGGCCGACAACGGCAAGGACGGTCTCTTCCTTGCCGTGAGCGAAAAGTTCGACGTCATCATCCTTGACCGGATGTTGCCCGGCGGCATTGACGGACTGCGTATTCTCGAAACCCTTCGCGCCCAGCAAAACGCCACCCCCGTGCTCGTTCTTTCCGCGCTGGGTGACGTGGACGATCGCGTGGCAGGACTGAAAGCCGGCAGTGATGATTATCTGACCAAACCCTTTGCCTTCTCCGAACTGCTGGCCCGCGTGGAAGCGCTCGGACGTCGCAGCCGCAATGAAACGGTGCCACAGACACGGCTCGAAGTGGGTGGGCTGGAAATGGACCTGCTCTCACGCGCCGTGAAGCGGGAGGGACAAAAAATCGATCTCCAGCCGCGCGAGTTTCGCCTGCTGGAGTTCCTGATGCGTCACGCCGGACAGGTGGTGACGCGCACAATGCTGCTCGAAGGCGTGTGGGACTACCATTTCGATCCGCAGACTAACGTCATCGATGTTCATGTCTCGCGCCTGCGCCAGAAAGTGGACAAGCCGTTCGAAAAGCCCATGATCCACACGGTCCGCAACGCCGGTTACATGCTGAGCGCCGACTGACCGGCCACCGCGCCCGATGACCGATCCGACTCCACCTTCCGATGGACACAGGCGCTCGCGCCGTCGTTTCTCCCTTGCGGCCCTGCGCCATCACATCGGCGGCCTGCGCTCAGCCGGGGTGCGGTTCGCGCTAGGTTACGCCGTGCTCTTCTGGGTGTCGGCAGTGCTCTTCCTGTCCGTCATCTGGTGGGGCACCGCCGAGCTGATCGAGCGACAGGTAGAAGCCTCCGTCGCCGCCGATGCCCGCGCCCTGTCCGAACGCTGGACCGATGGCGGCCTGTCCGCCCTCGCACTGACCATCGAAGACCGGCTGGAAGACAACGTGGACGATGACGCGCTCTATCTGCTCGTCGATCGCAACGGTGTCCGCGTCGCCGGCAATTTGCCCTCATGGCCCGAAGCCGTGGCCATGAGCAATGTGTGGTACCAGCTCACCATCCGCCGCGCCGGTGTGCGCGGCATCGCGGAAGTTCAGGGCTTTGACCTGCCGCGTGGCTACCGTCTCCTCGTCGGGCGCGACGTACGCGACCGTACCGCCCTGCGCCATCTGCTCACCGACACGCTGCTCTGGGCGTGGGTCGTCATCACGGCGCTCGCACTCCTCGGTGCGCTGCTGGTGCGCAAGATGTTTCGGCGCATGGTCTCCTCCATCGCACGCACCACCTCGGCCATCGCTCACGGCGACATGCATCGCCGCATGCCCCTGTCCGGACGCGGCGACGAACTGGACGAGGTGAGCGAGGCGATCAACGAGATGCTCGACCGCATCGCGCGGCTGATGGATGGCGTGAAGCAGGTCTCCAACGCCATCGCGCACGATCTGCGCACCCCCATCACGCGCGCGCGCGCCCAACTCGAATACGCGGCTCTCCATGCTCATGACGAAGGCACGCTGCGCGCCGCCATCGAAGAAGGCGTAAACGATCTGGACAACATCACCGCTGTTTTCGAGGCGCTCCTGCGCATCGCCCAGATCGAGGCCGGCGCGCGCCGTTCCGCCTTCGCCACGTTCGATCTCGTCCCCGTCCTGCAGGACATCGTGGAGCTCTATGAACCTCTGGCGGACGAGCAGGACATCCGTCTGGTGCCCCGCCTGCCCGAGCAGGTGAAATTCTACGGAGACCGCTCGATGATCCAGCAGGCGGTTTCGAACCTGATCGACAATGCCCTCAAGTTTTCTCCTCAAGGAGGAGAGGTGACCATCGCCGTCGCGACCGGACCGGATCTTCTCCATGAAGACCGTCCCGATGCGCGCGTCGCGACCATCACCGTGAGTGATGAAGGAATCGGCATGAGTGAAGCGGACATCGAACGCGCGTCCGAACGCTTCTTCCGGGCCAATGCGGCGCGCAATACGCCCGGCTCCGGTCTTGGTCTCTCGCTGGTGCAGGCCATCGTGCAGTTGCATGGCGGCACGCTGCGCTACATCCGGCGCGAACCGGGCCTGTCCGTCCGCATGACCCTGCCGCTTCCACAGGAAGCCAGCAAAAACGCGGTGGCTGACATGACGCAGGATTCACCCACGTCTCATGCTCACGACAAAGAAACCTGATACGATATAAATCATGAGATATCTGCCCCTCCCGGTCGTGCTGCCGATCCTTGCCATCGGACTTTGCGGTGCCGCCGCAGCGGCCCATGCTCAGGATGATGCAACATCGGCCCGGCAGCTCTTCTCGCGGGAACCGACAGGTCTGAGGGAAGCTCTGCGTGTCCAGACCGTTTCCGTCGAGGTGCCAGAGGCCACGGGGGCAGAGGCTTCAAAGGCCGATCATTCGCTGGTTGTCACCTCCGACAGCCGTGACTACTGTCGGCGCCTTGTCCGGGCAATCGAAGCGCATGACGACGGTCAGCATCGGTCTGTCGGCACGCTGAGGGAAGAAGGGCAGACCCTGTGCAGCGAGGGGCACATCCGGCTGGGTGTGTCCCGGTTGCGTGAAGCCCTTGCCATTCTCAAAGGCCGAAATCATCCATGAAAATAATACATTCGCGTCTGTGCGGCTTGCTTGCAATGCTCGCCGCCAGCGCGCCGCTGTCCGCTCTCGCGCAGCAGGCAGGTCATGACGTCTCCACCACAAAGCTGGACGTAAGCGGCACAGGCTCGATCGAAGCCCAGCCCGATCAGGCAACGGCCATCATGGTCGTGGAAGAGGAAAACGCCAGCGCTGCCGCAGCCCAGATGCGGGTAAACCAACGGGTGCATCAGGCGATCGAACTGATCCGTAAGACACCGGCGCTCGATGTTAAAGCCGCCTCTTACAATACGTCCCGTGAGCGGCGTCCCAACAACAACGCGACAAGCTGGGTGGCCCGGCAAACACTTCGCATTCAGGGCAAGGATCTGGCCACCCTGCTCGACGTCACAGGCAAGCTCCAAGGCATGGGACTAGTTCTGGAAGGCGTGAACTGGACGCTCTCACCCGAACACACCCGCGATCTGCAACGTCAGGCCGAGAAGAAGGCGCTGGACGATATGCGTCAACGTGCCAATGACGTGGCGGGGAATCTGGGGCTGAAGATGGTGTCCTTCGCCGAAGTCTCCGTCAACGAACCGATGGTCTACCGTCCGATGGCGATGATGGCGCGCATGGCGGCGGCCAGCCCCGAGGCCACACCGGAAGAGCAGACGATCAGCGCCAATGTCCACGCAAGCGTGATCCTCGGCCACTAAAGAAAAGGCGTGACACTTCACCGTGTCACGCCTTTTCCAGATCAGGGCGAAACGCTGGCGCCCAGAACCTTCAGAAACTGCGCCAGCCATGTGGGATGAGCAGGCCAAGCTGGGGCGGTGACCAGTTGGTCATCCGTCACGGCCTCCGTCACCGGAATGTCCATATAGGTGCCACCAGCCATCTCCACCTCTGGACGGCACGCCGGATAGGCAGAGACCTTGCGGCCCTTCACCAACCCGGCCGCCGTCAAAATCTGAATACCGTGGCAGATACAGGCAATCGGGCGGTCGGAAAACGCTTTCGCGATCTCAAGCACCTTGGGATCGAGACGCAGATATTCCGGCATACGGCCACCCGGCACGACCAGACCGATGTAATCGTCCAGATTCAGACCATCGAAACTCGCCGTCAGGGCAAAATGATGACCCGGCTTCTCGCTGTATGTCTGGGCGCCCTCGAAGTCATGAATAGCCGTGATGACCGTCTCACCCTTCTTTTTCCCCGGTGAAACCGCATCGACGGTGTAACCAACCATGGTCAGCGCCTGATACGGCACCATGATCTCATAATCTTCGACATAATCGCCCGCCAGCATCAGCAGCTTGATCTCGTCGGCCATGGTGGGTCTCCTTATCGTTCTTTCAGGCGCGGCATCAGTTCCACGAAGTTGCAAGGACGATGACGGTTGTCGAGCTGGAACACGAGAATATCGTCCCATCCGTCCTTCACAGCCCCTGTCGAGCCGGGCAGCGCGAAGAGATATGTCCCGCCCGTCACACCTGCCAGTGCCCGGGACTGAATCGTGGACGTGCCGATCTTCTGGTACGACAGCATCCGAAACAGTTCACCGAAGCCTTCGATGCGCTTCTCGATCACCTTCTCAAACGCTTCCGGCGTCACGTCGCGCCCAGTCACACCCGTCCCGCCGTTCGTGATGACCACATCGATTTCAGGATCGGCAATCCAGTCGAGCAACCGCGTCGTGATGCGCTCGACATCATCGCGCTCGATGGTCCGCGCAGCGACGACATGCCCGGCCCCTTCGATACGCTCGACCAACGCCTGTCCCGATGTGTCGGTTTCGAGAGTGCGTGTATCCGAAACCGTCATCACGGCGATGCGGACCGGCAGAAAAGGGCGAGAGGTGTCGATGCGTGTCATGGAAGCAGCATATTCCGACCTTCGATGATCGAAAAGCCACCATCATCCACACGTGTCCCCTCTCACAACAAGAGGGGACATCTCGTGTCAGATGTAATGCTCAGCCAGTGGCGCGAACCCATTGAAACGGGTTGAGCAATAGGTCGAGACATATGCACCCGCATTGAGCAGTTCGATGCGATCGCCGGATTCCAGCGATAGAGGCAGCGCATAGGGCGAACGCTCATACAGAATGTCCGCGCCATCGCAGGTAGGACCGGCCAGCGCCACCGGTCCCGTCTCTTCCCCGTCGCGCGCAGTGCGAATAGCGTAACGGATGGCCTCGCCCTCCGTCTCAGCAAGGCCGCCAAAACGCCCGATGTCGAGATAGACCCAACGCGGACCATCCTCGCGGCCGCGCTTGCTCACCAGCACGACTTCAGCCGACACCACACCCGCCGCACCGGCGATGAAGCGTCCCGGCTCGACCAGCATCTCCGGTAAAGCGTTGCCGAAATGCTTGCGCATCGCTACCGAAATGGCCTCTCCGAACGTGTCGATATCCGGCACATCTTCACGGTAGCGAATGGGAAAACCGCCACCCAGATTGACCATACGAAGGTCCAGCCCCGCCGCAGACAAATCGCTCACAAGTGCTGCCACCCGGCTGATCGCCATCTCGTAACTGTCCGTCTCGATCTGCTGACTGCCGACATGAAAAGACAGACCGTAGGGATCGAGACCCAGATCACGGGCACGCAGCATCAGTTCGCGCGCGCTTTCCACCGTGGTGCCAAATTTGCGCGACAGCGGCCATTCCGCGCCGTAATTGTCCACCAGAAGGCGGCAATACACTCGGGAACCGGGCGCATGACGGGCGATCTTGTCCAGTTCTTCCTCAGAGTCGAAGACGAACAGACGCACGCCCGCCTCCCACGCGCGACGAATGGCGGATACTTTCTTGACAGTATTGCCGAACGAAATGTCCTCGCCGCGCGCACCGGCATCAAGGCACATTTCGATCTCCTCCCACGACGCTGCGTCAAAGGAAGAACCAAGAGAGACGAGCCGATCCAGAATCGGACGGGCAGGATTCGCCTTTACGGCGTAATAGATACGGGCAAGCGGCAGAGCAGCCTGAAGCGCGCGATACCGCTCTTCGACGGCATCGACATCCACCACAAGACAGGGTGTAGCCGGCTGCTTCTCCGCGAGGAACTGCGAGATTTTGGGAGTCATCGCACTTGAAACCTTCTGCGCCTGCCAGAAAGGAAAAGCCATGGCAGGCTGTGTTGCGAAACGGTCTAACGGACCAGCGACCAAGACTGAATCCCGCGTGGGATCCCAGTTGCCAGAACGCTTGACGTCGTTGCGTAACCTCAGTGGGCCAGTGGCACGTGCGTTGCTGCGTAGGGAGCCGCTTATGCTCCTGAAGACACACTCACGCAACAGAAAACTTTCATCGCACCGAAAAGAGTGGAATTGCAGAACCACTTTCCTTTAAAGACGGTGCATTATCACTCCTTCACGCGGTCAAGACCGCGCTCCTTCCCTGTCCCTTTCCCGGACAGCGAGAGGGCCAGATGCTCCGGCATTACGCCCAGCTTGTGCAATTTGTGGCCGAAATCCCTCATGGCCCGTCCGGCGTCAGGTTCCCCCGAGACGCACCCATCGTTCCCGAGGTTCCGACCGAGATGAGCTCATCCTTGTCAAACGCCCCCACCACGCCCCCCACTCTCAACATGGAGAACGGCAAGCATGCGGAAGTTTCCAAAAACGGGACTGAGCGTCGCCTGACCTCCCCCCGCCAGCTCACAGCAGCCGACTGGCGGGCTGTATGCCGCTCCACAATCGGGGCGCTCATCGCAGGACCAACGACACTGGTGGCCGCCGGCTGCGCGTTCTACGCCACGCTAGCGCTTTTTCCGGCCATCAGCACATTGATCTCGATCTATGGTCTGGCATTCGACGTGCAGAGTGTCGGTCCGCAACTGGAAACGCTGCGCAACCTTCTGCCGCCGGCAGCCTACACCATCATTCAGGAACGGGTGCAGCAGCTTGTCTCTGTCTCCCATAGCTCCCTGACCTTCAATCTGGCCATCGCCACGACGATTGCCTTGTGGTCAGCTTCTGCAGGCATCAAGTCCATTCTCTCGGCACTCAACATTGCCTACGGAAAGGCTGAGACACGTAATTTCCTGAAGTTTCAGGCGCTTGCCATGGCACTGACCTTGGCTGCCACGCTGGAAGCGTGTCTCGGACTTGCATTCATGGTCGCCGTGCCGATCCTGTTTGCCTATCTCCCGATCCTGCTGCATGTGGAACCGCCACCGGGGTCAATGGAGTTGGCTATCCGCATGGCCGGACTTAGCATCATGTCGGTGCTGATGATCTTCGCTTATATGATTCTCTACCGCTTCGGCCCGTGCGGCCACCACACCGAATGGCGATGGGTCGTGCCGGGTGCGATCACCGCCACGGTCATCTGGCTCGCCGCAGCATCGGGTTTTTCGTATTATGTCGCCAACATCGCGAGCTACGGCTCGACCTACGGCCCTCTGGGAGCGGTAGTCGCCATCATGATGTGGTTTTTCGTCAGTGCGTGGGTGGTGTTACTGGGAGCGGAATTCAACGCGGAAATCGAAGCTCTGGCCAAAGGCGTCAAACGGGAAATCCTGCACGTCTGAAGCGTGTCTCAGCGCTCGGGAGCTTCAGCCACTTCGATAGCCTCTTGTTCCGTCAAAGGATGCACGCTCACATGCGCGACCCCGCTGTGCAGCATGCCAAGTTGCTCCGCTGCCGCGTGGGAAAGATCGATGATGCGACCATGCGAGTAAGGCCCACGGTCCCGCACCGTCACGACAACCGCCCGCCCCGTATCTTCCGACCGAACCAGCAGCCGTGAACCGAGAGGCGCCGACGGATGGGCGGCCGTAAGCTCTGTGGGATCGAAGCGATTGCCCGACGCTGTGCGCCGATGCGCGAATCGCCCGCCGTACCAACTGGCCATCCCATGCTGAACACGCCGGGTCATGGTGGCGACACCTTCGGCCCGCCGGGTAAGTGCTGCGCGAACGGATGCCGCCCATGATGTATGCGAAGAAAGCGTGGAGGAAGTATCCATCGTGCTGGTTTCAGCAGCCTGTGCCTCGACCGCAGCACCGCCGCATCCCAGCATGGCAGCCACAGCGAATCCTGAAACCCGCATTCTTCGCAAAAAGCTCACCCGTTCATCCCACTGCTGTTTATAGTCCCATTCATTAGACGATCATGGCAAACAAAAGGCAAATAACGGACAGAAACACTCCGTAACACCTTGCACGACTGACATCATTTCATCACACGACACTTGGAGCCATCCTCCGGTCGTGCTAACGGCCCGCCATCATGGATCTTCCGCTAATTGCCGTTCTCAACGGCCCCAACCTCAACATGCTCGGTCTGCGCCAACCGGAAGTCTACGGCACGACGACGCTCGACGATGTCGAGCAGTTGTGCGCGCAGGTGGCCGAGAAGCTGGAAGTCGGCATCGACTTCCGCCAGACCAACGGTGAGGGGGAGCTGATTTCCTGGGTGCAGGAATGCCGTGGCCGGGCGCAGGGCATCATCATCAATCCCGCCGGTTATTCCCACACCTCCATCGCGCTGCTCGATGCCCTGCTGGCCGTCGATCTGCCCGTGATCGAAGTGCATATCTCCAACATTCATCGCCGCGAGCCGTTCCGACACCACTCTTATGTGTCGAAGGGCGCGCTCGGCGTGATCTGCGGTCTGGGTGTGCAGGGCTATGCCCTCGCACTTCAGGCCATGGCCGACATCATTCTCAACGAGGACACGCAATGAGCCGACTGCTCGTAGACGCAGATGCCATACGGGCACTCGCCGACATCCTGACGGACACCGGTCTGACCGAGATCGAAATCGCCGAGAAGGACAGCCGTATCCGCGTCGTGCGGGCCGTCTCCACTGCCGCCGTAGCACCGGCTCCGCAGGCCGTGGTCGCAGCGCCTGTTGCAACCCCGCCCGTGGCGGCCGCACCTGCGGACCTGTCGCGTCACCCCGGCGCCGTGAACAGCCCGATGGTCGGTGTGGCCTATCTGGCGCCCGATCCATCGTCTCCGCCGTTCGTAACGGAAGGCCAGAGCGTGACCGCCGGTCAGACCCTGATGCTGATTGAGGCAATGAAGACCTTCAACCAGATCAAGGCGCCCAAAGCCGGCACCGTGAAGCAGATTCTCGTGGCCTCCGGCGACCCGGTCGAGTTCGGTCAGCCTCTCGTCATTGTCGAGTGATGTTTTCCAAGATCCTCATCGCCAATCGCGGCGAAATCGCCCTGCGGGTGCTCCGCGCCTGCCGTGAAATGGGTATCCGCACCGTCGCCGTGCACTCCACGGCCGACGCGGACGCCATGCACGTACGCCTCGCGGACGAGGCCGTGTGCATCGGGCCGCCCGCAGCCCGCGAGTCCTATCTCAACGTGGCCGCGATCCTCTCCGCCGCCACCATCACCGGCGCGGAAGCCATCCATCCGGGCTATGGCTTCCTCTCCGAGAACGCGGATTTCGCCGAGACGGTGGAAGCGCACGGTCTGGCCTTCATCGGCCCCACCGCGGAACATATCCGCACCATGGGCGACAAGATCACAGCCAAGACCACGATGGAAGCACTTGGCGTGCCGCTGGTTCCCGGCTCGGACGGTGAGCTTGCCAACATTGATGAAGCCCGCGACGTCGCGGCGCGCGTGGGATATCCCGTGCTCATCAAGGCCGCCGCCGGTGGCGGTGGTCGTGGCATGAAGGTGGCCCATAGCGAGGACGAACTGGCGGAAGCCTGGAGCGTTGCCCGCACGGAAGCGCTGGCGGCTTTCGGTAACGATGCGGTTTATCTGGAAAAATATCTCGATCGTCCGCGCCATATCGAGCTTCAGATTCTTGGCGATATGTATGGCAACGTCGTGCATTTTGGTGAACGCGACTGCTCGCTGCAGCGCCGCCATCAGAAGCTGCTGGAAGAAGCGGGCTCGCCCGTTCTCTCCGCCGAGGAACGCGACGCCATCGGCGCGACGGCCACAGCGGCCCTCTCCAAAATGGGCTACCGCAACGCCGGCACGCTAGAGTTCCTTTATCAGGACGGTCAGTTCTGCTTCATCGAGATGAACACCCGTCTTCAGGTGGAGCACCCCGTCACGGAGATGGTGAGCGATGTGGATCTCGTGCGCGAGCAGATCCGAATCGCCGCAGGTGAGAAACTGGGCTACGGCCAGTCCGACATCACCTTCTCCGGTCACGCAATTGAGTGCCGTATCAATGCGGAAGACCCGGACACCTTCATCCCCTGCCCCGGCACCGTGGATGTGTTCCATGCGCCGGGCGGTCTCGGGGTTCGTGTCGATAGTGCGCTTTATTCGGGCTACCGCGTGCCACCGTTCTACGACAGCATGATCGCCAAACTCATCGTCCATGCTCCCACCCGTGCGGCGGCCATCGCCCGCATGCAGCGCGCACTCGATGAAATCGTGGTCGAAGGTGTGAAGACCGTCATCCCGCTCCACCGGCGCATTCTCGCCGATCCGGAATTCCAGCGAGGAGACTACACCATCCATTGGCTGGAAAACTTCACCGCACGTAACATATGAGCCACTAAGGGCGCGGATCGAACGGTCTGCGCCCTTCTTCTTTCCGGCTGTTGTCGCAAGGACGCCGCAGCGCTATTGAGCGGCGGACGACCGCCACTTCCGGCGATCTCCGGTCACGCAACCGCCGTCACATCCCCTGCGTATCGAAAGAGCTTTTCCAATGAGCCAGCCCTCCCTGCAGCCCGTGCGCCGCGCCCTTCTCTCCGTCTCGGACAAAACCGGACTGATCGAACTCGGTCGCGCGCTGGTCGCTCAGGGCGCGGAACTGCTCTCCACGGGCGGTTCAGCCAAAGCCCTGCGTGATGCCGGACTGCCGGTCACGGAAGTATCCGATCACACAGGCTTTCCCGAAATCCTCGATGGACGCGTCAAGACACTGGTACCGCAGATTCATGGTGGCATTCTTGGACGCCGCGATCTGCCCGCGCATGTTGCCCAGATGGAAGAGCACAAGATCGCGCCCATCGATCTGGTGGCGGTCAATCTCTATCCGTTTGAAGCCACAGTCGCCTCCGGCGCAGGTGACGAGGATTGCATCGAGAACATCGACATCGGCGGACCGGCGCTGATCCGTGCCGCTGCCAAAAATCATCCCCACGTCACGATCCTGACGGACCCGGCGCAATATGACAACGTCATCGAAGCCTTGAAGGCAGGTGGCACCACTCTGGAAGCCCGCCGCGCATTGGCTGGTGCCGCGTATGCCCGCACGGCAGCCTACGATGCCGCGATTGCAGCATGGTTCGCCCAGAAGCGTGGCGATCTGCTTCCCGAGCGCTTCACGCTCGCCGGCCAGCGCCGTGAAGAACTGCGTTATGGCGAGAACCCGCACCAGAAGGCCGCTTTCTACACCGATGGCAGCACCCGCCCCGGTGTGGCCACCGCGCGTCAGATTCAGGGCAAGGCTCTTTCCTATAACAACCTCAACGACACGGACGCCGCGTTCGAGGCGGTGGCCGAGTTCACCGATCCGGCTGTCGTCATCGTCAAACACGCCAACCCTTGCGGTGTGGCGACAGCCAGCAGCCTCTCCGCGGCCTGGGATCACGCGCTGCGTTGTGACCCGGTTTCTGCCTTCGGAGGTATCGTAGCCCTGAACGGCACGCTGGACGAGGAAACGGCGAAAAAGATTGCGACCATTTTCACGGAAGTGATTGTCGTACCCGACGCCACCGACGCAGCCAAAGCCGTCCTCGCCGCCAAGAAAAACCTGCGTCTTCTGCTCACGGGCGAGCTTCCTGACCCGACCGCAGGCGGGGTGATCGTGCGCTCACTCGCAGGTGGTTTCCTCGCCCAAACCCGAGATAATGGCCGCGTTGAGGAATCCGCCCTCAAGGTCGTGACCAAACGCGCGCCCACTCCAGCAGAACTGCGCGACCTGATGTTCGCCTTCCGGGTGGCCAAGCACGTCAAATCCAACGCCATCGTCTATGCCAAGGATGGTGCGACGGTGGGCATTGGCGCCGGTCAGATGAGCCGTGTGGATTCCGCACGCATCGCCGTCAGCAAGAGCGCCGAGGCCGCCTGTGCATGCGGCCAGAGCGAGCCCCTGACGCGCGGCAGCGTCGCCGCATCAGATGCGTTCTTTCCCTTCGCGGATGGTCTCGAAACGCTGGTCGAAGCCGGTGCCACCGCCGTCATTCAGCCCGGCGGCTCCATCCGTGACGATGAAGTGATCGCTGCCGCCGACAAGGCCGGAATCGCCATGGTCTTCACCGGTATGCGCCACTTCCGGCACTGATCCGCACGCAGACCCACTTGCCCCGACGCGCCACTCGTGGCGTTGTCGGGGCACACTTGCGTATTCTGCCCGCTATTCCCCCTCCCGGTGGGCGTAGCCAATGATGGATCGGTCATGCGTCAGTTTCTTCGTCTTGCAGTCGTAGCCTTCGGTGCGGCTACGATCACCCCAACCTTCGCCGCAGGCACGCCACCGACCGTCTCGGTCTATGACGTGTCCATGCTGCCATCCTTCAGCGGGACGGTTGCGCAATATCTTCCCTCCCCGGCTGGCGGCGTCAGTGGCGTGCTGTTCACCGATGGCACGGAAGTGTTGGTCTCACCCGATCTGGCGTGGGATGTCTCCAAAATCGTCAAACCGGGCGAGCGTCTGACCGGCACCGGCCTGAAAGGTCGTCAGCTTCCGCTGATTCGCGCCTATACGCTCGCAGGTCCGCGCGGCAAACGGGCGGAAGACACAGGCATCACCATGCCGCAGCACGCGCCCGAAATGGTCACAGGACCGGACATCATGGTTCACGGGGTCGTAGCGCAAACACTCTACGATGTTCACGGCGTGCCCGCTGGTGTCATTCTCAAGGATCGGACGGTCGTTCAGATGCCCAGCCGTGCCGCTACCCGTCTGTTGCCACAGCTTCGGCCGGGAACAACGATCTTTGCAGCAGGCCCCGGTTCCACAGGTGAATTCGGAACCTCTATCTACGCCCATCAGGTTGGCCCAAGCGCGGCGCAGTTGTCCTCTCTGGCCGCCGATGATGTCCCTCCCCCCGGACCGCCACCGGGTTCGCCGGGCTATGACTTCATTCCATCCGCAGCGTCGGCGGAAGCGCGCTGAAAAATGGGGGCTTCGTGCCCCCTTTTGTTTTTCTTCTTTCTGCCAAGCCGTTCTCTTTACGACAAAATATTTCTAGAACCAATTGATGCTTAATTTGACGTTTTATTCATTCAATACGCATAACAAAATCAAATAAAGAACACACCAATAGAGAAAAGAAAATCTTCTCTGTTTGTGTTTATACGTGTTGAGGCACATATATTATGATCGTGTATGAAGGCGAAGAACTGGTCGTCCATCATGCTAACGGTACGACAGATTATGTTGTCATTACCTTTCAGGGTGCGCATCGCACTCATATCGCGACCCAGACCTTCTTTGCCGAACATCCCCTCCAGAAAAACAATATCAGCGCCATCGGTGTTACCAGTAAAGTCGATCATTGGTATTTGTCGTCCGATACCGAGTATGTCCTTTCACTGATCACCACGCTCAGTCGCTCTTACCGACAGATCATTCTGATCGGTTTTTCTATGGGTGCTTACGCCGCTCTGGCATTTTCACGTCGATTGAACGCAGACGCTGTACTCGCTGCTGTTCCCAAATGGTCTCTTGATCCCGCAGAAATCGAGATTCCGCAGCATTATGTGGACAACAATCTGCGCCCCGGCATGGAAGGCATGGGTCTCCGGGCTTCACAAGTCCAAGGTAAAATCTTCATTCCATATGATCCAGGAGACCACATCGACAATATCCATGCCCACAAGATTGCTGAAATCGTACCGGAATCCCAACTTGTTCCAACATTTTACACTGGACATTTGATTTTCGATCATATTCGTGGCTCAGCCAATATAAAGGCACTTGTGGATGCCTTACGAAGCGAAGATTCTGCAAGGCGCGTGCCGGCCGTAATCTCGTGGGCGCGTCGCCATAACAGTCGTAACATTCAATGCCGTCTGGAAAACGGATTTTCGTCTCATCCCCTTCTCTGCGGCCAGATTCTACAGAGATGTCTACACCAAAATGATGAACTTTCTCGCGCGATCACTGAAGACGAACCTTTGATAACACGTGTCATCGCGGCTCTTTGCCGTTATCGATACTGGACAAATGCGTTCGATCTTCTGACCAATCTTATCAACCGGCATCTGACGGGAGAACACCAATCTTCCGGATGTATTTTTCCCTTTACCTCACCGGGAAAACTGCCCCAAATCATCACATGGCACGGAACCATTCTGGCTTACGCCCCGGAACAAAAAGGATTTCTCTGCCAATCTCTGATCATTGCAGATAACGCAGCCATCCCTGTGTTGTGTGACACCTCCACGGACCGATATCTTTTGTGTATCGAAAGATATGGAATTCTATTCTATTTCGCGGAAACAGATGCCGGACTACGTCTTACAAACAATCCGGAAGATGCAACCAATTTGGCCTTTACGCCATTTCAGAACAGACAGTTACTCCGCACCACTCCCGACACAAGCGATTCTTTTCTGTCTGTGCAGACCAGACAAGGCAATCTGTGCTCACATCCCGATCATGTTGTCGTTATGGATTCACCAAATTGCCAGCAATGGGAGGCTTTTGCTCTTATTCCAGTGCAAATACAGGCACATATTCCTGCGCAGAACACTCCCTCTTACTCTGAAGAGATGGTGTCCTGCCTTTCTGGACACAATCCTCAGTTAGGTTTTCTTATAAATGTCCAGTAAAACGGCTGACGACCCGCTTTGAGTGCTTTGGCTTCATACCGTGTTCCGGGCCAGCCCTCTGGCCGCTCCATGCTGGGCTCACCAGCCACAAAAAACGGCTGATCAGTCATCACCTCAGTGACCCATGCCTGATAAGTTGGATCGTCGCTGGCTACCCGCCACTGCGCTCCCGGTTTGAGCGCTCGCGCGACAAGCGGAAGATTCCCCGGATGCACGAAGCGTCGTTTGGCATGACGCGCTTTCGGCCATGGATCGGGAAACATCAGAAACATACGATCCAGCGAGGCTTCCGGCAGCTTCTCTAAAAGCAGCCGCGCATCCTCATCCCAGATACGCAGCAGCGGCGGCACCGGGGCTGTTGCTTCCTCATCCTCGGGAACCAGACGCGAGAGAAGTGAACACAGACCGTTCTCGAACACTTCCGAGGCGATATATCCTACCTCGGGATGCGCCTCGATCTGCGCCAGAACATGCTCGCCTCCCCCAAAGCCGACTTCCAGCCAAAGCTGCTCGGGTCGGTGAGCAAACGCCGACAAGGGATCGGAAGCGGCGTGCTCCGACAGACGCAGGCGCGGCAACGTCTCATCCATCAGACGCTGCTGGCGCGGACGAAGTGGATGACCGCGCTGACGACCATACAAACGCCGGGCAGGTGGTTTCACCTTGCCCGGCGTCAAATCAGACGTATCGACCGTCACGCATCAACCTCAGCGGTTGAAGGCGTTACGCAGCGCGTCCACAAGATCCGTGCGCTCCCACGGGAACGTATCACGCACCTCATCGGGCGTGCGGCCAAAGTGACCGTAAGCTGAGGTCTCGGTGTAGATCGGACGGTTCAGACGCAAGTGCTGACGAATACCGCGCGGCGAAAGATTCATCACCTCGCGCAGGACGCTTCCCAGCTTCGCCTCATCCACGTCTTTGCCTGTGCCATCGAGATCGACGTAGACCGACAGAGGATGCGACACGCCGATAGCGTAAGAAAGCTGAAGCGTGCAGCGATCCGCCAGACCGGCGGCCACCACGTTCTTCGCCAGATAGCGCGCCGCATAGGCCGCCGAGCGGTCAACCTTCGTGGGATCCTTGCCCGAGAACGCGCCGCCGCCATGCGGTGCCGCACCGCCATAGGTGTCCACGATGATTTTGCGACCCGTCAGGCCAGCGTCCCCGTCCGGTCCACCGATCACGAAGATACCGGTCGGATTGACGTAGAATTCCTTGTCAGCCGGCATCCAGCCTTCCGGCAGCACGTCCTTGACGATCTTGTGCAGTTCATGACGGATCGCCTCCTGGCTCATGCCATCATCATGCTGCGTAGAAATCACAACAGACGTGGCTTCAACCGGCTTACCGTTGAGATACCGCAGCGTGACCTGACTCTTGGCATCCGGCTGCAGGCCCTTCGCACGCGGATCGTGCGCACGACGCAGATCGCGCATCGTCTTGAGGATCTTGTGCGAATAATACAGCGGAGCCGGCATCAGGCTGTCGGTCTCGTTGGTTGCAAAACCGAACATGATCCCTTGATCGCCAGCGCCCTCGTCTTTATCGCCCGCGCTGTCCACGCCCACGGCAATATCGGCCGACTGCGCGTGCAGATAGTTGCTGATCTCGGCATTCTTCCAGGAAAAGCCTGCCTGATCGTAGCCAATATCGCGAATGGCCTCGCGTGCCGCCTCGATAAGGCTCTCGGACGTAATGGAGGAAGGACCGCGGACCTCGCCGGCCAGAACCACGCGATTGGTGGTCACCAGCGTCTCGCACGCAACGCGCGCTTCCGGGTCGGCCGCAAGATAGGCATCCAGAACCGTGTCGCTGATCCGGTCCGCAACCTTGTCCGGGTGGCCTTCGGACACCGATTCCGAGGTAAACAGGAACTCGCCGTGCTTGAGCATGATTGTGCCGACTGCCTCGCTAGAAAATGGAACGACCGCGATCGCGGCCCTCACGCAGAAAGGGACTTGTCGTTTGGCCGAGAGTTTCGGTCCGGTCAAGCAGGAAGCGCGGGAAACAGCCCTACGGTGCCTCTCATTTCATTCCGAGCACGTCTTCCATGTCGTAATGACCCGGCTCGCGCCCCGCCAACCACTGCGCCGCCTGCACCGCGCCATCGGCAAACACGCGACGGTCAAAGGCCCGATGTCCAATGGTGATCTGCTCCGTGCCGGACGTGAACAAAAGCTCATGCTCGCCCACGATCTGTCCCCCGCGCAGGGCGGCAAAACCGATCTCTCCCGTCTTGCGTGGACCGCATAGCCCTTCACGCACAGGCGCCCGCACATCGGCCAGTCGCGTTCCGCGTCCCTCGGCCACGGCTTCACCAATGGCCAGCGCCGTGCCCGAGGGCGCATCGACTTTCTGCCGATGATGCATTTCGACGATTTCCGCGTCGAAACGCTCAGCAGGCAGCACCGCCCCCATTTCGCGGGCAAGCCGAAGAAGCACCGTCACACCGGTGGAGAAATTTGCGGCCTGAACGATAGGAATCCGCAGCGCTGCCGCATCCACGGCCGTCTGATCGGCTTCCGTCAGACCCGTTGTGCCCAGCACCCACGGCACGCCGGCGTCCGCCAAGAACCGCGCATGAGACTGTACCGTTGTGACATGCGTAAAATCGATCACCACATCGGAGATTTTCGCAAGCTCGCCCAGACTGTCACACAGGACGATTGCTCCATTGTTCGTAAGCCTCGCCCGCACCGCCGCGTCCATAGGCGAAGTGCGGCAGGTGCCGCCAGCTACGACACAGCCAGACTCGATAGCGCTGCGCACGAGTCCCTGCCCCATGCGCCCCGAAATGCCGGCTATACCAATACGAAGAGGAGTGCTGGTCATCGCGCTGTCCGGTCCCTGACAATGAAAGAGATGGAGCGTGTCCACCGACACGGCACCACCACGCATGTTCGTGACAAACAGCGCGTCACTCTCCTACGGATTTTATCGTACAGCTTCAATGCAGACAGGACGCGTGTTCATCTTGCCTTCATCCATCGCTCCCATGCTGGCCCTATGCAGAAGCCGCTACCATCGCTCTCTCGTCAGACACGCGGATCTATCGCACATGCGGACGGTCTGCGTGGGGAAGACATTGCGCGACAACATCTGCTGGCCGATGGCTGGCACATTCTGCTTCAGCGCGCCCGTACGCCCTGCGGTGAAATCGATCTGGTGGCGAGCAAAAACGATCATCTCGCTTTTATTGAAGTCAAGAAACGTGCGAGTTGCCAGACCGCGTCCGAAGCCATCACGATGCGACAGCGCCGTCGCCTGATGGCCGCTGCCGAACTGTTGCTCACAGCCCACCCCGAGTGGACTTATGAAGGCATCAGTTTCGATGTGATTGCCATAGCGTCAACCGGCAGTTTGCGTCACATTCGCGACGCTTTCAGACAGGAATAACCCAAAGAAAAAGGCCTCCATTTCTGGAAGCCTTTTCTAGATCACATCAACTGTCTGAAATCAGGTGCGATGACGAACATGCGCCACGGCAGTTGAGCGTTTTACTGTCCGGTAGGATGCCAGATGCACCAACCCGTGCATATTGCTCCCACGACGGCTGGCAACGGCCATATGAAGGCTACCCGCATGACGCGCTGCAACGTGATGGGCAACCGGATGATAAACGGGCACTGCAGTCAACGATTCCAGTGTCAGCTTACTGGCTTCAAAATCGGAGATGATGCGCTCTGCATGAGCCGACTTTGCACCTGCCACACATGTCATGAGACCGATACCAGCCGTTACAACTGTCAGTTTCCGCACCACCGTCCTGATCATCTCGTCTCTCGCGCCGTATCTGTTTCTCCGACCTTACCAGCTCTGCCTCTCGCCGCAACCCGCGAGCAGACAGTTTCTGGCCGAAAACCGGAGTTTTTCCTTATCAAGCCGTTAAACGCAGTCGAATATTTCAGGCTGCGTTGACCGTAACACCCTTCTCGGTCAGCAGCGTCTGCAACTCGCCAGACTTGGCCATCTCGGTCACGATGTCGCACCCACCGATGAACTCGCCCTTGACGTAGAGCTGCGGGATCGTGGGCCAATCGGAGAAAATCTTGATACCTTCCCGAATTTCCGGATCGGCCAGAACATTCTCGCCCCGGAAAGGAACATTCAGATGATTGAGAATCTGCACCACACGCGCAGAAAAGCCGCACTGCGGAAAATCCGGAGTGCCTTTCATGAACAGAACAACCGGGTTCTCTTCAATCAGCGCCTGAATGCGCTGGCCAACAGATGTGGACATATCTTTCGACTCCGTTCTGCGGACACCCCCACGATGAATGAGGCTGCCTTCGTAATTCCTGTGAAATCCGCTCAGGGCGCCGAAGTTTTCAGCGCCAGCGCGTGCAACTTGCCACCCATGTGTCCCTGAAGCGCGTTATACACCATCTGGTGCTGCTTCACCCGTGAAACACCACGGAATGCTTCGCTGACCACAGTACACGCATAATGATCCCCGTCGCCCGCCAGATCATCAATGGCGATCTGCGCATCGGGAAATGCCTCGCGGATATAGGCTTCCAGTTCTGAGGCTGTCATCGCCATGATGTGTGTGTCCTCTTGCTCAGCGATCCATCAACGCAGGAAAAAAGGCTTCGTTGACAGCACGCAAACGCGCGGCTGCCAATATGGCACCACTGGGCAACGTCAAACTGTCACCGCCGATACGGCCCATCACGCGGACCGAAACACCTGCCGCCTTCGCCGCAGTCGCGAAGCCTGTCCCATCATCGGAAACAGCCACCAGATAACGCGCCTGATCCTCACCAAACCAGAACGCTTCAGGACGCATTCCAGACTGAGGCGGCTCCAGTTCGCAGCCATGACCGCTCGCCATGACCATTTCCGCCACAGCAATCAGCACGCCGCCATCGGACACATCATGACAGGCCAACACGTTACCGGCCAGAATCTGCTCGCGCACAAAATCACCATTGCGGCGCTCGGCCTGCAGATCGACTTCTGGAGCATCACCCGTTTCACGGCCGAGCACCTCACGCAGCCAGAGCGACTGACCGAGATGGCCTTTCGTCTCGCCCACAAGCAAAAGCGTTCCTTTCTCGGGCATGGCCAATCCGATGTGCTGACGCACATCCTTGAGCACACCCAGCGCGCCAATGGCGGGAGTCGGCAGAATGGCCTGTGTCGTGCCATCCGGATCCCGCGTCTCGTTGTAGAGCGAGACATTGCCGCTCACGACCGGGAAATCGAGCGTCCGACACGCCTCTCCCATACCTTCAATCGCGGCGACGAACTGCGCCATGATTTCGGGTTTTTCGGGATTACCGAAGTTCAGGTTATCCGTCACGGCCAGCGGCGTGGCACCTGTGGCTGTGATGTTACGCCACGCTTCCGCCACGGCCTGCGCTCCACCGGCACGCGGATTCGCCTTGCAGTAGCGCGGCGTGCAATCCGTTGTCAGAGCAAGACCAATGGTGGTGTCATCCACCTTCACAATCGCGGCATCCGCGCCACCGGGACGCTTTGCAGTCTGGCCACCGACAGTGCTGTCATACTGGTTCCAGATCCACGCACGGGATGCCAGATCCGGACAACCGAGCAACGTGGTCAACGTCTTTTCCAGACCCAACGGATCGTGAATGTCGCCCACCGGCTCTGGCGCAGGCAATGGCGCCGTCGGACGGTCGTAGATCGGAGCCTGATCCGCCAACGGATCCAGAGGAATATCCGCTTCCACTTCGCCGCGATGACGCACCACGATGTGACCGGTATCGGTCAGATGCCCCACGATCGCGAAATCCAGCTCCCACTTTTCAAAAATCGCACGGGCCTGCTCGGTGCGCTCGGGCTTGAGCACGATGAGCATGCGCTCCTGACTCTCGGAGAGCATCATTTCATACGCCGTCATGCCCGGCTCACGCTGCGGCACTGCGTCAAGATCAAGGTCGATGCCCACGCCACCCTTGCCCGCCATCTCGACGGAAGAGGACGTGAGCCCCGCAGCGCCCATGTCTTGAATGGCGACAATCGCATCCGTTGCCATCAGTTCGAGACAGGCCTCGATCAGTAGTTTTTCAACGAACGGATCGCCCACCTGCACGGTCGGGCGCTTGGCGAGAGCATTCTCATCAAACTCGGCCGACGACATGGTCGCGCCATGGATGCCATCGCGGCCCGTCTTAGAGCCGACATACACCACCGGGTTGCCAATACCGGCTGCCGCCGAAAGGAAGATGCGATCCTGCCGCGCCACACCCACTGTCATCGCATTGACGAGCGGATTTCCGTCATAAGCGCGGTGGAAGTTCACCTCACCGCCAACTGTCGGCACACCCACGCAATTACCGTATCCACCAACGCCGCGAACGACGCCGTCCACGATCTCGCGGGTACGTGGCGTCTCGGGCGCGCCAAAACGCAGCGCGTTCAGATTGGCCACTGGACGCGCGCCCATCGTGAACACGTCGCGCAGGATGCCACCAACACCAGTGGCCGCCCCCTGATACGGCTCAATAAAAGAAGGATGGTTGTGGCTTTCCATCTTGAAGATGGCTGCCAAGCCTTCCCCGATATCCACCACACCCGCGTTCTCACCCGGCCCGTGAATCACCCAAGGCGCCGTTGTCGGGAGAGTTTTCAGCCACTTGCGGGAGGATTTGTACGAGCAGTGCTCGGACCACATAACCGAGAACACGCCCAGTTCCGTCAGGCTCGGCGTGCGTCCCATGATGGAAAGAACGCGGTCATATTCTTCCGCCGACAGCCCAAACTCGCGTGCGAGATCTGCGTCGACCGTCTTGTGCTTCGTGCTCACCGGCTCAATGCCTCCACCAGACTCTCGAACAGGGGCTTGCCGTCCTCACCGCCCATCAGCGGATCTACCAGATCCTCAGGATGCGGCATCATCCCGCACACCCGACCATTGGCGCTCAGAATGCCAGCGATCGCGTTCACGCTACCATTCGGGTTGATCGTGCGATCGGCGGCATCGACTGTGCCGTCCATTCCGGCATAGCGGAACGCCACCCGTCCCTCGCCCTCCAGAGTGTCGAGCGTCTTTGAATCGGCTACATAATTGCCGTCGCCATGCGCAAGCGGCGTGCGGAACACATCGCCCTTGGCCCATTTACTCGTAAACGGCGTCTGCGCGTTTTCAACACGCAGGTGACAATCCTGCGAAAGAAATCGCAGCCCTGCATTACGCAACAAAGCACCCGGCAGCAGCCCGGTTTCCGTCAGAATCTGGAACCCGTTGCACACCCCGAGCACATGCCCCCCGCGCTCAGCAAACGCGCGGATCTCGTGCATGATGGGCGAATGAGCCGCCATCGCGCCACAACGCAGATAGTCGCCATAGCTGAAGCCACCCGGCAACACGACCAGATCCAGATCCGGCAACGACGTCTCGCCATGCCACAGAAGACTTGGCGAGTGCCCCGTCACAGCCTTCAGCGCGATCATCATGTCACGCTCACGGTTGGTTCCCGGAAAGAGGACGACAGCCGCCTTCATTTCGGAGCGCTCTCGGTCTTGGGAGCCGTTGTCTTGGCAGCACACGGATAAGCATCATGCAGCGCCATGAACACGCCCTCACCCACCGGCTTCTGAAGCACGTCCCGATGCGCTCTGAGCCACGCGATCACCTTGCTCCGCATGGAAGGCCCGGTCTCGGAAGCCGGCACACAGAAACCCGCCGGCGCATTGGGGTCACCCTCATTTCGATCATTGATCTTGGCCAGCGCGACCGCATCCGCCATGCCGGAAATATAGGCATCGCAAATCTCGTTGCCCGCTGCCGCCCCACGGGTGCAGATACGGCCAAAACTGCCAGCCGTCAGTGGAGACACGCGCTGAGCGTGTGCTGCTTCCGCGCCAAACAGGCCGAGTGCTGCAATCAGAAGAGCCGTGCGCCTCATTTCACCACCTCGACTGCAAAATCCTCAATCACCTGATTGGCCAGAAGCTGCTCGGCCATCGCGCGCGCGCGCGTCTCGGCCTTCGCAGCATCCTCACCTGCCAGATCAAGTGCGATCACCTTGCCGACGCGCACTTCACCGACTTCGTCAAAGCCAAGCACGTGCAAGGCATGTCCGATCGCCTTGCCCTGCGGATCGAGAACGCCCTCCTTGAGAGACACCGTCACACGTACCTTCATGCCGCCACCTGCCAACAGAATTTATTTCACCGCACCGTTTCGTGCGTTTCAGTGCATCAGATCCGAACTCTTCGGATCACCATTTGCCGTCTCGGGAAGGATGCCGAGACGCCGGGCCACTTCCTGATAGGCTTCCTCGACATTGCCCATGTCCCGACGGAAGCGGTCCTTATCGAGCTTCTCGTTCGTGCGAGCATCCCACAGACGGCAATTATCGGGCGAAATCTCGTCAGCGAGAATAATGCGCATATCCTCACCTTCCCACAGCCGCCCGAACTCCAGCTTGAAGTCCACCAGCGTGATGCCAACGCCTGCGAACAAGCCACACAGGAAATCATTCACCCGCAGGGACATGGCCACCATGTCATCCATGTCGTGCGGGCACGCCCAACCAAACGCCGTGATATGCTCTTCAGCCACCATCGGATCGCCCAGCGCGTCGTTCTTGTAATAATACTCCACTATGGAACGCGGCAGGCGCGTACCCTCGGGAATGCCCAACCGCTTGGCAATACTGCCTGCGGCAACATTGCGCACCACGATCTCAAGCGGGATGATTTCCACTTCGCGGATCAACTGCTCCCGCATGTTGATACGACGAATGAAGTGAGTGGGAATTCCCACCTCCTGAAGCCGCAGCATGACGTATTCGCTGATGCGGTTGTTCAGCACGCCCTTGCCTGTGATGACACCGGTTTTCGCGCCGTTTCCGGCTGTGGCGTCGTCCTTGAAATACTGCACGAGCGTCCCGGGTTCGGGGCCCTCGAACAGAATCTTGGCTTTACCTTCGTACAGCTGACGGCGACGGGCCATGATCGTCCCTTGTTCTCTTTGACTAGCACGAACGCTCGCGCAAAGCGTCCACAGATCTGGCCCTGACAGGCCCCATATGCGGCTGCCTCTTAGCAGCCTTCCGCCTCAGATGATACATCCGCGTGACGCACCGCACGCGGATGGTCCCAAGCAGATCAGGGAGCAGACGGTCCCTTTTCCCCGAAAACGAGTTCATAGCGATTGTCGATCGCCTTGAGATGCGAGCGGCTGTCGAGAGCCGCGTCCAGTATCTCTTTCGAAATCCGGCCCGCAATCTCAGGATCAGCATCGAGATTCTCGCGGAAAGTACGGCCACCCGGCTTTCCAAGGTTACGCCACGTGTCCATCGCGCAGCGCTGCACGATGCGGTAGGCATCCTCACGCAGCACGCCAGCACGCGCCAGAGCAAGCAGCACCTCGCCGGAATGCACCACACCACCGAGGCTCTCGATATTGGCCGCCATCTGCTCGGGATAGACCACGAGTTTGTCCATCATGCCGGCAAGGCGAGCGAGCGCAAAATCCAGCCCGATCGTCGCGTCCGGACAGATGTTGCGCTCAACGGACGAGTGACTGATGTCGCGCTCATGCCACAACGCCACGTTCTCCAGCGCCGGCACCACAGCCGCACGAACAAGACGCGCCAATCCCGTGAGATTCTCCGAGAGAACCGGATTGCGCTTATGCGGCATAGCCGATGAGCCCTTTTGGCCCGGATGGAAGAATTCTTCCGCTTCGCGCACTTCCGAACGCTGAAGATGGCGCACTTCCGTCGCGATACGCTCGATGCCGCTGGCAATGACAGCCAGCGCACAGAAATAGGCGGCATGACGGTCACGCGGGATGACCTGCGTGGAAACCGGCTCGGGCTTCAGCCCCAGTTTTTCAGCGACATAGGTTTCAACACGTGGATCGAGATGGGCAAACGTACCGACAGCACCCGAAATGGCGCAGGTGGCGATTTCCGCTCGCGCCGTCACCAGTCGCTCACGGTTGCGCTGGAACTCGGCATAATGCCCCGCCATTTTCAGGCCGAAGGACGTCGGCTCGGCGTGGATTCCATGGCTACGGCCAATGGTGAGAGTGTGCTTATGGGTGAAGGCCAGCTTCTTCAACGCCGCCAGAACCGCATCGAGATCCGTGAGCAGCAGATCGGTCGCCTGCACAAGCTGAACGGCCAGACAGGTGTCCAGCACGTCAGAGGACGTCATACCCAGATGCACGAAACGGCTGTCAGGACCGACTTTTTCCGCCAGCCACGTCAGAAAGGCAATGACGTCATGACGGGTCTCGGCCTCGATTTCATCGATACGATCGAGATCGGCCTGAGAAAATGCCGCCATCGCAGCATCGCCACGCTCACGAATTGTCTTGGCCGCTTCCTTGGGGATCTCACCAAGTTCCGCCATGGCCTCACAGGCAAGGGCTTCGATATTGAACCAGATACGATAACGATTTTCGGGGGCCCAGATGGCCAACATCGCAGGTCTCGTATAGCGCGGCACCATGAGGAAGCCCTCTCTTTCCATGTGGCATTCGACCGACAGGCCGGAACATGGCGCTGCTCGTAGACCATTTTGCGGCTGGATGAAATATTTCTCCCTGTCGCTCTGCCTTGGATAGAAACGGATTGGACCAGCTTGGTCTATTAACCCTTCTAAATCTTTTTCTCTTTAATGATACGGCAACTGAAACTCGTGCTGGATGGAATCAACCGTCGTGTCACAGGTTATCCAACATATTGCCCCGTCTACCCGCGTGTCGCCTTCTTCCACTTTATCTCACGCTCCCCCGCCACCTTTGACGGAAAAGCGTGAATTTTCAGCTTTCCGCGGCATGGCGTTCGGTGCGCTTCTTTGTCTGCCGTTCTGGACCGGTATCGCGTGGTGGCTTCATCGCTGACAAAGTGCCGCCACGCGCACTCCGTGAATCTCGCGCAATAAAGATTTAAAGCCGCTTAGAAGAACCGCTCGTACACTGTGACGACATCTCCCGGCGCCAGAAGGCTATCCGGTTTGATCTTGCCTTCAACAGGATGTTCATCATGCGTGCCTTCCGTACGCACGACGCTCGCCGTGTTTGTAATAGCTCGGTAGGTATAACCACCAGCAAGAGCCGCCAGCGTCTGCATGGTCATGCCAGGAAGATAATTATACTGCCCCGGCTTCTGCACTTCACCCAGAATGAACACCGGTCGGTATTGTGTCACTTCCACAGAGATGCTCGGCTTATGCAATAGCCCCTGCTGCGAAAGATCTGTCCCGATTTCTTGTGCCAGTTCCCCGGGCGTTTTACCTGCTGTCGGCACCCTGCCGAGCAGCGGAAAAGCAATCATTCCGGCATCGCTGACTGTAAACGTGTTGGTTAATTGAGGCTCGTTATAGGCGATAACGCGAATCTGATCACCTGCCCCCAGTCTGTAGGAGCCATCAACAGGCGGTATGGGCTTGAGGCCATGCGTTGGTGAGCAAGCAACAAGTATTGTCAAGGCAGCACCCACAGCAATACGTTTATTCCACTTTTTCACGCCCTGTTTTCCTTGCCGCTCACGGTTATTACCACGATTTTCATATCCTGACCGTCGCATCATCGCGTGAATGCAACCCCCAAGCTTACTGTCTGATTAGTATACGTTCCACTACCAATGCCCGTCTCATTACCTTCTTCGCTTCCAGTTAACTTAGATTTACTTTTGGTATACATATATTTCAATGTCAGCTTGAAATCACGATTAAACTGCCAGTCCACACCAGCTCCTCCCCTGAATTGCACCTGCTGATGACCTGCACTCCCCGCCGATGCTCCAAACGAATCCGTGCGGGCAAACCCAACCTGGCCACTAAAAAAAACATCTCGTAATAATTCGCGCTCTTCCTCAAGCTGTACCGTGGAGACAATCTGATTACGTGAAAAGGCAGATGTTGGATCGAACAGTCCACGTTGGCCGGTCAGCGTAAACGTATCCAGTTTATCCGGCATCCAGATCACTTCCAGTTCTGCCGTTGGCGTGGTCAATGTACGCCCACCTCCACGCACGAAATGACGCGTTTCTGCTCCTATAAGTGCCCGATATTGCCACACGGCATCAGCTCGCAAATCCAAGCCAACAAATCCACCACCCGAGATATAATCGGCTGGATGGCCATCGCTAACGCTGACAAATTGAGCTTCCGAAGTGCGGATAATGCCAAGCAATGCGTTTCCCTTGGATATCTCGTATCGGAGTTGAAGCATCTGGGTTTCCAACTGATGGCTCAAAGAATGCGTATTACGCCCAGCAGTAGGAATGGAACCTGCGGCCTCACCAAAAGAAAAATCGTCGTAGGCGACGCTCGGTATCAGCGCTATCCGCGTCCAATTCTTTCGATAACTTAATCGCGCATCATCTACAACATAAGGAACTGGGTATCCAACTCCGAAATTTCCTAATTGAGTCGCAGATAGATGCTTGACCGCATGGCTATAGCCTGCGGACAGCGTATCATGTCCGAGGTTCAACCCTCCCCCGGCTGCAACATTCCAATCTGTGTAGCCAGCTTCGGACAAAGATGGATAATATTTATTATTTATTGGATAGGCAGTATTTTTTACAGACGCCGACACACCAAAAGAATGCCGACTCCAATTTGAATTCAGACCCAATCCGGCCATCGAATCAAGCTCGAGACCTCCAGTATGGCTAGCTCCAAGGATACTGCCATTATACCCAACCTTCTGGGAAACACTTGGATGAAAAATAAAAGACCCTACATTTATTCCAGCATGAGGCTGCCGCAATACCTCACGCAATGACACAATGCCCGTAGAGTCGGCTGAATACCCTGGAAGTTCACTCGGGAAAGACTGGGTAATCAGCTGCGCATAAGCAGGCGATCCAAGTTCCCCTGAGCCGACCACACCACAGAACATCAGAAATAGTCGCGCCTTTTCTCTCCTTAGATCAAGAAATGGCTTCCCACTTTTCATGGTCACGCGAAGTCACCATTCATGGGATGGCTCTTTCCCTGTCATGCAGAACTTCATCGTACACCTGCGCATAACGCCCAGCGACATCCTTCCAATCGTAAATGCGCGAACCCTGCGCCGCCTGCGTCCGAAGACCGGTCAAACCCGCCTCCTGCAAGGCTTCCATCCGAGATGCCGTTTGTGCCAGATCACCACCCTCACTCAGCAACCCAACACCCGTCTGAGTCACAAGACGGCGGAAAGGCGGAATGGTGGAAAGCACCGGCACCAACCCCGCCGACATACCTTCGACAGCGGCAAGCCCGAAGCCTTCATGCTCAGACAGGCTCGCGAACCACGAAGCCTGACTCATCGCATCACGAAGTTGACCATCCGAAGGCTCGACCAGAAACGTAACAGCACTCTCCATACCGAAATGATGTGCCTGCTTCTGTAATTCAGCGACAGAAATTTCAGCCGGACGACCAGCAATAATAAGGCGCCATTCCGGATTGCATTTCCGAAGAGCAGCGAGAAGCGGAAACAGCAAATCCAGTCTTTTATGTGGAGAAAACCGTCCAAAAGAAATCAATGTACGACAAGGATGTGGCGATGACGCATCCAGAAACTTGTCCTGATTGATCCCATTCTCGATCGTCACCAGTTTCCCATGCGCCACGTCTGCAAACAGCTTCGCATCATTTTCACTGCAAGCCACGACTTTGGCATACGCGCGGATACTCGCGCGTGTGATTGTGGAAAACCATATCTTCTTAAGCTCTGAATACGCTCCGCTGTGGAAAAACCCTCCATGTGTGGAGACGATCAGAGGCTTACGATGAAGAGGCTTCGTCCACGCCAGATAATCGAAAAAAAAGTCGATGGCATGGACATGAATCAGGTCCGCATCCCGGCAATGCCACAGAACGGAGGGAGCCAGAGGGTAACGCGTGGACCCACGCCATGGCAGACGTGTCACAGGAATACCTTCGACAGCATCACGAGGCGGCAGAATGCCCTCTCGATTGAACACACGATTGAGCGTGACAACCCGCGCATTTAATCCGAATTGCCGCCTTTGTTCCAAGGCCAGATTCAGGACAGAATCTTCCAGCCCCCCAACCGAAGGGCTGAACTGCCTCACCACATGGACGATATTCACGCGAGCACCTTTTTCACTCATTCATTGCTTAGTCAGAAGATGCGTCTCGCTGCGCGTCAGAGGAACACCGCCCAACAGGTTTGCAGATTTCACTTCAGCGCCCGTCACCACGATCCCCGCCATCCGAGCGCCATAAACACGCAAACGCTCTAGACAGGCCGCCATAATGGTACGAGACGTACGTCCCCATCGGCACACAAAAACCGTCTGATCGGAAACTGAAGCCATCACCAATCCGTCCAAGGCAAGGGCCAATGGCGGCGTGACAAGCAGGATCATGCGATATTCCTGAGAGAGATCGCGCAGAAGATCGCGGATCTGGAGAACTTCCGCAGCATCGAAAGCGCTAACCCGCGCCTCCCCTGCCCCCATCACATCTACCCCCAAAGCCGGGTCACGCTCAATGACATCTCGCGCCATGGCTCTGCGAGCCAGCACATCGGAAAATCCGCGCACATTCTTTTCTCGCACGTCATGCCGCCGAGGATCGACATTTATGATGAGCGTCTTCTGACCGCAGGCGTCCAAAGATCCGCCCAGCAACGCGGCCAGTGTCATTTTTCCATCGCCCGGCGCAGCCGAGACAAGACTCACAACACCCGTTTCCCCATAGCGCCGATCACCCGGCAACAGCGCCAATTGCGCAGAGATTCCTCTTACTGTTTCCGCTACCTGCGAAAACGGTTGCGCCATGACAGGATTGATCACGCCTTTGCCCAGCTGGCCGAAATGCGGCAGCACCGCAAGAAGTGGCAATCCATCAAAATTGCGCAGTTCATCCATATCCACGAAACTTGGCGACAAGGCCACCTTCATGACTATGGCTGATACACCGGCGACCATCGCCAGCACGATGACACCCATCATCAGTTTTTTACGGTTGGGAAACGTGGGGGCTGCCGGCACGGCCGCATGGGAAACAAATGTTACAGGCGGCTGTAGCAATGCCACACGGTCCGTCAGTTGTTTGGCACGATCCAGAAACGCCTCATACACACTCCGGGCGCTCTGCGATTCCTGCTCCAGCGTTCGATATTCCGCCTGCGCGCCGCTCTGACCGGCCGACTGTCCACGAAGACGATTGAGTTGCGCCGTCAGGGCATCCACATCTGCTCGGGCCGCCACAACCTCACCACTCATGGAGGTCAGGGCTCGTCGTGTCTCAATATTCAATGTCGTGCGAGCTTGAGATATCTGCTGATTCAGCGACCGCACATCAGGATGATTGGGACCAAGAGATCCAAGCTTCTCGGCTCGCTGCGTTTCCGCCTGCATCAAATTACTCGCCGCAGCAACAAGAAGAGGCTGTTCGGCAAGCGAGATCATAGCCGATGCATCGCCTGCCTGCATGGCCGCTTTCAACGCCATGGCCTTTGCCTGCGCCGAAGCATAACGGCTCTGGGCCTGTCCAAGACTGGTCGCCATATCGGCAATCTGCCGCTCCACCAGCGGCGATCCACCTTCCGTGTTGGTCAGTCCATGCTGAACATTGTAACCACTCGTGGTGCGTTCAGCGTCCAGCCACCGCTCACGAAGAGCAGCCGTCCGTTCATCGAGCCAGTCGGCTTCTTTCTGCAGATTGCTACGCTGCTGCGCGAGAGCAACCGCCTGATAATTTGTCACAAGGGCATTCGTCAGCGCAGCCGCACGCTCACCGGTGTCGGCCTTTACGCTCAAGGTGATAATCCGCGAATGGGGCTGAGGTTCCGCCGTCACGCTCCCAAGAAGGGCGTCAATCTGTCGGTCGAGTTCTCCGGCGCTGTTGCTCGCTGCCTCCGATGCCACGGGGCATACTGAGTGCACCCCGTGTTCACACAGAAAACGCCGCCATCCCTGCCCATGCTGAGGCGATGGCGGTGGTGGATATTGCCTGAGCACACGGGCCGCGACATCGCGCGAGGTCATGAGTTCCGCCTGCGTCGCGAGTTCATCGTCTTCAAGCGCCGTATTACTGTCTGACGATTGGCTCAGCGGATCGACCATATGGGTCGTCACGACCACCGTGGCCGTCGCCATGAAAGAGCGCTTTAGCGTCATCACCATCGCGGTTCCCAGAACGAGAACCAAAAGCGATACGACCAGGAACAGCTTGCGATACCGCAAACCGATTCCCAGATAGCGCCGAACCAGAACATATGCGCCCGTTTCAGGTGGAGGCGAGGGCACCACCCTGTTTATGGGAACTTCCAGAGCATGATCAGACATTTCCGCCCTCTCCCATCGGGGAATGCAGCATCTCTGTTGGCATTAACGCGCCTTCCTTCCCAGCAACATTCCCAGTTTCCAGCGCAGCACATACAACCCAAAAAGCGGCAGACCAATCAGATAGCGCTTCCATAAACGCTGCGGCTCACGACTCAGTCGCACAAGCCATTCCAGTCCGGCGTTTGCCACCCACATTGGCGGACGACTGACACGTCCAGCCGCATGATCGACCAGCGCACCCGCCGTAATCGCCACGACAGGAGGCAGCCGATTCCAGTTGTCCCATAACCAGCGTTCCTGCCTCGGCATACCCATATTGAGCAGCAGGATCGAAGGACGTGCTTTTACGATAGCTTTGACCACCGCTTCCGATTCCGGCGATCCAGCCGTAGCATCGAAGAAACCGTGCTGACAGCCTGCCGTCCGACAACCATACTTTACAGAAAACGCCTCGGCTGCCTCCTGCACCACGCCGTCCGCACCTCCAAGCCAGAAAACCGAAGCCTCTTCCCCCAGAGCCTCCAGAACATTTCCGACCCATTCGGGAGGCGTCGTGCGATGCAGTGAACGGCCCGTCAGAAAACGTGACGCAAGCTGCACGCCCGCACCGTCACAGAAAGCGATCTCCGCCTGTCGAAACAACATCCGCAGCCACGGCAATCTCTGAGATAATGTGACGCAGTGCGCGTTCGCGTTAATCACCCGCGCGCCTTTTCCGGCCTTTACCAGATCGACCAGAATCCGGACGATCTCTTCGCGCGGAATATCAAGAAGCGGCAACCCCATAACGTTAACCACGGGAAATGAATATCCATCCACCTCACGGGCAAACGCTTGCGCCTTGTCGTCAGAATGCATGGCGGCTGAATACCTCTCTCACCACGGTCAAAATCATGATCTTGAGATCGAACAGAATGGACCAGCGGCGAATGTATTCGAGATCCAGATTCACGCGCTTCTCAAGATCTTCAAGCGTCACCAGTTCACCTCGTGCACCATTGATCTGAGCCCAACCCGTGATCCCCGGTTTCACGTGATAACGCAGCACATATTCCGCAAGCGCGTCATCCAGAAGAAGACCGCCAGCCCGCGTCTGCGGCGCATGTGGGCGTGGCCCGACAAGCGACATTTCGCCCTTAAGCACATTAAACAACTGTGGAATTTCGTCGATGCTGAGTTTACGAAGCCATTTTCCCACCCGCGTGACCCGTGGATCGTCCCGACTGGTTTGCTTGGCCGCACCCAGATCAGCCTGATTCGCGTACATCGAACGGAACTTATAGACGAGAAACTCTCGTCCATTCTTGCCGATACGTGGCTGACGAAAAAACACAGGCCCACGTGAATCCAGTCGGATGAGCAGCGCAACCAATATCAGGAAGGGTGACAGAAAGATCAGGGCGAATATCCCAAGAACGATATCCAGCACCCGCTTTTCAAAGTTTTGCGTTTCCGTCAGTGGGCGTCTCTGGAGCACCAGCAACGTGTTTGGCCCCAGAAATTCCTGCGGCAAAGCCTGATCGATGCCCGTCACCATATTCGGCGTCACGTAGATATCACAGGCTACCGAACGCAAGGCAAAACAGGTGCGGCGCACCACATCTTCCTGAACCGTTGCCTCGGGAAAAGCGAGGATAATGGCATGAAGAGATTCATGACGACTTCTCTGCACCAGAGCCTGAAGAGACCCTTTCACCGCGTCATCGGCAGAAGCCTCGCTGTCCGGAAAGACCCCAAACAGACCATAGGTGTGGCCCGCATCGTGCGAAATGCGCTCCGCCAGTTCAGAAGCAAGATCCCCTTCTCCCACAATGGCGATCTTGCGACGCAAACCGGCAATCACGGAAGGCTGATACAAAAAGAAAGTTAACCCTCCCCGCGCGATGAGAAGCGGCACCATGACCGCCAGCAACCATATTCCCGTCAGCCGCACGGATTGGATCACCGGCATTTCAAGCACTGCGCACAATAAGACATGCGCACAGGCTGCCGCCAGAACTGGCGGCACGAGATAGCGACACTGAGCTTTCAGTCGACGCACTTTCGGAAAAGCAAGCAAAGTGCGCTTCTTGGGAAACAGCAGGAAGACCAGCACCGCCACAAGATCGGCAGCACCCATCGCTTCTGCCATCTGCCGCGTCAGTCCGGAGCATTCCAGAAAATGAGCAAACCCGCTCCCCAATGCCACGCCTGCCAGATCCATCCAGGCAATAATCGCAGCCAGCAGAGTGTGGAGATATGGATAAGGCTCCTGCAACAATTGCCGTCGCACGGGCTGCATAAGCAGACCCATCTGGCCACTCTCGGCCAACAGTTCCTCGTGGGTATGTCCGGTGGCCCCAGACCGGTCGATCATGCTTACACTCTCCACCACGTTCGGCGCGTCCAGCCACCGTCCGTTCCCTGCCCACGCATACAAGGGAATCTCGTTGATGCGGCCACGTGGCCACGTCCCATCACAAAACGGAAGAGATTTTTCACACTCTTCCTACCGTTCGGCATCCGGAACCGCGCGGCACATTTGGTTAAGACATGATAAACGCCCAATTGCGAACCAGTCGAGAACCCAGATCATAAAAAAACCGGGAATCCCCAAAGGGAAACCCGGCTTCTCTGCGTTTCGATGGCTGTTATGCAACCATCGGATACAATTCCATTTTTTCAGACGATCAGGACGCCTCAACCCCCATACGCGTCTCATCCACGAACTTCTCGGTGGCATCGTCCAGCGCCCGGGAGCGACGCCCCTTGGGATCATGCACGTAAAGATCACGCGCATTGATCTTGTCCACGGCGTCCGGCTGAATCGGCATTTCATATTTTGGCCGACGCATATGGTCGTCAAGCTGCAACTTGGGATTGAAAACAGAGTTGAACTTCCAGAGCATTTTCACAAAGTTCGTCTGCCCTTTCATCAGCAGACGAGTGGAAATCCCCACCGTATCCCACAAGGCCCGCAGCCCCATGTGCTTGGTGTTGAGCACCTGCTGAGTCTTCACCAGTTCTTCATAAAACTCGGGAAGCGAAAGCTTGGTCGGCAGCACCGCATGCTGGATATCGAACAGGCGATAATCGCGCGTCGTCAGACGCCGCGCTTCCTTGTGCCAAATTTCGGTACCCGGATAAGGCGTCGTTACAGAAATATTGACGATGTCCGGAATCTCCAGACACCACTGCCGCACCGCCTCGAAACGCTCCTTGCTCCATGAAGGATCGGCGATGATGTTGATCGCCACCATCAACCCCAGCGAGCGAGCGTATTCCAGCGCTTCGAAATTCTTGTCCAGCGATACGCGCTTGCGGAACTGCTTCAGCCCCTCTTCATCCACAGCCTCAAGACCGATGAAGATGTAGCTCAGCCCGATTTCGCTCCACTCCTTGAAGACCTCCTTGTTGCGCATCAGCACATCCGCGCGGGTCTCAAGGTAATATTCCTTCTTGATGCCACGCTTGCGGATTTCCCGCGCGATGGCCATGCCATGCTCGGCGTGAACGAACGCGACATCATCGACGATGAAGATGCCCGGCTCCTTGAGCGCCTCCAGTTCATCCGCAATGGTCTCAGCACTCGCGGTGCGATAGGACCGACCGTAGAACGTCCAGGCGCTGCAGAACGTGCAATCCCATGGACAGCCACGCGCAAATTCAATGGACGCCGCCGGGTCCAGCGTGCCGATGAAGTATTTATTGCGATGACGGAGCAGATCGCGCGCCGGTCGCACCGTATCGAGACTCTTGACGAACTCGGGCTCCGGTCCCTCGAAGTCCATAGTAACCACGCCCGGGACCTTCGAGATGTCGCCATCCTGCCAGCCGTTCAGAAGCGGGCCGATGCTGGGCTCACCTTCACCGCGCAGAATGCAGTCGATCGCCCCATCACCAAGCGTCAGAACATCCTTGGCGATGAAAGACACCGAATGACCGCCCACGACCGTCAGGCAACCCGGAAGACGCTGCTTGGTCTCCTTGCACAGATCCACGATCTCGGGGACGTTCGCCAAATAATTGCCCGAGAAGCAGATGGCGTCGGGGCGAAACTCCTGAACGATCTCCCAGTAGTCCTTGTGGGTCTCGACCTGAAGATCGATGAGTCGCACGTCATGACCCGCATCACGCGCCGCACCCGCGACAAGCTCGAGTCCCAAAGGCTCCAGTCGCAGGAACACCTTTGTGTACATCAGCGCGCTCGGATGCACGGCCAGGAGTTTCATTGCATTACCCCGTCAAACGATCTCGAAAAATGACTGCCCAACCTACAAGGGTCGGCGCACATGTCACCCATTTTCACCGGATGGCACCTATTCCCCACCGAGGCCAGTACCGGCCTCGGGCGCACGAGCCGCCTTCGGGGACGCTTTTCCATAGGACACTTCCGTATCTGGGGTAACATTCGACCCCGGCTTGGGAAGCGCATTATCCGTACGCGGTGCGGGTTCATAGCCAGCCGCGACATCCTTAACGGGCGGCTTGCTGTAATCCGCATCCCGCTCGCGTCGCGCTTCGGCTTCCGCCGCTTCGGGAAAATTGCGACCCGGGCGCTCATACGGAACATCGATATTGTCCCCAGCGCGTGGATCGGTGCCTGACATGCCGCACGCCGTCAGTTCCAGCGCCGCAATGGTGACAAAAACGACTCCACGCGCCGATCCACGGCGCACGTCCGGCACCACCTTTCTCTTCAGCCCGCGAGAGCGCGCGCTTCCTCGGGCAGCATGACCGGAATTCCATCGCGAATCGGGAACGCCAGCGCCGCCCGCTCACTGATGAGTTCCTGTGCCTCACGATCATAAATCAGCGGCCCTTTCGTTACCGGACACACCAGCAGGGAAAGCAGACGCGGATCGAGAGGGGCTGAAGTCATTGGTCTTTGCTCCGGCAGAAGGAGAGGAGAAGAAAAGGAAGACGCTTCATGCTCACGAAGGCGGTCCATCGTCCAGCGTCGGATCGGACAGATCGAGCAGCGATTGCAGCACACGGGCACGATCCGTCAGCGTATCCGCCTCCAGAAGCGCCTGTTTTTCCGGCGAGGGAAAGGGACAGATCATGGGAAGAGCAATCAGAAGCGCGTCATCTTCCAGCCGATCGATCACTTCCCAGCGCACTCCCATCCCACGCAACTGAAAATATGTCCGCAACGAGGCCATCATATGCTCACGGTCGAACGGTGCTGGAGGAAGTTCGCTCAGATCGCCCGCATAGGCCGATGCATCGATCCGCGCCCGACGATAGCCCCGTCGCTCCCCACTCTCGCGGAGATAGCGAAAACGGGAAATACCCGTAAGCGTGATGGCAAACGTCCCGTCCATTCGTTCCGAAAAGGACGTGATTCGCCCCAGCGTGCCCACCTCAAAAAGTGGAAGAGGCCCGGTCTCCTCCTCGTCCTCTTCACCGTCTCCGAAGGGCTGGATAACGCCGATCAACCGCTCCCCTGCCAGAGCGTCCTCAACCAGCGCCACGTAACGCGGCTCGAACACGTTGAGCGGCAGCTTTCCCCGCGGAAGGAGCAAAGTTCCCACCAGTGGAAACAGCCCTACCTCCGCCGGAAGGTCCGCCAGCGTCACATCGGCAAGACGGGGCACCAGACGCGGAACATCATCTTCAAAAAAGGCTTGGGTCAGACTCATCTCGCCTCAGGCGAACAGAAAAGACGACAGGCGACGACGCGCCTGCAATGTCGCCGGATCGTCATGGCCCCATGCCTCGAAGAACTTGAACAGAAGCTGCTTCGCCGCACCCTCATTCCAGCTCTGGTCCCTCTTGATGATGGCCAGAAGCTCGTTCGCCGCTTCCTCATGATGCCCGGCCACATTGAGCGCATTGGCCAGATCGTAACGAGCCTGAAAATCATCAGGATTGGCTTTGATGCGATGACGCAGTGCGTCCGCCTCACCCGCCACCTGCCGACCTTCGCGCTTGAGTTCCAGAGCAGCCCGGGCTCCCTCGACTTCAGGATGGGTCGCGATCGCCTTGGGCACATCGGCCAGCGCGTCGGCTGCCGCTTCTTCGTTGTCGAGTGCCAACATGGCGCGAATCAGACCGCCCCATGCCGCCGGGTTCTCCGGCTCATCCTCCAGCACGGCCGAGCACAATTCGGCCGCCCGCGCCGGCTGCTGTGTCTCCATGGCCACATGTGCTTCCGCCAGCATGTCGGCGCTCGGCATCGCGCCACCGCCCGCTGCCTTGAGCACTCTCTCCACGAACTGCTTTATCTGACTTTCCGGCTGCGCCCCCTGAAACAGGTCCAGAATCTGTCCTTTCCAGAAAGCCGCCACCATCGGAATGGACTGAAGCGGCAGACCGGCCTGCACAAGCTGCGCTGCCAGCGCACGGTTCGCCTCGATGTCGATCTTGACCAGACGCACGCGCCCTTTGGCCGCGTTCACCACCCGTTCCAGAACGGGCGCGAGCTGCTTGCAGGGACCGCACCAATCCGCCCAGAAATCTACGAGCACCGGAACCTTGCGGCTGGTCTCGATCACCGCCTGCACAAAATTGGCTTCGCTGCCGTCCATGACGATATCACCGCTTACCGCCCCACTTCCGGGCTGTGCGGGAGATTTCTGGCCGATCATGTAGTCCATTGTCTGAAATCCTGCCTTATGTGCCCGTCCGCACCGGACCGGAATCTCTCTCCGGTCTAGCGCAGGGGAACATGAATACAAACCTGCGGCCTCGCCTCTTGGAGCAATCCGGGAGAGGAGTCCTTTTCCCTACAATTGGGAACGAGGTTCTTCTCGCGCAACATTAACTCTTGGCACGACGGGGCGGAATCAGTTCCTTCTCGGGGTAGAGACAGTCCTGCACGGCCGCGCACCGCCAGCATTCGGGACGGCGCGCCTTGCACACATAGCGCCCCTGCAGAATCAACCAGTGATGGGACTCCCGCAGCATGTCCTTGGGAACGCGCGCCTCCAGCGCGTGCTCGACGGCAACCACGTTCTTTCCGCGTGCCAGCCCCGTCCGGTTGGCCAACCGAAAGCAGTGCGTGTCCACCGGCACGGCAGGCAATCGGAACGCGACGTTGAGGATCACATTGGCCGTCTTGCGCCCTACCCCCGGCAGCGCTTCCAGCGCCTCCCGGTCCGCAGGCACTTCTCCTCCATGCCGCTCGACGAGAGCCTGAGACATTGCCACGAGATTGCGGGCCTTGTTCCGCCACAAGCCGATGGTGCGGATGTATTCCGCCACTTTTTCCTCGCCCAGCGCCGCCATTTCCGCCGGACCGGGCGCTGCTTTGAACAGCGCGGGCGTCACCTTGTTGACTGACGCATCGGTCGCCTGTGCGGCGAGCGCGGTCGCTACCAGAAGCTGATAGGGCGTGTTGAAGACAAGCTCCGTCTCGGCATCCGGCCACGAGCGGGCCAGATCGGAGAGAAACCGCCGGATTTCAGGTTTCGTCATGTCACGCGGCGCAATGGCCGTGCCATTGGGGAGGCGCGGAATGTCGCCGTCCACATGAGAAGCGGAAGAGGTCATGAAGGAACTGTCCTCCATGCCCGCCTCAAGGTCAAAGGGTGGGACCGAAAATCATCCCATCCCCGCTTTCAGGCGGCCCGCTTCCTCACATCGTCCGAGATGTCCGCACGCGCCCCACAGGATTGTCCACGGAAGTGCTCACAAAATTGTGGATAACCTGAAGCACCCCATTCAGCGCGTGAGGACGTTTCCAGAAACGGCTGGAGTGGTCGTGCTCGATAGGGACGGTGCCGGCATCCGCGTCAGATCCACATCTGAGGGATGCGGCGTCGTATCAATGCCGCCCACCGGCTTGGGATGACGCAGCCCTTCATACTGTAATGGCTTGAAAGGCCGGATGTCCTTTTCGCGCGGCAGTTGTGTCTGCGACCACCCGCCGCCGAGTGCTGTAATCAGTTCCACGACCGACTGCTTTTGCTGCGTCACGACCTGCACATAGGCAATCCGTGCCGTCAGCGCCGCTTCCTGCGCCACCACGACATCGAGATAGTTCGTCAGACCGCCCGTATAGAGTTCCATCGTCATGGTCTGCGTTCGCAGAGCAGCATCCACAGCCGCTTTCTCCTGCGCCGAAGCCGTGCGCAGACGATTCACATTCGTCAGACCGTCTTCCACTTCCTGAAAGGCGGACAGCACCGTGGACCGATAATGATCCTCGGCCTCCCGATACTGGGACCATGACCGCTGAAGCTCGGCGCGACGTATGCCCGCCTGAAAGAGCGGGAGCGCTGCCTGTGCGCCGAACTGATAAAGCGAGTTGTAGAGAGAGGCGAGATCGAACCCGTTATCCATGAAGCCGGTCGCGGCATTGAACGTCACATGCGGATAGAACGCCGCGCGTGACACACCGATGGCCCGGTTGGCCTGCGCCATCGCACGCTCGGACGCCGCGATATCGGGACGACGCTCCAGCAGTGTGGACGGCAGGCCCGCGGCAGGCTGCACATCCGCCATTCCGAACGCCTGCCGGGGCGCGATGTGAAAAGCGGCTGGCGCAGTGTTCGTCAAGGCAGCGAGCGCGTGCTCCATCACATCTCGACTGGCAAGAATCTGGGTCTCTTTCGCCCGCGTCGCCTCAAGCTGGGCTTCGGCGCGCGACACATCGATCCCTGCCGAGATGGCGCCGGCCAGTCGCATCTGCGTGATGTGGACCGCTAACTCATAGTAGCGGATCGAGTCCCGATAGACCGCATCCTGTTCATCAAAGCCCCGCAGCGCGATGTAGTCCCGCGCCACTTCCGATTCCAGCGACAATCGGGCCACAGCATATTCCGCAGCACTCTGCTGGGCAGACTGCTTGGCCATGCGCGTGCGGTTACGAATGGCGTCCCAGAAATCCGGCTCCCACGTGGCCGCTGCCTGATACTGCTCGGACGACATGTACATCGGGCCGGTCGAACCCGCTCCACGCCACAGGCGATGCGCGGAAGATTTGTATTTCTCGCCGCCCGCCTGACCGTTGATCTGCGGGTAGAGATGCGCCGCTATCTGGGCCGCAACATCCCGCGCCTGCGTGAAGGATTCGGCTGTTGCCTGAAGGTCGGGATTGGACGCGAGCGCCTTGTCTTCCAGCGCGTCCAGTTGCGGATCGTGGAAATCCTTCCACCAGTCCGCGCGCGGTGCGGCGTCATCAGGATGCCCGTAGCGAATGACGCCCTGACCTTTCCAGTCCGGTGGGAAAGCAAACTGCGCCGGCTTGTAACGCGGCGCCATGTCGCAGCCAACAAGGGCTACGGAAAGACACAGCGCCGCAGCTCCATGAAGAACGCGATGCACGCCCTTCATGAATGACCACCGGGATCGGCCACGGGTGCGTTTCCCCCTTCGGGCATGGCACGCACATCATCATTATCGGCGGCGCCGCTGTGCTCATCACGCGCCGCGCCGGTCTTGGCTTTCGCTGCGTGTTCGGACAGCATGTTATAACCGGGCGTTCCCTTCACGATCCGGACCTCATCCCCATCCAGCAGGCCGGCGGAGGGATTGTTGATGATTCGGTCGGTGGGCTTCACACCTGAGAGTATCTGGAGCGTTTTGCCCAGAAGCGTGCCCACCTTCACCGGCACCAGATGCACGTGATTGGTAGAATCCACCACTGCCACCTCCGTGCCTTCCGCGCGGAAGATGATGGCGCCCTGCGGCAGGATCAGGATGTTGGGATCGCCCGCCGCCTCGAAATGCGCGATGGCGAACGAATTCGGCCACAGCTCGCCGGTCGGATTGTCCACCATCAACTCGGTCGTGACCGTGCGTGTGTCTGGATTGAAGGCGCTTGCCGTTGCCAGATACCGCGCCTTGAACGTCCGGGATGGGAACTGCGGCAGCGAAAGCGTGGCCTTGAGGTCGGGCGCGATGATGTCGGAATAGTCCTGCGGAACCGAGACGAACACGCGCATGGCGTGCGTGTCGGCCACGCTGAACAACTCCGTCGCATTACCGCGTGAGCCAACGTCACCGCGTCCGGCGTTCACATAGTCGCCCACATCCGCCATGCGGGCCGTGACCACGCCATCGAAAGGAGCGATGATCCGCTTGAAGCCTTCCAGCGCCTGAAACCGCTCCATCTCATGGCGGGCGGCCTCTACCTGTGCCTGCTCGGCTTCGGCATTGGCCGCCTGCACATCCACTTCCTGTTGCGAGACAGCCTGCGTGCCCTCCAGCGCTTTCCAGCGCTTGGCGGTGATACGCGCCAGCTTGTAGCGGGCTACGGCCACATCGAGATTGGCCTTGGCCGCAGCGTATTGCGCGTCCAGCCCCGGTGTGTCGATTTCGGCCAGAACATCGCCCGCATGGACCTGCGCGCCGATATCCTTGTACCACATCTTCACGTAGCCCGAGACCTGCGCGTAGATCGGCGCGAGATACCATGCGGAGATATTGGCGGGCAGATCCAGTGTACGGCGCGCCGGGCCGGGTGCCGGACTGATGACCTGCACATGCGGCATGGCCGCTTCGGTGGTCTGGCGCGCAAGATGCACATAATGCGCTTTGCGTTCGATGATGCCCCATGCCGCAAGGCCAACCGCCCCGATCACAACGATCGTGGTGATCAACCGAAAGCGCGAACGGCTCCTGTGCGGCGGCTGCCCGTCCTGTCCACCCACAGTTCCATGAGCGGCTGGACGCTCTGTCATCTCGCCGTTCATGAAGCTTCTCCTTCGTTGGCATGGCGCGCCTTACGGCCATGAATCATCGCAAACACACAAGGCACGAACAGCAGCGTGGCGACAGTTGCTACCAACAGACCGCCCATGACGGCCCGGCCCAGCGGCGCATTCTGCGAGTTACTCATCGACATCGGCAGCATGCCCACAATCATGGCCGACGCCGTCATCAGCACGGGACGGATACGCTCGAACCCCGCATCCAGCGCGGCCCGCACGGCATCGCCATGCCGCGCCAGTTCATCTCGCGCGAATGACACGACCAGAATGGAGTTCGCCGTCGCTGTGCCCATGCACATGACGGCGCCCGTAAGTGCCGGCACCGACAGGGCCGTGTGCGTCAGGAACAATGCCCAGGCAATGCCGCCCAACGCGCCCGGCAGCGCTGTGATAATGATGAACGGGTCCAGCCACGACTGAAAGTTGACCACGATCAGCAGGAAGACCAGCAGGACCGACATCGCAAGCCCACCGATCAGCTCGGCATAGGCCGTGTTCATGGTCACGCCCTGCCCGCGCACGGCCATGGAGGTGCCGTGCGGCAGATTGCCCCGTTCCTCATCCACGATGCGCCCGACCTGACGCGCCACGGTGCCAAGATCGATGCCCTCGTTCATGGCGTAGATATTGAAGGCAGGCATGATGTTGTAGTGCGAAATCTCGGCAGGCGTGCCCACCGCGCCAATCTTGCTTAAGCCCCCCAGAAGCTGCGGGATCTGCCCGGTCGGGTTGCCATCGCCCTTGTCGATGGGCAGCGTCTCAAGATTGTTGAGCGTCTGAAGGTAGTAAGCCGGCGTCTGGATATCGACCAGATGGGACACACCCGTCTTGGTGTCGAGCCAGTACACCTGCCCCACCTGCGAACTGCCCGAAAGGGCGACCAGCATGTTGCCCGCGACATCCGCTTCCGTGATGCCCGTGCCCAGCGCGAAGCTACGTCCGGTCGTGACCGTCAGCGTCGGCGCGGTCATGGGCTCCTGCACCACCACATCGGCAATGCCCGGCACACGACGCAACCGCGAAACCAGCCGGTTGGCGAAGGCGAAATTGTCCTTGAGGTCACGCCCGATCACCTGAACATCCAGAGGCGCCGGGCTGCCGAAGTTCAGGATCTTGGCCGTGAGGTCAGCAGGCTGGAACGTGATCTGCGTGCCCGGGAAGCTCAGGGCCAACCCTTTGCGGAGAATGTGCCGGAACTTCGCTACCGGCGCCGCCGCGTTCTTGAGCGAAATTGTCAGATCGCAATCTTCCGTGCCCACTGTAGGTGTAGGGATGAACGCCTGATTGAGCGTACTGACCGGCAGACCGCAGTTGGCCACCACCGATTCCACTTCTCCGGGAAGAAGCTGATGGATCCGGCGCTCCACAAGCTGGGTGATCTTGCCAGATTCCTCCAGCCGCGTGCCGATGGGCGCGCGCATATGCAGCGCCAGCGCATCGGAGTTGATCTCAGGAAAGAAATCCTGCCCCACGAAGAACAGCAGGCCGAGTGAACTCACCGCCGCCAGCAGGAAGGCGCCAATAAAAGCGCCCCGCATACCGATGAAGCGATCCAGCACTTCGCGGTAAGCGTGACGGAAACGCTCGAACTTCGCCTCGAAACCGCGTTGAAACCGCCCGAAGAACGATTTCGGCTCTCCGCCATGTCCATGCACCTGAGCGGCCAGCATGTATTTCGCCATGGTGGGCACCAGTGTCCGCGACAGGACGAAAGACGCGATCATCGCAAAGATGATGGCCTCTGCCATGGGCCGGAACAGCCAGCCTGCCACACCGCTCAACTGGAACAGCGGCATCCACACGATGCAGATGCACAGCGTGGAGACAAACGTGGCGGTGACGATCTGATTGGCGGCGTCGATGATCGCCTGCTCCAGATCCTTCTCCATCGCCAGATGGGCGTCGATGTTCTCGATCATGACCGTGGCGTCATCGACGAGAATACCCACAGCCAGCGCCAGACCGCCCAGTGTCATCACGTTGATGGTCTGCCCGGCCCAGCCAAGCCCGATGATCGAGCATAGCATGGCCAGCGGAATCGAAGTGGCGATGATGACGGTCGAACGCCACGAGCCGAGGAACAGCAACACCACGAGTCCCGTCAGACACGCCGCCGTGGCCATCTCCTGCACCACGTCGCGCACGGATTCCTTCACGAAGCCGGACGCATCCCCGATGATCTTGATGCTCACGCCATCGGGGAGTGTCTTCACCACATTGGGCAGCACCTTCTTCACGCCCGCGACCACATCGAGGGTAGAAGCGTTACCGGCCTTGAGAATGACGATCAGGACGCCTTGCTGCCCTTTCACAAGCACAAGGTTGGTCTGTGGAGGGCCGCCCTGATGCACCCACGCGACATCGCGCAGATAGATGACGGAATTGCCCACCTGCTTGATCGGGATACTGTTGAAACTGTCGATCTCGCGCGGGGATGCGTTGGTCTGCACCATCCAGTCGAACGTGCCGATACGCTGATCACCGGCTGGCAACACAATGTTCTGACGCCCGAGCGCTGCCGAAACATCCGAGGGCGAGAGCTTGTGAGCCAGCAGCTTGGTCGGATCGAGATCGACCATCACGTTACCAAGCTGACCGCCATACGGGTTGGGAATGGCCGCGCCCGCCACCGACACCAGCGCCGGTCGGACAAGGTTGGAAGCCATGTCATAGATCTGAGACGCCGTCATGTTGTTTGACGACACCTGAAGCGTCAGCACCGGTACGGATGACGCGTCATACGTCAGAATCAACGGCGGCGTACTGCCAGTGGGCATCTGCTTGATGACCGTCTGGGAGACCGAGGTGATCTGCGTCTGCGCAACCGATGGATCGGTGCCGGGCTGGAAGAACACCTTCACCAGCCCGCGTCCGTAATAGGACTGGCTTTCGATATGTTCGATGTTGCTGACGGTGGCTGTCAGCGCGCGCTCATAATAATAGATCACGCGGCCCGACATGTCCTCGGGCATCAGTCCGTCATAGGTCCAGATAGCCGCGACGACGGGAATCTTGATGCTGGGAAACACGTCTGTCGGCGTGGATACGATGGCTTTTATGCCAAACACCACGATGAGAATCGACAGGACCACAAATGTGTAGGGCCGCTTGAGGGCTACAAGGACGATCTCATTCATACGGGACCGACCTCTGGCCGGTCACACGAAAGCAACAGGAACATGACAGTCATGCGACCTGTCTAAACAGGGAATGGGCGACAAGCCAACCTGAAACCGGCATGAAAATCACAAGTTTTGAAACATTCAACATCGTGTAACCGTTCGTTACATGGTGTTTTTCTTCCTATCTCCCGACAAAGGAGTCCTCCATCGTGACACCCGACATCCATGTAAAACGTGTGTACGACCCGGCGTCTCCCGATGACGGACAGCGCATTCTCGTGGACCGCCTCTGGCCGCGCGGCCTCAGCCGCGAAAAAGCCGCTCTCACCGCATGGGACAAGGAGATCGCCCCCTCCACTGCTCTGCGGCAGTGGTTTGCGCACGATCCGGCAAAATGGGGAGAATTCACCTCGCGCTACCGCACCGAACTTGCCGCGAACACACAGGCCGTGGAGGAACTGCTCGCCCGTGCGCAAGAGGGGCGTGTGACGCTGCTGTTCGGCGCTCGCGACACGCAGCACAATGAAGCCATCGTGCTGGCTGACTGGCTACGCTCACACCTCAGCCGCACAAAATGAAGTAAGCGCGCTCTTCAGAGTTGGGGGGCAGAGAACGTATCGCACTGGTGAATATCACCCGATGCCAGTCCACGCCGGAACCAGCCCACACGCTGGGCCGAGGTGCCATGTGTGAAGCTGTCCGGCACCACCCGCCCCTGCATCTCCTTCTGGAGCCGGTCATCGCCCACGGCGGCGGCTGCATTGATGCCTTCCTCGATATCGCCCGTCTCAAGAATACGTTTGGCGTCATCGGCGCGCTTGGCCCACACGCCAGCAAAACAGTCAGCCTGAAGCTCGGTGCGCACTGACAGGCCGCCTGCACCATTCTCGGCTTCCTGCGTGCGCAGATGCGCCACCCGGTCCATGATGCCCAGTTCGTTCTGGACATGATGTCCAACCTCGTGCGCGATCACATAGGCCCGCGCGAAATCTCCCCCCGCACCCAAGCGGTTCTGAAGCTCCTGAAAGAACGCAAGATCGAGATACACTTTCTGATCCGTCGGGCAGTAGAACGGCCCCACGGATGTCTGGGCGTAACCGCAGGCGGAATTCACGCCACCACTGAACAGCACCAGATGCGGCTCGTGATATGTCCGCCCCATAGCCTGAAAGTAGGTTGTCCAGACGTCCTCGGTGGACGCCAGCACGCGACCGATGAACTGCTTGCCTGCATCGTCCTGCGCAGTGGGAGCCTGCGCCGTCACCTGCGGCGAAGAGCTTCCACCCCCTTCAAGCAGGTTGAACACCACCTGAGGATCGACGCCGAAATACAGTGCGCCGAGAATGAGCAGCACGCCCCCGATGCCGCCAATCTTCAGAGGACGCCCGCCTCCTCCGCCCGAGCCACGCTGATCCTCGATATTGGAGCTTTCGCGTTCGTCATTCAGGCGCATCGTGAGGGCTTCCGTGTCATGTTTCTTTCATCGTGCGTATCACGCTCATGCACGACAAGAAATATGGTTACGGGCCGCTACAGCAACGTCTCCGGGTCGCTGCCTTCTTCCGCAGGCTCACCGGAGTCCAGACTGCGCAACTGCCGCGCCATCACGCGGGTGCGGCGACGAGCATCCTCAATGGTCGTGGACATGGCGTGCGCGTTGCGTGAGAGCTTATCCAGCACGCCGTCCATCTTGAGCATTTCCTGACGCGTGGCCCCCAGAAGCCGCGCAATGGTGTCCGTGCGCTCTTCAAGCGAGAGCGTGACATAGCCCAGATGGATGGTGCGCAGCAGCGCGGGCATGAGCGACGGCCCCATGATGAGCACGCGACACGTGCGCCCGATCTCATCGATCAGTCCCGGCGCACGGGCAATCTCGGTATAGAGACCATCGGTGGGGAGATAGAGAACGGCAAACTCCACTGTCTCTGGCGGCACGATATATTTGGACGTGATCTTGCGCGCTTCCATCCGCAAGGCGGTCTCCAACGCCCGCCGCGCAGCTTTCTCACCGTCCTTGTCATCATTGGCGCAGGCATCGAGAAGGCGCTCATAGGCTTCGGTCGGAAACTTGCTGTCGATGGCCAGCACAGGCGGATGCGATCCGCGCACAGGCATCTTCACGGCAAACTCGACCACCTCGCCCCCACGCCCGAGACGACAGTTCGTCTCCCATGTTCCCGGCGGCAGCACATCCTCCAGAATGGCGCGCAACTGCGCCTCGCCCCAGCCGCCACGGGTTTTCACATTGCCGAACAGCCGCTTGAGGTCTCCGATCTGCGCCGTCATAGCCGATACCTCGCCCATGGCCTTCTGCATGGCGGAAAACTGCTCCAGAACCCGCTGGAACGAGGTCTGCATCTGCTTTTCCACCGCCGCGTGAAGCTGCTCGGTCACGGCACCACGGATGGCAGCAAGCTGCTGGGCCGAAGTCGTCGCCATTTCCCGCAACGCCTCGGACTGCGCGGCCCGAGATTCCGCCTGTTCACGTCCGATCTGCCCTGACATCTGCCCCAGCCGCTCGGACATCTCCACGCGCATCTGCTCGACACGTCCGATCAGCGCACGCTCCATCTCGACCTGCCGCGCCTGCTGACGGTCCAGCTCCGACTGTCTCAGACTGCCCTCGCGCTCGACCAGCACATACAGCCGCGCGAGCAGATCGCTGTCATCGGCGCCTCCTCCACCCGAACGGCGCAGAAGAAGCAGCACGAGCAGGCCGACCACGATCGCAAGCCCCACAAACAGAATGATGCTTTCGAAGGATGTCATGCCGTTCATGCGCTGCCGTCGCCCTGTCCCACTCTGGCCATGGACAATCCGCCGCGTGGCCGCCGCCTGCTCATCGGACAGGAGCAGACATGAGACAAGAGGCGCCCGTCAAAAGACGTGAATGAGGCTTTCTCCTTTGTCCGCTTCCCACAGTCTGGAAAGAGGCCGTTCCTCTCTGTGGCGTGGCGGTAACACAGGAGAAAAGAGTGGGAGTGAGCCCGAACTGTGACCGATCCGTCACGTTGAGCGAATGGCCCTTCACCACACGCTTTTGCGAAGTGACGAATCATGAAATAGCAGCAAAATAATGAGTAACTGATATGCCATGAATGAATAAGTCAGGCGCATGTCCGGCCTCCACCAACAAAAAGAACAGAGACCGATCGCATGAACACGTCGTCCCCAGTGGCTTTCTCCTGCCGCCGTTCCGTCCGTCCGTTCCTTCTCTCCAGTGTCATCGCCGGTCTGCCCGTCCTGCTTCTGGACGTACCCGCCCGTGCCGACACCGCGCCAAATGCCAACATTCATCACTATCCGCAGACGCCGGAGGAATACCGTCCCTCCGCGGCTACGGCTTCCTCACCCGTGAAACCACCCAGAAAAGGGTTCTGGGACAACACCCGACTGCTTCCACCACTGGAATCCCGTCCGGAATCGTATGCCCAGCCGCAAAACCTCGCGCTGCCAGCCCAAACGCCCGCGTCCCTCCTGCATCAGGGGCAATGGGGTATCTTCAACTCCAACACCGGAGCGGCCTCCGGTTGGGGAACGGTCGGCTATTACGCCGTCTCGCGGTGGGCGGAAGACTGGTCCAACCTGCGCGATCCCAAGAACCGCATCGACATCATGGACCCGGTCAAATACATCCCGCTCAACGACAGCGGTTCGATTTATCTGACGTTCAGCGGCAACTTCCGTCAGCACAATTTCTACGATCAGCGAGCGGGCTTCGGACAAACCAAGAAAGACCCGGCCTATCGCCAGAACCTACGCTGGAATCTCGGCGCCGATCTGCATCTGGGCCAACATGTGCGCCTGTATGGCGAACTGATGAGCGGTCAGGCTGGTGGCGTGAACTATTACGGCTACAACAATGGACGGTGGCGCAACAATCTCGACGCGCAGCAGGCGTTCGTCGAGTTCAAAGGACGGCTGCTGCACGCCAATATGGGTGTGATAGTCGGGCGCATGACTTTCCTCGATGCCCCACCGTGGTTCACGGCCGGATCGGTCTATCCCTCCATCCCGTTCTCATGGAACGGCATCCGCGCCTATTCTTTCTGGAAGAATTTCCGCGCGGATTTCTTCGATCTGACGCTCACCAACTGGTCCACGGCCAATGTGCCGTTCCACAATCAGGTAGGCTACAAAACCCGCATGTTCGGCGCCTATACTTCCTATGCCGCGCCGTCTTTCAAGTTCCTCGGCAAGAAAAGTCAGGTCTTCATCGACACCTATTATATTGGCTTTCTGCTGGCCTCAGCACCCATCGCTGGACAAACTGGCACCATTGCCGGATCGACGCGCCGCGACATGCCGGGCATGCGTGTGTGGGGTAATGCAGGCCCGATCGAGTTCTCGCTCGGTGGCGCGTGGCAGGGCGGTTATTTCAATACGGCGAAAAACGGTCCCTCGCGCCCCGTCAGCGCCTACGCTTTCACCTCTCAGGTCGCATGGCGCTTCGCCAAATGGTGGGGACGTCCGGCTCTTGGCATGCAGGCCGATATTTTCTCTGGCGGCAACTACAACAAAAGCTCCACCGGAAGCTGGGGCAGCTTCATGACGCCTTTCGTGCCTAGTGCCTACTACCTCGACATAAGCACCTATCTGGGCGACCAGAACCTGATCGATGTCGGCCCGATGGTGACGCTCACTCCCACGCCCAACACCACGCTCATCATGAAAGTGCCTGTCGTATGGCGCGCCAGCACCAATGATGCGCTCTATGCTTCCGGCACGGCCGCCTACGGGCTGCGCCCACATGGCGGCTACACAGCCACTCTTCCTCAGGCGAGCTTCACATGGCGCGCCACGCGCCACATCACATTCAGCATCGACGGTGAATACATCTTTGCGTCCAAATCAATGATCAACGCCGGCGCATCCTCGGGCGCCTATGTGCAGAGCAACCTCGAACTGACGTTCTGAAAGCTGTCGGGACTGTGGCGAAGGTTTCCACCTTCTGCCACGGATCTCTATCATTCCAGCCCCGTACTATTTTATTCCAGAAGCTCCGCCAACATCTCCACCACCTGAGTCATATCGTAAGGCTTGCGCAACACAGGTATGGGGCCGAACTCCGACAAAACGGACGCGGCTCCTCCGTATCCAGTGGCAAACGCGAACGGCACGCCTGTCTTTTCAAGTGCGTGCGCAACCGGCAGGGATGACTGCCCACGCACATTAACATCAAGCAAAGCAACGTCGAGCGGATCTGTGCCTATGGTATCCAGAGCTTCCCGTATTGATGACACCGCCCGTACGGCAGCGACCTGACAGACTTCAAGCGTTTCTTCCACTTCCATCGCAACCAGAAACTCGTCTTCCACCACCAGAACACGCTTTCCACTCAATACAATTTCCGGTGTGCGCTTTTCGCCCACATCTGCCCTTGATGGGGCGTCTCCTTTCTCAGGTGGCGCGATTGGAACTGCGGCTGCCACATTAGCGGGAAGATGCACCTCCACGATCAATCCTTCCGGCTCGAACCGGCGAGCTGTGCGTCCGCCCAGATCGTGCGCGATGGCACGGTTCATCAACAGCGTACCAAAGCCCGACCGTGCAGGCTCCTGCACAGGTGGACCACCGCTTTCCTGCCACAGAATGCTCCATTCCCGTTTTTCTGCGTCATGCGTCCATGTCACTGCAACCCGTCCATCCGGAACGGACAAAGCGCCGTATTTGGCAGCATTCGTCACCAATTCATGGAGCAATAAAGTCAGAAACGTCGTGGCTCTATCCGTCAGTGGCAGGTCCGGACCATCGAGTTGCATGCGATCGGATTCCCCCACATACGGTGCGAGTTCGATCGTCAATATCTCCCGCAGATCCGTGTTCTGTTCGGGGTTCATCATCTGGTCATGCGCTTCGGCCAATGAACGCAGACGGCCTTGCAACTGCACGACATCCTCCATCGTGCAACTGCCACTTGCCACCACATGCGACACAAGCGACTGCACCACGGAGAGAATGTTCTTCACACGATGATCCAACTCGCTGCTGATCATGCGCTGCATGGCTTCGCCCCGCGCCCGCTCACGCAACTTCTGCTGATGTGAAACAGCCATAAGCTCCATCAGCGCCGTGCGAAGTTCAGAGGCCAGTTCAAGATCATCTTCTGACCATGCCACGCTGCGCTTTCGCACTTCTTCTTTCCATATCTCGAAACTACGACGCGGCGTGAGCCGCATTCCGCTTGGACCAGTGGTATAGGTTTTCTCCGGATCACCACCCCACACTACAGTGCGGATCGCTTCCTGCCGGAAAAGAATGAGGTAGGCCTGCGCATCGGGAAGGATGGGAATAACCAGAGCGCCCGCGACCTCACCCACCTGCCGTTCCAAATCGGGGGAGGCCGCACTCAGATGATCACATGCCCATATCTGATGATGTCCCTGCTGCCTTGCCGAGGCGAGGATCCGCCCTGCCACGTCCTCAGACACAGCCAGCCCTGACGTCGTCCACCGCCCTTCTGTCCACACGCCGCCGCCGTTGCAGGGAATAAGGTGCAGAAGGGCCGCCAGATGCCGATGCACATAGGACGCAATGTCCGAAACGCCCTTTGCGTCATGCAGAAACTGCGAAAGAAATGTATCCGCTTTCGCGCGGAGCGCCAGCCGGCGGGCGCGCACAAGAGCTACGATTTGAAGAGAGGCGATCTCTCCCAACATTTTGGCTGCAATACGTTCACCCATCGACAGCCGCTTTGGGCTATAGTGATGGCAAGCAATCAATCCCCACAGCTTCCCATCGACGATAAGCGAGATCGACATGGATGCTCGCACGCCCATGTTGGTCAGATATTCGCAATGGATAGGCGAGACAGCCCGCAGATGCATGAACGACATGTCCAGCGGCGCACGACCATCCTCCTCCACAAGCGGGATCGGCTCATAGGCCACATCGCCGATCACCCGGATGAGCGAGCGCCTGTATAGTTCACGAGCCTGAGCGGGGATGTCGCTGCTGGGAAAATGCTGCCCGAGAAAGCTCTCCAGCTCGATCGCCCGCTCTTCCACCACCACTTCACCTGACCAATCCGGCGCAAAGCGGTAGATCATCACGCGATCATAGCCGAAAGCGCGGCTCAGTTCAGAGGCCGCAACCCGAAGCAGGGCGAGAATGTCGGAATGATTCCGCAACCGCTCCACCGCTGTGCGCAGACGCGTGAGCAGATGCAGAACCGTCAGAGGATCGGCGCTGACCGGCTCGCATTCCACCACGATATCCTGCCCGGACCGATGCACCACCATGTCACGCCGCAGACCGCCTGGAAACACGACGTCAAAACGTATGGCCGGATGTCCGAATGCCTCACGATTGGAAAGTGCCAGGATCGTTGCGGCAACATCGCTACCAACGCATTCTTCCAGCGACATTCCCAAATACAGGCGCAAGCACCCCATATCGGTTTCCGCATTGACGGAATATCGCACGAGCTGATGCTTACCGACAGAAAATGCCAGCATGCACCCGCCCGGCTGAAGGCACGAAGGGATATGGATGGGCTCGCGATCACAGGTCGTCAGGTCGGCCTGCCCAAAAATTACAGGATCAACCTGCGTATCCGTCATGTTTCATCCTTGAATCATTGCATCACGCGCCAGAACGAATGCCGTACACGCAGCCGACATAACCTTGTCTGGCGCCAGATAGTCCATCTTCTCAAGACGCTCTACAAACCCGCTCCAGTGTGTGGGTCGGGAGACTTGGCGGACGAGATGCCGAGCGCCAAAATTCTGATCGAAACCCAGCGCTTGCGCCTGCTGAATCAGTACCCGCGCTCCAAGCGCGGAGCCTTCCAACACATACGCCAGCCCCACTGTCTTTTCGGGACAATCCAGCACCAGAACATCTCCCACCGGAGCCGCTTCAAGTTCCAGATCGGCAAGATCCGCCAGCAGTTCTGGCTTCAGAAAGGTGGGACGCCAGTCATTCAATGCCTCTGGCCAACAGGCCGAGCGCAATGCTTCTTCACCAGAGAGTCGGAATCCTGCGATTCCTCTCACATATCGCCGATACGCCTCTGGCGTTGTGAGTGGTTCGATCAAAGCATCGAGTTCATTGTGCAGGGGACGGGTGGCGGAGCGCAGACGTCCACGAAGAGTAATCTCATTCATGAAACAGGAAATACCAAAGCAGATAGGATTCTGCATGACGTCAGTGAAGACACGCACCTGACCTCCATGACTGTAAGACCGCGCCTCTAATTGAACCAGTTATCCAGATTACGCTGCGAACCATACAAATGGAACGTTTGTTCCTTTCACCTGAAGCCCGGCTGCCGAGCGTACGTCAAGGAACTTCTGACACATCAGCAAGACAGCCGTTTCACGCGTTACAAAATGACTGTTGCCCCCTACCCATTTCCTTCTCCATGTCGATAGCATTGCACTGGCCCCTGCGATTGCGTCATGGTGCGCCCACGTTTCATCCCAGCAGGAGACCGGTCCCATGAAGCACGATATTTCGGCCCTTGATGTGCTGCTGTCGCGTGCGTCCACCGATGATCTCGAAGCGCCCGCACCGACGGGTGAGGAGCTGGAAACCATCCTCTCCGCCGTCATGCGTGCGCCCGATCATGGCAAACTGCGCCCATGGCGTCTGCTGCTTGTCCGTGGTGATGCCCGCCAGAAACTGGCGGAGAAAGTTGTCGCCAGCATGAAGCGGCTCGATCCGGACGTTCCTGAGAAAAAGATCGCAAAGCGCCATGACCGGATGGCGAACATGCCACTGACCATCGTACTGGGCATGCATCTGCGCCCAGTGGACAAGAATATCCCCCTGATCGAGCAGGAACTCGCCGTGGGCGCGGCCGGAATGAACCTGCTCAATGCTCTGCACGCAACAGGCTATGGCGCGGTCTGGGTTTCGGGCGATATCACCTACGATCCCGTGCTGGCGACCGAACTCGGCTTCCCGTCCCCGCATGCGCTGGCCGGATTCTTCTTCGTCGGCACGCCCAAAAAGCCGGACCACGAGACAAAGCGTCGGCCTGTTGCTCCCTATGTCGCGGAATGGACGGGCGCGCCCGCCACCTTCGCGGCCGACAAGGACTGAGGCTGCTGATATGACTCACCCCGCCGTACATGATGTCGCCATCATCGGAGGAGGCCCCGTGGGACTCGCCGCAGCTCTCTCGCTGGAGGCGGCGGGGCTATCGGTGGCGGTTCTGGAACGGGCGGACGCGCATATCTGGGCGCAACCGCATTTCGACGGACGCGAGATCGCACTGACGCATCATGCCCGCGAGATGCTGGAGCGCCTTGGCGCGTGGAAACATATCCCCCACAGCGTCATCTGCCCTTTGGCCGAGGCGCGCGTGGAGACAGGGCGACAGAACCATCCGCTGATCTTCGAGAACGGACAGGGGACCACGGAAAACCCACTGGGGTGGCTTGTCTCCAACAATATGATCCGTCGCGCACTGCATGCGGAGGCGGAAGAGCGTGCTGGTATCACGCTCATGCCTGACGTGACGGTGGACACCGTTCGACAGAACACGAACGAAGCCGTCATCCACCATGGCGGGGAGCGCAACGGACGCTTCCCGGCCCGTCTGGTCATCGCAGCGGATGGACGGTTCTCCCCCACCCGACGCCGCGCGGGAATCGGGGCTGTCGTTCATGATTTCCAGCGGATGATGATGGTCTGTCGCATGACGCATGACCTGCCGCATCACAACGTCGCCCTGCAATGGTTCGATCGCGGTCAGACCATCGCGCTTCTGCCCGTGAACGGCAACGCCTCTTCGCTGGTGCTGACCCTGCCGCCCGCCGATATCGGGCGCCTGATGCACGCCGAGCAAGGGGTCTTCAATGCCGAAATCATGCAGCGCGTTGGCAATCGTCTTGGCACATTGCGTCTTGTCAGCACACGCCATGCTTATCCACTCAAGGCGGTTTACGCCCACCGCTTCGCGGGACGCCGACTGGCCCTGATCGGAGATGCGGCCGTGGGCATGCACCCCATCACCGCGCACGGCTTCAATCTGGGCCTGCGCGGGGCGGAAACGCTCACCCATAACGTCGGGGATGCCTTCAGGAAAGGACAGGATATCGGCGCTACGTCAGTCCTTCGCCGTTTCGAGCGACAGCACCGCGCTGCCACCATGCCGATGTTTGCGGCCACGAACGGTATCGCCACGCTCTACACCCGCGACGCCGCGCCGTTTCGGGCGCTTCGCGCCATGGGACTGCGTGTTGCCGACGCGCTACCTCCTTTCAAATCAGCGGTAACGGCCATGTTGATGGATCGGGGGCCGTCCTCTTTCTCCGGCTGAAGACGCCAGTGGAATCGGGACGAAACAACTCTTTGTAAATCTTTCACGGTCAGGGTGGCCTCCAAAGGAGAGCCGCCCCGCATGGACAACACGACCTATATCGCGCTGTCACGCATGGACGCTGAAACGCGGGCCATGAGCGTGCTGGCCAACAATCTGGCCAATGGTTCCACGCCCGGATTCAAAGCCGGTCATCTCCAGTTTTCCGATTATCTCGTGAAGGCGAAGGGAGGCACTCCCGCCCCGGGCGAATCCCCCGACACCTACACGCAGGACCGCGCGACATGGCGCGACTTTTCGCAGGGTGCCCTGCAACAGACCGGAAATCCGCTTGATCTGGCCATTTCTGGAGAAGGCTATTTCTCCGTGATGACCGCAAACGGCGTGCGTCTCACCCGCAATGGCCGTTTCCAGAAACTTTCGGATGGAAGCGTCACGGATGCGGCGGGCAACGCTCTGCTCGACCGAACGGGACAGCCCATTGTCCTGCGCCCTGAAGACCGCACGATCAACATTTCGGCTGATGGCACCATCTCGACGGAAAGCCGCGTGGTGGCCGAACTCGGCCTCGTGAACGTGGCCAACCCGCACGACCTCTCGGAGGAAGGCGATCAGCTTTTCCGCGCCAAGACCCCCACCACGCAGATGGAGGTCAAGGAGTTCCGGCAGGGCATGATTGAGGGCAGCAACGTCAATACCATGACGGAAATGACAAACCTCGTTCAGTTGCAACGTGATTTCCAAATCACAGCCAATCTCGTCGATAGCGAGTCCACGCGACGCCAGAATGCGATCGACAAGATCATCCAGACCCAGTCCTGAATTATCTGAAAATGGAAACCCACTGACATGATGCGTTCCCTCGACATCGCCGGCACCGGCATGCAGGCCCAGCAGACGAATGTTGAGGTCATCGCCAACAACATCGCCAACATGACGACGACGGGCTTCAAACGCCGTCGTCCCGAGTTCCAGGATCTCATCTATCAGGATCTGCGGCGCGTCGGCACCATGAGTTCGGACAGCGGCACGCTGGTTCCCGCCGGTGCACAGGTGGGTCTGGGTGTCCGCACGGCGGGCATCTACCGTATCAACGAGCAGGGAACACTGGAGCAGACCAACAACAGCCTCGATCTTTCCATAGAGGGACCGGGTTACTTTCAGGTCACACTCCCCTCCGGTGAATATGCCTACACCCGCGACGGTACATTCTCCCTGTCCGACACAGGCATGATCGTCACCGCAGATGGCTATCCAGTCAGCCCGGGCATCACCATTCCCAACAACGCTCAGACCATCACCATCGACCAGACCGGTCAGGTACAGGTCACGATCTCGGGTCAAACACAGTCCACGGTTGTCGGCCAGTTACAGATGGCCACGTTCCAGAACGAAAACGGTCTGGCCGCCATGGGTCAGAACCTGTTCACCGAAACACAGTCCTCGGGCAACGCCATCACCGGTACAGGCCAGAGTGTAGGCTTCGGCAGCGTGCGACAGGGCTATGTGGAAGAGTCCAACGTCAATGTGGTGACGGAAATCACCGATCTCATCACCGCCCAACGCGCGTACGAGATGAACAGCAAGGTCATCACAGCATCCGACGAGATGCTCCAGACCCTGTCTGCCCTGAAATGATCCTGACGGCACATCGTCTTTTCCTCATCCTCGGAATGGGGGTGTGCCTTGCCTCGTCGCCGCTCAACGCGGCGACGCTGCGCAGGACTGCAACGCTTCACAACACTCAGGTCCATCTGTCCGATCTTTTCGAGGGGCTCGATCCAGGGCAGGACTGCGACCTTGGCCCCGCTCCTGCGGTGGGACAGACTCTTGTCATCGGCGGCCCACAACTCGAAGCCATCGCACAACAGTTTGGCGTCGACTGGCCGGATGCCTCCGAACTGGCCCAGACGACCCTGACCCGCGCCAGTCACACCATTACGGAAGACGAGGTCATGCCGTTCGTTCTATCCGGCCTGAAGGATCGGGGCGTAAGCGACACCGCCACCATCGACCTTGCCGATTTCATTGGACCAACAGTTGCAGCAGACCCCGCGCCCACATTGCGTCTGACCAACATCGTCTATGACGCGACGCACGGACATTTCTCTGCGTTCTTTTCCATTCCACAGCAGGGCAGCGCGCCTGTCTCCTTTCGGGCAGACGGCACGGTCAGTTCCCGTATGGACGTTGTCGTGGCCAGTCACGACCTCGTCGCCGGACAGGTTCTCGCGGCCTCGGATCTGACGACAGCCACAATCGATTCCCGTGCTCTGCCATCCGGTGCGATCCTCGACCCGGACGATGCCGTGGACATGCTCACCAAACACGATATTCGGGCGCACACGACACTCACCACAGCCCTCCTTGATCATGTGCTTCTGGTGGAAAAAGGGGCCCCCGTCGTGCTGGATGTCTCCTCCACCGGCCTGCACCTGACTGCGTCCGGCGTAGCTCTGGATTCAGGCGCCCGTGGCGAACACATCCATGTCCTTAACCCCGTCTCCCGCATGGTCGTGGTGGGATCCGTCATTGACCGGACCCGAGTTGAAGTCACGCCGGGCACGACCCCAATGCCGGCGGACGCACATGAATTGCATTCGAACGGTCAACGTTCTCATCGAAACATTTGATTATTCTTCTTGTTGGATACTGCCTTTTATATGAAACGCGCCCTTTCCCTGCTCAGTCTCCTTGCCCTGACCGCCTGTAATGGCGGCATCGGACACTTGAGTGAGATAGGGCACCCACCTGCGATGACACGCACGCAGGATCCCACACGCGATACATCGTATCGTCCCGTCACCATGCCCATGCCGCCACTCCAGCCGCCTCCGGCTGAAGTCGCCAGCCTCTGGCGACCGGGCAGCCGGGCGTTCTTCAAGGATCAGCGCGCAGCACAGGTGGGGGATCTTGTAACTGTCATCGTGGATATCACCGACAACGCGACCATTGTCGACAACACCAGCGCAAGCGGCACGGGCAGCGAGAGCATGGGTATCCCCAGCCTGTTCGGCTTCCACGGCAAAGCCATCTCCCATGTTCTTGGATCAGGGGCGCTCGCCACATCCAGCGACAGCAGCAACACCGCCGCTGGGCGCATCAGCCGCAACGAAACCGTCACCGTACGTGTGGCGGGCACCATTACGCAGGTACTGCCCAACGGCAACTTCATGGTCGTGGCGCGGCAGGAAGTGCGTGTGAACAACGAACTGCGTGAATTGCAGGTCACAGGCGTCGTACGCCCACAGGACATCACAGCCGACAACACCGTGACCCACGACCGTATGGCCGAAGCCCGCATTTCTTATGGTGGCCGTGGTCAGCTTTCCGTCCTGCAGGCCCCGCGTTATGGGCAGCAACTCATTGATGCCATAGCGCCATTCTGAACGAAGATCCTACGTTTCTTCGTGCAATTCCAAGGGTGTTTTACGAGAAATCAGTCCTCACCGAGGACCGCCTTGGCCCGGCGCACCACTGTCTCATATTCCTCGTCGGTCAGTTCTCCCCGATTGTAGAACTCGCTCGCCCGCGCAAGCGCATCACGCGCATGGGTCGCATCGGGAATGGGATAGCGCCGTCCGGGCAAGGCAAAGGCGCTGTCAGGAAGGGCGTTGCGTTCAGCCGCAGTCAATTTCGACATAAGGGGTCTCCCTCTGGCTCCGACAGATCAGCCGGAATGCGAGAGCCTATTCACTTTCCTCTCCGCAGACAAAGCCGTTTCCTCGCATTCCTCCTCATCCATACCATCAAGATCGGCCATGGCCGCCTCAGCGCTGAGAGTCGGAACATCGGAGGCCATGACCGGCTTTTCTATACGGGCCATCTGCGCTCCGGTTCGGCTGGCCAGCGTTCCCACGACCCGGAAAGCGCACATAATCGCGACACTCCCGAACACCACGCACCCCAATGCCTGACCGATTTGCACACCCGGCGCCCCGAAACGCGCACCGAAGGCGACAAACGGCGCGGTCCCCAGCGTGGCACGGCCCCAGTTGAACAGCGTGGAATACAGTGGATGTCCAAGATTGTTGAACGCTGTATTGGCCACGAACAGCATGCCGATGAAGAGATAGCTCAGCACTGTCCACGAGCAGAACAGATGGATCAGGACAGCTCCCTCTCCCACCGCATGGAACCCCGTTACCAGAAGATTCTGGCACAGCATCAGCACGATCCACGTCACGGCCACGCACGTACCGACGGCTTTCAATGACGCCAGAAGCACCTCGCGCACGCGATCGAACTGCCCTGCTCCAAGATTCTGGGACATGATCGGTCCCACAGCTCCGGTGAGCGCGAAGACAAACGAAAACGCCACGACCACGATCCGCTCCACAGACGCCTGTCCACCCACTGCGTCCAGCCCGAACCGAGCCATATGAGCTGTTACATAAGCGCCGCCAATGGGCGTCGCGAGATTGGTCAGAATGGCCGGTAGCGCAATGGCACCCACACGCCGTACATCGGGAAAGAAGGCCGACAGCCGTGGCCATGTCAGCATGTGATGAGCGGTAGCCCCCCGCACACCCAGTCCCAGCACGGCAAGGCGCGAAAGAACCAGACTGGCGGCTGCGCCCATCAGTCCTTCATGCATTCCAAGAATGAGCACCGGATCCAGCACTGCCGTCAGCATGGCGCCGACCAACGTGACATGCATTGAACCGCGCGCATCACCCACAGCACGCATCAGGGCGGAACTGGCCATGCCAAGGGACACGAAGGGCAGGAATGGCGAAGTGATCTGGAGATAGAACGCCGCCTGATCGAGCGCTGCGCCGGAAGCCCCCAGCATCTCCAGAACCGGCCGCGCGAGCAAAGCCGTGAGCAGCCCAAGAGCCAGCGTCACGCCAAAGGTCGCCAGAAAAACAGAAGACGCGATCCGACGCGCCAGCGGGCAATGCCCGGCCCCGATTTCACGGCCAACCGATGCACCGAGTCCGATCGTAAGACCAATGGAAACCGCGATCTGAATACCGCCCACCGCTCCGGCGAAGCCAATGGCCGCCGTCAGGGCCGGGTCGCCCAGATGAGCAATGTAGATCATGTTCAGCATGTCCACGGAGAACACCGCCATGAGGCCGATGGCACCTGTCCCTGCCATGACCAGCACATGCCGCATGATGCTGCCTGTCACGAAGCAGGCACGGCTCGCTGCTGATGCTCTTGCCCTCATCCGGCTCCTTGTCCGCGCTGGCCTTGTCCAGACTCCCGTTTCTCAAGGTATGCCACGTTCCCAGCGCTCTGCGAACGCGGGAAAAGCAATTTTACAAAATTTCTTCGTCTTTATTTTTCACATACGGAAAATCAATCACACAACGTCGTGAAAATACCCATATCAGCGCTCAAGCCGCGTCCCCGCGTTCCCGCGACCAGTTGCGCCACAGCAGATGGAGCGTCGCCATGGCGGCCGGTCCGACGAACAGTCCCAGCAATCCCCATGTCTCCGCGCCACCGATAATACCAAGCAGAACCCACAAAAACGGCAGCTTCGTACTGCCGCCAATCAGGGTAGGACGCACGAGATGGTCGGCCACGAAAATCACCACGGCACCCAGACAAAAGATGACCACGGCACTCATCGTCCCACTGCTGACCAGCAGCAAGGTTGAGGCAAGCCCGACCGGAATCATGGCGCAGAACGGAATCATCGCCGCAATAGCGGTCGCGCCGCCCAGCAGGGCCGGATGCGGCGTACCCGCGATGAAATAAGCTACGCCCATCACCAGCCCCTCGCCCACACCCACCAGCACGAGACCGGCCACCGTGCCGTGAATAGAGGCGATTATCTGCTGGCCGATCAACTCTCCCCGGCGCCCAAAGGCTCTGCGGGATGCCACCGTGCATTGCCGCATGATGGCGTTACCGTCCTTGTAGAGAAAGAACAGCGTCAGGATCGAGAAAAAGAACAGCGTTCCCCGATGCGCCAGTTGGGATCCAAGCGTACGGGTCATGGCAAGCCCACGACTGTCGAAGGAACTGAAGAACTCACCCGCTGCTTCTGGATCGGAAAGATGCATCCTCCACCAGTTGACCAATGTCTTGCTGCCAAAGGGAATACGCCCGGCCCATGATGGCACCGGCACACCTTCGTGGCGCGCGTCCTTCATCAGAAGCAGCACATTCTGCGCCTCATTCGCCGCTTCCAGCCCGACGAACAGCATGGGCACGAGAAACAGAAGCGCCATGGCCGCCGTACATATGGCCGGAAGCAGCACACCATCGGCATGGCGAGGCCAGCGTTCCTGCATGCGTCGGAAAAGCGGCCATGTGGCGACGGCAAACACGCCGCCCCACGCAAGAGCCGAAAGAAAACCGTGGATTGTATAGAGCGCGATGGCAACGATAAACGCCGTCAGCACTTCACGCGCCCGCCACTGCGCTTTTCGCGCCGCTGTTCGCTGGACCATCGTGTCCATTTCCACCAGCCGAGGCGTGAGCGGTTCAGCCCCCTCTTTCACGGACGAAGCCTGTGGACCGGTATGGGACATCACATTGCCCTTCCCATGCGCAATGTCACCAGGCCGGTTACACATACTGTCATCTTCACTCGCAGATCAGTCACACGAACTACCCGTATCGCGATCCCGACTTTCCGCCCAGATGGCGAAAGCGTGGATCAGCGCCGCTTCATCCAGTGCACGGAACCGCCCCGACGCGCCACCGTGACCGGCTTCCATGTTGATCCTCAACAGCAGCGGATTCTCCGAGGTGCTGTAGTCCCGCAATTTCGCGATCCACTTGGCCGGCTCCCAATAGGTCACACGCGGATCGGTCAGGCCACCAATGGCAAAGATCGCGGGATAGGGCTTTTTCTCAATCCGATCATAGGGCGAGTAACCGGCGATATAATCATAAGCCGCCTCGTCTTTCAGGGGATTGCCCCACTCGGGCCACTCGGGCGGTGTCAGCGGCAGGCTTTCATCGGACATGGTGTTGAGCACGTCCACAAACGGCACCACGGCCACGATGCCCGCAAACAGTTCGGGCCGCATGTTGGCAATCGCCCCCATGAGCATTCCACCGGCTGAGCGGCCATCCGCAACAATTCGGCCCGCTTCCGTCCACCCCTGAGCGATCAGGTGATCGGCGCAGGCAATGAAGTCCGTGAACGTGTTGGTCTTGTGCATCCCCCGCCCACCGAGGAACCAGTTCCACCCCTTCTCGGAACCACCGCGCACATGCGCGATGGCATAGACCCAACCCCGATCGACGAGGCTCAACGTGCGGGTGGAGAAGGTCGGTTCAATGGCGTGGCCATAAGAGCCGTAGCCATAAAGCAGCAACGGCGCAGGTTGTCCTTCGGGCGTGTCACGATGGAACAGCAGCGTGACCGGCACCTCTTCCCCGTCCGGCGCCCGGGCCATCAGACGACGCGTGCGATAATTGGCCGGATCATGACCCGAAGGCACGAGCTGCTCCTTGAGCAGATGCCGCTGGCGCGTGGCCAGATCCAACGCGAACCATTGGCGCGGTGTGGTGGGAGACTGAAAGGAGTAGCGCAGCTCAGCCGTCTCGAACTCGTAGCCACCGTCCAGAGAAAGCGTGTACGCCTCCTCCTCCTCCCCCACGCTCTGTCGCGCGCCCTTGCGGTCCATGATTTCGATCACGGTGTTGGCGTTCACCCGCTCGGTCCAGACCACATAGTCCGCCAGACACTGGCAGCCCGCAATGTAATGCCCCGGCCGATGCGCCACGAGCGGCTGCCAGTTGGCGCGCTCACCCACAGCCTCATCTGCTACCGTCATCAAAGCGAAATCGGTGGCCCCGTCCGCATTGGTGTGAACCACGAACCGGTCCCCCCAATGCACCAGATCGTACATTAGCCCCTTCTCGCGTCGGGCGAGACAGACAGCAGGTGCTTCGGGCTGATTGCCGGGCACCAGCCACGCTTCCGAAGTGTCGTGGTCATTGGTGGAAATCACCACCCATTTCCCCGAACGCGCAACACTTACACCGACAAAGAAACCGGGATCCGGCTCCTCGTACACCATGACGTCTTCACCGCCCGCGAGTGCACGACGATACACCCGCATCGGGCGACCGTTCTCATCGCGCCATGTCCAGAAAATATGCGTAGAGTCCGGTGAAAAGGTAAAGTTTCCCGAGCAGTTGTCGATCTGCACCGGCAACATCTCGCCGCTCGCCAGATCGCGGACGCGGATCGTGTAAATCTCGGAGCCCTGCGTGTCCTCGGCCCACGCAAACAGCCGGTGATCAGGGCTGTGCGCGGCACTCCGCGCGGCGTAAAACGCCTGATCCTTCGCACGGGCATCCGTGTCGAGAAGCACCTCTTCCTCATCGGGGCGCCCTTCGCGGTGACGCACATAGCGAGGATATTGCGCGCCGGCTTCGTAGCGCACGCCATAGCGCCAGGGACCGTGCGACAGGAATGGCCAGGACTCGTCTTCCTGAAGACGCCCCTTCATCTCCGCCACGATGGCGGCCTGCAACGTGCGGGTCGAAGCCAGAACGGCTTCCGAATAAGCGTTCTCGGCGCGCAGATGCGTGGCTATATCGGAGCGCAGAAGTCCCGGCTCGCGCAGGACCGCCTGCCAGTTGTCATCCTTCATCCAGCCATAATCATCCTCACGCGCCCGCCCGAGTTGCTCGATGCGACGCGATTCCTTGCGGGCGACGGGAGGTGAAGGAAGCTGGGACATGAAAGGCCTTTCCTGTGAGCGCACGCCGTGCATTGTGCCACAGGATGGGCCGCCTGCCACCGTGCTGAGTGCATATCGGCGGCAGGCTCTCCATCGTGTCGATGGAGGCGGAACGGATCAGGAGTCGCGCAGGGCCTTCGCCTCTTCCTCGCGCGTGCCGAACGGCACTTCCTGCCGGTCATCCTGCTCGTCCATGCTGCCACCAAGATTGCCCAGATTTTCCTGAATCCGCGCGTCCTCGATCGGCTCGCCCTCCGGGCCGATGGGCACTTCCGGCTCCACCGGGATTTCGCCCGCATCCGGGTTGATGGTCATGCCCACCAAGTCCGTCGCGGCCTCCATGTAGCCCTCGGGACCGCATGTGGGCTTGCCATCGGCAATCCACATCTCACGGGCTTTCGCCTTGATCTGCGCGTCACGCTTGGGTGAGTCTTCCAGCGGATTATCCACCATCTCAAAGCTCCTTACTCTTCTGTTCGCCCGCTCCCACAGGGAGCGTCGCCTTGTGGAGGCAACGGACCAGACGGCCGAATGTTGCCCGGTGTCCTAGCGTCGCGTTCTACATACAGCCTTCCACACGGAAAGCAGAGATGCGGTAAGCGGACGTGTCCCATGAAAAAGCATCACGCCCCCGTCTCAACACTTTTCTGATGGCTCTCATGCATTCCATTTGTATGGTCCGCCACTTTCCGCCACACAGGCGGCCCCGGTGATGATTCACCCGTCATGACGGACGATATTTTATGAACGATATAAGTAATCAGAGACGACGATCCGGCGCGGCCACCGTCTTTCGTCTTACTGTGGCCGCCCTGACCGGTCTCGTCGGACTGTGGCTGGCATGGGAGGGTTTTGAACTCGCCACGCTGGGTGGATCTCTTTACTACGTTCTGGCGGGACTGGCCTATGTCCTGCTTGGCATCCTCTTTGTCGCCCGCAGTCGCATCGCTCTGCCTGTCACCGTGTTGGTCTTCGCCGCCACCTGCGTCTGGGCGGTTCTCGATACGCCCGAGATCGGCTACTGGCCGCTACTGCCGCGCCTCGTGCTGCCCGCCATCCTTTTCACATTCGGTCTGTGGACCTGCGCGGCCAGCCTTCCCGCGCTCAGTACAAACACACGACGGACGCTGACAGGTGGCGGTCTTACCGTCACATCCGCTTTGCTGGTCACTCTGGTGGAAGCCTTCTTCCCACATGGCGAGATCCATCATCCCGAAGCAATGGCTGGGTCAGAGGGCTTGGACGTTGCGCAGGACGACACAGGAGACAACTGGGAGTTCTTCGGGCGCAATGCCAACGGCACACGCTTTGTGCCTTACACCCAGATCACGCCCCAGAATGTCGAAAAGCTGAAAGTGGCGTGGACTTATCACACCGGACGCCGCCTGACGGGTGCCGCCATCGGCGTGGACGAGAACACTCCGCAGCAGATCGGCAATATCCTTTATTCCTGCTCACCTGAGAACATCGTCACTGCCATCGACGGCGATACCGGACAGCGCATCTGGAAGTTCGATCCCAATGCCCGCACGGCAGAACACGTTTCCTGTCGCGGTGTGGGCTATCACGATATCTACCATGACGACTCCCTGACCGCCGACGACAAAGCCGCCGATCCGGCGCAACCCTGCCGCCAGCGCCTCATCGTCTCGACAGTGGACGCACGTCTCTTCGCACTGGACGCGCATACCGGCACACTCTGCCCCGGCTTCGGACAGGACGGATTTGTCGATCTCAAGCCACAGATGGGACCGACAGAAGGCGGCAAACGCTATCATCCGAGCGCCGTGCCCCTGATTGCCGGGCATATCGCCGTCATCGGCGGGTGGGTGCGCGACATCGTGCATGGCGAACCCTCCGGCGTGGTCCGTGCCTATGACGTGCGCAACGGCACCCTCGTCTGGGCATGGGATGTCGGCGCTCCGGATCGCACCGGCGCCCCGCCAGAAGGGGAAACCTACACACTCGAAACGCCCAACATGTGGACGGTACCCACCTACGACCGGGCGCTGAACCTCGTTTATCTCCCGACCGGGAACGGTCCCCCGGACTACTGGGGCGGAGACCGGAACGCGGTGAAAGAGAAGTTTGGCGCCGCGGTGGTGGCGGTCGATGCCAGCACGGGCAAAACGAAATGGGTGTTCCAGACCGTGCACCACGATGTCTGGGACTATGATCTGCCCTCCCAGCCCGTCCTGCAGGATGTGACGAACGAGAAGGGTGAGAAAGTTCCCGCCCTGATCCAGACGACCAAGACCGGCAACATCTTCGTGCTCGATCGGCGCACCGGCACACCGATCACGGCCGTTGAAGAACGCTATGTCGCCACGTCTCCCGCGGGACAAGGCGAACACCTATCGAAAACCCAGCCCACTTCCATCGGCATGCCTCTCATCGGAGCCGATCCGCTGAGCGAGCGCTCAATGTGGGGTGTGAGCACGTTCGATCAGCTTTACTGCCGCATCAAGTTCAAACAGTCGGCCTATACGGGTCCGTTCACCCCGCCGGGCGAGAAACCCTACATCGAGTGGCCGAGCCTTCTGGGCGGCATGAACTGGGGCGGCGTTGCGATCGATGAGTCCCGCGGGCTGATGTTCGTCAACGACATGCGCATTCCGCTCCAGATGACGCTGGAGACACGGGAAAACGCAAAGAAATTCAAGGTCTCGACGGATGAGGTTCCCGGTTTCATGGGCACCATTCGTCCGCAGGTAGCCGGTCCCTATGGCGGCGTGAAGATCGACATCCTTCAGTCACCGCTTCAGGTGCCCTGCAACACACCGCCCTTCGGCACGATGAGTGCCATCGATCTACGCACCAAGAAACTGGTGTGGCAGGTGCCGCTGGGCACTGTGCAGGATACGGGGCCAATGGGCATCAAAACACACATGTCTGTGCCACTCGGCATGCCCACCCTCGGCGGCCCGACAGCGACCGCCTCCGGGCTGGTGTTCTTTGCGGGCACGCAGGACTATTACCTGCGTGCGCTGGACGCGAAATCCGGCAAAATCGTGTGGCAGGGTCGCCTGCCCGTAGGTGCAGTTGCAGCGCCCCTCATCTATCGCTCGCCTCGGACGGGCAAGGAATATGTCGTGATCTCCGCTGGCGGCATGAGTCACTCGCCCGATATTGGCGATGACATCATCGCCTATGCCCTGCCCGACACGGCGGGAGCCACGCCGGGCGTTCCGGAAGGATCGAACCGGAAATAAGCTGACCATTTATCGATGCGTGATATGTCCGATTTCGATTGAACGGACATACACGCAAAGGCGGGCGTTGTTCCTTTTGGGAACGGCGCCCGTTTTGCGTTCAACCTTCGTAACGTGTGTCATTTTCGCGCAAAGCGACGGACGAAGCCCGTCAGACGCAACCTTGCGCGTGCGAGTCATTCTCACTAACAAGGCCATTTCCTTTCCATTGCCCAGAATGGGTGCTTCCACCATGTCGCCTTGTCCTCTCCATGGTTTCGGATCGATCGTTCTCAACGCCATCAACCTCATGGAAGATGTCCCACGCACGCTCATGTCTTTCCTCACACTTGCCTCATGACCACCGGTCAGGACAGAACCTGCCGCTCCATAGGCATCGTGCTCCTGTGGGGGGCTTTTGTGCTGTGGGGATCCTTCGCATGTGATCTCGCCCTCGTCTCCAGCCGTTCCTACCGCCTTCTGGTCACGATTATTGCCGTTCCCGTTCTCATCTGGCCCTTTCTAACGGAAAAACCGCACTTGGCACTTGGGGTTCCTCTGGTGCTCGTCCTGAGCGGGGCGCTGATGCTCCATTTCGCTCCATGACGCCCATACTGCGTGCGCGACTGAACTGGCTGCATCGCTGGACAGCCCTTGTGGCCGGATGGATCGTGTTCGCCATCTTCTTCACCGGCACCCTTTCTCTTTTCGATATCGAACTGACACGCTGGATGCAGCCGGAAAGCACCGAAATCCTGCCGGAACAGCCTCTGTCCGATCAGGCTCTCGAACACGCCATGCAGATTCTCCGTGACGATGAACGGCAGGGAAAACCATCGGCTTTCCTCTCCCTACCCTCCGCACGTGATCCTCTACTGCATATTTTTCGCTACGATGGACACGCCCTGATCGGTCCGGTCCTCGATCCGCACGATGGTCACTTCATTGCGACACGCCAGACGGAAGGCGGCGCGTTTTTCTTCAACTTTCACTACACACTGCGCCTCCCCTCACCATGGGGAGAATATCTCGTCGCTCTGACGACACTCTTCCTCTCTCTCCTTATCCTGTCAGGTGTTCTCCTGCATCTTGCGCGCCTGATACCGGACTATTTCACCCTGCGCCTTCAGGCGGCTACCCCACGTCGCCTTCTCGATCTTCATGTGTTGACAGGCACCGCCATGCTGCCTTTCCACATTATGATTACATGGACAGGGCTTTTTCTTCTTGGAAACATCGCCTTTCCACTTGTCGCGCTGGAGGCTACTCCCGCACCTCCAGCCGTCGTAGAGCACCATCACCTCCCAACATTCCCGCTCGCACCTCTCGTCCATAAAACGGAACGACTGACCGGCAATACCGTCACGTACATCCTGTTTTCTCCTAAGCATATCTCGATCTATTCGTTGCACCCCGACAGTCTGAGCATTCACGAAACACCGACGACATTCGACAGTGTGACGGGACAAGCTGTAGCGCCTCCTCCACCTGACAGAATGGAACGCGCGGAAGCCCTCTTCACGGGGCTGCATATGGCCCACACCATGGGACCGGTTCTGCGCTGGCTCTGGTTCCTCGGCGGACTGGCCGCGACCGTAATGGTCGCCAGCGGCCTCGTGTTTCACACAGCACGACAGCGTGCGAGCGCGCGCCAGCCTACATCCCCGCGCCTCGAACGACTGAATGCCGGTATCATGAGCGGTCTGGTCTTCGCGTCGCTGGCCTATCTCTGGGCCAACCGACTGCTTCCCTATGAGTGGGAAGATCGTTCGATGCTGGAAATTACAACCGTTTTCGTTCTTTGGGGGAGCACCGTCTTGCTCGCGTTCGGCCTTCCGCGCCCTGTCCTATGGACCGTTCCGCTCACTCTCACGGCCCTCGCAGGCTTAGGCCTCCCGCTCCTCGATTTGCTCACTGGTCCCTCGCATCTTTGGCGCCATTCCCTGTTCCTGTCTGTCGATGCCGTTTGCGCTCTGACAGGTCTGGCCGCCCTGTCCGGCGCTCTCTGGATGAGACCCCGCACATGATGCCTTCTCTCATCCTCATCGGTGCGGAACTTCTGTCCCTGACAGGCTGCCTTCTATGGGCCTGCTCGCTTGTTTATCCCCGTCGCTGCCTTGGCTTACGCAGCCTGCCAACAACACACGCGCGCAACCAAGGTGCTGGCCTGCTCGCACACTGTGGGGCTCTTGGCTGCCTTGTTTCATGGAGACACGCTGCTGGTCTTGCCATCTGGATCATGCTTCTGTCCATCAACAGTCTTTTCACAGCAACATGGCTGGCCGTGCATCCGGCCAGTCTCGCAGCGCTGACGACACGAGATCGACAGAGAACCTGAGAACCTTTTCTTCCACGACTTTTAACTATTGCCACTTATCCAGACACGCGGCGAACACCCATACCAGCGCGTAAAGGCACGCGTAAAAGCGCTTCCCTCGCTATAACCAAGCCGGAAAGCCGTCTGCGCCACGGAATGCTCCGCTTCCCGCAGATATTTCAGCGCATAATGCCGCCGCACATCCTCGACCAGATTCCGATAGGTCATGCCCGCGTCCGCCAAGCGACGCTGAAACGTCCAGTAAGGGCAGCCAAGGCGCTCAGCCACCTGAGCGATAGAAGGGTACCCATGTGGCAAAAGATCAAGAATGACTTGCCGCACATGCATCAGAGACTTTTGATCCGCAGCCTGCTTTCCCCTCTGTATCTGAAGCAGTCCGGCTTTAATGGCGCTGAACAGAATGCCATCCGCGTCCGGCATTGCCACTGTGAGGATGTCTTCGGAAAACACAAGAGTGTTGGTGGACTGTTCGAACAGAACCGGACAACCGAAGGCCTTCTCATGGTCATCCACACCGGCTGGCGCCTTATGTCGAAACCGCACACTCATCGGCGCCCAGTCCGGCCCAAGGGCTTCACGGATCACATTACAGAATACAGCCAGTGAAAGTTCCGCGTCATGCCGATGGTCATGAATCAGCGGGTCCGTCACATCGTAATCCAGCCGAGACACTCCGCCTTCTTTCCGGTGACTTACGACGCTGTTGTCCTGATGAATCGGGAAAAAAGCCGCCAGATTGTCCAGTGCCTCACCCAGCACGGAAGAGGAAAGCACAGCATAACCCAGCATCCCCAACCGTCGGGGCGCAAACTGATGGCCAAACCACAGGCCAAAATTCTCCGTACTTGTTTCACGCGCCGCACAATCCAGCGTACGGCAATAGGCATCCAGAGGCACGGTATCGGATGGAAGCGTGCTGCGCCGACCCTCCAGTCCACAGCGACTGAACACGTTGACAGGCTGCGCTCCCAAGCGCGCGATGAAGCTGTCCAGACCATAGACCACGGACGCCAGCACCGTTGTCGAAGCGGCAGCGGGGCCGAAATGTCCATGAACCGGCATGCGCGTCATTGCGCCAGACCTCTCTTCCAACGGGCCGGAACTCTCCGTCCGGTCATCGGATTGCACGAACGAAAGACACTTAAAGTGAAGGCGCAATCCTCTTCCTGTCAATTCATTTCTTATCCGAAACGCAGTCGTTGCCGGATGTCATGAAATTGTCCCCGGATGTCATTATCCGATCCACCCCTCACACCTAACCTGAGCCGATACGGCCACCTCAAAGCTGGCCCTTGCTGCGACAGTGGGAGACACATTATGGCCGATCCGTTTCTAGCCGGCTTCGACAACAAGGCGGATGTCCTCGCTGCCTCGGAAGAGTTCTGGAATCCCGACAAGACGCGCTTCTGGCAGGATGTGAATGTGCCGCTCGTCATCGGGCGTCGTGAAGGCTACGTACTGACCGATGTGGATGGACACGAACTGATCGATGTCCATCTCAACGGCGGCACCTACAACCTTGGCCACCGCAATCCCGAGCTCATCGCCGCTCTCACCGAGGCGCTGAAATATTTCGATATCGGCAACCACCACTTCCCCTCTCCGTCCCGCACAGCGCTGGCCATGAAGCTCATCAAGCTTTCAGGAAAGCCGTTCGAACGGGTGGCCTATGCCACCAGCGGCAGCGAAGCGATCGATCTCGCCATCAAGAGCGCCCGTTACGCCACGAAACGCCGCCGGATCATCTCCATCCGCAAGGCCTATCATGGCCATACCGGCCTTGCCGTAGCCACGGGAGACGAACGATTCAGCCGGCTGTTCCTTGCGGATCGCCCCGAAGAGTTCGTGCAGGTGCCGTTCAACGATCTCGAAGCCATGGAGGCAGCGCTGAAAGCGGAGCCCGCCGCAGCCGTGATCATGGAAACCATTCCCGCCACCTACGGGTTTCCTCTACCCGCGCCGGGGTATCTCGCGGAAATCCGGCGCATGTGCGATGAAACCGGCACACTCTATATCGCCGATGAAGTGCAGACCGGCCTTATGCGTTCCGGCGCTCTCTGGGCCATCTCACGTCAGGATGTGCGCCCCGATATTCTCGTCACTTCCAAGGGACTGGGAGGCGGCATCTATCCCTTTGGCGCTCTGCTGCTGACGAAACAAGCCAGCGGCTGGCTGGAGCAGGACGGCTTTGCCCATATGTCCACCTTCTCCGGATCGGAAGTGGGATGTCATGTCGCCAACGCCGTGCTCGATCTGACGACAAGCGCCGAAACGGTGGCCAATGTCCATGCCATCATCACGCAATTCGCAGAAGGGCTGGCAAACATCCGCAAACGCTATCCGGACTGGTTTGTCGGCGTCCGACAGGAAGGTCTCATCATCGGTCTGGAATTCGCGACCGCCGAAGGCGCGAAGCCCGTCATGCGTGAACTGTACAAGCGCGGCGTCTGGGCCATCTTCTCCACACTCGATCCGCGCGTGCTTCAGTTCAAGCCCGGTCTCCTGCTCCAGTCCGGACAGGTGGACGACATCCTGCAACGACTGGACGACGCCGTCGCTGCCAGCTCGCCTTTTTGAGAGGAGGAACGCCCCATGACCGCCCGCGCCTGGCAGCAGACCTCATGGAATTGGCATGAAAACGTCGCGCCTTTCCTGCCGCTTTATGGCATAGACCCTGATTCAGCATGGTCCTTGCTCAGCTTTTCAGAAAACGCCGTCTATCGGATCGATACTCCGCAGGGGGAGACTTTCATTCTCAGACTTCACCGTCCACACTATCGCAGCGTGGACGATATCCGTTCGGAAATCACCTTCATCGAACATCTGCGCACCGACAACGTGCTTCTCACGCCCGCAATCCTGCCCACGTTGAACGGAGAGACGCTGAGCTTCACCGGACAAGGAGAACAGGAGCAACATGCGGTCCTGTTTGCATACCAACCCGGTCACGCGCCATCGGAAGACCGTCTGGCAGATGAGTTCCATGAGCTTGGACGGATCTCCGCACGCCTCCACAACTACACAGCCACCCATACCAATCTGAACCGCCTGCACCGTCCTATCTGGAATGTGGATGTCGCTATCGGTCCAAACGCCATGTGGGGCTGCTGGCGCAACACTAGCAACATGACCGCAGAACAGACTACGCTTCTCGATGCCGCTGACCGTATGGTCCGAATCAAGCTGGAGCGCTATGGCCGCCCGATTGCACGCTGGGGTCTCCTTCACGGCGACATGCGACTGACGAATATCCTGCGCAACGGAGATGAAACCTGCATCATCGACTTCGATGACTGCGGCTTTGGCTGGCACATGTACGAATTCGCCTGCGCCTGCACCTTCATGGAATGCTGCGACAACATCGAGGCTCTCACCACCTCATGGCTTCGCGGTTACAAACAGGTTCGTCCTCTTTCGCAGGAAGATATTCAGATCGTACCAACGCTGCTGATGCTGCGTCGTCTTCTGATGGTCGGCTGGTTCACCACACACCAACATTCAGCCGAAGCGCGCGCTCTGGAACCTGGATTTCTTGAAAAATCTCTTACTATGGCAAAGGATTATCTCGATGGTACGTTCCTTTCCTGCCTGACACGCACAACAGAAAATGCTTGATATTGTTTCATTTGCCCATTTTGTTTCGGCATAGAAACATAAATCAAGGAATCTCGCCTGACCCGGATCACGTGAAAGGAACTTTGTACAGAAAAGACGCCTATCACCTCATCAGAATGCACCGCCCGTATTCATAATTGGAAATCATGTGCACGTCGCGGGTATGATTATGGTCGGGCTGGACAAAAGGCTCATATCCGCAACCCGGCAGAAAGCCTGACCATGATCTCTTTCTCTGACCGTCAACCCGTTCTGTTCGTACCGCATGGTGGCGGTCCGTGCTTTTTCATGGACTGGCCCGGCTGGGAAAAGCTCGATGCTCACCTCCAAGGTCTCGCAGAAACCCTTCCACGCAGACCCTCGGGTATCCTCGTCATGTCAGGTCACTGGGAAACAGCCGTACCAACCGTCACAATGGCGGAAAGACCTGAACTGATCTTCGATTACTATGGTTTTCCTGCGCACACCTACGAACTGACCTATCCCGCACCCGGTTCGCCCGCGCTGGCGACGCGCGTAAAGGAATTGCTTGAACAGGCGGGGCTTCCCTGTGCGCAGGATAATGCGCGTGGTTTCGATCATGGCGTATTTATTCCCTTCCTGCTCGCCTTTCCGGACGCGGATATTCCTGTGGTTGAGCTTTCAATGGACAAAAATCTGGATGCCACTCGGGAACTTCAGGTGGGACGAGCGCTTGAAGCCCTGCGCTCGGAGAACATTCTCATCGTGGCAACCGGCATGACCTATCATAACCTCCGCCACTTCATGAGTGGTGATCCCGCAACGGACAGCCTCTCCTATGACTTCGACAGATGGCTGACCACCACAATCGAAGCTGATCCGTCCGTACGTGACCGCAATCTGTGTCAGTGGGAGCAGGCACCCGCAGCACGTATCTGCCACCCCCGCGAAGAGCATCTGCTGCCACTGATGTTCGCTGCGGGCGCGGCTGGTTCCGATCGTGGTGTACGCACCTATACCGACACCGTTATGGGAAAAGCGCTCTTGGGTTTTCGGTTCGGCTGACCCTCTCTCATGGGAGCCTTCGCTCCCTCTCCAAGGAGTTGCAACCTCATGCAGAAACATCTCTTGGCTGCGGCCACTTTTCTGGGCGTTCTATGTTCTTTTGTCGCCGCCCATGCAGCCCCTCTCCCCGCCGATGTGAAGAGCGGCATTTATGGTGTGGAACCCGCCCACACACAGGTCATCTTCTCACTTCTGCATTTCGGTTTTACCCATTACTCCGGATTACTTTCAGACGCCTCAGGCACATTGGCCTTCGATCCAAAAGACATGACGAAGACAAAGCTGAATGTCGTCCTCAAAGTGGATAGCTTACAAACCACCAGCCCAAGGCTGACCTCTGAATTGAAAACGGAAAAGTGGCTCGATACGGGTCGTTATCCCACAGCCACTTTTGTCTCCGGCGTCGTCACATCTACGGGCGAAGGCGCAGCCAATATCGCAGGCAACCTCACCTTGCATGGCATCACAAAACCCATTGTCCTCCAAGCCACTTTCATCGGTTCGGGCGAGAACCCAATGGACAAAGCCTACACACTCGGCTTTGAGGGCACCACGACCATCAGCCGCAGTGAGTTTGGCGTGAAGACGTATGTTCCGATGGTGGGCGATCAGGTCCAACTGACCATCGCGGGGGCATTCGAACGCGAGTAAGATGCAACAGTCACGACACTTTTCCCCTAGGGGCATGCCATGATGCATGGGCATATGACGACAATCACTGCCGTCGATGGCAACCCACGTTTCCAATAGAAAACACTTAATACGTGCGCAGACCTCAGCTTTACTGTTGGAGTGCACACAATCTAAAATAAAGACAACGTAGACTGATTTATACTTACGTATCGGGTTTTTCTTCCACAGCATTTTTACCTTTCTGCATCGCTTCAGTCATCTCAAGATGCTGCCTATATTCCTCATAATACTCGGGCGCAGCATGCACAAAATGCGGATCGTCCATATGAGGCACTCGACCATAATGTCCAAAATTGACCAGACGGGCCTCCATAAGATGAATTTTACCGAGTATGTCGGCTTTGAGTGCAAGAACAGCCAAGGAAGAGCCAATGAACGGTCCCAGAAGATAAATCCATAAACCATTCCAATTCCCAGCGAACAGATCGGGGCCAAATGATCGGGCAAAGTTGGCGCTATTGCCGGAAATCCAAGCCGTAAGAGGGTTCATGACGAAGAAAAAGACACCGCCAATCCACGGCGTTATCCATTTATGGTGAGGATGAGCGGCCAACCAGTAAAGAGTGACGATCAGAAGCCCCGTTACCAACATCTCCGAACCAAGGGCAAACCAGACAGAAATACCCGTGTAAGGCACTGTCGCTCCGTAATGAACGGCTAGTGCGTCCACTTTCCATGATGAAAGGAGATATCCTATACCGTAGACAATCGCTGTTCCCAGAACCGCTCCAATGACCTGCGAGATCACGTAACCCAAAGCGTCAATCCACACGATCTTTTTTGACAGCATAAACGCGAGCGTGACGGAGGGATTCAAATGCGCGCCACTGACCTTGCCAAAAGGGGTCATGGCGGCAGTTGTTCCTGCCAGACCAAAGCACAGACCACACAAAGCCGCCTGCAAGGCTGGATGAGGAGCCAGCCTATCGCCCAGCCATGTCTTAGGTGCAGAAAGCAGAATTACACAGGCAAGACCTATGAGCATCAGAACAGCAGTCGCGACCATTTCGCAAAAATAAAGCCGCCAATGAAATGGTCGCTCCGGATGTGGTTCACCGGCCAACGGCCGGTCATGGAAGTGGATATGAAAATGTGGCCAGTGAATCTGCGGCACTTTGATGTGAGAAAGGGGAAGATGAAAATGCAACGGACGATCCCATTTTTCCACTTGATTTCTATTGTCTTTTGACATCTTTCTTCTTTATCGCAATCAACATTTTGACCTGAACGTGATCGTGTGCCGAAAATAATTTCGACTTCGCTTTTATTTATGTATGAATGAAATGTAGATATTCAACGTAACATTTTCTTGATTAATTTCACCAAACACAAATGAATATGTATTATATGTATATTTACATACCAAAACATAACGCATCGCAAAAAGATGCACAAACCTAACACCACATAATTATACAAAAAACAAAATCTATATTAATTTTGAATTTTAAAAATACAGCTTTTCTTATAAGATCATCAAAACATCTAAACTAAAATATTCGCGTTCTCACACATCCAACCGACCCTCACAAGCAGACCCACAATCGTCATACATCCTTATACCCCAACTGCGACAATATCTCCTGCCGTAGTCCAAGAAGATAAGGATCGTCTCTATGGCGATGAAAAGGAGCCTCCACGCGAATATCAGACAGGATGCGTGAGCGGCTCGCACCGCCCAATGTCAGCACCCGCGTTGCCAGAAACAGTGCTTCATCCACATCATGCGTGACCATGATTGCGGTGAAACCCCTTTCCTTCCACAGCCTGTGCAATTCCGTCTGCATCGTAAGTCGTGTCAGCGCATCAAGTTTGCCCAAGGGTTCATCGAGAATAAGCATTCGCGGATGATTGACGAGAGCACGCGCCAATGCCGTCCTTTGCGCCATCCCACCAGACAACTGGTGTGGCCAAGCCTTTTCAAAACCTCCCAGCCCGACAAGCCGAATAGCTTCATCAACAGCCTGGTCGTCTCTTTTCCCTGAAATATCCTGTGAAAGCGCCACATTCTGCCGCACGGTCCGCCACGGATAGAGCGTCGGATCTTGAAACATCACGATACGATCCGGACCCGGACCGGTGACGGATTTGCCATCCACCTCGATCCATCCTGCACTCGGTTTTTCAAGACCCGCGATCAACCGCAACAGGGTCGATTTACCGCACCCGGACGGCCCAAGGAGCGCCACGAACTCCCCCGCCTCCACACGCAGATCCATCTCCTGAATGACCGGGCGATAGGTTCCATCAATGTGATATCCATGCTGCACACCACGAACATGCAGCGCCAACTCCTCACCTGATTTACTCGCCTGCCCCGTCACCATTTCAGACCATCCTTCTGCCAGACAAGAAGTTTGTCGCGCACCCGAAACAGAAGCGTAATCAGACCGGTGCACATGACGGACATCACCACGAGCGCTGCATACATGTTGGGATAGGCCGCCCATCCCTGCGCCCACTGCATGTAGAAGCCCAGTCCCGCTTTCACTCCCAGCATTTCAGCCACCACCAGCATGGCGAACGACGCGCCCAGCCCCATGAACAGCCCCACAAAAATCTGTGGAAGAGCGGCCGGAAGAGCAACGCGGAAGACAAGAAACCGCTCCCCGGCTCCCATGGTGCGCGCCACGTCATGAAAAGCCGGGTCCACGGCTGAAATGCCCGACCATGTCAACACGGCCACGGGGAAAGCCGAAGCCAGCATCATCAACGCTTCGCCAGCCACCCAGCTTGACGGGATCATGACGAAGGCAAGCGGCAGCAGAGCAACCGGAGGCAGTGGGCCGATCATGCGCAGCACCGGGTGCACCCAGTAGCGAAATCGCATGGAGCGCCCCAGTCCAATCCCCACAGCAATGCCGAGCAGAGAACCAAGGCTATAGCCCACCAGCAGCAACCCGAGCGAATGAAGCAGCGAATTGCCCAGACGCGCCCAGTCTGTGAGGAAAACATCCAGAAGATCCTGCGGGGTGCCAAAGAATGGACGTGGGAGCAAAAGCAGTTTGGCCTGTGCCACCTCCCACGCACCAAGCCCCAAACCAAGTGCCAATGCCCATGCGGCGCGCTCACGAAGCAGCTTCAGCGCGGCACCGGTCAGTAAAGCAATTCCCACCACAGCAAAGACAGCCGCAAGCACATCGGTAGCGGGAAAATCATCCGCATCCGGCCAACGCCATGTCAGGAAGGCCGCAAACAGCCACACCGGCCCCGCAAGCCATGCCACGGGCGATGTCCTCACCACCGCCCGTGTCTCAGTGTCTGGCACATCCGCCACAAACGTCGCTTCCGCCCCGCTCATGACGCGAACAGATCCTGTGTCACCCGCGCGGCATACCGTGTAGTGTCGAGCGAAGATCGAAACACGCCAATCCCCTTGAGCGCCTCCGCATAACGCACGATTTCATCACGGAAAGACCCGGCAAGAGTCTGGTGATGATGCCCCTGTATCCGAATCATCTCGGCAATATCTTGCGCTGGAACCTTGGGAGCAAAGGGCTGGAATATCTTTCCGGCTTCATCGGGGTTGCAAGCCAGCCAGGCTCCCGCATCCATGATTGCTCGTGTAACCGCACGCGCCACATCCGGCTCGTTCCGCACCAGACTGCCCCGCAGACCGATAACGCAGCACGTCGTATGCGCCCATGCTCCGGTCATGTTGCTGTCGATGTCCCGCAGATTGAACTGCTTCTTCTGCATCCAGCTTACAGGATCACCATCCGAAATGGCCTGCACTTCACCCCTTTGCAAAGCCAGCGGCAGAAGATCGGGAGGAAAGGCACGCCACGAAACATCGGTTTCGGGATCCACTCCTGCTTCTTTCAGACGGATGGAGAAGAAATTGCGATCCGGTCCACCCATGTCGGTCACGCCGACTGTTTTACCCTTCAAATCACTCAGAGAACGGATGGAACTGTCACGGGCCGTCATCAGATACATGCAGCCCGCATGAAGACCGGCCACTAGTTTCACGTCAAAACCCTGTTGCAACGGCTTGAGCCACCGCAGCGCCATGCCGGGCGCTCCGTCCGCCTTTCCCGTGGCCAGCGCCTCAAGAAGCTGATCGGTTGCACCGCCGAAATTCACATAATCCACTTCAATATTGTGACGCGCGAAAAATCCCTTTTCTTTAGCCACAGGAACAGCCGCCGTGCAGATCGAGTTCTCGTTCCATGCAATCGTCAACTTGCGTGGTTTGGTCAGCGGCGTGACATCCCCGGCAATCGCTGCCGCGCACGCCCCCTCATGATCCGGCATGTTCTGTGCATGAAGAGAACGCGAAGCCAGAGTGGCCGCTCCCACGCCAGAAAATGCCGCACCAAGAAGCCATCTGCGGGAAAAAGAGGCACCGAACATCATCAAGCCGTATCCTGAGCTGCCAGAGGCGCCGTCAGCGGCGCAAAGGGAAGATGGTGAAAAGCACGGCCGCACCATGCCAGACCGGTGGCAATCCGCTCACTGATGACAATGTCACGCACCACACAGAACAGAACATCATGCGTGCCGGACACACGGATATCCTCAATCATGCAATCCAGCGTTACAGCCGCGTCGTCGAGCAACGGCGCACCTGTTCTTCCGACACGCCAAACACCACTTGCAAACTTTTCATCGGACGTGCGGCGCGAACTTGCGAAAACCCCCGCCACACCGTCATGCCCATGCCCAAGAATGCTGATCCCCACCACACCATTGCCCCGGAATGCCTCATGGGAACGATTGCTGCGATTGAGGCACACCAGAACAGTCGGAGGCGTATCGCTCACACTCGTAATGGCGGACACCGTCAGCCCGTGGCGTCCGGCAGGACCGTCGGTGGCCACCACTGTCACGGGCGCCCCCAGACGGCTCATGGCTTCCCGGAACAGTTCCACCGAAACCGATGAGTTCACCTCGAACAGGGCACTATCAGGCCGCATGAGAGACCTCTCCTCGGTTCAGTCCCAGAACTGAAAGGACACGCGCGCTTTCCGTGCGGTCCATCCAGTCGGGCGAAACATCTGCAAAATGCACGACACGCTCGGGCCCCACGACAATGACCGCAGGTTTGGGAAGCTCCCATGTATCATCAAGACCATTCAGAGCCGCGCTCTTCCCGCCCTTGGCAAGAGCACTCTGCCGGGACGCTTCATCGAAGGTGTAGGTCAGGCCCAGCGCCCGCGACAGCTTCAGCCCTGTATCGGTGACAACCGGGAAAGGAAGATCATGACGTACAGCAATGTCGGAAAGCGCCGCTGCCGGCTGGGGAGAAATCGCCACCAGCGGAATGCCTGCGGCCTTAAGGTCCGGCCACAGAGTGTCGCGATAATGAGGAAGGGCTATGTTGCAGGCCGGACAACCGGCAAAACGGAAGAACACCAGAACCGCCGGTCCTTTCGCCACCAGATCATCCAGCGAAACCGTGCTTCCATCGACGGCCGGAAGCGTAAAGGCTGGCAACACATCCCCTTCACGCACGATATGCGCTGTCTTGCCATGCTCGCGCACCAGCGTTTGCCTCTGGTTTACGTTGACGGCCAGAGCCGCAGGCTCCCACGTGCACTCACGCTCTTCTTCGAGAGAGCGGAACTGTGCGCGAAGGGGAGCAGCAGATGCAGATGACGTCATGAGAAACCTCGTTGCGAAAATCGGAACGATCCGATCCTGCCGCGAAGACTTCCCTGACGCATAAGGAGTTCTTGTCATCCGTTCCTTGAGCATCTTTCAACCGCTCGCGGCAGCCGCCAGCAGATCCCCAAGATCGGTTGCAGCATCACCAAGATGGTTACGTCGCACAAGAATGGTCTCGATCTCAGGAACCGCAGGAAGAGCATCGCCTGTAATGGTCGGCAGACCTTCCGCCGTCGCGAAGCGACGCGTGCGGCAACTCACACCCAGTCCGCCACGCACACCGGCACGCATGGCTGGAAGGTTGGGTGTTTCCAGCACAAGTCGGTAATCGCGTCGCTCCTGTGTCAGCACCCGCAGAGCGGCATCGCGAAAACGGCAGGGTGGCTCAAGAAGAACCAGCGGCACCTCGGACCGTTCCGCAATGGCTGGATCGCCGATCCAGGTCATGCGGTCGTGCCCAACCACTTTCCATGTCGCGCCAGAACGATCTCCGTGCTGCCCCAGGCACAAAACCAGATCGAGCCTTGAGCGGTCGAACATCTCAAGCAGTTCTGCCGATCCTCCCACACGCACCACCAGCCGCGAACGGGGGTGTGCCAGACGAAACTGTCCCAGCACGTCCGGCAAGAGTGTGTCGGCAAAGTCCTGCACCATACCAACGCTGATCGGCTCCGGCTCGGAATCCTGCCCAAGGGTGCGCATGATCCGGTCATTGAGTGCAAGAAGCTGGCGCGCATATCCCACCAGTTCCTCACCGATGGGTGTGAGAATCAGACGACGGCCATCGCGGCGAAAAAGCTTCTGCTGAAGCACGTCTTCCAGCCGCTTCATCTGCAAGCTGAGCGCGGATTGGGTCAGGAAGATCGTCTCCGTGGCCTGCGCCATCGAACCCGCTTCCACGATGGCCACGAACGACCGCAGCAATTCGCTCGGCACATTGCGCGCCATGCGCTGAGGCAGCGGAGTGGCTGAGGAAGATTGGGCGGTTTGGGACATGCCGAGGTCTCCAGTCTCACTCTCCGCTTAGTGGACGATGTGGCCACATTAAGAGAGATGAAGTGCGTCTTGAGCATTCCTTGCTTGCTTTTAATCGATTTTCAAGCGTTAATTTTATTATCAACTATATTTTTTAGTAATTAAGGAGCGTTGACCATGCCCGTCGAGTTCATCGGCTTCATCGGCAGCCGCAATCATTCAGAAATCGTTCCTCCATCCGGCCCCGTCGTGGATCCGAAACATATCGAGACAGCCGCAAAAATTCACGATAACGGAGGATTCGACCGTGCACTGATCGCGTTTCACTCCAATTCACCCGAAAGCATACTGATCGCACAACACGCCGCCTCAACCGCGCCTGATCTCGGTCTGTTGATCGCTCACCGCCCCGGTTTCAATGCCCCGACCATAGCCGCGCGTCAGTTTGCCACACTCGATCACATCACCAGAGGTCGTGTTGCTGTGCATATCATCACTGGAGGAAGTGATTTGGAACTGCAGGCCGATGGCGATCACACCACCAAGGCCCAGCGTTATGCCCGCACCAGCGAGTATCTCGACATTGTGCGGCGGGAATGGCGCGAGACTTCACCATTCGATTACAAGGGCGAATTCTACGACGTGCATGGGGCCAATTCGCTCGTCCATCCCTATCGAGAAGAGGGGATTCCCGTATATTTCGGCGGCTCCTCGGAAGAGGCGATCGAGGTCGCGGGCAAACATGCCGATGTGTATGCCCTATGGGGTGAAACCTACGAGCAGGTGGCCGAAACCGTAGCCCGTGTTCGCGCTTCCGCAGCGAAGCATGGTCGCTCACCCCGTTTCTCCCTTTCCCTGCGGCCTATCCTTGCAGAAACGGAAGAAGCCGCATGGGCACGTGCCGATCGTATTCTTGAAAAAGCCCACGCTCTTCAGGAAAAGACCGGCTATATCCGCGCGGCGGAAATCCCCAATGAGGGGTCACGTCGTCTACTGGCCGCTGCCGCTCAAGGAACGCGGCTCGATAAACGGCTCTGGACGGGCCTTGCCGCGCTGACGGGCGCCAAAGGCAACTCCACTTCGCTAGTCGGCACGCCTCAGCAAGTGGCTGAAGCCCTCATCGATTATTACCGGCTGGGCATCTCCACCTTCCTCATCCGTGGTTTCGATCCTCTTCTCGACGCCTACGAATACGGTCGCGACCTGATCCCTCTGGTGCGTGAACTGGTGGCCGCAGAAGACAATCGTCACCTCACACGCGCGGCATGACACTGCCATGCCCTCATCACCCGCACGCCCCCTGCTCCTTGATCAGATCGGCGGTCCCATTGCCGCCGTTCTGGCTGACTATGCGCAGCAGGTGCGCGTCGTAGCGGGAGATCGCGATAAGGCTGAACCCTGGCGGACTGAAGGTGCGGACATTCTGTTCACCGGCCCCTCTCCAAGCTGGGCAAATGCCCCATCATCTCCACCCGCTTCATGGCAGGATGGTCCGTGCTGGGTTCAGGTGGCATCAGCCGGAATCGACAGTTTTCCGAAATGGTTGACGGAAGGGCGGATCGTCACCTGTGGGCGCGGAGATGCCGCCACACCGATTGCGGAATACGTGATGTCCGCCCTGCTCCACTATGAGCGTCAGATCGACGCGCTGCATCCGACCACGCCGCAGGAATGGGTGAAGGTGACAACGCCTTTCCGACACACGCCCATCACCGGAACCCTACACGGGCGAACTCTGGGACTGGCGGGGTACGGTGCAATCGGGCGTGCCATCGCCCTCCGTGCCCGTGTTTTCGGAATGCGTATTCGCGTGCTGCGTCGCGGTTCATGGGCAGAGACGGAGGATGGCATCGAACCCGTCTCGTCACTGAGCGAACTCTTTCGCCAGTCCGATCATCTCGTTCTCGCCATGCCGCTCACCAATGAGACACGCGGCATCGTCAATTTCGATGTCCTGCGTGAAGCAAAGCCGGGATTGCATCTCGTCAATGTCGCACGTGGTGCGTTGGTGGATCAGGACGCACTCCTGAAAGCCCTTGATGCCGGTCGTCCGGCTTTCGCCACTCTGGATGTCACCGCGCCCGAGCCTCTGCCTGCCGGGCACCCTCTCTACCTCCATCCCCGTGTGCGACTGACCCCGCATATCAGCTGGGTCGGACCGGATGTGCGCGCCAATCTAGCACGGCGCATCCGCACCAATCTGTCACGTTTCCTCAACAATGAACCTCTCCTCGACACGATCGACCCGACACGCGGTTACTGAACGCGCAAAACGAAGGATCCTTCTTCATGAACGCCATCTCTCCCCTTTCTCCACCCAAGGCCCGCACCTACCGTCTTGAGCCGCGTCCACCTGCCACGTCGCATGAAGAGGAACGTCTGCACCGCAAGCAGCGGCTGGCCGCGACATTCCGCCTGTTCGGCCGGTATGGTTTCGATCAGGGACTGGCTGGCCACGTGACTGCGCGCGATCCGGAATTTCCTGATCAATACTGGATCAACCCATTGGGTGTGCATTTCTCCCAGATCCGCACGTCCAATCTTCAGCTTGTCGATCATGAGGGCAACATTCTCATCGGCAATCGTCCGATCAACACGGCGGGCTTCACCATCCATTCCGCATTGCACAAAGCCCGCCCAGACGTGATTGCCGCTGCCCACACCCATTCCACCTATGGCAAAGCCTTCTCGGCGCTCGGCATACCTCTCCTCCCACTCACACAGGATTCCTGCGCTTTTTACGAAGATCATGCCGTGTTTGACCCCTTCTCAGGCGTGGTTCTGGAAGACAGCGAAGGCGAACGGCTGGCGGAAACACTGGACAGTCACAAGGCGCTCATTCTGCAGAACCACGGCCTGCTGACGGTAGGTCACACCGTGGAAGCCGCTGCATGGCGTTTCATCGCCATGGACAACGCCGCTCATGCCCAGCTTCTCGCGCAGGCTGCAGGCCCGGTGAAACCCATCGCTCCCGATATCGCCCGCAAAACTGCGGCACAGGTCGGCACCGAACAGGGTGGTTATTTCTCGTTCCAGCCCTTGTGGGACTGGATCGTGGCACAGGAGCCCGATCTCCTCGACTAACCCTTTTTCACAGGCAGGAGTTTTCCATGGCCACGATTTCCCCTCTGCGTGACTTCATCGTTGATTTCACAAAACTTCATGACTCAAGAAAGAACGCACAGACACTCCAGACCGAAGGAGCCGCACTCCTTCGCAGGCTTGTTTCACGCGACGACTGGTTACCTGACGAGTTCGCCCAACCCAGTCCGGAACGTTACAGTCAGTATCTCCTGCATTGCGATCCGCTGGAGCGTTTCTCTGTCGTCAGTTTCGTCTGGGGCCCTGGACAGAAGACGCCACTTCACGATCATCGTGTCTGGGGATTGATCGGAATGCTGCGTGGGCGCGAGAGCGAGACGCAGTATGAGCGGGACGAAAATGGTCATTTTCATGCCAACGACACCACTTTTCTCGAACCCGGCGAAGTGGCGCCCCTCACCCCCGGCATCAACGATTACCATCTGGTGGCCAATGCGCTGGAGGATCAGACTTCCATCTCCATCCATGTCTATGGCGCCAATATCGGTGGTGTGGCCCGCGCCACCTATGACCCCGAAACCGGCACGGAAAAAAGCTTCATCTCGGGCTATTCCAACCAGGAAACACCCAATCTGTGGGACCGATCTCGTGAAAGACAGGCCGCATGAACGCCCTTTCTCCCTCTGATGCTCCGCTGACCGGAGTCTCTTCCGAAACCGTGCGCGAACGACTACGTGCAGGCGAGGAAATCGCTCTGCTCGATGTGCGCGAGGAAGCCCCCTTCGCGGCAGGTCATCCTCTCTTTGCCGTCAATCTGCCGCTGGGGCGCATTGAGGAACGTGTGACGGGTCTTATACCACGGCGCACGGCACCCATCGTGGTGTATGACAACGGTGAGGGTCGCGCCCGAACTGCGGTCGGATTACTCCGCCAACTGGGTTATACCAACGTCTCGGTGCTGGCGGGTGGTCTGGACGGATGGCGCGTATCGGGAGGTGAACTGTTCATTGACGTGAACGTGCCCTCCAAGGCGTTCGGTGAGTTGGTCGAGCATGTCCGCCACACACCGTCCCTTTCGGCGGAAGAGGTGCATGCCCGCATCGCACGAGGAGATGATCTCGTCATTCTCGATGCCCGACGCTTTGTGGAATACAACACGATGTCCATTCCCGGTGGCCGCTCCGTGCCAGGTGGAGAGCTTGCCCTACGTACCCGCGACATCGCGCCCTCACCCGATACCACTGTGATCGTAAACTGTGCCGGTCGCACGCGCTCGATCATCGGCACGCAATCTCTCGTGAATGCGGGCCTTCCCAATCCGGTATTCGCGCTGCGCAATGGCACCATCGGCTGGACACTGGCCGGATTTGGACTCGATCACGGCGCAACACGAAAAGCCCCTGACCCTACAGAAGAAAATCACGAAAGAGCGCGACACAGAGCGCGCGAACTGGCCGAGAAGACTCGCGTGCGGAACATTACAGCCGAACAGTTGCGCGCGTTGGAAAATGAAACCGGCCGCACACTCTACCGTCTGGATGTCCGCTCCCCCGAGGAATACGAAGTCGACCACCTGGCCGGCTTCCGCTCCGCTCCCGGCGGCCAACTTGTGCAGGCAACGGATGAATGGATTGGCGTACGTCATGGCACGATCGTGCTTACCGACACAGACGGCGTACGTGCCCGCATGACTGGCCACTGGCTGCGTCAGCTTGGATGGAAACACGTCTATGTTCTGGATAACTGGGAAGGACTGAAACACGCAACTGGACCGGAACCGACCCTGCTGGCACGCCCTCTTTCCCCTGTCCCGGTCATCACCGCCGAGGAACTGGAAACGGAACTTACCGGAGTGACCCCACCGCTGGTGCTCGATCTTGCCACAAGCCGAACATTTCGTGCGGCTCATGTGCCCGGCGCATTCTTCATCCTTCCCACAGACCTGACAGCACATCGACGTGTACAGAACGCCAGAAACGTCGTTTTGACATCTCCCGATGGCGTAGCCGCACATATTGCCGCCTTGCGACTGGAAGAAAACGGTGTGAGGACGCGGGTACTGAAGGGAGGCTCGGCAGAATGGAAGACGGCGGGCCGCCCGCTTGCCTCCGGCCTCACTGATGACAATGCTCTTTCGGCACCCATCGATGTCTATAAGCGGCCTTACGAAGGCACGGATAATGCCCGTGAAGCCATGCAGGCCTATCTCGACTGGGAGTTCGGTCTCATCGCTCAGCTTGAACGCGACGGCACACATGGGTTTTCAGTGTTGGAATAAGCCTGCTTCACTGAATGTGCCAAGAAAAGGGAGAAGCGAACATACGCTTCTCCCTTTTCTATTTTGGGAACGGGCCTCTCTTTCGGCCCGTCCCTCGCCTCCTACAACGTGAAGCGGGCGGTCACGAAAATCGTTCGCGGATCGGCATAATAACCAGAATAATAGATCGGCACTCCGTTTCCCTGCGTAAAAGCAGTTCCCTGAAGATAGCGATGGTCAAGAAGGTTCCGTCCCTGCGCCTGCAACTGCCAGCGTTTGTCCGGACTGGTCCAGCTCATCATTGCGTTGACATAGGTCTGGGGCGGAATCCGATCCTGACGATTGGCAAGCGATGTCGTGTGCAGGCTGCTTTGGAACGAAACATCGGCACCGATCACAAATGTCCCCGGCAGGGGAACAGGGATACGATAGGTCAGAGAACCCGCCGTCTGAAAACGCGGTGACCACGGCAGGGGCGCGCCGGCATAAGGCGTCGTGTTGTAAAGGCTTCCGTCAGCCAGTGTTATGCGACTGGCATTCCCTTTGAATTTATCAAGCACGGAGTAAAGATAAGAGGCAGTATAGTGCAGTTCGAGATCCTTCGTGATCTTCACGAATGTTTCGATTTCGGCACCAGCGGAATGCCCCTTGCCCGCATTGAACCGACGACTCAGCCCCGATGAGGGATCAAGCGTGGTCAACTGGATATCGTCAAACTGGTTCCAGAACAGCGCACCGTTGAAGCGCACACGCCCCGGCAGCAGGTCAGATTTCAACCCCACTTCATAGGTTGTTACAATCTCGGGCTTGTAGGGAATGGACGCTTGCAGGCTTCCTGTGGCACCCGCCGACTGAGCGCGAAAATCATACCCTGCTGACTTGCCACCCTGTGAAATGGACGCATACGTCATCAGATGAGGCAGAGCCTGCCAAGTGATCGCGCCTTTCGGAAGAAGCTGTATCCAGCTCTTTCGTCCAGAAGCCGTCCACGCCACACCGCCCTGCGGACTGGAAGACAGCAGCGTCGCAAGCTGATTGGCAACCGTGGTGATGTGATTACCTCCGGCAAGATAGCTAAGCGTTTCAGAGTTTGAATGATTTTCCCAGTTGAAGCGCAGTCCAGCCGTTAACGTCACAGTGGGCGTGAGGTGATAATGCGCTTCTCCATACACAGCCCAGTTGCGATTGAGCTGGTCGATCACAGCATTGACCGGCATGTAACGGATCTGCGCTGGATCATTGGTCATTGTGCCATAAGAATTATTCGCGTTGCGGTTGGTGAACCAGTCCTCATAAAGGAAATACGCGCCGACATTGAAATCCACTTTGCCGTAATCGCCATGCAGGCGAAATTCTTGAGAATACATCCGATCCTTGTAATAGAGCTGCTGCGATCCACGCGAATAGATATCACCGTAGTTGTCGTACATGCCTTTGTCATCATATCCACGAATGCCAGTGATCGAGAACAAGGTCAGACGTGAGGAAATGGTGTAACGGATATTTCCTGTAAACCCGGCCTGCGAATAATTGTTCTTAGGAAAAGCCGGATTGTAATTGCCGTATTTGTAACCATTCAGAAGGTTGCCCACACCGCGATTGGTGCTGCCATCCACTGTACCGTCAAAAGCAAGCGTAATGTCCCAGTCCTGATTGGGCGTGAAGCGAAGTTTACCGCGGGCCTGCGTGTAATCGATGTTATTGGTGTCCTTGTCCACCGCATAATTGTGATCGATCCCGCCCCGCCCATGGTGATCGAAGGCCAAGCTGCCATATATTTTGTCCTTCAGGATCGCACCGCTGGCCGCCACACCGATCTGCCATTCGTTATAGGTGCCGTAACCGGTTTGGACCACAACGCGCCGCTTGTTGGTAGGCACGAGAGTATTGATGTGCACTCCTCCCCCTTCGGACTGATGGCCGATCGACGTTACAGGGCCACGGTCGATCTGGATGTTCTCCACATCCAGCAGTTCCTGCATATTGCCCATGTTACGCGGCAGGTACACTCCGTCGATATAGGTACCCACGGACGGCTCACCCTGTGGATCAATCTCACCAATGCCACGGATGAAGTAATTCGTGACAGAATAACCCGGCATATTATTGGGAATGTACAGATTGGGCGTCAGACGCGCGAGTTGTTTCGTACTCTGCACCCCCAGCCGATCGAGCCGCGCAGCTGACATCAACGTGGCGGATGAGGGTGTTTTCTGAAGTACGGCCTCTTTACGGGCGGTGCGACTTTTGCCCGCGATGCTCACCGTCTCAGCCTGATCGGATGCTCGCACCGCAGCAGGGGTCTTGGCATGACGGGGCGAATGGCCGGAAACAGAGCTACCGTTATCAGGCGCTACATGCCGGGTGACCGCTGTTGCCGCGAAAGCATCCTGTGCCGATCCAAAAAAAAGAAGCGTCGCGCAGCATGTCGTCTGAAACAGGAGATGGGAACGGACACGTTGGTTTCCCACATATTCAGTCAAAACAGTGCCATGACGCAAATGCATTGTCGCCTCGGTCTCATGTGCAAGAGGGAAGAAATGAGAAGAATACTAACTCTCCTTCACTCTCCGCTATGTCCTCAAATGCACTCGGATCGTCCATCAACTAATGCAAAAGACTGAAATGATGCCTTCTGTTCGGTCGCTCTTCCCGACATTTATCCAACAGTCGAGTATTTTTCATACTCGAAACATCTCAATCCATGAAAAGATAAATACACCATAATTCCAAATGGAAACACGCATGACGTCTTTGGATCCACGTATATCTCGCCGTCATTTCGGTCTCGGAGCGCTCTCCATTCTCGGAGCTTCGCTCCCGATCTCTCCGCGCCGCGCCCACGCGGCAAACCTCTCATCCATCACTCTGCGTGTTGCCAGCTTTCGCGGTATGGATTCCACAATCATTCCTGCTGCCGAGCTCGCGGATTTTCCATACAAAGTGGAATTCAGTGAGTTCAATTCAGGCAATCTCATTGCTCAAGCCATCAACGCCAATGCTGTCGACCTGGGTGGATGGAGCGAGATTCCTCTTGTCTTCATCGCGGCTTCCGCTGCGCGGGTGAAGATAGTTGCAACAATCGATGGTCCCACAACCAATCAAGCAGTCGTTGTACCCGCAAACTCTCCCGCCCGTTCATTCGCCGATCTGAAAGGTCGGAAAGTTGGCTATATCCGTTCGACTACAGCACATTATTTCCTGATACGAATGCTTCAGAAAGTTGGTCTTACATTTGCCGATATCACGCCGGTCCCACTCGGAATGAGTCAGGGCCTCACAGCACTGAAATCAGGCAGTCTGGACGCCTGGGCAACCTATGGTTACGTCATTCCGCTTCTCATGGCTGATGGTTTCGGCCGCATTCTCGAAAGTGCCGAAAATATCCTCTCCGGCCATTACTTCATCGGCGCCAACCCACTCCGGCTTCCCAACCCAGATTTTCGAGCAGCCGCAGCGGATTACATCAACCGCCTCGGTAAAGCCTATACACTTCTCACACAGAACAAAACACGGTGGGCGAAAGCCATTTCCCCTATCATCCAGATACCCGAACCCATTGTACTGAGCGATCTCGACGCTCAAAATCGTCCCTACCGCATACGCCCATGGAATGATGGTGATATCCAGAGCGCCCAGATTGTTGCCGATACTTTTGTAGAACAGCGCCTCATTCCCTCACGGCCAGACCTGAAGTCCGTCTTCTCCAATGAATTAACAGCCCTCCTGACCGGCTGATGTACTACTAGAGTCGTCAGGAAAACTTCGCCTCGGAAAATAGCGGGTCTTCATGCCTCTTCTTTTGTCGTGCATAACGTTCAGAAGAAATTTCCACGCCTTCACGCAACAATGGCCCCAGTCGCCAGAAATTACGCAAAGGATCCGCACTGGCTCCATCCCATCCGTAATCATGTCGGATTTGTCCAAGAGGATCATGGGACAGCTCATCGCGCCGCACAGCATCCACACCTACATAGAGCGCATCGTGAGGGCAATAGACTTCACACATAAAGCATATCTGGCATTGATCCGGACGAGCAACAGTCGGAGCCTGTTCTTCCTGTCCCATATCCAGGACATGATCCGGGCAGGCCACAACACAGGTATTGCAACCGGTGCAACGCTCCTCAAGAATGTCTATGGTCATGATCCGCTTTCCGCTGCGCTTAAACTCTCCAGATTCGTATGAACGCTCTCAAGCCCGGTTGTCAGAAGATGTTGTTCGTAATCAGCATTTATATCCGGATAATCCACACGCACATGCATGCCTCGGCTTTCACAGCGCGTCCGGGCAGCCGCATTGCACCACCGCGCGGTAGCAGCCATAGCTGCTGTTTCCCGTGCAGCAACTGCATCAAGACCTTCACCATGCAGATGATCCCGCGCTTCCACCCATGCAGCATTCTGCGCCCCGCCGCCACTGGTGGCTCCCGCGATATGCTCGCGTGTGGCCGCATCTCCGGCGGCATAAAGCCCCGGCACCGATGTCGCGCATCCGGTATCCACAATGCGCAAACCACCAACACCCCGGATCGTACCCTCGCCAAACAAACTGACTTCGAAGCGATCTCGGAACATATTCAGCCCACGCCTCTCGAACGCGGCAACGGTTGCCGGCTGGATCTCGCGAATTACGGCAGGCAGTTGAGCTGGAGCTTCATGCAGATCTGCATACACAGCACCATCCTGAAACGCCGTCGCCAAAGCGCAGAGATAGTCACGCGGTCGATCCCATCCCGGAATCTCCAACTGATCTCCTTGAGAATTGAAAAACCGCGCTCCGGTATAAGGCAGCGTCCGGGTACACAACCACGAAGGAGAGATGGAGTAGGACACACAGAACTCCATGCCCGACAGTTCCGCACCCGCCTCCACACCCATGAGGTACCCATCCCCGGTATTGGAATAACTGCCGAGCAATCCCGAACGGAATGCGCACCCTCCCGTCGCAAGGATCACCGCGCCCGCATATGCCCGCCATGGCCTACCCAACAGACGCGCATAACCCGCAGCCCCCGCAATGGCACCATCCGTTCCCGCCAGAAGTTCCAACGCCGGATAGTGATCAAGGATCGTCACACCCAGTGAAAGCGCGTAACACCTCAACGCGCGCAAATATTCCGGCCCGCGCAATCCCGAACGAAACACACCGCCACGTCCATCACCGGAGAAAGGATACCATGGCGCAAGTTCAGGAATGGATTGCCACGTTATATCAATAATACGATGCATCCATACCGGATCGGCCAGTCCGAAGGCTGTTTCAAGCCTTTTTCGAACCGCAGCCTCCCGTCGCCCTTCCTCTGGGGGCACCCACCAATGGTTGGGACCGGCAGGCGCTGTGACACCGCTCGTGCCCATAAATCCTTTATCCACAACGACAACGGACGCGCCTGCCTTGGCTGCCGATATGGCAGCCCATCCCGCTGCCATGCCGCCACCTATGATCAAGACGTCTGTGGTAATTTCATGCATGGTGGAGCTTTCGCAGGAAAAGACTGAAAAATGACGAAAGAAGACGATCTTTCGTCAGAACTTTTACTCTATTTCCCACACCCATCACTAACCAGAAAGTATTTCTTACGTGCAGCTTGATGAAAATAAATTGAATACAGCCAGACGTGTCACTTTCCATCTGAATCTTCAGAATTCCTCACTGTCCCTTGTCGCCCGCTAGCCTCAATGTAATATCACCTTGCTCAACAGAACCACCACGAACAGCGAAGGGAAGTTACACATTTCGCATCTCATACGCCCTCGTCGACTGTTCGTCTCGAAATTTGCTCTGTCAGAGCGACGACATGCACAAGATACCTTGTCTCATCTTTCTGGAGTTTCACCCCTGATGACATCTTTTCCCGACCGTGACGCCGATTCTTCGGTTGCCCCATTCATTCTCAACCGCTGGTCCCCACGTGCTTTCACGCCTGATGACATCACGCGCGACGAACTCCTAAACATTATCGATGCTGGTCGTTGGGCACCCTCTGCTTATAATGCGCAACCGTGGCGCTTCATTTACGCACGACGCAACACACCGGATTGGGAGCGGTTCCTGTCATGGTTGATCCCCTTCAACCGCGCCTGGGCAGAAAATGCTTCCGCCATTATTTATATTGCTTCCCGAACCATCACAGACAGCGCCCGCACAGGTGAACCAGTCGATGCGCCGTCTCACGCATTTGATGCTGGCGCCGCCAGTGTTCTGATCCAGTTGCAGGCCAATCAGAATGGATGGTTTACTCATCCCATCAGCGGCTTCGACAAAGAGTTAGCCCACGCTGGCTTGGAATTGCCTGAAGACCATGTGGTGCATGCAGCCATCGTTCTTGGACATCGTGGAGATGCCAGCCAGCTACCGGAAAATCTTCGGGAACGGGAAGCGCCATCGACACGTGCCTCCCTTGAAACGCTGGCCTTCGAGGGCCGCTTTATACCTCCGACATCCCAATCCTGACCGCTCAGGCGGCGATCCCAGTGGGATCGCCGTTTCAGATTTCATACTCTCCTTCGGTTTTTCGTTCCCTGTCGATCCGATCAAGAAGTCGCTCCAGAGCATGAAATCCTGCCTGCCACATCCCCAGATTTTCTCGGTTTCCTATATGCCCAACCCATCCTGCCGGAAATAGCTCCGCTCCCCAACGTTGAGCCAGAAACCGTGCGCGGCACGGCGAAAGCCACTCGTCATTATCGCTCGCGGCCAGAACGGATGGAAATGCAATAATCTTTTGAGGCACGGGTGCGAACCCTCTTGTGCGCATCACACCCGATGCCCTGGACTCGTCCACATCTGCCGGCGCCACAAGCAAAGCGCCAGCAATGTTCAGTTTCGCACAATGAACCGTCAGCAAGGCGCCCAGACTATGGGCAATGATTATGACAGGCCGGACACACACGTTGACAAGAGCTTGCAGGGCCGTTTGCCACGCCACCAGATCAGGACGCGACCAGTCAGTCTGTTCGACGCGCTGCACAGACACCCCATGCCTCCGCAGAAACTCCTCCCACAGGGATTGCCAATGTCGCGCACCTGAACCGTCAAGACCGGGCACAATTACCACATCAAAAGCGGCGAGACGTTGAACGAGACTCTTCCGCCCATCCTGTTCTTCATCAACCAGTGACGAAACCGGGTGCGGCACGGGAAATTTGGAGCGCGACGAAGAGGAAAGACGCATGACAGGTCTCCGGCTAGCGGGCATCACATCATTGTAGATATCATGATACTCTTTTCTGAAAACGTCTTTCGTGAATAAGAGAAAACCCATACATTTCGCAGGAATCAATGAGCTGTTGAGAAACAGAAAATAACATCATGAAACGATTTCACGAATCATGCGGATCTTCATCTGACAAAACAATCAAATTCCGAATCCATTTCGAAAATTAAAGGATCTTACCGACAATGAGTTCCAAAACAGCGACTTTTCCACGATGTCGAAAGTCCCCGCACGCATCACCCGATCTTCTTTCCCTTTCAGCGGGCAGAGATCTCTCACACCGAAGACAGTAGTTTCACTTTACTCCGATAGGGAAACATTCCCATGATCGCCTCCCGCATCATCAAGATTGACGGCATATTCCTCGGAACCCTGATTCTGGACCATACACCGCCAAGACATCGTTTCTATGCCGTGCACGATAGCGTTCGCTCACTTCATAAACGCACGGCGTCCGAACCGGGCGAACTCATGCGACAAGCAGCTCTGCATCTGCGGCGTGCTCGGTATACTGCCGCATATCCTTCGTGATCATCGCCACCAGTTTCCATCATGAAAAAGGCCCGGATGCTGAACAGCATCCGGGCTTTTTTTTTCAGATCAGATAAAATCAGGATCGGGAGCCGCTATTCCTCCCCGCCTCCGATAATCCCAAGCTTTGTGATGCCCAACCGTTGGGCATCTGCCAACACATGAGCAACGATCTTGTAATCAGCAAGACGGTTCGGACTGATGTGCATTTCCGGCTGCTCCGGCTGAGCAACAGCTTCCTGCAGGCGGCTCTGGAGTTCAGCCTCACTTACAACAGGGGCACCGTTCCAGGTGATCGTGTTGTCGAAATCAATCCCAAGTGTGACGGTCTGTGGATCCGGCGTGGTTTGTGGCGGTGGATCGCCCTGCGGAAGATTAAGCGAAACGGAGTGCGTCTGAAGCGGAATAGTAATGATGAGCATGATCAGCAGCACCAGCATCACGTCGATCAGCGGCGTGGTGTTGATATCGACAATACCCTCATCCTCAGTGGTGCTGTCAGAACCGACATTCATACCCATGAGCACTCTCCTCTCGGGCCAATGAAGAGCCACGCTTCAGTTTGCATGAGGCTGCTCCGTGATGAAGTCCACTCGCGTCACACCCGCTTCCTGACAGGCTGCAACCAGCTTCCCTACCGGCTCATAGCGGGCACTTGCATCGCCCCGGATCATGATCTGGGGCTGCGGCTGCTGACGTACGACCTTATCCAGCCGCGCCATCAGATCCGCATGGTCACGCAGCGGCGTCTGATCCCACCATGTCTGTCCATCCGCCGTCACCGCGAGGGTGACGTTGCCCGGCAATACTTTGCTGGGTTGGTTGGTGTCTTTGGGCAGACTTACTTTCACCGTGTGGGTCGCCACCGGAATGGTGATGAGAAAGATGATGAGCAGCACAAGCATGACGTCAACGAGAGGCGTCGTGTTGATGGCGGAAATGACCTCATCATCATCCCCGCCCCCACCGATGGAGATTGCCATGATCAGGCCACCCGGGCTGATGCGGTCGCTGTGGTGGGCGAACGATCGGGCCGCACGACAATCGTCTCGCGTGTAGCGCCATGCCGGAAACCACCGATCAGGATCGACTGCACGTCTGACGCAAAATTGCGTACCCGTTCAAGAGCGTTCTTGTTGCGACGAACCAGAAGATTGTAGCCCAGAACGGCAGGAACGGCGGTGCCCAGACCAATCGCTGTCATGATGAGCGATTCACCGACAGGTCCTGCCACCTTGTCGATTGACGCCTGCCCAGCGATGCCGATGGCCGTGAGTGCGTGGTAAATACCCCAGACCGTGCCGAACAGCCCCACGAATGGCGAGGTCGAACCAACCGTTCCGAGGAAGGCCAGTCCACTCTGAAGGTTACTTTGCACCGTATCGACAGATCGCTGGATTTGGGCAGATGTCCAGTCGGAAAGATCGATTGAATCCTGCATCGTCCCTTCATGATGCTCTGCAGCCGTGATAGCGGTCTCGGCCACGTAACGGAACGGCGAAGTCGTCTTGAGCGATGCCGCTCCTTCCTGAAGTGTCCGGTGCGACCAGAAATTCTTCGCAGCCGCCTTGGCCGAGGACAGAAGACGTGCCTGTTCAACGAATTTCGTAATGATGATGTACCACGATCCAATGGACATCAGCAGCATGATGATCAGAACGCCGCGCGCAATGATGTCACCATTCGCCCAGAGCGCACTCAGTCCATAAGGATTGTCCGCCGATTTCTCAGTCACCACCGGAGATGGAGCGATAGGCGCAGCCTCCGGCGCCGCATTTACGGAAGGTGCCGCAACTACCGGAGCCTGAGACGACGATGAAGAAGGTGCAGCTGTGCCGTCAGCGGCGGCATTCTGTGCCGCCGACGGAATTGCAGGTGCAGCAGCGTCCTGCGCGAAAGCAGCGATGGGTGCTGAGGAAGCAAGCAGCCCCACGAGCAGCGGGACGGCAAAACCACCAAAGCGCGAGCGGTGCGACAGGGGTGTCATTGGCATTTCCATTCCTGTGTCTTGTGATCAACAGATAGTAAAATCGCGAACGTCGGAAACTCATTCATTCAGGCTGAATGAAATCGTATAGGTGTGGTGAAACTCTTTGACGGGCACACCATTTGCCGTGGCCGGCACGTAACGGGCTTTGCGCACGTAATCGAGTGCGGCACGGGCAAAGTCCTGCCCTCCGGTAACACTTGTCGCCTTACAGTTGCTGGTCTCGCCCGTAGGCTCCACGTCGCACACGACGGAAACACGTCCCTCTCGCCCTTCATCCTGGGCCTCATCGGGATATTCCAGCGCCACGTGGTTCACAGGGCGCGAGCCCGCGACATGATCGGGCACGGCTGGACCCGGTGGCGCTGATGACGTCGGCGCGGGTGTCGCTGCCACATGCGGCGAAGGCACAACCGGTTTGAGCGGCTTTGTATGCGTCACGTGCCGAACGACCGGCTTGGGCGGCTGCGGCACCTTGATCTTTGGTGGAGGAATATAGGGCGGTGGTGGTGCGGTCAGCTGCGGAGGCGGGGGTGGAGGCGGAGGAGGCGGGGGCGGCTTGACCGGTCGAATCACTACAGCCTGCATGGGCACGTGCTGAACAGGAGCCGGCTGTTTGTCCACCCAGGTCGCATAAATCCCCCCCAGCACGAGAAAGATGAACGAGACCCCGCCAACGCCAACGGCCTGCTTTACCGGACTGCGCTGCTCCTGCGCGTAATCGAACATGCAAGACAACTCCCAGACAGCCATGTATTGGCGCGAGAGCCATACTTCGGGTGGTAGGGAAATCCATTTCCCTTTTGAAAACGTGAATTCCGAAGAATGGCCCGTTCTGAAAGTGTATGCGAAAAACCCTCTTATGAAACCGGAGTTATATTCAACCGTCAGTCAATGCTCGCCAATGAATCGATATTGTCACGGACGCAAAAAAGCCTTGGCCAGAAATTATCTTTCCAGACCAAGGCCCCTATCGACGCATAATCGCTTTTGATCGCAGCCGTTTACCGCACGGTTTCAAAAGCCGATCGTCCCGCACCTTCAAGCACCGCATCCGCCTGCGGGGTATGGATACGCCCGCACAGAACATTTCGATAATGCCGCTCCAGAGGATTGTCTTGACTAAGGCCCGGATTTCCCGTGACTTCCACAGCCCGGGCAACGGAGGCAATGGCATTTTCGGTCACCAGACGCTTGATCTGTCCAGCCTCCACCAGAGTGATGGTTCCGTTCTCAACCTTCGCTAGCGCTCGATCCAGCAGAGCTTCATTGGTGAGAAGCAATCCGTCTATCTCTCCCAGAACAGCGTGAAAACGCGGCAATGTGGACAAAGGACGACCCAGTGCCGTAGGAACGCGTCCTTCGAGAAATCCAACCAGCCATTCCCGGGCCGCGTGCGCAACCGCATCGTAGAGGGCGGGTACAACAACCGTATGCCATGTGGCGAGCGCAGGGGTTTCCGGATTGCTCCGGCTGTCATGGAAATTGATGAGATACCGCTCAGGAATTTCAACATCCTCAAAGACGATGGTGTCGCTGCCGGTCGCTCTCATCCCGAGTTGATGCCAGCTTTTCTCGATCCGGACACCGGGAGAATTGAGCGGCACAAGGATCTGCCCGATCCGCGGCACATCCTCCTCAGTGGCACCCCATACAACGCCCCAGTGCAGCGCCGAGGAACCGGTCGAAAAGATTTTGCGCCCGGAGAGCAGCCAACGCCCGCCTTCCCGGCGCACCCGTGTGGCCGGGATTCCGCCACGTGCTGGCGTGCCAAGCTCCGGCTCTACCCGCAAAGCGTTGACGAGCGCGCCCGAGCGGACAATCGAATCAAGCACCTCGCCACGTACATCCTCGGGCCATGTGTCGGATGCCACGATCCCAGCTGTCTGAAGATACTGCATGGCCAGAATCAAAGCTGTGGAAGGATCACCCTGCGCCACACGCGCCACGATTTTCACGATCTGACGCAGGGTAATCCCACCGCCGCCTCTGTTGCGAGGCACCGCCAGAGAAAGAAACCCGCCTTTTCGCAAATCTTCTAGGTTATCAAAACCGATTTCACCACGACGATCATGTTCCGCCGCATGAAGAGCAAACCGGCGCACGAGATCATCCGGCACTTCTATCTCGACCTGCGTGGGTTCGATAATCCGTGATCCGTCCATGATAAACTATCCATCTTCCGTCAGGGTGATGTCAGATTCTGTTCGAATGCCTTATCGAAAGCGCCCGACCGCGTGAGGAAACCGGCAGATCGGTAGGCATCGGCAACACCTGTTTCGGCCTTGATTACATCAGGCGTCACAGGTGCTGGCGTGGCAATAAGTTTTTTCGCCACAGACACAGCCACATTTTCCGGGATTCCGGTCTGGCGGGCAAGAATGCGGGCATATTCCGCTTGATGCTGAGTGCCCCATGCATAGGCCGCCGTAATCCGGCGATAGAAATCAGCCAGCAGCACACGCTTGCTGACCAGCGCCTCCGTATTGGCCACAAAGAAGCTGTTGTTCGGCATCAGACCGGCGGCATCCGCCACAACGTGTCCATGTCCGGATATGACGGCGAGAGAGACATAAGGCTCCCACGTAGACCACGCCTCCACACGCTGTGTATCGAGCGCCGCCTTTGCCTGTGCCGGCAAAAGAAAAACGAACTTCGGCGCTGGAGCAGAAATGGCTCCTGTTGCCAGCAGACGTAGCAGAAGCAGATGACCTATGGAGCCTCGACCCGTGGCAATCCGCTTACCCGACAACTGCGTCGCACTGGTGATGGAAGAACCTTCCGGTGCGATCACGGCCGTGGCTTTTCCTCCCCCACGCGGCGGAATCAGCCACGCCGCCTTGATGGGCAATCCTGCTCCCCAGGCAAAAATGAACGGACCGTCTCCAGCGATACCCGTATCGACAGCTCTGGCTCCCAGCGCCTGCAACAGCGGGGCTGCCGCCTCGAACTCCACCCAGCGAATGCGATAGGGCAAGTCCTTGTCCACCCCAGCCGCTTCCAACAAGGCTTTCTGCTGGCCTTTCTGATCCGCGACAATCAATTCGTCTTGCGCCCGGGCGGACATCCCCGGAAGCGCCCCAGCCACAAGAACAAAAACGCATGACAGGAGGCGAGAGCGGCCGAACAGGCGGCGCAAAAGCGGTGAAGCATGTTTCATTCTCGAAAAACCATCACCAGACATCGCGGAGTTCAATCAAATCACGTAAACATATGACATTAATATAATTCACACTATATAAAAATGTAAATATGAAAGGATGTCTCCTGAAAATACGTACAGCGTGGAGTCACGAAGTCATGTCCGGCGCAACCCTGCACAACACATCTCCCGCCGCACCCCGGTTTGACGTGCCGTCAGGCACTGCCTTCTCTTCCTCCTCGCGGAGAGAGTGGGTCAACAGGCTGCAACTGCAGAACCTTGCCCGCTATCTTTCCCCCTTGCTGATGATCCTGTGCTGGCAGACCGCATGTTCTACAGGACTGCTGTCCACCCGACTTGTTGCGTCACCCCTTCAAATTCTCGGAACAGGCTGGACGCTGGTTCAAGACGGCACCCTCTCGACCAATATGGGTGTGTCACTCTTGCGCGCGGTCGCCGGGCTTTCCCTTGCTCTCTTGGTTGGAACCAGCCTCGCCCTGATTTCGGGACTTTCCCAACTTGGTGAAAACATCGTGGATGCCCCACTTCAGATCTTCCGTACGCTGCCGGTTCTTGCTCTCGTGCCGCTGTTCATTCTCTGGTTTGGCATCGGAGAAACCCCAAAAATTCTTCTCGTAGCACTAGGCTCCATGTTTCCAATCTATCTCAATCTTCACAAGGGCATTCGCTCGATCGACCCCAAATTGCTGGAAATGACCCGCACCCTGCGCCTGTCACGCAGCCAGACCATCCGCGATGTGATCCTTCCCGGAGCATTGCCCGATCTGTTGGTCGGCATCCGTTTTGCGGTCGGCATATCATGGCTGATGCTGGTTGTGGCCGAACAGGTCAACGCCGACAGTGGTATCGGACACATGATGATGGACGCACAGGATTTCCTGCGCACCGATATCATTTTCGTCGGACTTGCGATCTATGGACTTCTGGGACTGATCTCGGATCAGGTCGTGCGCATATTGGAACGAAAAGCCCTCGTCTGGCGTCCTCAGCATCTTAAAACAACAGCGGGCGCATGATGAATCAGATATCTCCCCTGATCGCCGCTCCCTCCGTCGCTCAACCCGCTGTCAGTGTGCGCGGCCTGAGCCGCCGTTTTGGAAACGGTCCGCGCGTACTCGATCAGTTGAATCTGGATATTGCTCAAGGCGAGTTTGTCGCTCTTCTCGGTCGCAGCGGTTCGGGTAAATCGACATTGCTCCGTACCCTGTCAGGTCTCGACCCTGTCACGGAAGGTCACATTTCCTGCCCTCAGGAAATCTCCGTGGTGTTTCAGGAAAGCCGGCTCCTGCCATGGAAAAAAGTCTGGCAGAATGTGACGTTGGGCCGCAACGATACACCACGAGATCAGGCACGCCATGTTCTGGAAGAAGTGGGACTTGCCCATCGCATTGATGCCTGGCCCCTGACCCTATCCGGCGGGGAAGCCCAACGCGCTGCACTGGCGCGGGCGCTCATACGGGAGCCGAAATTCCTGATGCTGGATGAACCCTTTGCAGCACTCGACGCGCTGACGCGCCTGCGTATGCAGGATCTCGTGTCAGCCCTGTGGCAACGACACAAAAGTGCCGTGCTTTTGGTGACTCACGACGTGGATGAAGCGCTCTTACTGGCGGATCGCGCCGTAGTTCTGGAAGCTGGGCGTATCCGGGCTGAGTTGCCGATCCCTCTTCCCCGTCCGCGTCGGCACGCCGATCCTGTTTTTGTGCGCTTGCGTGCTACGCTGCTGGAACATCTGGGCGTGCATGAATAGCAGCACACTCAGATTCTATAATGTTGTGACGGGATAGACACCACGATCACTGCCTTACCACGAAGTGGATGAACAACAATACTTAATAAATAGCATCGTTTACGATTCACAACATTATACATGACCATTCCTCTCGTGATTTTATCTGAAAAATCCATAACATCTACTCATCAAGAGATTATGTGGTCAGAGAAAATGCCTGTCGAATTCATCGGATATGTCAGCGCGCGTGAGCAGACGGAAATCGTCGGACCCTTTGGTCCAGCCGTCGATCCCGTCTATATCGAATCTTCTGCTCTGCTGCATGAACGCGGTGATTTCGACCGTGTGCTGGTGGCTTTCCATTCCAATTCACCCGACAGCCTGCTCGTGGCCCAGCACGCAGCGTCCGTCACCACACGGCTGGGTCTGCTGATTGCGCATCGACCGGGTTTTGCTTCCCCCACATTGGCCGCCAGACAATTCGCCACGCTGGACAATCTGACCAACGGGCGCGTGGCCATGCATGTCATCACAGGTGGCAACGATCTCGAACTGCAAGCCGATGGCGATCGCCTGACCAAAGCCGAGCGCTACGCCCGAGCGGCCGAATACATCCGCATCGTTCGACGGGAATGGGAAAGCAGCACTCCCTTCGATCACACGGGTAAATTCTATCGCCTACATGGCGCCAACTCGACCGTCTTGCCGCACGCATCGGGAAGTATTCCCATTTATTTTGGCGGAGCTTCGGAAGAAGCCATCGCTGTCACGGCAGAGCAGGCGGACGGATACGCTCTGTGGGGGGAACCTCTTGATGAAGCCGCACAGCTGGTCAACCGCGTTCGTACAGCCGCCGGAAAATACGGTCGCACTCTACGCTTTTCCATTTCCTTTCGGCCCATCATCGCGGATACGGAAAAGCAGGCTTGGGAACGGGCTGCTGACATTGAAGCCACGCTCAGGTCACGTCAGGAACATGAGCGCGAAAAAGGCGGTATCGCCCTCGATCGTCCCGGTACACGCCCTACTCCTGAAACACTTCCCACAAACGAAGGATCTCGACGTCTTCAGGCGATTTCATCCCGTGGCGCACGCCATGATGAGCGACTGTGGACAGGTGTGGTTCAGGCTACCGGCGGGCGCTGGAACTCGACATCGCTCGTTGGGACACCCGATCAGGTCGCGGAAAGCCTTCTGCGCTACTACCGTCTTGGTATCGAGACATTCCTTATCCGGGGCTTCGACCCGATCGCAGACACGGTTCTCTACGGCCGTGAACTGATCCCACGTGTAAAAGCGCTTGTCGCACAAGAAGAACGCTGTGGCGCCTCCGTTGCCTGATATCCTCCTCTTCAGTATTTTCGTTTCTTCTTGCCCGGAAATCCAATGATCATGATCCGCACCGGGCTGCGCGCCCTTCTGCTCGCCCCTCTTCCCGGCCTTGCCACGGCGTATGCCGCAACACCTCATGCCACGTCGTCTACGGCTGCCGCCCTACCCCACCAGAAAATACATCAACAAAAAGCCCATGCGCCGGTTCAGGGCGGCAACGAGACCTTCTCCATCCGAGTGGGCCGCAACACACCGCGTCTTGCTCGTCATGTGCCGCTGGGCGCATTCGGCAACCACTCCGAGTTCGACACGCCTTTTTCCGTCAGTTCCGTCTCCGCTGCTCGTATCGAGGCCATGCAGGCAAACGATATCAACGACGTCATGCGCTATGAGCCGGGCGTGCAGGCCAATTCCAATGGAGGAGCCACCGCGTCTGGCTCAAGCGTGCGTGTGCGCGGTCTCAATCTTGACTGGACAAATGGCTACAAGATCGACGGTCTTGCCATTCCTTATTGGTATATCGATCTGCCGGTCGCGAATTTCGACACGATTCAGGTTTTCAAAGGCGCATCCGCCTTCATGTACGGTTTCGGCTCGCCGGGCGGCGTGCTGGACTATCGCCTCAAGGCGCCTTTGGAAAATCGCAAATTGACATTGGAAGCCGGATATCGTTCGGACTCAATCTTTCGACAGATGCTCGATGTCGGCGGCTCGCTGGACAAGGACCACCGGGTCCAGACGCGCCTCGTTTTCGCAAGCGAGGTCGGCGATCAGTACAACAAGGGCTTTGTACGCAATCTTTCCACATCGTTCACCACCAATGTGCGCATCACCGACAAACTGCACTGGCATTTCAATACATTTTATCTGAACACCCTTCAGAAAGGTCTGGTGAACGGCATTCGTGTCGCCAGTGGCGTGGGCACGGTTCAACCCATCAGTGGACGCACCGCGTTCGGTGCGCAGGGTTCATGGAAAACTAACGACATGAAGCGCTTCAGCACTGGATTTGACTGGGAGTTTGCGAAAAACTGGAACGCGAGCCTGACCTATGGCTACACACATCTGGACGAGCGCTTTCCTTCCAGCATGCTGACATTCACAAGCACTGGCGGCAATTACATGAGTCAGCCGTTCCAGATGACCCGTGTCCTGACCTACCATCAGGTCGATTTCATGACACAGGGACATTTCGATACAGGCCCGCTGCGCCACGATGTCGTCATCGGTGTAACGTGGCTCCGACAGATATTCGATGCGGACGCCAACTCCGGTGCGGCTTCCGAATATGAATACGGCAATGTGCATTTCAACCGCCCGTCCCTGACGAGTGCGTCACACTATAATCCACGTATGTATCGCTACATCGATTACCAACAGGTCGCGCCATTCTGGAGCGACACCATGACATGGGGCAAATGGTCTCTAATGGCGGGGGCCCGCTACACCAATTACATGGAAAACGATTACGCGACGACCGGGGCGCGCACGGCAGCCCATCGCAACAATCCCGTCACCCCCGTTGTTTCACTGAGCTACAAGTTCAAGCCGTGGATCAACGCCTATTTCAGTTGGGTGCAGGCCATGCAGGCGGGCGGCCAGGCCACCGCCGGCACCGCCAATTACATGCAGGTCTTCAGCCCGATGCGCAGCGATCAGTATGAACTGGGCGTTAAAGTCCAGCGCAAGACGTTCAGCGGCACGCTCGCGCTCTTTCGCATGGATACAGGCGCCGCCTACACCAATGCCCAGAACTATTACGTGCAGGACGGAACATCACGCTATCAGGGAGTAGAAGCTGCGGCTTCGTGGCTCGTGACAAAAGACCTGAATATCAATGCAAGTCTGGCCTATCTGGACGCGCGTTATGTAAAGGCTGCTGTTGGCTATGCCGGTCACCGGATTGAAGCCGTCGCACCCTTTCAGGCGGCCCTGAACGCCGATTACCGCGTACCGGCCATCAAGGGGCTGAGTGTCAATGCGGGCTTCAACTATCTTTCCCGCAGTTGGCTGGACGCCGCCAACACCATCCGGCTTCCGTCCTACATCGTGGGCAATATCGGCGCGACCTACATCACGCGCGTCAGCGATCACACACTGACATTCCGCGCTGCCGTGGAAAACATCGGCGGCGTGCGCTACTGGCTCAGCCGCGGCGACAGCCTTTTGTTTGCTGGCGCGCCTCGCACCGTCACGCTCAGCACCCGCTTCGATCTGTAACGTGCCCCGGTCCTCTCGCCGGAAGTGAAACATGACCATGTCATCCCTTCATTTCCGGCAAAACGGTCCATCAACGTGCATACGCTGCAACGGTGCCGCGCAAAGCGTTCGTCCGGCGATATGTGGTCGCCTGCCGTCTTTCCCGTTATGGCTGATCCGAACAGTCAGGCCGCTGAGGATCCTCGCATGTCGGAAAACCGCTTTCGTAAACTCTGCCTTCCCTTCTGGATGAAAGCCGGACTGCTGGCAGCCTCATGCCTTCTTTCCACCAACCCGGTAGCCCATGCTGCCGATAGCGTCGATCATGGCGCCGCGCCTTCCGGCAATGTCACGGTCGTCGCCCGTTTCGCTCACGCGCAACCTTCCGGCATCGCCCGCCTGCCCGACGGGCGCGTGGTGCTGTCCTTCCCCACCAGCGCACAGACACATCCGGGTCCGGTCCTCGCCGTGTGGCATGGCGGCACGACATTGACGCCCTTTCCCAACGCCAATGCACAGAAAGACCTGATCTCTCCGCTCGGCATGACAGTGGACGGTCGTGGACGGCTGTGGGTCATCGATGAAGGATCGGTCGCCGGGCAGACGACACCGCTGACACCCGCCATCGTGTTGATCGACCCGGTCGCCAATCGCATCGTACGCCGCTTTTCACTCGCCGTTCCTGTAGTACGCGCGGACAGTCACATCAATGATCTGCGCGTGGACCTGACACATGGCGCGGAAGGGACGGTCTTCATTTCCGATTCCTCCCAGACAGTGCATCCAGCTATCATCGCACTCGACATCGCCACCGGACAGGCACGACGACTGCTGGCCGATGACCGCAGCGTCAGCGCCGCACCCGGCCATGTCATGGAAGTGGACGGCAAACTGTTTCGCTACGATCCGGACCATCCCGCCATGCCGCAGGGCGGCATAAACGGGATCGGGCTAAGCCGCGATTCCGCGCGTCTGTTCTGGTCGCCCTTCTCCTCACGCCGTCTCTACAGCGTACCCACTGCCGTGTTGGCCGATCCGGGAGTGAAGCCCGCTGATCTTGTGCAGGCCGTGCATGACGAAGGCGAAGTCGGTGTCGTGGACGGTATCTTTACTGCGACCGACGGCAGTTTCTACATGGCGGACGAAGAGCGGCATGGCGTCACCCGTCGTACGCCGGATGGCACGCTCACTCTGGTCGCGCACGATCCCCGTCTGATCGCGCCCGACAGCATCGCTCCGGACGGCACCAGTGGCCTGCTGATGACAGTAGGGCAGTGGGCGCGTCTGCCCGCTTTTCACAACGGACGCGACATGCAGGAACGGCCCTACATTCTTGTGCGGATCACTCTCGGCAAAAACTGAAGCGTGACAGCGCGCGGATTTACTCTCCGCGCTGCTGCGCCAGCTTCATCTGCTGCTCGCGCGCGGCGTAGCGCTGGCGCTGCGTGTCCGTGCGCTCGTCATGACAGGCGGGACAGCTCACGCCTTCTTCATAAAGCGGCGAGCGTTTGTCCTCTTCGCTGATCGGACGGCGGCAGGCGTGGCAGAGATCGTACTGCCCCTGCTTCAGCCCGTGCGTCACCGTCACTCTCTTGTCAAAGACAAAACACTCTCCATCCCACAGACTTTCAGCCTCGGGGATGGTCTCCAGATAGTTCAGGATGCCGCCACGCAGATGATAGACTTCGTCCACGCCTTCCTTCTTCGCCAGCGCAGTTGATTTCTCGCAGCGGATGCCACCTGTGCAGAACATCGCCACCTTGGGCGTGCGGCCCTGCGCGGCTAGTTCGTCACGACGCTTGCGGAACCATTCCGGAAACTCCCGGAACGTGGCGATATCGGGATCGACCGCGCCACGAAACGTCCCCACCGCCACCTCGTAATCGTTGCGAGTGTCGATCACGAGCGTGTCCGGGTCCGAAATCAGCGCATTCCATGCCGAAGGCTCGACATAGGTGCCGACCACCGTACGGGGATCGATATCCGGCTCCCCCATGGTGACAATCTCGCGCTTGAGCCGAACTTTCATGCGCCCGAACGGCATCTCGGCGGCGCGGGATTCGCGCACGCCCAGATCGGCGCATCCCGGCAAAGCACGGATATGCGTCAGCACCTGCTCCATGGCGTCATCGTGTCCTGCGATGGTGCCGTTGATGCCTTCATGCGCCAGCAGGAGCGTGCCCTTCACACCGAGCGAACAGCACAGCTTCGCCAATGGCTGACGCAGCGTCTCGTGGTCGGCAAAAGGGGTGAAACGATAAAGCGCCACCACTCTCACGGGCAGCAGAGTGTCGTCGGTCATCAGAGTTCCATGGCTTTTTCATAGGCAGCGAGAACATCGGCCGCCGGACCGTCCATCCGCACCGCGCCCCCTTCCAGCCAGATCACGCGGGTGCACCATTCCGCCAACACAGGCAAGGAATGAGACGTCAGCACAAGAATATCCGCCCCCTTCACCACACCCGCAAGCCGTGCCCGCGCCTTGTCCTGAAAGGCGGCATCGCCCGCCATGAACCACTCGTCCATCAGCAGGATCTGGGGAGCGATCGCAGTGGCCAAACCGAATCCCAGCCGGACGGTCATACCCGAGGAATAAAGCCGTACAGGCAGATCCATGAATTCGCCCAGTCCGGCAAACGCCTCCACATCCGCTTCCAGTGCACGCAACTGCGCCGGACGCAACGCCTTGTGCTGGGCATGCAGGGCGATGTTCTCGCGCCCCGTCAGTTCCGGGTTCATGCCGGAATTGGGGTTAATGAGCGTCTCGACCGTGCCATGGACAGTCGCCATGCCCGGCATCGCGACGTAGATTCCACCCAGCACGCGCAGCAGGGTCGTCTTGCCAGCGCCATTATGCCCCACCAGCCCCACACGCTCTCCGCTGTCGATGGACAACGACAGATCGTTAAGCGCCCGCACATGCAGCACACCCGCAGCATCGTGAATCTCGCCTCCGGTGCGATGACCGGACTCCTGCGCTTCCAGCGGTTTCTTCAATCTCCGCAGTAGGGTCTTTTTCAGCGAGCGCGAGCCGCCATGAAAGATTGGAAAATCCAGCGTGAGATGGGAGAGCCGGATAAAAGGCTTTTCCTCATCCTGCGTGCCCCTAACTGGCAAAATATCGGTCATCGTGCTCATATGTCCCTACAGCCAGAACGCCAGCCGAGGCCGCGACCGCGAGAAGACGAAGAAACCCGCCGCCCAGAGCAGACCGCTCAACCCGAGCGCCACACTCCAGATGAGCAGTGAGGGCATATGTCCCGTCAGCGGCGCCCGCACGATTTCAAGCAGTGAATAGAACGGGTTGAAGATCAGCCACCACCCGCGCTCACCAAGCTGACTGGCGTTCCATATGATCGGCGTGACGTAGAATGCCACCTGCACCGCGCTGCTCACGATCGGCGGTATATCGCGGTACCGCGCGGCAATGGACCCAAGCAGCAGGCAGAACGCGAACGCATTGATGCCCCACACCAGCAGGCCCGGCAGAGCCAGAAGCGCCACGGGACCGGGCAACAGCCCGAAGATCAGATAGACCCCGATCGGCACGATAATGTTGTAGCCGAACGTCACGCCGTTGCGCACCATTACCCGCAGCGCCTGAAGCGAGAACGGCAGGCGTGTGGCCCGGATGGAGGACGCTGCGCTGATGAAGCACATGCAGGCTTCCTGCGTGATGGACGCGATGCCCACCTGCCACAGGATCATGGAGATGGAGAGATAGGGCAGATAATCGCGCAGCACGAGATGGAACAACTGGCCATAAATACCACCCATCGCGCCGATCATGATAGCCGTGCCCAGCGTGAGCCATAGCGGACCGAACGTGGAGCCACGGAACTGCAACCGGATGTCAAGCAATCCCAACGAGACCGCCAGTCGCCATAGATGCAACCCTTCCGCGATGTCTTCGAGCGCCAGCACCACCCGGCGACGGGGCAACGCGCGCAGGCGACGCACCATGGGCGGAACCGTCTGCACGCGCACAGGCGCCAGCAGCACATCGGAGGATGAGCCGCTGTCCTTATCCTGTGAGGCCACGGGTGGCTGACCGGAAGGGATGTTCATGGGCCTTCGCGTAGCCCATCCGGACCGCACGCGGCAACTGTGCACTCCTCTCCGTTCAGTGACGCAAGGAGCGTCGCCTCTGCCACGTTCGGGCCACAATCGCGTCACAGATTTGTGGCCATGAACCGCAGCGTCTGCAACGACGCCCGGAGAATCCAGACAAACCACGTGCAATCGACGGCAACGGGCAGTATTCCTGTCACCGGAATCAGAGACGAGAGCGGAGATGCAGACCTTGCGGACGGGACGGACCCACACCACCATCTTGCCGAAGGCCTCTCGCCCCCCCGCCGTCTCACGGAACCTCAAGGTTCCCGTTGTCCTTGGTCTTCTGGCCCTGCTATCGGCCTGCGCCAGCCAGAATCCCGCCTCCGATATGCAAATTTCGGTGGCTCAGGAAGAGGCCCGTTACCGCGCGCAGGCCAAGTCCTATTACGCGCCACCAGGCGGCTCCGATGATCCATGGGGGCCCTACATCACCGAAGCTTCGCAACGCTTCGATGTTCCCGAGCTATGGATTCGCAGCGTGATCCAGCGTGAGTCGGGCGGTCAGCTTTATCACCATGGCCAGCTTGTGACGTCCGCGCCCGGCGCCATGGGGCTGATGCAACTCATGCCGCCCACCTACGACACCATGCGGTCCCAGTACAATCTCGGCAGCGATCCTTACGATCCGCACAACAACATTCTGGCCGGCACCGCCTATATCCGGCAGATGTACGACATTTACGGCTCCCCCGGTTTCCTCGCCGCCTACAATGCCGGACCGGGACGACTGGAAGAGTTTCTCGGCCATAACCGCACGCTCCCGCGCGAGACACGCAACTATGTCGCGGCCATCGGGCGCGAGATCATCGGCACTTATCCCGCCAGCCGCTCGCAGGCCGATCTGCTCGTAGCCAGCCACACCTCGACCAGCAGCCCGGCCTACGCCTATGCCGCAGCGGCCATGCCCTCTTCCACGGCAGCGTCCGTACGCAACGCCTGGACCCATCGGACCAATGGCGCAGAGCGGCCGGTGGAAGTGGCGGAAGCGCAGGCATCCGCGGATGAGGACACCACACCCGTCAACGAGACGGCGCCTGCCTATACCCAGACGCTCCCGGCAGTGTCGCATAATGCTGTAGAATCGCCGCAATCCGTCAGCGCGGCCTGGCAGCAGCGCCTGCAGGCGGAGGGAGTCTCTTCTTCCGACAGCAGCGACAACACCTCGGAGGCGGCCAGCACCGCTTCCGCTCCTGTGGTCGTTCATTCGATGGACGCAGCGCTCCCCTCATCGAGAGTCGCCAGTCCGCGTTTTGCGCTGGTGTCCCCCGCGAGCGCATCCTCCTCGCGTCTTCCCGCCCGCGAGACGACACGCTCTGTCGGACTGGTCGGAAGTGCGCGGAACTGGGCCATTCAGGTGGGGGCGTTCAGTTCCCCGGCCATGGCGCAGGCGGCAGCCACTCACGCCCGCACGCGCGCTTCCGGTGATCTCGCCGGAGCCCGCGCCCAGATTGCCGGCGTCCATGCGCCGCATGGCCAGCTCTACCGCGCGCGCCTGACAGGATTGTCACGCAATGAAGCCGTGGACGCCTGTCGGCGACTGAGCGCTGGTCCCTGCGTCGTTGTCTCCCCTGAAGGCACCTAGAACATGCGAAAGCGATTTGTCGCGGTCACTCTGCTGACAGCGGGACTCGGGTTGTCCTCCGCGCAGGCCGCCCTCCCCGTGGGACATTCCGCGCCAGCTTTCACGCTTCCGGCCAGCGTTGCGGGCCATGCTTTCACGTTTTCACTGAAGGATGCGCTGCGTAAAGGGCCGGTGGTGGTGTACTTCTATCCTGCCGCCTTCACCCCCGGCTGCACTATCGAAGCCCATGATTTCGCAGACGCCATGGACCGCTTTCACGCTCTTGGTGCAACGGTCATTGGCGTCTCCATGGATGACCTTGCAACGGTCACACGGTTCTCCATCAGCGCCTGCCGCAGTCGCTTTGCCGTAGCCGCCGACACAACCGGTGCCGTCGCCTCACGTTACGATGCACGCAAGACATCCGATCAACATGCCCAGCGCGTTTCCTACGTCATCGCTCCTGACGGACGGATTCTTTCGGCTCATCAAGACCGGGCTCCGGACAGCCACATCGAAACCGCTCTGGCCACACTCGAAAAATGGAAGACCCGTTCGGGTCACTGATCCCGGAACAGTTTTATCCTGAACACACATACCCGCGGTTCGGTGTCAGTCTGACTTTGCGGCGCTTTTCATGGCGGCAATGGCGCGGAGAAAGTGGCGATCGGTCTTACGCTCCACGGACGCTTTCAGCCATTCCAGTTCCATGACTGCCGCAAGTCTGTGCCCTTCCGGCGTTTCGACAGCTCTCTCCCCGTCCTCTCCATCCGGTTCGATGTATCCCCAACCGACCAGATCCGCGCGGATTTTCTCGCGGTCGTACTCATAACCTTCGTTCAGGATCGTCTTGAGCCGATGCACGACAGACGCCAGCGCGACCAGATCGCGGGCATGACGCTGCACGCCCACCTCATGCTCGGCCTCCACGGCAGCCTTGATGGCAGTCAGGGCCTGATCTTCCCGCACAAGTGGCATGATCGCATAGCCCAGCGAACGGTAGCGCTCCGGGTCCGTCGCATCCACCCACCCTTCCCCGGATGTGGGCTGCACCAGCCATGCCACGGCATGAAATGTTATCTGCCCGGGAGATGTGGCGGTTGAGGCAGGCTGTTCGGAGGTCTTTGGATCTTCGGACGTCATGACGGGCTAAACGACTGTCCTCCTGCAACGGGGCACGCGCCAGATGCACCCACGACGCCCAGAAGCCGTTCTGCGTGTCTTCGGGTGAAGCGCGTCTCTTTCCTGATAAAGCATTCGGGCGGACAGGCAATGCAGACGTGCATCATTGATCTTTCATTGATGATGTCACCACCCACCTTCACAGCACCAGACGCGGCAGAATGGCTTCGAGCCGCACCCGCCCACTGGTTGTGGCGCGTAGTCCGCCCTCCGGTGATGCGGCAAGATACCCTTCTTCCAGACAGGCCGCGAGCACATCCCGATCTACGGCCGCTTCCAATGGCAGTCCTACACGAGCGGCAAAATGCGCGGCGTCCACACCACTCTCCAGCCGCAGCCCCATCAGCAACATCTCGCGGGCGCGATCCTCACGGCTGAGGGTTTCCGCTGACACCTGCCCTGTTCCTGTCGCCTCCACACGCTCGGCCCATGGTTCGGGCGCACGGTGCCGACGCGTGGCCCACAACTCTCCCCCCAGCGTCAACCGTCCATGAGCACCCGCACCGATGCCTAGATAATCGTCGTAGTGCCAGTAAGCGAGATTGTGCCGACTTTCCGCGCCCGGCTGTGCGTAGTTGGACACCTCATAGGCCGCGAGCCCATGGCGGGCCGTGACATCGCCGGTTTCCCCATAGAGAGCTGCAGCGTGGTCTTCATCGGGCATGACGATCTTGCCTTGCCGCGCCAACCCCTCGAAACGTGTCCCCGGCTCGATGGTGAGTTGATAAAGCGACACATGATCCGCCACCAGCGTAAGGGCCTGATCCAGTTCCACTCGCCAGTCCGCCAGTGACTGACCGGGTCGGGCGTAAATCAGATCGAATGTCACGCGGGGGAAAAGCCTGCGGGCCATTTCCAGAGCACTCACGGCCTGCGCGGCGGAATGCTCACGCCCCAGCATCTTCAGCGCATCATCACGAAGCGACTGAATACCCAGAGAGACGCGATTGACTCCCGCATCCCGGAAGCCACGCAAACGATCGATTTCCACGCTCGTCGGATTGGCCTCCAGCGTGATCTCGATGTCGTCGGTTGCCTCGAAAAGCCGTCGGGCATCCGCGATTAGCGCACCCACTCCTTCGGGCGGCATGAGTGAGGGCGTGCCGCCCCCGAAAAAAATGGACGTCAGGCGGCGGCGACCGAGCCGCTCTGCCTCGTGCGTCAGTTCGCGCCGAAGGGCTGCGATAAACCGCTCGGTGGGAATGCGCTCCCGCACATGGCTGTTGAAGTCGCAATAAGGGCACTTGGCCAGACAGAACGGCCAGTGAATGTAGAGCGCGAATGCCTCACCGTGCCGGGATGGCGCCGATGAGGCATTGAGGGCGACAGGAGAAAGCGTCACGCCGTCAGATGGCGACCTTCACGCCCAGTTCGACCACACGGTCCATCGGAATACGGAAGAACTCCGTAGCCGGGGTCGCATTGCGCGCCATGAACATGAACAAGGCGAATCTCCAACGCGACATCTTGGTCACAGAGGAACGGGTGAGCAGTTCACGCGAGATGAAGTAGGACGCCTGCAACGGATCGAAGTCCACACCGTTGGCCTTCAGGTCTTCCAGCGCGCGCGGGATGTTCGGCGTTTCCATGAAGCCGTAACGCAGGATCACGCGATAAATATCATGCGCCAGTTCCTCGACAGCGACACGATGCCCACGATCCGCCTCCGGCTGATCCAGCGTTTCCACCGTCACGAACAGGACGTGATCGTGCAGGATCTTGTTGTGCTTGAGATTATGCAGCAGGCACGGCGGCACGAAATCCGGCGTGGCGGTGAGAAAAACAGCCATGCCCGGCACACGGATGGTGCGCGACTGCGGCAGACGCGCAATGAACGACCCCATCGGCAGGCTGTCCTGCCCCTGACGGGCCACGATCAGGCTGCGGCCACGCTTCCATGTCGTCATCATCAGTGTCAGCACGCAGCCGAGCATCAGCGGCACCCAGCCACCATCGGGGATTTTGAGCGCGTTGGCGGAAAAGAACGTCAGATCAACCAGCGCTAGCGGCACGAAGGTCGCATAAACCGCACGGGCCGCCCATTTGAAATGGCCCCGGAACACGACGAAGCACAGCGCATCCGTGCACAGGAAGGTGCCCGTCACGGCAATACCGTAGGCCGCTGCCAAGGCATCCGAACTACGGAAAGCCAGAACCAGCAGGATGGACCCCACCATGAGAAAGCGGTTGAAGCCCGGCAGATAAATCTGCCCCTCTTCTTCCGCGTTCGTGTGCACGATCCGCATCCGCGGCAGATAGCCAAGCTGGATGAGCTGGCGGCAGACCTGAAAGCCGCCTGAAATGCCTGCCTGACTGGCGATCACGGTGGCAAATGTCGCGAGAATCACCAGCGGGATCTGCATCGACTTCGAGGCCATCATGAAGAACGGATTGGCCAGAGCATCCGGGTGAGACATCACCAGTGCGCCTTGGCCGAAATAGTTCAGCACCAGCATGGGCAGCACGAAGAACAGCCACGCATAGCGAATGGGCTGGCGCCCGAAATGTCCCATGTCGGCGTACAGCGCCTCGGCACCGGTGACGCACAGCACCACGGAACCGAGCGCCAGAAAGGACAGCGCTCCATGGTGGATGATGAACAGGATGGCATAAAGCGGCGAAATGGCGAGCAGAACGCCCGGGTGATGGAGGATCTGGACCAGTCCCATCATGCCCAGGGAGCCGAACCACAGCAGCATCACCGGCCCGAAGATGGCACCGACCTTGCCTGTGCCCACCCACTGCACGCTGAACAGTCCGATCAGCACGGCGATGGCGATCGGGATCACGAAGTCCCGCGCACCCGGCACACTGATTTCCACACCTTCAATGGCCGACAGCACCGAAATGGCGGGCGTAATCACACCGTCACCGAAGAACAGACAGGCGCCCGCGATGCCGGTCAGGCCGAGCACCAACCGCACACGGCTATTGGCCGTCACACGCTGGGCCAATGACGCCAGCGCGAGAATGCCGCCCTCCCCGTTGTGATCGGCCCGCATGACGAGCAGGACGTATTTGAACGTCACCACCACGATCAGGGTCCAGAAGATCAGGCTTTCAATGCCCATGACTTCCGCGTTCTGGACCGCGTGATGACCCGAGACGATCTCGATCGTGGAGCGCAGTGCATAGAGCGGACTGGTGCCGATGTCGCCATAGACCACACCCAGAACGCCCAAAAGCGCGGCAAAGCCGACCGGCGGAGCCGCGTGTTGCGGCTGGTCCGCTCCGAACTCAGCGCTCCACGCTCCAGCCTTCTTCGCCGGTTCCTGGCCGTTCGAAGGTGGCGAAGGGACCGCGTGGTTGTCCGGCGGTGTCGCGCTTGCAGTCATATTCCGAGTCACACTCCCTCGCACGGTATGCACACATGCCCCGACCGTGCCTGCGGGTCTCTCAATGTCCGGCTGACTTACCGGCCCCGGTCAGTTCGCCGCAAGTCCTGCGGGCCGGGCACCGAAGATGGCCGTTCCCACTCGCACCAGTGTTGCACCCTGTGCAATGGCCTGTGGAAAATCCGCCGACATGCCCATGGAACGCACGGCAAGCCCGTGCTCATCGGCAAGCCGACGTAGAAACTGAAAATGCGGAATGGGGTCTTGGCCTGCGGGCGGGATACACATCAGACCGCGCAGCCTGTCGCCGAAGCGCACCCGGCTCGCCCGGATGAAAGCGTCCGCTTCCTCACGCGGAACGCCGAATTTCTGCGGCTCGTCACCCGTATTCACCTCGATCAGAAGATCGGGCAGACGCCCTTCCTGATCGGCTGCCTTCATCAGCGCATCCGACAGAGAGGGCCGGTCGAGGCTCTCGATCATGTCCGCGATACGCACGGCCTCCCGCGCCTTGTTGGTCTGGAGACCACCGATGAGATGCAGCTTCAGATCGGGCCATGCCTTGCGCAGCGCCGGAAACTTCGCCGTGGCTTCCTGCACGCGGTTCTCGCCAAAGACGCGCTGGCCCGCTTGTAATGCAGCCTCGACCGCGCTTTGCGGATGGAATTTGGAGACGGCCACCAGCGTTACATCCGCCGGATCACGTCCGGCTTCACGCGCCGCCCGCTCTATGCGAGCCCGCACACCGGCAAGTGCCGACACCACGTCGTGCTGGGAAGATGCGATATCCATGATGGCACAAAATGCCGCACGCAAGCGGAGGGTCAAGAGGGCGCGTACGAGCAGCAGACAATCACCCTCCTTTTCAGGAAACCAGGTGACGAGAAATGTCCGGATGCAACGATCACCCGATCCCTCGCCCTTCCAGCATCCCGAATGCGCAGTAGTGGTAAAAGGCGGACATGTCTGAGGCCGCCACGTCTGCGTGCAACGCCATATAGGCCTGAGCGTCGAATGGGCGTGAACGTGTGACCTGACCGTCCACAACCTCCACCAGTTCCACGAGGTCGAGCGGTCGTTCAGGCTCCATAGGGGCTAGCGTGCCGAAGAATTCGTTGCACACTCCCAAAGCCCGGAAATGGTTCACCACGCCCGGAAAACGCAGAAACACGCCATTGGCGAAACGCGCGAGATAGTCTTCTTCTGTCATGAAGAAGTAATCGATCAGGTGCATCCCCGCACCCACGAAAGTCTTCAGCGCTTTCTTGTCCGTGACGTCCACGCGGTCGCGCAGTTTGCGTGCCGCATGTTCCACAAGCATGGGAAACGGTTTGTTGTGCATGTGAAGATAGGCAAGCGTCGTCTCCACGAAGCCTTCCGCCACGCGCGACGAGATGGCGTGATAGCCCAGATCCACCTCTCCCACAGTGCCGCGCGCAACGAACTTCTTGGGGAAATCCATCGGAAGAAATCCACCCGCCACGCCCGGCACGTTCGCCGGGTTGAAGCGGATCTGCATGGCGCGCTGTTCCCCGATCAATGCATCGAGCGTCGCGTGAATGGCCCCTCGCGCGCAGCTCAACCCGCCAGCGGTGTAAGTCGCGAGAAACTCGTCACAATCCACGGGAAGGGCGAAGTCATAATCCTCCGCCGTGTCCCAGTGTTCGATGATCTGGCGGACGTACTGGCCCTTGGCCTCAAAATCCATGGTGCGGCCAAGACCCCGCACAACCTGCGCGCCCGCCCGGGCGTAGCGATCGAGCGTGGTAAGCACGTCCGGCTCGACGGAGCCATTATCCAGAACCACGAGGTTTTCAAAACCGAACAGATGCCCGTAATGGCGGAACCACGGCTCCAGCAGCAGCGTCTCGTCACGCTGCATCATCACGCATTTTACTCGCGCCATGGCGCCCTCGCTTCAGTCTCTCGCGTTTGCGCGCACCCTACGCCGCCGCGTGCCGCCTGCCCACCGACCACACCGTTTTGGCGCTCCTTGCGCAGTATGGTAAGGCGGCAGCGAACATCATGAAGCCGTCGCGGACCCCTGATTCCCACGTCCCGACCGCCCCGGAGTGTTGGATGACTGTCGAGCGGAACCCGGCCCCTGTAGCACCCTCCCCCGTCTGTGCCGGAACCCCGCATCACGGCGGAGCGGCGGATGGCAAGCTGATTCTTGCCCTGCCCAAGGGCCGTATTCTCAAGAGCGCGAAACCACTTCTGGCGCGCGCGGGAATCGTGCCGTCCTCCGACTGCCTCGACGAAAGCAGCCGCCGTCTGCGCTTCGACACCAACAACCCCGATCTCGACGTCGTGCGCGTGCGCTCGTTCGACGTGGCCACTTTCGTGGCGCAGGGTGGAGCGCAGCTCGGCATTTGCGGCGCAGATGTTATGATGGAGTTCGATTACCCCGAGCTTTATGCCCCGCTTGATCTCGGAATCGGCGGTTGCCGCGTTTCGGTCGCAAGCCCTGATGGCGATGACGACGCCCACGACTGGAGCCGTCACTCCTGCATCCGCGTTGCCACCAAATATCCCAACATCACCCGTCGTCACTTCGCAGAGCGCGGCATCAACGCCGATATCGTGCATCTGCATGGCGCGATGGAACTGGCCCCAATGCTCGGCCTTTCGCGCCTGATCGTGGATCTGGTGGACACCGGCTCTACCCTGCGCGCCAATGGCCTGCACGAAGTGGAAACCATCATGCAGATCACGAGCCGACTAGTGGTCAACCGCACCGCGCTGAAGACGCGCCCGAAAGAAATCGCCGCCCTTATCGCCCGCTTCCGCGACGCTCTCCTGCCCGTCGCTGCCTGAATGCCCGCATCCGTGAAGCAATGCCGAACACGGATGCCAGACCAGAGAGAACAGCCATGAAACGTCTGGACAGCCGCACGCCGGAGTTCGAGGCCAGCTTTACCGCCCTGCTCGCGGACCGCGAGACCGAAAGCGGACGGGTGGACGCCCCGGTCGCCGCCATTCTTGAAGCCGTGCGTACGCGGGGCGATGAAGCCATCTGCGAGTTCACCGCCCGCTTCGACCGCATGGAACTGACACCTGACCGGCTTGCCATCCCGTCCGCCGAAGTGGACGCCGCCATTGCACAGGTGCCCCGCGATCAGATCGATGCGCTGGAAGTCGCGGCCACCCGCATCGAGGCCTTTCATCGCGCCCAGCTCCCCACGGACATGGAATTCACCGACGCAGACGGCGTGACGCTCGGTCAACGCTGGACCTCTCTCGACGCCGTGGGGCTGTACGTGCCGGGCGGCAAGGCGGCTTACCCCTCCTCGGTGCTGATGAACGCCATTCCCGCCCATGTCGCAGGCGTGGAGCGGCTGGCCATGTGCGTGCCGACCCCCGATGGCATCCTCAACCCGCTGGTGCTTGCGGCCGCCCGCCGTTCAGGTGTGACCGAAATATACCGTATCGGCGGCGCGCAGGCCGTAGGTGCTATGGCCTATGGCACGAAAACAATCCGTCCGGTGGACCGCATCGTCGGTCCCGGCAACGCCTATGTGGCGGAAGCCAAGCGGCAGGTATTCGGTCGCGTGGGGATCGACAGCATCGCAGGGCCGTCCGAAGTGGTGGTGGTGGCCGACGCCAACAATGATCCGCGACTCGTGGCCCTCGATCTGCTTGCACAGGCCGAGCACGATGAACTGGCGCAGGCCATCCTCATCACCAATGACGCCTCCTTCGCCGATCGTGTGGCCGAAGCCGTTGCCCGCGAACTGGAAATGCTGACACGCCGGGTCATTGCCTCAGCAAGCTGGCGTGATTTCGGTGCGATCATCCTCGTTCCCAACTGGGACGAGGCGGCGCGTCTGGTGGACCGTATTGCCCCGGAACATCTGGAACTGATGGTGGACGACCCACGCGCCCTCTTTGCCAAGACAAAACACGCAGGCGCGGCCTTCCTCGGACGGTTCTGCCCCGAAGCCGTGGGAGACTACATCGGCGGTCCGAACCATGTGCTGCCGACATCGCGCACGGCGCGGTTCGCCTCCGGTCTGTCTGTCTATGATTTTCTCAAACGTACGACGTTCATCGCCGCCGATAAAACTGCGCTGGAACGCATCGGTCCCGCAGGCGTCACACTCGCTCAGGCCGAAGGGCTGGAAGCCCACGCGCTCAGCATTTCGGCCCGGCTGGACAAACGCTGAGGCGCGGCCGCGCAACCTAAACTTGACCGCGGCCCCGTGCCGCGGCCATAACCCCGACCTTGCATTTCCCCAGATGGGACAGGAAACACAGAATGAGTGGAAGCCAGAATGTCTAAAGAGGACATGATCGAGTTCAGCGGAACCGTCACGGAGCTGCTGCCCAACGCCATGTTCCGCGTCAAGCTCGACAACGAGCACATGATCCTTGCCCACACGAGCGGAAAGATGCGCAAGAACCGCATCCGCGTGCTGGCCGGTGACCGTGTGAGCGTAGAGATGACGCCTTATGACCTGACGAAGGGTCGCATCACCTTCCGCTTCAAGTAAGCCTGCGTGACGGGAACACCCGCTCACCCGGAGACAGAGTCGAGTCGCGTGCGCCCTGCGCTCGTGCTCGCCTCCGCGTCTCCCCGCCGTCTGGCTCTGCTTGCCCAGATCGGACTGACGCCTGACCGCATCGACGCGCCCGACCTCGATGAAACGCCCGCGCCGCGTGAATTGCCGCGTCCCTACGCCGAGCGTCTCGCTTGCGCCAAGGCCGAGATCGTCGCCACGCGCACATCCGATCCCGCTCTCATTCTCGGGGCCGATACCGTTGTGGCGCTCGGGCGACGCATTCTTCCCAAAGCCACCGACCGCGCAACAGCGGAACGCTGCCTTCGACTGCTTTCAGGTCGTCGTCACACTGTCATCACGGCTGTGGCCGTTCGTCCCTCTGCCGCATGGCCGGACGGACGATGCGGTCTGCGCGTGGTCGAGACCGCTGTGGCGTTTTCACGCCTGACCGATGCCCAGATCACAGCCTTGCTGGACGGTGGAGATTGGGAAGGCAAGGCGGGCGGCTACGCGCTGCAGGGACAGGCCGCCGCCTGCATCCGCTTCGTGTCCGGCAGCCCCTCAGCCGTTATCGGCCTGCCCCTGTTTGAGACAGCTCAGCTTCTGCGCGGTCAGAAAGGGGCATGGTTGCCGTGACGGACGCTGCCCTGCGGGTGGCCTGTTCACCGGGACTGGCCCGGATCGCCGTTTTCGAAAATGGCACTCTGAAAGATTTTGGTCTGTGGATACCGGGAAAACCGGATCTGCTGGGCGCCGTTTTCCGAGGCCGCGTCGGCAAACTGGCGCCCACTCTTGGCGGCGCATTCATCGCGCTCCCCGGTTTTGGCAGCGATGGCTTCCTGTCCCTGAAAGAACATCACCCTCCACTGTGCGAAGGCGAAGCCATCACCGTGCGCGTGACTCGCGCGCCCATGGGGAACAAAGGGCCACGCCTGAGTCTTGCCCGCGAGATGCCTGCGGCCTCTCCGGGACTTCTGAAACCCGGTCCTTCGGCTCTGGAAGAAATGGCACAGCGCTGGACGGGTGACATCCTGATCGACACGCCGACTTTTGCTGCCCGTGTACCAAGCCGCTTACGGGAACGTGTCCGCATCGTCCCGCAAACATGGGATGAGGACATTGCGGACGCCGTAGATGCCCTGAGCGTTCCCGATGTCTCCCTGCCCGGCGGCATGGCGGCCACCATCACGCCCACGCCAGCGCTGGTGGCCATCGACATGGACAGCGGCACGGCAGCGAACGCCTCGCTCCCGAAGCAGACGGCGCAGTTCGCTCTCAACCGCGACGCCCTGCCTGCGATCGTGCGCCAGATTGTTCTGCGCAATCTTTCGGGCGCGATCCTGATCGACCCGGCCGGTCTGTCCACCCGCAAACGACAGGCGCTCCGCGATTGCGTGGACAAAGCGCTGGAAGCCGACCCTCTTCGTGCGCGATGCCTCGGCATCACGGCGCTTGGTCTGATTGAAATCGTGCGTGCTCGCACTCACGCGCCTCTGCACGAAGAGCTGGCCAGCCCGCACGGACGCGCTTTGGCTGCCCTGCGGGAAGTCGCTGCACACTGCGCGGGTCAATCCGGGCTGCGCCCCGTTCTGAAAGCCGGCACAACACTTGCTCGAGCGCTGGAAGAGGATCCGCTGGCGGTGAACGACGTCACTGTATGGTGTGAACATCCGCTAACGATCATCAGCGATCCTTCGCTGCCACCGTTGTCATGGAACCTTGTCGAGGGACGATCCGCACGTGACTGAACAGACCCGTTGCCCCATCTGCGGCAAGCCGAGCGCGCCCGCTTTTCGCCCTTTCTGCTCACGACGCTGCGCCGACGTGGATCTGGGACGCTGGTTTTCTGGCGATTACCGCGTGCCGGAACCGATTGCTGACAAAGAGGACGAAAAATCTCGCAAAGATGACGATCTGCTGTCTTGATCTTCGCCGTCTGTCGGGTTAAACGCCTTTTCATGCCTGACGGGGATACGTCCCCTTCAGCACGGTGCCCAAGTAGCTCAGTTGGTAGAGCATGCGACTGAAAATCGCAGTGTCACTGGTTCGATCCCGGTCTTGGGCACCATTCCAAATAAGTTTATCAAAAACTTAGTCCTCAGATTGCTCTCCTCTTAGAAAAAGCAACGCAGTATTTTCTACTGAAACAGTATTGCCTTGAGTTCTCAAAAGAGTATCTCTCAAGCTGATGTCCGATACGAAGAGACATTCTTTTTGTCCTCCGTTGTGTTCGAAAACAGTTTTGCAATCAACGCCTCCTTACTGTTTGCCGCTTCTGATTCTCGATCCATTCCAAGTGACACAGACAACGGTGTCTGACTGCTATTAACGGAGGTTCCGGCCGCTGTATAAAGCGAGACAGACGATGATGTGACATCGTACTGAAAGCCGTCCTTCAAGGTAATAGCGCCTTTAATCTGGGGCGCAGGTATTCCATTAATAATTGTTCCTGCTGGTTCAGGAATATATTTGTTGCCTTTTGGAATAAGAACGACTGGACCAGACTTATATATAGCTGATGCTGCCTTTGATGACAGGTCAAGTATCGTTGATGCACCAGCGCCAGATTCCGATTTTACTGACTCACTCGTCGTTGCCGACAGGCTGACTTCCGGCTTGATTTGGCCTAAATCGATAGATAGCTCCAGCGAGGCTATTGCGCCTGAAAAATCAATATCCATCATACATCTCCGATCAATCCCGCAACTTTTCAAGGAAACCACAGAACGTCGGCCACTGCGGGATTTTCATATTTTCGACAAACACTCTCCAAACTATTAATGCTTTCCGTAAATATTCACACGAAAACCAAATATATGTTATATATCAATGGGATATCACACCAATCCAACACACAATGCAAATAAACATAATTTTACGAAATACAACAAAAACGATTTAAAGTATAAATAGAGATGTTAGAATGAATTTTTAATATAAAAATAATATCGCCACAACATCACTCTCTACCATCAGCATATGAATGAAGAGATCTTATCTCATGGTAACATCTCTGCATTCTTTCGATTCTACGAATATATTTTCGATAAGGTTGCACTTTTGTGCAGATACGAAGTGTTTAAACCTCACAACCTCCTGATAGCGCGCCCCATGTACTGCGCAATGCGGATTTTCAGGTGCACTCACGACCAATAGCAATCGCCTCGCTCATGAGCGGACGCAGCCACAAAACGCAGCTCATTCCGTCAACGCCCGAAACCGTGCAAACTCAGGCTGGCCGCTGAACAGAAACAGCATGTAGTAATCAAGATAATGCCGCCGGTTCCGCGCTACTTTCGTATAGAACGGATATACATCGTAGGGTCCGAGTAAACCCGGCGGTTGCGGATCGCTCTCCAGAATACATTTCGCACGAAACAGCGGCACATAGGTTGCCGCACTGTCGTCGTCGCGCCTGCGGACATGAAAAAGATTTTTCCGAAAATTCTTCAACTTGTCCGGCAGGACAAAGACAATTCCCTTCTCGATAAACGGCCGAGGGAATGTCTCGGGGCGCATGTAACGCACACTGTCCGGCATGTCGCAGAAATACGGGTGATCCAGAACGATCACGAAGACACTCCGGCTATAGGCAGGCCGCCTCCCGCCGCACCTGAAAAGATACGGCGGAAGACATGATCCTCAGACGTCGAGATTGGCGACCTTGAGCGCATTCCCCACGATAAAGTCACGGCGTGGCTCCACCACGTCTCCCATGAGGGTGGAAAACACTTCGCCAGCTTCTTCCATGTCAGACACACGAACACGCAGCAGCGTGCGTGTGGCGGGGTCGAGCGTCGTGTCCCACAACTGCTCGTCATTCATCTCGCCCAGACCTTTGAAGCGATTGATCGCAAGCCCCTTGCGTCCCTGCGCCAGAAGGCGTGTGAAGGCGGAAGCTGGTCCCGCCACTGCGATCTCGGTGCCACCGTCCAGCTTCAACACGGCGTCCTTGGCATATTCGTCCATCAGACGTTCGGTATTGGCCGCCAGCCAGCGTGCGTCCGCGCTGTTCAGCGATGAAGCCTCCACGCGCCACACTTCGCCCACACCACGCACATTGCGGGCCATTTCCAGCCCTGTCTCGCTGAGCGACACCTTCCAGCCCCGTTCTGCTACAGGAGACGCCTCATCCAGACGCTTTTGCAGTTCCGGCACACGCGCCAGCGCCGCGCCACGGTCGGCATCGAACACACCGGCAATGGCTGCCTGTTCAATGATCCACGATGGTGTGCGGACCGACAGACGGCCTATGACCCGCGCGGCCTCCCGCATAAAGTTGACCTCGGCCTCGAGTTGTTCGCCTTCCGGCGTCCGGCCGTTGCCAAGCGTGAACGTGGCGTTTGAGAGCGCCTTGTCGAGCAGATACTGCTCAAGCGCCGCATCGTCCTTGAGATACCGCTCTTCATTGCCACGCTTGGCGCGGTAGAGCGGCGGCTGGGCGATGTAGAGATGCCCGCGCTCAATCAGTTCTGGCATCTGGCGGAAGAAAAACGTCAGCAGCAATGTGCGAATATGCGAGCCATCCACGTCGGCATCGGTCATGATAACGATACGGTGGTAGCGCAGCTTTTCAATATTGAAGCCGCCCTGCTCCGGTTCCCCGCGTCCAATGCCGGTGCCGAGCGCCGTAATCAGCGTGCCAATTTCCGCCGAACCGAGCATCCGGTCGAAACGCGCGCGCTCCACATTCAGGATCTTGCCCTTCAGCGGCAGGATCGCCTGAAAACGACGATCCCGCCCCTGCTTGGCCGTGCCGCCTGCGGAGTCACCCTCAACGAGGAACAGTTCGGCTTTGGACGCATCGCGCTCCTGACAGTCCGCCAGCTTGCCCGGCAGCGAGGAAATGTCGAGCACGCCTTTACGACGGGTCAGTTCACGCGCACGACGTGCCGCCTCACGGGCAGACGCGGCATCGAGCACCTTGGCGACGACAAGCTTCGCCTCTTTCGGATGCGTCTCGAACCAGTGACCGATCATATCGGCCGCAGCCGTATGCACCACCGGCTGCACTTCGGAGGAGACGAGCTTGTCCTTAGTCTGCGACGAGAACTTCGGGTCCGGCACTTTCACCGAAAGCACTGCCGTCAGCCCCTCACGCATGTCTTCGCCCGTGAGCGTGCCTGCGTCTTTCTTGGCAATGCCCTCGGCGTATTTTCCGACAATGCGTGTCAGAGCCTGACGGAATCCGGCCAGATGCGATCCGCCATCGCGCTGCGGGATGTTGTTGGTGAAGCACAGCATCGTCTCGTGGTAGCTGTCGTTCCACGTCAGCGCGAACTCGACCTTGATACCATTATCGGGGTTTTCAAGGCTGCCTGAAATCGGCGGCACAATGATGGGCGTGCGCGAACGATCCAACCATTCCACAAAAGCGATCAGGCCTCCGTCATAGTGGAACACCTCTTCGCGCATTGGATCGGTGCGGGCATCGCGCAACGTGATCTTCATGCCGGAATTGAGAAAAGCCAGTTCCCTCAGACGGCGTTCCAGAATGGGAAATTCGAAGACCGTCTTCGCGAACGTAGCGCCGCTCGGCAGGAACGTGACCTGTGTGCCGCGTTCGGCATCGGACGGCCCCACCACCTTTAGCTCTTCGGTGCGCTCGCCATGCGCAAAGCGGATCACATGCTCAAGGCCATTGCGCCAGATGCGGACTTCCATCCACTCCGACAGCGCGTTCACCACAGCCGCGCCCACGCCGTGCAGGCCACCGGAAACTTTGTAGGAATTCTGATTGAACTTGCCGCCTGCGTGAAGTTTTGTCAGCACCACCTCGGCGGCGCTGATCCCTTCTTCTTCATGCATATCGGTGGGAATGCCGCGTCCATTGTCACGCACCGTCACGCTGCCATCGGCGTTGAGCGTCACCTCGCAATGATTGGCAAAGCCGGCTTGCGCCTCGTCCACCGCATTGTCGATGATCTCGAACGCCATATGATGCAGACCCGAGCCATCATCGGTGTCACCGATATACATGCCCGGCCGCTTGCGCACCGCATCCAGCCCTTTGAGCACCGAAATGGAGGACGCGCCGTACTCGTCGTTTTCAGCGGAAATCTCAGGCGTGGCGGAATCGGTCATGATGCGCGGAGTGCTCCAGTCGTTCGAGCTAGTGTGTGAGTTTTCTTATAGCCGCTCGGAAGGCTGCGGACCAGCAGACACAGCCCATAGTTGCCGGATGAAACGGAACTTTCGCTCTCGTTACGCGCGACATCACTCTTCCTTAAGCCGTCCATCTTCCAGATGCACGAAAGCCGCCCGGTTCTCCAAAGGTGCAAACGGCTCACGATCCGTACCTGTGAGCAATACGGGTGTTGAGAAATCGAGCAATGTTTCCAGCAACGCTTCACGACGGCGCGTATCCAGATGCACCAGCGGTTCATCCAGCAACAGCATAGGCGGCACATGCCCGCCCGCCCCCATAAGCCGAGCATGCGCAAGAATGATCCCGATCAGCAGGGTTTTCTGTTGTCCCGTGCTCGCTTCCGCCGCGTTGCGACCTGTCTCACAGTCATGCAGGGCAAAATCGGTGCGATTGGCGCCCAGCGTCGCCAGCCCACGTGCACGGTCCAGCGCCCGGTTCGCGCGCAACTGCTGACGCAGCCAGTCTTCCACTGCAAGAGCTGGCTCTTCCTCCAGCCGTTGCGCGATGGCGCAGACCAGCGAGAGTTCAGCGGATGGAAACGCTCCACGCGGATCCGCGCCCGTCCTGTTGAGCTGCGCCACCAGATCGCGCCGTGCCGCCACCACCGCGACACCGTGCCGGGCCATCGCGTCTTCGATGGCCGCCAGCCATATGTCATCCACCTGCCCCACACCCAGCATCTTGTTCCGCTGGGCCGTGGCGCGTTCGCAGGCGGCAAGCTCGCGCGCGTGATGCGGCGTCATCGAGACCACCAGTCGATCGAGGAATCGCCGCCGACCGCTCGTGCTTTCTCCGAACAACCGGTCCATCTGGGGCGTGAGCCATACGGCCGAAAGATACTCCGCTATCGCTCCGCGTCCGCGCAGGGCAACCCCGTCAAGCAGGAACCGCCGCGCGCCGCCATCGCGTCCCGCTTCCATACCGGTGGCCACTTCGAAAGAACCATTCGTGTCGCTGAATTTTGCGGTAACGCCCCAACCGCCCGCACTTGCAGGCGTCCCATCCGGTGCATGCAGGGGAAGATCGGCATTCCGCGCCCCCCGCAACCCACGACCGGGCACGAGAAGAGACAATCCCTCAAGAAGGTTGGTCTTGCCGCTGCCATTGTCGCCGGTGATGACAATGGGTGAACGCGAAGGCTCCCACACCAAACGGGTGTAGTTGCGAAAATCCGTAAGAACGAGGCGCTGAAGTCGCGTCATCATGAGGGCCGGGACAACCGCCCCGGCCTGCGCGATCTCAGACGCGCATCGGCATCAGAACATAGAGCGCAGACGGGCTGTCCACGTCCCGCACAATGGTGGGTGCGGAACTGTCGGCAAAGACGAACTCCACTTCCTTGGCGACCTGATCGGTGATGTCGTTAAGATAACGCGCCTGAAAGCCGATCTCCATGTCATCACCGTCATAGGTCACGCGGTTATCGTCGAGTTCTTCTTTCGCGGTCCCCTGATCCGAACTGGAGGCCGACAGCACGAGGAGGTCACGGGAAAGGGCCAGTTTGACCGGACGCGAGCGCTCCTGACTGATGGCCGCCACACGTGCCACGGCATCGGAGAAATCCTTCTTGCCGACGCGCAGGGTGCGATCGTTTCCTGCCGGGATGACGCGCTGGTATTCAGGGAATGTGCCGTCGATCAGCTTGGACGTGAGCGTGATGGACCCGACCGTAAACTGGATGCGTGTGTCCGATACGGCCACCTCCACTTCTTCAGGCGCCTCATCGAGCAGCTTGCGCACCTCGCCTACGGTCTTGCGCGGGATGATCACACCCGGCATCCCCGCAGCACCCGCCGGCAATTCGGTTTCCACGCGCGCAAGGCGATGACCATCGGTCGCAACCGCGCGCAGCAGGCCGCCAGCATCACCTTCCGCAACATGCATGTAAATGCCGTTGAGGTAGTAGCGCGTCTCTTCCGTGGAGATGGCAAAGCGCGAGCGGTCGATCAGCGATTTCAGCACAGCGCTGTTGAGGCGGAACTGATGTGGCAGATCGCCCGCAATCATCGAAGGAAAATCATCCACTGAAAGCGCGTTCAGTCGCGTCGTGTAACGTCCAGCCCTGAGATCGAGCTGTGCATCAGCCCCCGGATGGCTCAGCTCCACTTCCACCCCGTCGGGCAGCTTGCGCACGATTTCATAGAGCACGGCTGCAGGTGCCGTGGCGGCGCCCGGTGTGTCGATCGTAGCGGGCACTTCCTCGACAATGGCGATTTCCATGTCGGTGGCCGTGAGCGACAGACGACCGTTGCTCGTGTCGATGAGCACATTGGCGAGGATGGGGATGGTGTTCCGCTTCTCGGCAACGCTCTGAATGTGCGCGAGAGCCTTGAGCAGCGTGGCGCGATCGGCCGTGAACTTCATCGACACCTGTTCCTTCGTGGGGTGCATTCTGCGCACCGTGTGGACGCCATATGCGCCCCTGAAATCGGGTGATGCAGTTTAGGGAAGCGGGAGTCGCGCGACAAGGGCCGCACCATGATTTCGCCCGTTTTCCTCAGCTTTCCAGCATCCGACGCAGAAGCTCCACATCCTCGGCGAAAGCCCCGTCCCGCTCCATCAGTTCCTGCACACGCGAGACGGCGTGCATGACGGTGGTGTGGTCGCGGTTGCCGAATTTGCGTCCGATCTCGGGAAGGGAGCGGCTGGTCAACTGCTTGGCCAGATACATCGCGACCTGCCGGGGCCGGGCCACGGCACGAGCGCGGCGGGCCGAAGACATATCCGTCAGACGGATGTTCCAGTGTTCGGCAACCTTGCGCTGGATTTCCTCAATCGTCACGCGCCGGTCATGCGCCTTGAGAATGTCGTGGAGAACGTCCTGCGTGGACTCCAGCGTGATGGGGCGTCCGAACAGATTAGCGTGCGCGATCAGGCGGTTGAGCGCCCCCTCCAGTTCACGAACATTGGAAGTGATCTTGTGAGCGAGGAACTCCAGCACCTTTCCCGGCACGTGCACGCCCGACGCCGTGGCCTTCGCTTCCAGAATGGAGATACGCAGCTCGAATGTCGTGGCGTGAATATCGGCCACCATGCCGCAACCAAGGCGGGTGCGTAGACGATCTTCAAGCCCCGAGAGATCGGAAGGCGACTTGTCAGCCGACACCACGATCTGACGCCCCGCGTCCACAAGGGCATTGAACGTGTGGAAAAACTCTTCCTGCGTGTTGTCTTTACCAATGAGAAACTGAAGATCGTCGATCATCAGGACATCCACGGAACGCAGATGGTCTTTGAACTCCACTGTGGACTGAGAACGGATGGCGGCGATGAAGCGGTACATGAACTTCTCGGCGGACATGTAGGCCACCGAAATGCCCCCATTGCGCATCAGTTCCGCGCCGATCGCGTGCATCAGATGCGTCTTGCCCAGCCCGACGCCACCGTAGAGGAACAGCGGATTGAATCCGACGCTGGACGGTTTCTCAGCCACACGCCGTGCGCAGGCATAGGCAAATTCATTGGGCTTGCCGACAACGAAGGTGTCAAAGGTAAAGCGCGGGTCCAGCGGCACCGCCAGATCGGAACGCATGTCGCTGGCACGATCGGATACGGGTGCCGCGACCGGCTCCGGCACAGGAGCACTCTCTGAAGGTTCAGCGTTAACCGGCGCTGCCGGTCTTTCTCCCGGTCGCATGACCTGAAGTTCCACGCGACGAATGGCCGGGATTTCCTGGTTCCACAATGTGTTGAGTCGATCGCCATACTGCGTACGCACCCAGTCGCGCAGAAAGCGCGTGGGAAGCAGCAGCGTCACCTCATCTTCTTCAACGGGCCCAAGAACGATCTGCTGGAGCCAGGTGCGATACTCAACGTCACCCACCTCTGTCCGCATCCGCTCGGCAATGCGCGCCCAGGCATCCGCAAGCAGACCGTTGCCGCCAGATGAAACCGGGGCAATCGGTTCAGCTGCGGCGCGGGCAGAACCTGCTGACATTTCGGAGGAAGGTGGCACCGGCATCGATTTCCTGCAGATTCGCGCTCCCATCTTCATGCCCATGGAAGCGCAGCGCGCCTCCCGCATGAATCAGGAACATCCAGTTCCATAAACACACGCCCGAACGCCGCATTACGGCACCCAAACGCCCTCACCTCATTCCAACGCAGCCACTTGCCGCCCCGAGGCTTTGGGCGGAACACGCCTGACTGCCGCGAAAACGCGCAAAGGAGTCGTCAGGAACGGTGGCAGCCCACGCTAGTGGGACCAGCAGGGGAACTCAACGATTTTCCCTGAACACAGACACGTCGAGAGAGGCGCCTCCCCCACTCTGTGAACATGCAAATGCCCGCTCTCCGTAGGGAGACACGGGCATTCACCAGTTCTACCTTCTGGACCGTATACGGACGACCCTCAGGCCGCCGCAAGCGCCTTGATGCGAGCCGACAGACGGGAAATCTTACGAGCGACCGTGTTGCTGTGCATCACGCCCTTGGTGGCTGCACGCTGGATTTCCGGCTGAGCCAGCTTCAGGGCCGCATTCGCCTCGTCCTTGTTGCCGCTCGCAATGGCGGTCTCGACCTTCTTGATGAAGGTGCGCACGCGGGACTTACGTGCCGTGTTGCGAGCAGTACGACGCTCCGTCTGACGGATGCGCTTACGGGCAGATGCGATGTTCGCCATGTTTCTGTGTCTGATCCAGCAAGAAGGTCAATGTGAGTGGGGATGCACAGCCGCACCCGCCAAATGAGGTGGCCTCTCTAAGCCACACGCCACCCACACGTCAAGCAGACTTCACCTTGACGGCCTTCCGACCGGTCTTTCCCGCAGAAGCCGCATCTTTATTCACGGATTCCACCTGAAGACGCGGACAGAAGAAAGTGGAGCGGCCCGACTGCGTGATGCGCCGGATTCCGGGACAAACGGGCTTATCTGCCTCCACCCCGCAGTCAGGGCAGGGCTGCCCCTCACGCCCATAAACCCGCCATGCGTGCTGAAAATAACCCAACTCGCCATCCGGCTGAACATAGTCACGCAGACTCGAACCGCCGGCCGCAATGGCCTCCTCCAGCACAGCGCGAACTGCCGCCACAAGCCGGTCGCAGGCTGCGCGGTCCAGCAGAGCGCTGGAGGTCGCAGGATGGATACGCGCACGGTAGAGCGCTTCGCACACATATATATTACCTAGGCCCGCCACGATGCGCTGATCCAGCAACGCCATCTTAATCGGTGTCCTGCGCCCCGCCAGCGCCGATGCGAGAAAGGCGCCCGTGAAAGCCGTCTCCAGCGGTTCAGGCCCCATACTCCCCAGCAGGCAATGACTGTCTTCGCCTGCGGTCAGCACGATATCCAGCGCGCCGAACCGCCGGGGATCCACCAGTCCAAAGCGCTTCCCGCCTCGTGTGGTGAACGCCACATGTTCATGCGGCACCGCCACATCATCCGCGGAGCCACCCTCCCCAAGATTGACGCGGCCTGACATTCCCAAGTGCAGCAGGACAGACTGACCGCCCGAAAGACGCATCAGAATGTATTTTCCACGCCGGCGAAAACTCTCGATGCGTTTGCCTGCAAGCCGATCGGCAAGACCGACAGGCATGGGCCAGCGCAGATCGGGCCGGCGCACGGAAGCGGCGGCGATCACGTCACCTTCAAGCGCGGCCTTCATGCCGCGCATCACAGTTTCGACTTCAGGGAGTTCTGGCATGACGACAAAGAGGCTATAGAGTGTGCCCATGACCGACAATGCCTCCCCCGACCTGCATGCCCCCGCCCCACCGGACGACCTGAGTGGTGCTGACACCACCGATTTCGGCTACCGCGCCGTCCTGCGCGAGGAGAAGAAGCCCCTCGTACGCGCCGTGTTCGACAGCGTGGCGAATCGCTATGACGTGATGAACGACCTGATGTCGCTGGGTGTGCATCGTGTCTGGAAGCGCATCTTCAATGCCGAACTCGCCCCCCAGCCTGGTCTGAAACTGCTCGATCTTGCGGGCGGAACGGGTGACGTGACCTTCGGGTGGCTCGCTGGCGGCGGCGGACCGGCCATCATGACCGACATCAACGTCAACATGCTCTCGGTGGGCCGCGACCGCGCCATCTCTCGTGGTTTTGTCTCGGACCTGTCCTTTTGTGTGGTGGACGCGGAGCAAATTCCCCTTCCCGACCGCTGTATGGATCGCGTGACCATCTCATTCGGCCTGCGCAACTGCACCGACAAGATGGCTGTGCTCCGCGAGGCAAGGCGCGTGCTCAAGCCGGGTGGACGCTTCCTCTGCCTCGAATTCTCACGTGTGCAGGTCGCGGCTCTCGCACCGATCTATGACGCATGGTCCTTCAAGGTTCTGCCCGCCATGGGCACGCTCGTCGCCAAGGACCGTGAGAGCTACCAGTATCTGGCCGAAAGCATCCGTATGTTCCCCGATCAGGAAACGCTCGCGGACATGTTCCGCGAGGCTGGCTTCACGCAAGTGCGTTACACCTCTCTCTCAGGAGGAATCGCGGCCATCCATTCTGGCTGGAGACTCTGAACCATGGCCGCTGCCGCACCGGATGACACCATGACTGCCCTGCGTGGGCGCGTGCTTCTGATCGTCGGCGGCGGCATTGCTGCTTACAAAATACTCGAACTCGTGCGACTGCTCACGGCAGCCCATGTCGATGTGCGCTGCGTGCTCACAAAAGCTGGCACCGAATTCGTAACACCATTCTCGCTTCAGGCTTTGAGCGGTCATCCGGTGCATCAGGAGCTGTTTTCCCTGACGGACGAGCAGGAGATGGGCCATATCGCCCTGTCCCGCTCGGCTGATCTTCTGGTCGTGGCACCGGCCACCGCCGACCTTCTGGCCAAGATGACAGTGGGGCTGGCCAACGATCTGGCGTCCACTCTCCTGCTGGCCACCGACACGCCTGTCCTCGCAGCGCCCGCCATGAACGTGCGCATGTGGGAACACCCCGCCACCCGCGCCAACGTGGCCACGCTGAAAGCGCGAGGAATCGAATTCATCGGACCGGATGAAGGGGTGATGGCCTGCGGGGAATACGGATTCGGACGGCTGGCGGAGCCGCCCGTGCTGCGCGATGCCATCCTTGCGCGGCTCAACATCGCATCGCCCACGTCCGGTTCAGCAAGACCACACACGTCCTCGACCATGACCTGTACCCGAACAGAAACCGGCTCGTCCTGCGACATCGTTCCCGGCGGGACCGTCGTGCGCTCCTCCGTAGAGACGACGGTGGACGGCACAACACTGTGGAAGCCGCTTCTTGGCCGCCACGCTCTCGTCACGGCCGGTCCAACGCATGAACCGATCGACCCGGTGCGCTATCTCGGCAACCGCTCTTCCGGCCTTCAGGGGTACGCCATTGCGGAAGCATTGGCCGCTCTGGGAGCGCGCGTCACACTTGTCAGCGGTCCCACCAATCTGCTGGCTCCCGCGGGCGTGACACTCCGGCGCGTGGAAACAGCTCTGGAAATGGAGCAGGCCGTGAGGGACGCGCTCCCCGCCGATATTGCCGTCTGCGCCGCGGCTGTGGCGGACTGGCGAGTGACGAATGCCGTCACCTCCAAAATCAAGAAAAGCGCGGACACCACGCCGCCTTCTCTGCATCTTGTACCCAACCCGGACATTCTCGCGGCTCTCTCCGCGCCCGGCCCGCACAGACCTTCTCTTGTGGTGGGTTTCGCCGCCGAGACGGACGATGTGGAAGCCAACGCCATCGCCAAACGCAAACGCAAGGGCTGCGACTGGATCGTGGCCAATGACGTGTCGGTCGGCACGAACGTGATGGGCGGGACGGAAAACACAGTACTTCTCATCACATCCGATGGCGTGGAACACTGGCCACGCATGACCAAGACCGATCTTGCCCTCAGGCTGGCGCGCCGCATCGCACGCCGCTTCGGCGCACCCGCCCTTTCTGCCGATGGAGACATGAACTGATGCCGTCTTTCGGCTCTCCCCTCGTTCCGGCCCCTCATCTCGTATGAGCGCGCAAAACATCCGCGTGGCCGTCCAGCGGCTGCCCCATGCCCACGATCTTCCTCTGCCGACTTATGCCACGGCGGGCGCGGCGGGCATGGATTTCGTAGCCGCCGTGGACGCACCCGTGACCATTCTGCCCGGCGGACGGGCACTGATCCCGACGGGGCTGTGCATCGCCCTCCCACCCGGCTTCGAGTTGCAACTGCGTCCGCGCTCGGGGCTGGCGCTCAAGCATGGCATCACCCTGCCCAACGCCCCCGGCACCATTGACGAAGATTATCGCGGCGAGATCGGCGTAATCGTAATGAACGCCGGACAGGAGCGCTTTACCGTGGAGCGCGGCATGCGCATCGCTCAGGGCGTGCTCGCCCCCGTTTTCCGCGCGACATGGAACGAGACGGACAATCTCGACGCGACAGCGCGCGGCGCAGGCGGCTTTGGCAGCACCGGCACACAAACGCCCTGAACGGACACCTCCGCACGGAGCATCAGGAGATGAGTGAAACAGCCCGAAAGCAGCGACCGGCATGACCGACGATGGTTATTCCGCCGAAGCTGAACCTCCACATCCACCGCGCACCCGCGACCGGCTCGCCATGGCGGCCTGCCTGTCTGGGATTCTGATCGCCATCGGTGCCTTTGCAGCCCGGATGGACACCCTTCCGGCTCATCCCTTCTCCCTCCACGCGGATGACCCTTCGCTCCCGGCCATGCTGGAGGCCGTCGACATAACCGGCCTGCGGATCGTCGGTTGCCTGATCCTTGCATTTAGCTTCTCGCTCGGCTGCCTTGCTCTCACCACAGGCAGCACTTTCCGCCGTCATACCGCGCTCCGTGCGCTCGACATGCTCAGTTTTGTGCCGGTTTGCGGGCTTGCGGCCCTAGGCGTTCCGCTTGTCTTTGGACCGTCCCTCCTGCCTTTCGATGCACGGATGGCGGGCGAACTGCTCATCGATGGCGTAGGTGCCGCAGCCCTTTCCTTTCCCGTGGCCTCTGCCGTGCTGCGCGCACGCGATACGCTGCCGATTCCCCTCATGATGGTCACACAGGGATTCAGACTGCGCGCGTGGCCTTCATTCTGGCGGCTTCATGTTCCTTTCGTCATGCCGGCCCTTGCGCACGCCACCGTCCGCGCCATGCCACAGACATGGACCGGACTTGTACTGGCGGAAATGGTGGTGGAGTTTCATACGCTCCCGGTGGCGCAGGGACTGGGCGCACAAGCCGCCGCCGCAATGGAGCATGAGGACATCGCTCGTCTGGGTGTCCTCATTGGCTTGACAGCCGTGCTTGTGGGATTGATCGACCACCTGCTGATCCGGCCTTTCCGTCGCTGGTCTGGCCGTTTCGAGGAACATGGCCGCAGCATCGAAGCGGGCCTTGTACGCCTCCTCAAGCGCTTTGCTCCAACCCGGCTCCTCTTCGAGGGACTGACGCACCTCATGGAAGCCGCTGGCACCCTGCCGCTGGGCGCACGTCCGGTGGCGCACAAGCTAAGCCTTTCCCGCAACCTGTCCGTGCTGGAATCGGTGCCGTGGATAGCGGGGCTGTGCGGATTGGCTCTCGCGCTGTTCATTGGCCCGTCTTTTCACGTGCTGAAAACGATTGGCGTCATCCTCACAGCGTGCCTTGCCAGTGTAGTGGCCCTTGCGGCGTTGCTCGCCCTGAACTCGCTGGTCTGGCTGCCTCTCTCTTTCTGGCTGGCGGGACGGTCGAAAAAAATCGCGACGCCCCTTCTGGCCGCCGCGCGCTTTCTTATCCTCTTTCCCGTCTTTCTGCTGTTTCCTCCCATCATGACGGCCGCAGGTCCATTCTCCGCCCTTGTCCCGTTCCTGTTCTTCGGCTTTCCATCGATCCTGCTTCTCCGACTGAGCGAGAGCGCACGCCTGTTTCCTCGCTCTTTTCTCGATGTCATGCGGGTCTATCGTATTCCTCCCCGTCTGAGATGGATGCGGATCATCCTGCCGGGTCTTCGTCCGGCATGGATCGTGGGGTGCCGTCGGGCCTCCTTCTGGATGTGGAACGCCTCCATCGCGGCGGCCGTGACGGTATGGGGCGAGCGCACGTTTGACGGAGGTTTCGGGATCGGCAGTCAGGTCGCCACGGCGCTAAGAGACGAAGATCCGCTTGCCGGAACCTGCGCTCTGGCCGCCATCACCTTTCTTGCCGTGCTGTGCGATGAAGGATTACGCCGCACACCGGGACCGGGCTTGGCATTCCAGCCCGATGAAGACACCAGCCAGCGTACACAGGCGTCTGTGAACGACCTGCCGCCAGCCGCTCTCTGAAAGGCCTCACTTCGCGTGTTGCACCTGCTCTTCAAAGGGGGCATGGTCCGCCCGTCTTTTCAAACCTTGGGGGAGCACCATGGAGGGCAAGCCGTCACGCCGCGAGATCATCCTGCATGATGAGGCGGATTTCGCCGGATTGCGGGCCGCAGGCAAGCTGGCCGCCGAAACACTGGACATGATCACCGATCATGTCCGCATCGGTGTCACGACCGAGGAACTGAACACCCTCATCCACGATTTCACGCTGAAAAACGGCGCCACACCGGCCACGCTGAATTATCGCGGCTATCCCAAATCGTGCTGCATCTCCATCAACCATGTTGTCTGTCATGGCATTCCGGGTGACCGCAAACTCGTGGACGGCGACATCCTCAATATCGATGTCACATCCATCCTCGATGGCTGGTACGGCGACAGCAGCCGGATGTACACGGTCGGCAAAACGCCCATCAAAGCGCAGAAGCTGATCGATGTGACTTATGACGCCACGATGGCCGGCATTGCCGCCGTGCGTCCCGGCGCAACGCTGGGCGATATCGGTTATGCCATCCAGACACTGGCGGAAAAGAACCGCTTCGGCGTAGTGCGGGATTTCTGCGGACACGGTATCGGGCGCACCTTTCACGCGGCTCCCAACGTGCTGCATTACGGTCGTCCGGGCGAAGGACTGAAGCTGGAAGCCGGAATGGTTTTCACCATCGAGCCGATGCTCAACATCGGCAAGCCGGATGTGAAAATTCTCGATGATGGCTGGACAGCCGTTACCCGCGATCGGACGCTCTCGGCCCAGTTCGAGCACATGATCGGTGTGACGAAAGACGGCTGCGAAATCTTCACCCTCTCCCCGAAAGGCTACACCCGACCGCCTTACAAGGATTGACGTCATGAGCCTGCCGGCCCCCACCCTCCTCACAAATCGTCCGCTTCTGCGAGTAGTGGCTTCATGGTTGGGTGTCGGGGTTTTGGCTTGCGCCTCCGTAACCACCGGTTACGCGGCGCAGGCTCCGGTGGCAGGCGCGCCCGATCCTCTCGCTTATGAAGCTACACGCACGACGACACCGACAGTCGGCCCGGCGTACGGTGCGCATGGAATGGTCGTGTCCGCGCAACATCTCGCCTCGGAAGTGGGCGCACGCATCCTCGCCAACGGAGGCAACGCCGCCGACGCTGCTGTGGCCATGGGATATGCACTGGCCGTGGTCTATCCGGCGGCAGGCAATATCGGCGGCGGCGGCTTCATGGTCCTGCGCCCCCCGCATGAAGATCCCCTTTTCATTAATTTCCGCGAGCGGGCGCCACTCGCCGCCACACCCACCATGTTTCAGGACGCGCAAGGCCATGTCCGCCCCGGTGAATCCGTGCTGGGCTGGAAAGCGGTGGCGGTTCCGGGAACAGTGGCCGGACTGGATTATGTTCACGCACGATGGGGAAAACTCTCACGTCAGAAAGTGATGGAACCGGCCATCCGCCTTGCCCGCGAAGGTTTCCGTCTGGAAGAAGGCGACGTCGCACTCCTACGGACCGCGGATACCGAGTTCAAAGCCGATCCGGTGCTGCGCCCCATTTTCACCCGACCGAACGGCGCCTCTCTCGAAGTGGGCGACCGGCTTGTACAGCGTAATCTGGCCCATTCGCTGTCCCTCATCGCCCACCAAGGCCCGGATACCTTTTATCGTGGCGAGATTTCCCGACGCATTGTGGAGGCCAGCACACAGAACGACGGTCTGCTGAGTGCCGCCGATTTTTCCAGCTACCGCCCTACTGTTTCAGCCCCCCTGACCTGCTTTTACCGCGGCTATCGCATCGACACCGCACCACCACCCAGCGGCGGCGGCATCGCCCTTTGCGAGATGCTGGACATTCTCTCGGGCTATGACCTGAAGAGCGAAGGTCTGCACAGTGCCATCGCCCTGCATCAGGAAATCGAGGCGATGCGTCACGCCTATTCCGACCGACGCGATCTGGGGGATCCGGCATTCGTGGCCAACCCCATCGCGCATCTGCTCGACGCGGACTACGCGGCGCAGATCCGCAAGGCCATTCCCGTTGAACGGGCCATCGATTCATCCATGCTGACAGCAGGCGTGGCCGCACCCGGCGCAACTGAGACCACCGCCGCTTCCGATCACGAGAAAAAAGAAACGACCCAGTTCTCGGTGATGGACCAGACCGGCTTTGCCATCTCCACCACCTACACACTCAATGGCTGGTTCGGTGCCCGCGTGATGGCGCCGGGCACCGGCGTCCTGCTCAATGACGAGATGGACGATTTCTCGGTCAAACCCGGCAGTCCGAACATGTTTGGCATCGTCGGCAGCGCGGCCAACGCCATAGCGCCACGCAAGACGCCCCTCTCCTCCATGACGCCCACGCTCCTTTCTCGCGATGGCCATACGGTCATGGTGATCGGCAGCCCCGGTGGTTCACGCATCCCCACCATCGTCCTGTCGGTTGTGTCAGGCGTGATCGATTACGGTCTGGACATCCAGCAGGCCATCGACCTGCCGCGCCTTCATGAACAGTGGACACCCTCTATCGTAGAGATCGAACATGGCGCGGTGAGCGCCAGTGTTGCACGAACACTCGCTGATGAAGGCTACACTCTTACGGAGCATGCGCCTTGGGGTATTCCTGAGGGCATTGTCACTGAAGAACTGATGCCGCACGTCGGGGGCGTGAAGAAAGGGCTGTATGGAGGAGTGGATCGGCGGCATCCGGACGGTGCCGCTGTGGGGGAGTGAGGTCGGGGGATTTACAGTGAGGCCGCTTTGGGGGCACGGAAAGTCCGGTTTCAAACCGTCCTAGTCAAAAGCGTCCGTTGCCGCACTCAATTGCAGCCAAGCCAGAATTGTAAAGTTACCACCCATCAAAAACAAACTTAAAACCTTTATATCGTTTCTATTACAGTTGCAGCAGATAGCAGCATCCGACGAGTGGCCGATTGACCATCATCAGATTGTATTCGATCTTGCGCCAAGGATAATCAACAGAAAGCCTTCTGAATGCATGCCAAGGACTGGGCATTAAATGCCGTGTTACAAGAGAGGCAGCAGTGGGTAATCCCCGTCTATCAGCGAACCTACGAATGGAAGACGGGAGCCGACGGTCAATTACCAAAATTGTGGGACGACCTGCGCGAGCGTGCGTTGGAGCAACTGGCCGGCCTCAAGCCCAAACCACACTTCGTTGGCGCTATCATCTATGCCGAGCCAGCGGAGCAGCCGTTCGGCACTGTTAACAAGCGCTATCTCGTCGATGGCCAACAACGCATTACGACCTTTAACTTGGTGCTGTGCGCCTTACGCGAGAACGCACGCGATTGCGGCGTCGAACGCATTACCGCAACTGTGGATGAATACCTTTTCAACGCTAAAAGCGCCTCTATGGCTGATCCTGAACGAGAAAGGTTCAAACTATGGTCATCCAGTTTCGACAGACCGTTGTTCACCGCGATCGCTGCACTTCCGACCAACGAGGTGCGTGATAAATTCACCCAGTATTTTTACAAGAATGGCAACATTATTAGGAGTACTGCGCCGAAAGTCTTAGCCGCTTACTGGTATCTCAAAGAGGAGATTGCGACTTTCATCTCCGAACGTGCTGCAGAAGGCGTTCCCGCCGAAAAAGCACTCGATGCGATCATTGCCGGATTCCTCAATGGTTTTCAGATCGTAGTGGTGCAACTGGGCAAGGAAGATGACGCGCAGGCGATCTTCGCTTCCCTGAATGGCAATGCTCAGCCGCTTTCCGCTTTCGACCTAATCCGCAACGATATCTTCCATCGTGCCAGCAAGGCGCTTGAGGACAATGACATCCTTTATGACCAACACTGGCGTGAACTTGAGACTGAATTCTGGAAGACGGAAATCAAACAGGGGAGATTGAAGCGTCCCCGAACTGACCATCTTATCACGCATGCGCTCGTCGCAGAGACGGCTCACGACGTCATCGTCGGTCAAGTGGCGAACGAATATCGGCATTATGCCGAAGCACAAGACTTTGCAAGCGTTACAGACGAAGTTCGCAGCTTGATGAAATATGGCCGCGCCTACGAGGAGATGGAGCTTCGAAAGAAGGGGGGTGCCCTAGCGGAACTTGCCAAGTTCCTAACCATTTGGGACACCGCCGCCATGCATCCGATTGCACTGTGGATCGAAGTGCGTGATCTACCGGATGAGCGTAAGAAAGCCGTCTATGCGCTCATCGAGAGCTACATGATCCGGCGTGATTTGTGTGAATTGGGCAATAAGAACTACAATAAGGTGGTAGCCGGAGCTCTGCGCGAAATGCAGGCAGCGCCAGATCCGGTAGACGCTTTCTTTACCTACATGGTCAGTCTAACTGGCGACGCCTCGCGCCTTCCCTCGGACACGGAACTGCTGCGCTCGGCCTCATCGAAGGCGATCTATAACTCCATGGGATCACAGAAGTTGCGTTATGTGCTGAGCGGTGTCGAACGGGCACTACGCGACAAATTCGATGAAGACGTAACAGTGAGTACCGCTAATCTGACTGTAGAGCATATTATGCCCCGCCATTGGGCAAAGAACTGGCCCTTACCGTCCGGGAAGATGGCACCGACAGAAGATACCTACGCCCTGTTACTTACGAACGAGGACATGTGGAGCGAAGTCGAGCAGCGCGAGGCTATCAAAAATACACTTGGTAACCTTACTCTACTCACAGGGAGTCTGAATCCAAGCCTAGGTAATGCCGGCTGGGAGGAAAAACGTGCCGCCATCTCCAAGTCATTACTCGTGCTGAACCGCGATGTCGCCGAACATGACGTATGGGACGAGGTTGCGATCCGTGAGCGCGCTGGCGCGCTTGTCAATGAGATCACTTCGATTTGGACATATCCAGTAGTCGAAATCGTGCACGCCATGCCAGAGTGAGTTCGCGGTCGTTGCTCTGATATTGCTTTATGCACGGACGAAGTTACCAACGGACGGCGAGTAAATATCTCCTCCTTGTATCACTGGATCAGACATGAATGTCGGAAATAAGACGTAAGCCGCCCTCTCACCTCCCTAATCTTAAAACAAAAAAGTCCGGAGCATTTCTCCGGACTCTTGTCGCAACCACCATTCAGGCAGACAGAGCCGCCGCCACTTCTTCAGGCAAATCGAAGTTGGCATACACATTCTGCACGTCGTCATTGTCTTCGAGCACATCAAGCAACTTCAGCACCGTACGTCCCTTGTCCTCATCCAGTGCCACCGTGTTCTCGGGGCGCCAGTCCAGCTTGGCGCTCTCGGGTTCACCGAATTTGGCCTCAAGCGCATCGCGCACGGCGAAAAAGGATTCCACCTCGCACGTCACTTCGTGGCTCTCTGCGGTGGACACCACATTGTCCGCACCGGCTTCAATGGCCGCTTCCAGCATCTCGTCTTCGGTGGCAACGCTTGCCGGATAGGTGATGACGCCAAGGCGCTGGAACATGAAGGAGACGGAGTTGGTCTCGCCCAGTGAACCGCTGTATTTGGAAAACGCCGCACGCACCTCGGCCGCAGTGCGGTTACGGTTGTCGGTCAGCGCTTCCACGATCACGGCCACGCCTGCCGGGCCATATCCCTCGTAGCGCACTTCCACGTAGTCATCGCCGCCGCCCGCTCCCGTGGCCTTCTTGATGGCGCGCTCGACCGTGTCTTTGGGCATGTTGACTTCGCGGGCTGCGGAAATAGCCGCACGCAGGCGAGGATTGGTGGCCGGGTCAGGCAGACCGGAACGGGCCGCAACCGTAATCTCGCGAATGACCTTGGCGAACTGCTTCGCACGCTTGGCGTCCTGCGCGCCCTTGCGGTGCATGATGTTCTTGAATTGTGAATGGCCGGCCATAGGGCCCTCCCCATCTGATGATCTTCGTATTTTCAGAAAAAAGCAGGCGGACGCACCGCTCCACAGAGCGCACCCCCACGCCGCACAACAGCGCGGGCAAGCAAGCGCTCACCTTGGGAGCGGACGCGCCTCAGCGCCCCGGAGGGTGTCCCGACCGGTGGCCGGACCCGAAATGCTCAGACGGCACGGCCATGACAGTGCTTGTATTTCCGACCCGAGCCACACGGGCACGGCCCATTACGGGGCGTCTCGCCCCAGGTGGACGGATCTTCCGGCAGAATGGCGCCGGACCCGACGGGTTCAGCCGCAACACTCGCCGGCGTCTGGTTGTAGTGTGCCGGCTCGGAAGTATAGCCCTCCACCTGCGGATCGGGATGGAACTCACCGATCCCTTCAAGCGGGGTGGGTTCCACGGGCGGAGCCACCTCGACACGCGCAAGAAACGTCACCACACGCTCGCGCATCTCATCGAGCATGAAGGTAAAAAGCTGGAATGCCTCGTGCTTGTACTCGTTCAGCGGATCTTTCTGGCCATAAGCCCGCAGACCGATGCCCTGACGAAGCTGATCGAGAGCGTGCAGATGCTCTTTCCATACGGAATCGAAGGTGGTCAGCAGAATCTGCTTTTCGATATAGCGCATGATGTCGGGACCGAAATTGGCCGTCCGTACCGCCTGCGCCTGCGCAGCGGCATCCTCGATGCGGGCCGCCACCTGTTCACGGTCCATGCCGTCTTCCGCGGCCCATGCCTCGATCGGAAGATCGAGATTGAGAACCCGTTGAACCTCAGCCTTCAGTTCGGTCGTCTGCCACTGCTCGGCAAACGCCTTTTCGGGAATAAAGCGGTCAACCAGCGAGTCGATGACATCTGCCCGCGCTTCGGCTACAATGGAGGACACATCATCGAGCATCATGAACTCACGGCGCTGGGCATACACCTCCTTGCGCTGATCGTTCATGACATCGTCGTATTTGAGCGTATTCTTGCGCATGTCGAAGTTGCGGGCTTCGACCTTTTTCTGCGCGCGCTCCAACGCCTTGTTCAGCCACGGATGAACAATCGCCTCACCGTCCTGCATGCCCATTTTCTGGAGCATGCCGGTCATCCGGTCGGAGCCGAAAATCCGCATCAGGTCATCCTGAAGCGACACGAAGAAACGCGAATTGCCCGGATCGCCCTGACGCCCCGCACGACCACGCAACTGGTTATCGATGCGGCGGCTTTCATGCCGCTCCGTACCAATGACGTAGAGACCACCGGCCTTTTTCACGATTTCCTGATTGCGCGCCACTTCATCGCGAATGGCCTGCTCGGCCGCAGCGCGCTCAGTCGGATCGGTGATATGCGCCAATTCCTGCTGGATGCGCATCTCCACGTTGCCGCCGAGCTTGATGTCGGTGCCACGCCCCGCCATGTTGGTCGCAATCGTGATCGCTCCGGGCGCACCTGCCTGCGCTACAATGGTCGCTTCCATTTCATGAAAGCGCGCGTTGAGCACATTATGGGGAATGCCACGCTGCTTGAGCATCGCTGAGAGCGCTTCGCTCTTTTCAACGGATGTCGTGCCGACAAGGATGGGTTGCCCCCCCTTGTGTACCTCTTCCACCAGCTTTCCTACCGCTGCGAATTTCTGCTGCTCATTGAGATAGATCTCGTCATCCGTGTCCTTGCGGGCCACGGGCAGATTGGTGGGGATTTCCACCACGTCGAGCTTGTATATCTCGGCAAATTCATCGGCTTCCGTCATGGCGGTGCCGGTCATGCCCGAGAGCTTGGGATAGAGGCGGAAATAGTTCTGGAAGGTGATGGAGGCAAGCGTCTGGTTTTCCTGCTGAACCTCGACATGCTCCTTGGCTTCCAGCGCCTGATGCAGGCCATCGGAATACCTGCGGCCTTCCATCATGCGGCCGGTAAACTCATCAATGATGATGACCTTGCCGTCCCGCACGATGTAATCGACATCCCGCGCAAACAGCGAATGAGCACGCAGCGACTGCTGGACATGGTGCACGACCGCGACATTATGCACATCGTACAGGCCGCCTTCCTGCAACACGCCAGCGGCACGAAGAAGCTCTTCGACCTTTTCCGAACCGGCTTCAGTGAGAATGACCGTGCGGAGCTTCTCGTCCTTTTCGAATGCGGCCGGATCGCGCACAAGTTCCGCCACCACGGCATCCACGCTGCGATAAAGATCGGAGCTGTCCTCGGCAGGACCGGAAATGATGAGCGGCGTGCGCGCCTCATCGATGAGGATCGAGTCCACCTCGTCCACGATGGCATGATTGAAGGGCCGCTGGACCATGTCTTCCAGCCGGTACTTCATGTTGTCGCGCAGATAATCGAAGCCGAATTCGTTGTTCGTGCCGTAGGTAATGTCGCAGGCATAGGCTGCACGGCGCGCCTCATCGGGCAGGTTGGGCACGATCACGCCCGTGGTCAGACCGAGAAAGCTGTAAAGTCGGCTCATCTCGTCAGCATCGCGACGAGCGAGATAGTCGTTCACGGTGACGACATGCACGCCCTTGCCGGTCAGCGCGTTGAGATAGACTGCAAGCGTGGCGACGAGCGTCTTGCCTTCACCGGTCCGCATTTCGGCAATCTTGCCGGCATGCAGCACCATGCCACCGATAAGCTGCACATCGAAGTGACGCATGCCCAGCACGCGTTTCGAGGCCTCACGGCATACGGCGAACGCTTCGGGCAGCAGCTGATCAAGCGTCTCACCCTTGGCCAGCCGCTCCCGGAACTCGACCGTCTTGTGCGCAAGAGCCGCGTCATCCAGAGCCGCTATCTGCGGCTCCAGCGCATTAACTTCCGGGACACGACGCTGGAACCGCTTAAGGGAGCGGTCATTGGAAGTGCCAAACAGTGCGCGGGCGAGCGAGGCGAACATGAAGACCTTTCCGGAACGGCATGCGGTCCACATCCGCCTCTCCGCCACCGGACAACCGGGACACGAGGAAACGGGCGGGAACCGCTCGCATTGCGGCAATGAGATAAGGCCCGCACCCGCATGGGTCAACCAAGGGCTGATGTGAGGCGTGCCTCACGTTCCGTCATCAAACGGTCATGGCCGCCACCGTCCGGCCTGCCCTTGCGGGGGGCGGACGGGTCAGCCATGATGCGGCCCTTCTGTCCACACAGGGTATTTTCGCATGCGTTTTTCCAGCTCGGGTTCGGTCCTCGCGGCAGCAGCCCTGCTTGCCTCCACACTTCTGACGTCCACCGGCGCTCTTGCCGCGGACGCTCCGAAGACGACGCCCGCAGCCGGTGCAACGGCCGCACCACAGGGCGGACCTGACGGCGGTGCTCCCCAGACCGATCCGAACGCGCTGGTGGCCACGGTCAACGGCGAGAAGATTACACTGGGCGACATCCGCAAAGCCGCCACCAACATGCCGCCGCAGCTCCGCCAGTTGCCGCCGAACGTGATCTTCCCGATGCTGGTCAACCAGGCCGTTGACCAGAAAGCCATCCAGATCGCGGCACGCAAGGACAATCTCCAAAACGATCCGGAGACCAAGGCCGCCATGGAAACCGCCGCCAACACGGCGCTTCAGAACTCGTGGCTGTCCAAGCAGGTCATGCCGCAGCTGACCGACGCGGCGGTTCATGACTATTACATGAAGAATTACGCCAACAAGCCGGCGGAGAAGGAAGTCCACGCCCGCCATATCCTCGTGAAGACCGAGGCCGAGGCCAACGACATCATCAAGCAGCTCAAGGGTGGCGCCGACTTCGGCACGCTGGCCGCGAAGCTCTCCACCGACAAGGGCAGCGCCCAGAACAACGGCGGCGATCTGGGCTGGTTCAAGAAAGGTGACATGGTTCCCGCCTTCTCGGATGCTGCGTTTGCCATGAAGCCGGGCACCTACAGCCAGACACCCGTGAAGAGCCAGTTCGGCTATCACGTCATTCAGGTGCTGGAAGACCGCACGGTGCCGGTCCCCAAGGAAGACGAGGTGAAGGACAAGATCCGCCAGAAGCTCGTGCAGGAAGACGTGCGGGCGGCGGTGGAGAAAGCCACATCTGGCGTCAAGATCGTGCGCTACGGTCCTGACGGCAAGGTGGTGCCCGACAACGCGCAGCCTGCCATCGCGGGCACGCCGAAGAAGAACTGACGCCAGCAGAGGCGGCGGCTGTAGCCTCCCCGCCTCTCTTTGGCTAGGATCGGAAAGGGGATGCCTCGTGGCGTCCCCTTTCTTCGTTTTCCGCCCAGTCCAAGGTGCGTCGTCCATGGCCAAACCGCTGCCCGTCTCCCCTCTCGCCTCTCCGCTGCCAGACCTCGGCACCGTGCCCGGCGTGCGCCTTGGCGCGGTTGCGGCGGGTATCCGCTACAAGGGACGCACCGACCTTGTGGTGGCCGAGTTCGATGCGGGCACCACGGTTGCGGGCGTCTTCACGCAGTCCAAATGCCCCGGCGCTCCGGTGGACTGGTGCCGCTCCGCTCTCAAGGGCGGTGTCGCGCGCGCGCTGGTGGTCAATGCGGGCAACGCAAATGTTTTCACCGGCCGCGCGGGTGTTGCAACATGCGAAAAAACCGCCGAAGCCGAAGCGCACCTTGCTGGATGCGCACCTTCTGAGGTGTTTCTTGCCTCCACCGGTGTGATCGGAGAAGTGCTTCCCGCCGAACGCATTACTGCCGCCCTTCCCGCTCTGCACGCCGCGCTGACGGAAGACGGATGGGAAGCCGCCGCACGTGGCATCATGACGACGGACACCTTCCCCAAGGCCGCCGTGCGCAAGACCGAAATCGGCGGAGTGCCCGTCACCATTCAAGGCATTGCCAAAGGCAGCGGCATGATCGCGCCCGATATGGCGACGATGCTCTCTTTCGTGGCCACGGATGCGAAGCTTCCTGCCTCCGTGCTTCAGAGCCTGCTGTCGAAAGGCGTCGTCACCAGCTTCAACGCCATCACCGTGGATTCCGACACCTCCACCTCCGACATGGTGCTGCTTTTCGCCACGGGACGTGCGGACAATCCCGCTATTGCCAGTGCCGATGACTCTGCTCTTTCCGCTTTCCGAGCGGCACTCGACAGTCTTCTGCTTGAACTCGCCCTGATGGTGGTCCGTGACGGCGAAGGCGCCCGCAAACAGATCCGCATCAATGTGACCGGCGCGGTGTCCGACGCCTCTGCCCGCACGGTGGCCCGCGCCATCGCGGATTCCCCGCTGGTAAAAACAGCTGTGGCCGGAGAAGACGCAAACTGGGGCCGCGTGGTCATGGCGGTCGGGAAATGCGGAGAACCGGCCGATCGTGACCTTCTGACGGTGGGCATCGGCGGCGTCACCATCGCCTGTGAGGGAACGGTGGTCGAAGACTATGACGAAACGCCGGTCGTGGCCCACATGAAGGGCCGTGAGATTGAGATCGATGTGGATCTGGGTCTTGGTGAAGGCCACGCGACGATGTGGAGTTGCGACCTGACCCACGGCTATATCGACATCAACGGATCCTACCGGAGCTGAGGCGCACTATGTCGGACAGGATTCCTCCCGGTTGGGGCAATGACAACAACTCCTTTGTCCCGCCTTCAGGCGACAGTCGCGTGTTGGCCTATGGAGGCTTCTGGATCCGCACGGCCGCCGCCCTGCTTGATTCGTTCATCCTGAGCGTCACCAGCCTGCTCTCGGGCATTTTCACGCTGCCCACCGTTCACATCGAACACTGGCAGGGCGACACGCCTTCCTATCAGGTGGCCTATCGCAGCACGGACTTTATCGGACAGGGCTTTTCCTGGCCCATGCCGCAGTTCGAGGTGCACGATTACGGGCAGTATCTCCTGCTGTTCCAACTGCTCTATTTCATCGTGCTGGAAGCCTCCCCCCTGCGCGGCACACTGGGCAAGCGGGTTTTGGGACTACGGGTGAGCGATATGGAAGGGCAGCGCATTTCTCTGCTGCGCTCGCTCATCCGTACGCTGGTCAAGACCTTCATCTCCTTTCCCATGCTGATGATCGGTGTGCTGATGGTGGCTTTCACCCCTCGCAAACAGGGTCTGCATGACATGGTGGCGGGCACCCTTGTCCTGCGCAGCGAGCGTGTTGCCCGACTTGACGGACAGAGCTGACTCGCGTCCTTCTCATGCAACCCAGACGTGTCCTGTGCGTCCGGGTCCGAATGTGCAGCCTTATGCCGGGTGTGAGCTTGATCCCGGCGGGGAAACACTCTTACGCGGCTAAGACTGATTTATTTGCTGGAGGTGGAAAGCGGTATGCTGTGGAGCAACGGGGAATCCCTGTCACCATCGCAGGAAACGGAACGACGCCCACGGTGGTCCGCATCGGTCTTTCTCCTTTTGGCATGGTTGCTTGCAGCGGTCGGCACGTGGCCATTCGCAAGCACAGCACACGCCGCTGACGCGACGGCTGCCGCCTCGTCCGCAAGCACGCTCTCCCCTCAGGAAGCGCAGCAACTTCTCGGTGTTCTGAACGACCCGACCAAACGTCAGCAGTTCACCCAGACCCTTTCGCTTATGGCGAAGGGCGTTCAGCAGACGGCGGCTCCTGCTTCCAAAACCGCCGCCGGTCAGCCTGCGGTTGTGTCTCCCAACGCCGTGGCGCTTCACAGCGATCTGACGTCCGAGCTGTCCTCCGTGAAAGGCAACCTGCGCGGTTATGTGGACAATTTCCTCGGTCTCTTCACGGATCTGCGGACAGTAGGCACCTGGTTCCGCTCCGAAGTGTCCACTCCCGCGACACGCGCGCTGCTTGTCGGAACATTCTGGCGGGCCGGACTGGTCATTCTCGTGGCTCTTGTCGTGGAATGGGCCACGACTCTGGCCATGCGCAAGCCTCTGTCCAATGTGAGGACAAAGGCCGAGAGCCGGGAACGCGCACAGGAGAACATACAGACATCCAGCCCCCCCTCGGCGGATGAAAAGGCTCTCGCGACAGACGAGGACAATCAGCAGGCTGACGCAAAAGCCGTCGCGGACGCCAAGGCCGAAGGGGCCGCCAAGGACGAGATCGAGGCTCTCCAGACCCGGGCTGACGATCAACGGCGTCAGACCGAGACGCTGCGTTTCCTCGCCCGCGTGCCCTATGCCCTCATGCATCTGGGCCTCAAGCTCCTGCCCATCGGTGTGTTCCTTGGTGTGGCCTTCGGTGGTTCAGCCATCGCGACCGACACCACACAGGCCGAAACCGTCACGGAAACTCTGGCCGCAGCCTATGCCGCCGCGCGCTTCCTGTTCGTTCTCGTCGAGTCCGCGCTTGCTCCGCGTTCGCCGATGATCCGTCTGGTGCCGGTGAGCGACTCCACCGCGCGGATGCTCATCCGCTGGTGGAACGTTCTTGTGGCCGCGCCGTCTCTCGTGGTGTGCCTGTCCGTTCTGGGCGGTGAGTTCGATCTGTCGGACCGAGGCACTCAGGCCATGATCCGCGCCGTCGTGCTGGTCGAACACATCATGATAGCGGTTTTCATCTGGCGTCTGCGCCCGATCGTGAAACGCACGCTGGAGCCCAAGCGACAGGAGGTCCAGAGCAGCTTCTGGTCGTTCGTGCTGATGATCGCCCAGATATGGTGGATCCCGGCACTGTTCCTCGACGCCGCTCTATGGCTCGTCTGGGCGGCGCATCTGCGCGGCGGCTATGACTGGATCCTTCGGACAACGGTTCTCACGGTCGTCATCGTAACGGCTGCCCGCCTTCTGGCCGTTCTGGCCTATGGGTGGCAGGACAAGCTGTTCCGTCTCGATCCCGCGCTGGTGAAGAAACACCCCGACATGCAGCAGCGCGCGGATCGCTACTATCCGTTCGTACGCGGCCTGCTGACTGCCATCATCGCGTTTGCGAGTTTCATCGCGCTGACGGAATCTTGGGGTATCCACACGGTTCATTTCTTCTTCGCAAGCCAGCTCGGCACCCGCCTGCTGACGGCCGCCATCACCATGGTTGTGGCAGTCTCGGTGGCGGCGATCCTGTGGGAAGTGATCAACGCACAACTGAACAATCAGCTCTCGCATTTCTCCGCTTCCGGCCAGTCCGCGCGCGCCACGCGCCTGAAGACAGTTTTGCCCATCATCCGCACAGTGCTGCTCACCGTGATCATCATCATCGTGCTGGTGACGTCGCTGTCGCAGATCGGCATCAACGTGGCGCCGCTGCTTACAGGTGCGGGCATCATGGGTGCGGCCATCGCCTTCGGTTCGCAGAGCCTCGTGAAGGACTTCATCACGGGCTTCTTCATGCTCGTTGAAGATGCGATTCAGGTCGGAGACTGGGTAACGACGGGAGGCGTATCAGGCACGGTCGAACATCTTTCGATCCGCACCGTGCGGGTGCGCGCAATCAACGGCGACCTGCACATCATCCCCTTCTCGTCCGTGACGTCCATTGCCAATACCGGCCGTGACTTCAACCAGATCATCGTCAATCAGGTGGTGGATCTATCCGAAGACACGTCGCGAGTGGCGAAGATCATGGCCGATGCAGTCGATGAAATGCGCAAGGAAGACGAGTTCAAGACCATCATCTACTCGGGCTATAACGATCTTGGTGTGGACAAGAGCGATTCGAACGGCGCGGTCATGGTCGGCTCGATCCGCACGGCAGCGATGATGAAGTGGAAGGTGCAGCGCGAGTTCTACCGGCGCATCGCCAACCGTTTCGCGAAAGCGGGCATCATGTTCTACACACCCACTGCCTACACCGCGTCCGCGCCGGGCACGTCCCTTGCCATTTCCGGGGGGCTGAAAATGCCCACAACACCGGGCCAACCCGCCAACGAGGACAAGCCAAAGGCTGAGGCGGACAATGCGGATGCGCCGAAATCGCCTTCCGGAGACAGCAAGCATGACGGTGCGTGAAGAAAAGCAGGCCCAGCCTGAACTGGATCGGATAGAGGCCGCCACACGGGAAAATCATTTCGCGCGTATTCCGGCGGTGGAGATGCGTCCTCTTCTGGAAGCGTTCGGCATGTCGGACTGGGAGGGATTCGCGGCGAGTTGGGAACGGCTTGGTGTGGATCTCTACATGGCCGATGGCGGCCGCTACCGGCGGCGGCGCTACGCCACATTCGCGCTGGCGGAAGATGCCATCATTCGCAAAAAGCACCAGCCGCATTATCAGAGCCGTGACTACAACGCGCTCAATGGCGGGATTGAACGCTGGTTCGAGCCTGTGGAACGTGAAATCGGCGCGCATCCGGTCATGCACGCCGTGCTCTCGCTCATCCGCAGACTGGCCACCGATCTGACGCCTGTCGCCAGACGCCCCGAAGCCTGGCACGCAGAGGTGCATCAGTTCCGCATCGAAGCACGGGACGATGAAGCCGGACAACCCACGCCGGAGGGGCTGCACCGTGACGGTGTAGACTGGGTGCTTGTCCTGATGGTTCGTCGTGAAAACGTAGCGAGCGGTGAAACCACCATTCATGACCTTCAGGGCAATGAACTCGGCAGTTTCACACTGTCCTCACCGATGGACGCGGCGTTCGTGAACGACAATCAGGTCTTTCACGGCGTAACACCCATCCAGCCGGTGCGCCCGGACGCCCCGGCTTTCCGTGACGTCATGGTGGTCACACTCCGTCATCAATAAAGGCCGGGAACTGCTGCGTGGCTTAGTAAGGCCACGCTCCTGAATAATGGGCCGCGTGCCAGCCAATCGCGACCAGCAGGCCGACAAACGCCATCGCTCCCACCATCTGAAACAGTTCCCTGAACGCGGGGCCGTCCATCCGGTCCGCGTCGGGCACGCCTGCCACAGCACGGACGGCCGGGGCAGGCTGGGCTGCCACCACCGGCGCAGATGTCACGGTGTCTGCCCCTCCAGCCGTCCGTGGCTGAGGCGCGGCCTCCTGAACATGAGTCTGGGCATGCCCGTCATCGGACTGAGCGGTCGTGTGTTCATCCATTGCATTCTCCACATCGGAAACCATAGCACGGATATGGGGTGTGCCTGCCCTTTCAAACAGAGTTAACACGCTACGACTTAACCGAACGGTAATGGAGCCAGTGCGAGAAAGCGGTAATGGAGACCGTTATCTGTGCACACTGCCCGTCGTCTTTTCCAGCGTGACATGACCAGCAGCGACCAGCAGCGTGACCCGCGACGCTGGCGCGGCTCACGTCTTTCTCTTCTTGTGTGCCTGCTGGGAATGGCAAAAACGGCCCATGCACAAAGCATCGATTACAATTCATTCGAGCAGCTTTTCGGCGAACCCGTGACTACCTCCGCCACGGGCAAGCCCCAGCGCGCGAGCGAATTGTCCACCGACACGCAGATCGTCACCAGCGAACAGATCGAACGCTCCGGCGCACAATCGATTCCCGAAGTGCTGCGCATGGTGGCGGGCGTAAATGTGCGGCGCTATTCCGTGCTCGGCAGCAATGTGTCCATCCGGGGCAATGACGCCGCAGGCGGTTCCCGCACTCTGGTGCTGATCGACGGACGACAGGTCTATCTCGACGGCTACAATTACACCGACTGGGGCGGCCTGCCCGTGTCGCTGCGCGATATCCGACAGATCGAGGTCATCCGCGGACCGAATTCGGCCGTCTATGGATTCGATGCATCGGGAGGCGTGATCAACATCGTCACCCGTGACCCACTGCACGAAAATCGCAGCTATGTGCATGTCGAAGGAGGAAGTCAGGAAGATTTCGGGGGCGAGTTCGTAGCGTCTCACAAATTTTCAGATGCCTTTGCCGCCAAACTGTCTCTCAACGGCGTTCGTTCCGATGAATATGCCGCACGCGGGCGCACGGACACCGTTCCGCGAACCTACGCCCTGAACGCCGCTCTTACCCTGCGCGGCCAGATTACCCCACGCACGGAATGGACTTTGACCGGAACCATCGACCGGGAGCAAAATCCCTTCTGGCTGGATTTGGGCACCTACGTGACCTCCAGTTCTCTGTCCAAAAGTCTGGAAGGACGAATTGCTTCCGATACGTCATGGGGACTTGTCGAATTTCGGGCCTACCAGAACTCGTTCAACAGCGACATCTCCAACACGATCGACGCGTTGAACATGAGTTTTCCCATCGCTTTCAGTTACAATCTGGAAACTACGGTGGCCCAGTTGTCCGACACCATTTCGCTGGACAGCCGCAATGACCTGAAACTGGGCGTCGAGTACCGCTACACAACCCTCGACGACCAACATGCCGGCACGAAGCTGACGAGTGAATACGACATGCTCGCCGCCGGCTCGGCCACATGGGATTACCGGATACTGCCGCAACTCACCATGACGAACGCCGTACGGCTGGACACTCTCTATGTGCCCTCTCTGCGCAGCTACACCGTGCCGGATCAGGCGGCTTCCCACGCTCACCACTACATCGAGCCGAGCTTTAACTCCCGTCTGCGCTACGATGCTGGTTCGCTCGGGGTTTTTGGCGTCAACGCCGCACGGGGAATCCAGCTTCCTGCGCTCTTTGACTTTTCACCTGACACCGCCTTCGGTCCGGCACTGGCGATCAACAATCCTTCACTGGTGCCTTCCACCACCATCAATGTCGGGATCAACTACTCGCATCCCATCGCAGCCATTGACGGTGGCTTGACACTGGCCCTGTACGCGCAACGCACCACCAATATGTTGGGCACTCCTTTCGCCTCGAATTTCAGTTTCATTCCACCCACGACGCTCACCATGGAGCCTCGCAATTACGGACGGGTGGACGATGCCGGCGGTGAAGCACGCCTGAACGGCAAGACGGATTTCGGATTGAGTTGGGACTTGGCCTACGCCATGACCGCCGTTCGCGATATGGACAAAGCGTCCATGATCAATTTTCAACGTCAGACCCCGGTCAACAGCGTCATCGGCGGTTTTTCGTGGAAGATCGGACCAGTGGAACTCAGCGCTCACGCGCGCTGGCAATCGCATTATCAGGATGTGGCCGCCAATTTCAGCACGTTCCAACTCGACAACGTAAAAATTCATGACTTCGTGACCGTGGATGCTCGCGCTGCGTGGAAAATCGATAAACGATTCACCTTGTCCTTGAATGGTGAACAACTCGGCTCTTCCGCCCTGAAAGAAACATCGGGCTTACATGTCCAGCGTCGTCTCATCGGCGGATTGACCGCTCACTTCTGATCGCGCTCCTGTTGCCCGCATCTGCTTTGACAGAATCACGGGTACCCCGCAGGAGCACCAGATCATGGAACAACATTTTCCCCTGATTCTTGTTATCGGTAGCGTTAATATCGACATCACCGCACGCGGCGCGCACCTGCCAGCACCGGGTGAGACGGTGCACGCTCAGAGCTATACCATTGGACTTGGCGGCAAGGGAGCCAATCAGGCCGCCGCTGCCGCCCGACTGGGAACAGGTGCGCATCACAGAGTGGCGTTCGCGGGACGCACGGGGACAGATGACTTTGCCAAGCAGGCTCGCAGTTATCTGACCGCTTTTGACCTGGACCTGACGGCACTTGCGTCTGACAAACAGCACCCGACAGGTCTTGCGCTGATTGGCGTGGATCAGAAAGGCGAAAATAGCATCACCGTGATTGGAGGCGCCAATATGGCGCTCGATCACACAGATGTTGACCGCCTCCAGCCCATGCTGGAACAGGCCCGCGTTGTGCTGCTCCAATTGGAAATTCCTCTTGATGTCGTGGAATACGCAGCACGTTGCGCTCGTGCGTCCGGCTGCAAAATCATCCTAGATCCCGCACCAGCCCCATCCCGGCCTCTCCCCTCGTCGCTTCTGTCTCTTGTCGACGTTCTCACGCCCAATGAAACGGAAACGCAGGCTCTCACAGGTCTTTATCCGCAGGATGAGGCGACCGCCGAACAGGCATCACAAGAATTGATGCGACAAGGCGCGCAGGCCGTAACCATCAAGATGGGTGGACAGGGCGTGTGGTGGCAGACCCCCATGGCAGGAGGCTTCGTGCCCGCTTTTGCTGTGTCCGCCATCGATACCGTTGCCGCAGGCGACTGCTTCAATGCGGGGTTGGCCACGGGACTGATACAGGAACGCTCGTTACAGGACGCCACGCGCCTTGCCGCTGCCTGCGGGGCACTCGCTACCACAAAAGAGGGTGCCGCCGAGAGCGCGCCGGAATGGGAGGATGTTCTAAGATTGATGGAAAAACAGAATAACTGACATTCGACTTCCCTCTATCCCATAGACGGAACACTGAATAAAAACTCGTGCCACTATTGCGAAACAGCCGAGGATAAGTGCGAGTGTCGATGACGTGGGGCAACTTTCAGGCCGTCATCCAGCTTTCTGCCGGCCTCAATGTCGCGATTCTCAGTTTCGTGGACATCAGCCTGCCCGCCATCAAGGAGCGCCGCCGGGTGTTCGCCAAAGCGCGTCAGGAGTTGGAAATCCACCGGCGCAATCCGCACAAACGGGCGCCTGAGCACAAGGAAAGCCATACGGAAGCGGTGAATGAAATGGACCGCGCCCTGTTCGATCTGTGGCGGGAAGCGGCAAACTTCGAAAGCATCGAAGACTCCCTGCTGCGCTCCACTGGCGTGTTCGGACTTTTCGGCGCGATCTTAAGCCTCGGGTTACTGTGGTATTCAGCCTATCACTACGACGAAGTCATCCCGGTTCTGGGCACAGTGCTGTCGCTGCTGTCTTTCGTGTCGCTGATCGGGGCGTTCCTGATCAACTTCTTCACGGCGTCCCGGGCCTCCAGCTTTGCCAAGCGGTGCAACACCCTGCGCGAAACCATGCGCACCAAACTGTAGAGTTTGTCACACTTGCGGAGCGGAAAACGCCTTCCGCAGCGCCTTGCCACTCTCGCGCAGAACCCGGCGTGCTTTCCACATAACGGGATAAAACAGCAGAAAGCCATGCAGGGTGCCCGGCGCGCATAAATAGGTCACCGTGTTACCCGCCTGTTTCAGCTTCTCAGCATACATCGCGGCCTCATCACGCAAAGGATCGCATTCGGCCGTCATGATCCAGGCGGGCGGAAGACCAGACAGATCCGTCTGTAAACCGGGCGCAAACCGCACATCGTCGGCATCTTCGATGGACCGCGCGTATTGATGTCCATACCACTCCACCATCGCCATGCTCAGGAAGAATCCCTTGGCGAACAACTGGCGAGAACGCGTTTCCTCCGTCCCCAATGTCGCGGGATAGAACAGAACCTGCATGAGAGGCGTGAGAATGGAACACGTCCCATCCTTGCTGTGCGCATCACGGATTTTCTGGCTCATGACAGCCGCCAGGGTTCCGCCTGCACTGTCTCCGGCAAGCGCCATCCGCCCACCCCAACGCCATGCTTCTCCCGACAACCAGCGCACCGCCTCCCAACAGTCGTCCACAGCGGCGGGAAACTTGTGTTCGGGCGCAAGACTGTAATGAAAGGAGAGAACAGCGGCACCGGAGGCGCGGGCAAGGCGACAGCAGATTCCGTGATGCGAGTTCAACCCGCAATGCACGAAACCGCCCCCATGGAAGTAAAGAACCACGCCCTTTACCTTGCCGCGCGGAATATAAAGACGAGCGGGCCGGAGTTCACGGGCGCCGGGCACCCGGAGATCCAGCACACGTTTCAGCGGCAGCGATGAAAGCGCCATGGGGAAAGAGGGTCGTCCGGCAAGCTTGCGCAGCCGCGCAAGATTCTTCGCGCGGACCGCCTCGGGTGGTCCCATGTCCACAGGTTGGCGTGCCAGCCTGCGCGCCTGAAGACGGAGCATCCAGCCAATCCAGAGCAGGAAAAGACGCGAAATGACATCGGGCCGCGCATTGTCTGCCCGCTTTGCGGAGCAGGCGGTCCATCTCGTGAAAAGGGACATGATCCGCTGAGTCTCAGCCTCGGGCGACAATATGTCCACCCGTCAGCATCCCACGCTTGACGGAACAGGCGTGCGCGCGCAGGTTCCGCCCCAGCCAGACGGTTGGACGACCGCTGCCGCGCGTGCGTGGCGGAGGAAAGTCCGGGCTCCACGGGAGAACGGTGCCGGTTAACGACCGGCGGGGGCGACCCCAGGGACAGTGCCACAGAAAACAGACCGCCTTCCGGACCTGTTCGCAGGTTGGAGGTAAGGGTGAAACGGTGCGGTAAGAGCGCACCGCGCTTCCGGTAACGGCGGCGGCACGGCAAACCCCACCGGGAGCAAGACCGAATAGGGACGACAGGCAGCCTGACTGCCGGGGGCTCTCCCGCCCTGTCGTCCGGGTTGGTCGCGTGAGGCACGTTGCAAGACGTGTCCCAGAGGAATGGTCGTTACGGCTCCATCAGGGGCCGACAGAACCCGGCTTACAGACCGTCTGGCTCCTCATTTTTCGAAACGATTCTCATAATGAAGACGATTAGTGATCCTTATCCGTTTTCTGCGAACGGAGATGAGGTTACGTCCTGAAAAACAACATGAAGAACATAACAAGAACATACGTTCTTGTTAACGGATACCGGGATTCTGGAAACCTTTTGCGAACAAAGAACGGTCTATTTGTGATTTTTCCCAGATTTCCGCCATTTTTTATTAGAGATTCATTTGACGTCCCATAAAATCCCATGGTATCCCAAACCACAGTTGGACAGCCCCAAGGATCCCGAGCGTTTCCGCACATGAAGGACATTTCCCCCGGTGAGCGTGTTTCTCGGCACACATCAGAATCGAATCGACGCCAAAGGGCGTGTTTCGATTCCCGCCGGGTTCCGCACCGTCCTTCGCGCCAAAGCCGTTGAGGGTGAAGCACTGATGATCCTTCGCCCGTCCCACACCCTGCCCTGCATCGAAGCGTGGCCTTCCGCCGCCTTTTCGGCCCTCGCCCAACCGCTTGACCGGCTCGACATGTTCTCCGACGAGCACGACGATCTCGCGGCAGCGCTTTACGCCGATGCCTACCCGCTCGACTCGGACAAGGAGGGGCGAATCATTCTCCCCGACTTCCTGCGCGAACACGCGGGCATCACGGATCAGGTCGCATTCATGGGGCTTGGACGTATCTTCCAGATCTGGGAGCCGAAAGCCGCCGACCAGCGCCGCGCCGAAGCCCGCCAGCGCTCGCGACGGGTCACGCTCCCCGGCAATCGCGACAATGCCCCCGGAGGAGCGGCATGAATGCCATGACGCCCACGACCTCCATGATGATCCCGGACCATGATCCCGGACATATCCCCGTCATGCGCGAAGAAGTACTGGCCGCCCTCGCCCCCCATAATGGCGAAGTCTATGTGGACGGCACATTCGGCGGCGGCGGCTATGCCTGCGCCGTTCTGGCCGCCGCTTCCTGTCATGTCTGGGGCATCGACCGCGATCCTGACGCCATCGCACGGGGAGAAGCCCTTTCCACCCTTCTGGGCGTAGCCCCGGACGGTGCGCCGCGACTGCGTATGCTGCACGGTGGATTTGGCGCGATGGGCGACATGCTGCGCGATGCCGATGTCGCCTCCGTCGATGGCGTGATGCTCGATCTCGGCGTCTCGTCTTTTCAGATCGACGAAGCGGAACGCGGCTTTTCGTTTCGTGCCGATGGCCCGCTGGATATGCGGATGGGCAAGGCTGGCCGCTCGGCTGCGGATATCGTCAACACCGCCCCTGAAAGCGAGTTGGCGGACATCTTTCATCATTATGGTGAGGAGCGTCACGCCCGCCGCGTGGCCCGCGCCGTGGTGGAGGCCCGCACAAGCGCGTCTCTAACCACAACACTCCAGCTCGCGACTGTCATCCGCTCGGTCGTCCGCGCGGACCGTTCCGGGATCGATCCCGCCACCCGCAGCTTTCAGGGGCTGCGGATCGCGGTGAATGACGAGCTTGGCGAGATCGAGCGGGGGCTGACGCAGGCTCTCGATCTGCTCGCGCCGGGCGGCCGTCTTGTGGTGGTGGCGTTTCACTCGCTGGAAGATCGCATCGTCAAGCGCGTCATGGCCGCCGCCGCCGGACAGGAGTCCGGCATGTCGCGTCATGATCCACGCTCCATGCTGCGCGGGAACGTCAAGCCACAGTTCAGGCTCGCTTTCCGCAAGCCCATGCAACCGTCCGATGAGGAATGTCGTCGCAATCCACGTGCCCGCAGCGCCAAGCTTCGGGCGTTGCTGCGCCTTTCTTCCGACGACACGAACACCTCCTCTCACACGGAACACCGGACGAATGTCGGCGTCCGTTCCGTAGCCTCTTCCGACAAGGGAACAACTTGATGTTCAGGCCCCTCACCCTGTTCTGCGCATTGCTGGCCGGTTCGTCGGGAATGTTCCTGTATACAAAGAAGCATCAGACAACGGTTCTGGATCAGCAGATTTCCAAAATCGTGGCGGACACGCAGCACATCCGTCAGCAGACGGCCATGCTCCAGACCCAGTGGGCGCTTCTCAATCAGCCGGATCGTCTGGATCATTTGACGGGGCGTTTCGCCTCACAGCTTCGTCCGATGGAACCGCGGCAGTTCGTGCGCATGACGGATCTGGGCAAACACCTGCCCGCACCCGGTTCGTTCCGTCCTGCAGGTGGTCATACGGCAGCCGTGGTGGCTGCGGCGGCAGTGCCGCCTGTTGCACCGGCGCCTGAACCCGTCCGTATGGCAGAAGTCGAACATTCGGCTCCCTCCATTTCACGCGAGCATGAAGAAGCCCCCGTGGTGGCAAGCGTGAAGCCGCATAAGGCCCCTATGGTGGTGGCGCACGCGGAACCTCTCGCACCGCCTCAGCCTGTCGCTACCGAACATCATCGACTCCCCCAGTCGGAAACGACAACACCACGGCATGAGGTTGCTTCCTCTGGCAGCGTAACGGACACGCCCGCCGTCACACGCAAATCCACGCGCCACGCCACCGACACACAGATCGCTTCCAGCGGCGATCCGCGTACACCCGCTCCCACGCCGTCCCTTCCGCACCGTGCGAACCATATGCTCGTGGCGGACAGCACGCCCGTGCATCATGTGGCCGAAACAGATCGAACCGCCGTGGCCCATACGCCAGCACGGGTCGCGATGGTCGATCATGTCGTGACGCATCGCACAACCTCACCGGCCCCGATCAACGTGGCTGCATGGCACCCGGCAGGAAGCGCTACGCCCCGCTATGTGGAAGCCCGGGCCAGTTACAGTGGATCGCTTCTGGGGCACTCTTCTCTGGGTGGGGGATTGCCGCCGCCGATGCCAATTTCAAACTGATGCCACAGTTGCAGGTTCATCTGCTCTGCGTGTCGGTTCCTCCGACACGGTTTCTTTCCGGCCCGCCGCCCGTTTCGCAACGATGGGGATGACGGAGGTCGGCCTTCGAGGATACGCCCCGCCTGATGTCTCGCCCGCCGCCTTCGCCTGATCCGGACACCCCCACGAACGGCAAACCGGCTGGTGACGTGCGGGTGACCAGTGACCAGTTGCGTGAGCGGGCTCTTCTGGAGCGGATGCATGTCCGTCTGCTGGCCGTAGCAGGCGGTTTCTCCTTTCTGTTCGCGGTTATCGGCCTCAGGCTCACCTTCGCCACCGTGCTCACCCCCATGGTACCGGAAGCGCGGCAGATCCGGCCGCAGGTGCCCGAGATTCCCAAGGTCGATCCCAAAGGATCGCTCGCCTCCGCGCTGGCGCTGCCACAGGTCAAGCGCGCGATGATCGTGGACCGCAACAATCAGGCGCTCGCGGTTTCGCTGCCGGTGGCGCAGGTCTATGCCAATCCGAGCGAACTGATCGACCCAAAGGATGTGGCGCACAAGCTGAAATCGGTCATCCCCGCACTGGACGAGGATGAGACGGTCCGTAGGCTCTCCCTGCCGAGGCAGTTTGTTTATCTGGCGCGCAACATCACGCTCCAGCAGGAACTGGCCATCAACAATTTCGGTATTCCGGGCATCTATTTCGAACCGGGCGAACGCCGTCACTATCCGCTCGGCATGATGGCGGCCCAGATTCTCGGCGGCGTGGACATCGACGATCACGGCATTGCCGGTGTGGAGCGTTATTTCGACAAACGCCTGAACTCGGACCGCAATCCGCTCAAGCTGTCGCTGGATGTGCGTGTGCAAGCCGTCGTGCGTGAAGAACTGGCGAAGGCGAAAGACACGTTCAAAGCCATCGGCGCCTGCGCGATCGTGATGGACGTGAACACGGGCGAAGTCATCGCCATGGTCAGCCTGCCAGACTACGACGCAAACAATTTCGCGCATGCTCCTGCCGATGCCCGCTTCAACCGGGCCGTAACGGGCATGTACGAACCGGGCTCGACCTTCAAACTCCAGACAGCGGCCATGGCGCTTCAGCTGGGCGTGGCCCATATCTGGGACCGCTTCTCATCCATTCCCATCCGCGTCGGGCGCTTCACCATCGCGGACATGAAGACCGATCACTTCGCGCCGTGGCTCTCCCTGCCGGAAGTGATGGCCTTTTCTTCCAACCCCGCCGCTGCGCATATCGCGCTGGATGTGGGGGCACAACGCCAGCAGGACTGGCTGCGCGGCATGGGCTTCTTCGCTCCTGTACCGATCGAACTGCCGGAAGCCGGGCACCCCATCGTGCCCGCACGGCGCAACTGGAGTCTCTCCACCACCATGACAGTGGGCTTCGGTCACGGCGTGGCCGAACCGCCGCTGTCCATTGTCCGTGCGACCGTGGCCACGGTGAACGGTGGCATTCTGCTCAAACCCACGCTGCTGGCGCGTGATGACGCCCCAGTGATTGAAGCGTCCGACGCCCCCGTAATTTCGGGTGGGGCCGAATCTCCCGATGAAACCCAGCCGTCCCCCGAAGGCACGCGGGTCTTCTCTCCCCAGAACTCGACGCTCCTACGCAAGATCCTGCGTCTGGACGTCTCAAAAGGCACAGGTAAAACAGGTGAGGTTCCGGGCTATTTCGTAGGTGGCAAAACCGGCACGGCGGAAAAAATCGGCGCGAACGGGCGTTATCTTAAACACGTCAACATTTCCGCCTTCACCAGCATCTTTCCGATGAACGCGCCGCGCTATGCGGTGTATGTCATGCTGGACAGTCCGCAAGGCACAACTGCCACGCATGGCTGGACGACCGCAGCCTGGAACGCGGCACCGACCGCAGGACGGATCATCTCACGCGTTGGTCCGATGCTACAGGTCTTCCCTGATACGGCCCATGCCGATCGTATCGAAGCGGAACTTGCCATTCCTCTGAGACCCCAGCCGCCCCGCGGTGTAAGACCCCTCGGTCCCGGCAATGACCCAGGCGACCCGCGCCACGCCGCCGAGGAACGTCAGGCCGAAGAACATCGTCGGAAAGTGCAGTCCGCCACCGAGCGTGAGTCCGCACGGACATCGCCCGAATCTCGCGGAAGAGGATAACCCATGAAGCTTTCCTCCCTTCTCTCCGAAGCAGGCCTGTCGGATCAGGCCCTGTCCGCCGATCCCGACATCACCGCCGTGACGGCCGATAGCCGTGAGGCCGGGCCGGGCGTGCTGTTCGTCGCCATTCCCGGCACAAAGCAGGATGGACGTGCTTTCATTCCGGCAGCCGTAGCCGCCGGCGCGTCCGCTGTCCTCGTCCCCAAAGATTCGGAACCGGCTCCGGGCACCGTGACGGTCCGGTCCGCCACGCCACGGCGCTCGCTGGCGCTGATGGTGGCGGCACTGGCCGGGCCGCAGCCTGAGCACATCGTCGCCGTGACCGGCACCAACGGCAAGACGAGCACCGTGGATTTCCTGCGTCAGTTCTGGACGTTGATGGGCCGCAGCACCGCCAGCTTCGGCACACTCGGTCTGATCTCCCCTATGGAACTGCCGTTCGAAGTCCCTTCCCTCACCACGCCCGATCCGGTGACTCTGGCGCGTGCGCTGGCCGCTCTGCGCGAAGAGGGCGTGACGGATGTGGCCATGGAAGCGTCCTCCCATGGGCTGGACCAGCGCCGTCTCGACGGTGTGCGCCTCTCGGCCGCAGGCTTTACCAACCTGACACGCGATCATCTGGACTATCACGGCAGCTTCGAAGCCTACCGCACCGCCAAGCTGCGCCTGTTCGACACGCTGCTGCCCGGTGGATCGCTGGCCGCCGCCAACGCAGACATGGACGAGGAAACCCTCACGGCTCTGCGTGAGATCGAACGCCGACGTGGCCTCGATCTGCGGTTGGTGGGGCGCAAAGGACATGCCATCCGCCTGCTGGCCCACAAGGCGCTTCCCGAAGGCCAGCGGTTACGACTGGAAGTGAACGGCCACCGGGAGATGGACATCATTCTACCGCTTCCGGGACGGTTTCAGGTGGACAACGCGCTACTCGCCGCAGCTCTAGCCCTGCCGGATGAGGCCGGCATGGAAAAAGCGCTTGAACTTCTGCCGCAGCTTCGCGGTGTGCGGGGACGCATGGAACGCGCCGCCGTTCTCTCCAATGGCGCTGCGGTCTATGTCGATTACGCCCATACACCCGATGCCCTCGCACGCGCCCTCACCAGCCTTCGCCCCCATGTGAAGGGACAACTGTTCGTCGTGTTCGGCGCGGGCGGCGACCGCGACAAGGGCAAGCGCCCGCTCATGGCGCATGAAGCAGCGCAGGGCGCAGATGTCGTCATCGTGACCGACGACAACCCTCGCGGCGAGAACCCGGCCGCCATCCGGCAGGACGTGCTATCCGGCGCTCCGCAGGCGGAAGAAGTGCCGGGGCGTAAAGCCGCCATCACTCAGGCCATCGACCGTCTGGGGGCGGGAGACGTGCTTCTGGTGGCCGGCAAGGGCCATGAGCAGGGCCAGATCATCGGCTCCATCGTGCATCCTTTTGACGATGTGAGCGTGGTCCGGCACCTCGCGGGAGATCTTTGAACGTGCTGTGGACTGGAGAGGAACTTGCTGCGGCCACGGGTGGCCGTTTCGGCGCGCAGGCTGGAGCGGGGATCGAAGTCTCGGGCGTGTCCATCGACACGCGCACGTTGCAGGTGGGTGATCTGTTCATAGCCCTCGTGGGCGAACACACGGACGGACATGCGCATATCGCTACGGCATTGGAAAAAGGAGCCGCCGTCGCGCTAGTGCATCGCACGGACGATCTGGATGGTGTGGAGCCGAACGATCCGCGTCTGCTGATCGTGGGCGACACGATGGCCGGGCTGTGGGATCTTGCGCGTGCCGCGCGGGCGCGTTTCGCAGGCAAAGTCGTGGCTGTGACCGGAAGTGTGGGCAAGACCACGACCAAGGAAATGCTCCGCACCGCGCTCAGTGCACTGGGTCCGACCCACGCGGCCGTCGCCTCCTATAACAATCACTGGGGGGTGCCGCTCACCCTTGCCCGCCTCCCCCGCGAGGCTGCGTTCTGTGTAAGTGAGATCGGGATGAATCATCCCGGCGAAATCACGCCACTTGCGGAACTGGTGCGTCCGGACGTGGCCGTCATCACCACCATTGGCTCGGCGCATCTGGGACATATGGGTAGCCTTGACGCCATCGCGCAGGAAAAAGCGTGCCTGGTCGCCGCCCTTCCCCGTGGCGCCGTGGCCATTGTGCCCGACGATGCCGAGGGACAGACCATTTTCGACGATGTGGCGCAGAAAGCCGGTGTCACGCTGTGGCGCGCGGGCTTTGCCGCTGGGAGCGAAGTGCGTCTGACGGAACTGGACCTCTCAGGCGAAGGCAGCCGATTTGTCGCACATGTGGCAGACCGCGCCCTTCCCGTCACGCTGCACGCACCAGGCGAACATCTGGCGCGCAATGCGCTGGCAACTCTGGGCGCTGTCGCGGCCCTGCACGGCAGTGGCCCGGAACTGGCACGAGCAGCTGAGGCGCTTGCCGATTTTGTACCGGGCACAGGACGCGGCGCGGCCTCCCCCATTCTTGGCGGCAAGGCGTTACTTCTCGATGAAAGCTACAATGCCTCGGTTCTGTCCATTCGCGCCGCGTTGAACGTACTGTCCCTGCTGCCCGCCCAGCGTCGCCTCGCCGTGCTGGGCGATATCCGTGAACTGGGCGATTTCGCGCGTGACGAACATGTCTCCCTCGAACCTTCGGTCGCGGCTGCGGCTGATCTCGTTTTCTGCTGTGGACCGCATATGAAAGATCTTTTTGACGCACTGCCTCCTTCACGACAGGGAGGATGGTGTGCGGATTCCACGGCGCTCGCCCCGCTGGTCCGCGCGGCCCTGCGCGCCGGAGACGCGGTGCTGGTCAAGGGCAGTTTCGGCAGCCGGATGAAAATCGTTGTGGATGCCCTCCGGGCGGAGAGCGCCTGATGCTCTATCTGCTCGTCGCCCATCATGTTCACGGCCACACCACGCTCCTGAACCTTTTCCGCTACCTCACCTTTCGGGCGGGCGGCGCGTGCCTGACGGCGCTCGCCATCGCGCTAATCCTCGGCAATCCGGTGATCCGCCAGCTCAAGCGCATCCAGCGTGAAGGACAGCCGATCCGCGCTGTCGGGCCGGAGCGGCACATTCTTGAAAAGGCCGGCACGCCCACGATGGGCGGGGTTCTGATCCTCGCCGCCCTGTTCATTTCAACGCTGCTCTGGGCCGATCTTCAGAACGGATTTGTCTGGGCTGTCCTGTTCGTGACAGCAGTGTTCGGCGCCGTGGGTTTTGCGGATGATTACCGCAAGCTGGCCAGGCGCAACACGGACGGACTGTCGAAGAAAGCGCGTCTGGGATGTGAGTTCGGCGCCTCGCTGATTGCGGGCTGGTGGATGCAGCACCTCATGCCGCCCGACCTTGCCAATCACCTCGCCTTCCCTTTCGTGAAAGACTACATGCTGCCGCTGGGCTATGCCTTCCCCATCTTTGCGATGGTGACCGTCACGGGCTTCGGCAATGCCGTCAATCTGACGGATGGACTGGACGGGCTGGCTACGGTGCCCGTGGTGATCGCGGCCCTTGTGTTCGCCCTGATTTCCTATCTCGTGGGCAACCATGTTTTCGCGGACTACCTGCAACTGCACGCCGTGCCGGGAACGGGTGAACTGGCCATATTCTGCTCCGCCCTTGTGGGAGCGGGACTGGGGTTCCTGTGGTTCAACGCGCCCCCGGCCTCCGTCTTCATGGGCGATACCGGCTCTCTGGCGCTGGGGGGAGCACTGGGTGCGGTGGCCGTCGCCACCAAGCACGAACTGGTGCTGTGCATCGTGGGCGGTCTGTTCGTGGCCGAGACGTTGTCCGTCATCATTCAGGTGTTCTGGTACAAGCGCACCAAACGCCGCGTGTTCCTGATGGCGCCCCTGCATCACCACTTCGAGAAGAAGGGCTGGCAGGAGCCCAAGATCGTCATCCGTTTCTGGATCGTCGCCGTCGTGCTGGGCCTGTTCGGTCTGGCCACCCTCAAGCTGCGCTGAGAGGAGCCGCACGATGCCCCCTTTCCCTTCCGATCTCTTCGCCGGACAGCGCTTTGCAGTGCTGGGCCTCGGTCGCAACGGCACGCCTGCCGCCCGTGCGCTGGCAGCGATGGGGGCTGAAGTGCAGGCATGGGACGATGGGGAGGCAGGTCGGACCTCGCTCAACGATACGCCGGCACGCATAACGCTGGCGCCCTTTAACAACCTGAGCAGGTTCGACGCGCTGGTGATGTCACCCGGCATCCCGCACACGCTGCCCAAGGCGCATCCGGTTGCCGAACTGGCTCGCAGAGCGGGCGTGCCCATTCTCTCGGACGCGGACCTTTTGTTTCAGGCCGTGCGCAGGACCGGATCGAAAGCGCGCTTTGCCGGCATCACGGGCACCAACGGGAAATCCACCACGACGGCCTTGCTGACGCATCTCTTGCGCGAAGCGAACATTCCTGTCGCGGAAGGCGGCAATCTCGGTCCCGCCGCGCTCTCGCTCCCGCTCCTGCCCGATGACGGCGTGTATGTGCTGGAGATGTCCTCCTACATGCTGGAGCGGCTGGAGACGTTGCACTTCGCTGTCGCGTGCCTGCTCAACCTGACACCCGATCATCTCGACCGTCATGGCGACATGAGCGGTTATGCCACCGCCAAGGCGCATATCTTCGATCGGATGACAGCCGCCGATCTGGCGGTGATCGGAACCGCAGACGACTGGTGCCGCCGGATTGCCGCGACACTGCGGGCACAAGGCATTCCCACGGAGACGATCTCAGGCACGGACACACAAGTTGACGTGCATCCCGCAGACGGCATGATCGTGGATCGTGACGGTCCCATAGCGCAGCCCGGCGCAACACTTCCGGGGGCGCACAACGCGGAAAATGCGTGCGCAGCGCTCGCCATGGCGCTGTATCTTGGTGTGCCGCGCGAAACCCTCGCCAAAGGGATCGGCACTTTCGCGGGTCTTGCCCACCGGCAGAAACTGGTGACGGTCCGCGACGGTGTTGCCTTCGTGGATGACAGCAAGGCCACGAACGCGGACGCCGCTTCCCGCGCTCTGAGCTGCTACGACCGTATCGTTTGGATTGCAGGTGGCATCGCGAAAGCGGGCGGTATCACCGACCTTGTTCCCTATTTTTCCCGCATCACCGAAGCCTTCCTGATCGGTTGCGATGCGCCCGCGTTCGCTCAGACACTGGCAGCCCATGGCGTCACGTATCGCATCGTGGGTGATCTGGAGCACGCCGTGCCACAGGCCGCAACCGCCGCACGGCGAACGGGCGCGGACGTCGTGCTGCTGTCTCCCGCCTGCGCCAGCTTCGATCAGTTCTCCGGTTTCGAGGCCCGCGGACTGCGTTTTGCCGAACTCGTCAAGCAACTGGCGCATGATCGAGAGGAAAGCTGATGGCCCCGCTGTCACGCACCAACAACTCGTGGTTCGGGCGCTGGTGGCGCAGTGTCGATCATGTGACGCTCGCCTGCGTGGGCGTGCTGATCGGTTTTGGCTACATCCTGATGCTGGCCGCCAGCCCGGCCGTCGCGGTGCGCATCGGCGCCTCGCGCAACATGTTCATCTTCAAGCAAGTGCTGTTCCTGAGCATCGCAGGCGCGATCACGATTATCGTGTCGATGCTCTCCCGCAAGGGATTGGTGCGCATGGGCTTTATCGGCACGGCGATCGCGATTGCCGCCACCGCGCTCACACTCGTTCATGGCATGGAAATTAAGGGCGCGCGGCGCTGGATCGCCCTGCCTTTGATGTCGGTTCAGCCCTCCGAGTTTCTCAAACCCTGTTTTGCCGTGCTGACGGCGTGGCTTCTCGCCAGACGACAAGCCAATCCGCGCTTTCCGGGACTGCTACTCGCAGGCATGGGCTATGGCGTGATCCTGATGCTGCTGAAATCACAGCCCGATATCGGGATGCTGACGGTGGTGACGGTAGTGTTCGTGGCGCAGCTCTTTGTGGACGGGTTGAACCTGATCTTTGTCGCCGGTGTGTTCGGGCTGCTTATCGCGGGCGGCATCGGGGCCTATTTTCTCTTCCCGCACGTTCATTCCCGCGTGGAGCGATTCCTGCATCCCGGCGTAGGCGATCACTATCAGATCGATACGGCGCTGCGGGCGTTCGGCAATGGCGGACTGCTCGGGCGCGGACCCGGCGAAGGCCGCGTGAAGGATCTTCTGCCCGACGCACACGCGGACTTCGTGTTCGCGGTGGCGGGTGAGGAATACGGGCTGCTGGTCTGCCTCTTTCTTGTGGGCATATTCGGAATCATCGTCGTGCGTACATTGCTGCGCCTGCTGCGTGAGGACGATCCCTACATCATCCTCGGCACCACAGGACTGGTCACGGGCTTCGGGTTGCAGGCATTTGTGAACATGGCCTCCACCCTGCATCTGATCCCGACGAAGGGCATGACGCTGCCTTTCATTTCCTATGGCGGTTCATCGGCCATGTCGGTGGCGCTCACCATCGGGATGATGCTGGCCCTTACCCGCCAGCGTGTCGGCCGCAGCCGCCTCACCCGCTCGCTCCCCGAACCCGCAGGAACCTGGAAGACAGTGGCATGAACACGACAGCGAACATGAACGGTCCGGTGGTAATCGCAGCGGGCGGCACGGGCGGTCATTTCTTCCCGGCCGAAGCGCTGGCCAATGCGCTCGTGGCACGCGGCCATCGGGTCGCACTCATGACGGATGCGCGCGCGGGACGCCGCACGGAAGGGGTTTTCGCGACGGCAGAGCAGTTCGTGCTTCCCGGCGCCGGAGTTGCAGGACGTGGCCCAGTGCGCGCCATCAAGGGCGGACTGGCACTTCTGAAAGGGTCAAAAGAGGCCCGGCAGATCATGATGCGTCTGTGTCCTTCCGCCGTGGTCGGATTTGGGGGGTATCCCTCCGTGCCACCGCTGCTGGGCGCGCGCCTTCTACCGAAATCCCTGCGCCCGGTCATCGTGCTGCACGAAGGCAACGCCGTGCTGGGCAAGGCCAACGCCTTTCTCGCGCGCTTTGCAGACGCCATCGCCACGTCATTTCCCCTCGTGCGCGGCCTGCCCATGGGGGCACAGACCACCCAGACGGGCATGCCCGTGCGTCCGGCCATTGCGGCCCTTGCGGGCGAAGGTTATGCCGCGCCCGAACCCGGCGGCCCGATCCGTCTGCTGGTCTGGGGCGGCTCCCTTGGGGCGCGGGTCTTTTCCGATGTCGTGCCCGCAGCGCTGGCCGCTCTGCCTTTGGAAATCCGTGAGCGTGTGAGCGTGACGCAGCAGGTGCGCGCTGAAGACATCGAACGTGTCCGCACCGCCTATGATGCACCCGGCATCGCCGCCGAACTGGCCCCGTTCTTTGCGGATGTCGCCACACTGATGCGTGATGCGCATCTCGTAATCGGGCGCGCTGGCGGCTCCTCCGTCGCGGAACTGACCGTGGCCGGACGACCATCCGTATTGGTGCCGTTGCCTGTCGCGGCCAGCGATGAACAGACCGCTAACGCGCAGGCGTTGGAAGGCGTGGGCGCGGCATGGTTGATGCGCCAACCCTCTTTCACGCCGGACGCGCTGAGCGCGCTGCTCGCCATGCAGTTTACCGATACCGGCACGCTGACAGCCGCTGCGAAAGCCGCAGCCAGTCTGGGCCGACCAAACGCCGCCGAACGCTTGGCCGATCTGGTCGAGGCCACCTTGCGTGGTGGAACACAGGGTGCTTATTCCGCCTCCAAATCGTCCCCCCTTCCCACAGAGTCGTCCACATCGAACGAGGAGTCCCGCGCATGAGAGCCCTGCCGCTGACCATTGGCACCATCCACTTCGTCGGCATCGGCGGCATTGGCATGTCCGGCATTGCCGAAGTGCTGCATCTGCTGGGCTACAAGGTGCAGGGTTCCGACATCAGCGAGAACGCCAATGTGCGTCGTCTGCGCGCAGCGGGAATTCCCGTATCCATCGGCCATGATGCCGCCAATCTGGGAGAAGCGCAGGTCGTAGTGATCTCCACCGCCGTCAAGCGCGACAATCCCGAAGTCGTGGCCGCTCGCTCGCGCCTGATCCCGGTCGTACGTCGTGCGGAAATGTTGGCAGAACTGATGCGCCTGCGCTGGGCCGTGGCGATCGGCGGCACGCATGGCAAGACGACGACGACCAGCCTCGTCGCTGCCGTGCTGGAAGCGGCCAAACTCGATCCGACCGTGATCAACGGTGGCATCATCGAAGCCTATGGCACCAACACTCGCATGGGTCAGGGCGAGTGGATGGTGGTGGAAGCCGATGAGAGCGATGGCTCCTTCCTGCGCCTGCCCTCCGTGATCTCCGTCGTCACCAACATGGACCCCGAGCATCTCGACCACTGGGGATCGGCGGAAGCGATGGAAGCGGCATACGACCAGTTCGTCTCCAACGTGCCGTTCTATGGCTTTGCCGTGCTGTGCATCGACCACCCGGCCGTGCAGCAGATGATCCCCCGCCTTTCGGACCACCGCATCGTGACCTATGGCTTCTCGCCGCAGGCCGATGTGCGGGCCGAGAAGGTTATCACCGACAAGCTCGGTGCCACGTTCGAAGTGCAGATCACCGACCGGGTGACGCGCCGCACGCGCAAAGCCGGTCCGTTCCGCCTGCCGATGCTGGGCAACCATAACGTCCAGAACGCGCTGGCCGCGATTGCTGTTGCGACCGAAATGAACATCGACGACGCCACCATCCGTTCCGGGCTGGCGGCCTTCCGTGGCGTGAAGCGCCGCTTCACTCGTTGTGGCGAGACCGGCGGCGTTACCGTAATCGACGATTATGGCCACCACCCCGTCGAGATTGCCGCCGTGCTCAAGGCCGCCCGGCAGGCCGGTGCGCGTCGGGTCATCGCCGTCATGCAGCCGCACCGCTATTCCCGCATGAAGATGCTGTTCAACGATTTCTGCACCTGCATGAACGATGCTGACACGGTCATTGTCTCGGACGTCTATGCCGCGGGCGAAGAGCCGATCGAGGGGTATGACCGCGACCGGCTGATCGAAGGTCTGCGTGAGCGTGGACATCGCTCCGTCGTGCCGCTGACCGATCCTGCGCATCTGCCTGAAATGATCAACGCCATGGCCAAGCCGGGTGACTATGTTGTGTGTCTCGGCGCGGGCACGATCACCAATTGGGCGCAGGCGCTTCCCGCTGAACTGGCGGCGCTTCAAAAGGGCGTCACGGCCGCATGAACGCTCAGCCCACACATGACCTGAAAGCCGCGCTCGGCGATGTGCGCGGGCGCGTAACCGCCGGACAGCCACTCGGCCCCCGCAGTTGGTTCCGCGTGGGAGGACCGGCGGAATGTCTGTTCCAGCCAGCCGACGCGGAAGATCTGGCCTCTGGCCTCGCGCGTCTTTCTCCTGAACTTCCTGTCACAACGCTGGGTGCGTGTTCGAACATCATCATTCGCGATGGCGGCATTCCCGGTCTGGTGATCCGTCTGGGTGGTGCGTTCGCCGGGATCAAGGTGGAAAAAGACGGCCTGATCGCGGGTGGTGCCGCGCTGGATGCGACAGTTGCCGAAACGGCGGCAGCGAACGGTCTGGGTGGTTTGGAGTTTCTGGCGGGTATTCCCGGTTCCATCGGCGGTGCTGTGCGCATGAACGCTGGAGCCTATGGAGCCGATATGGCGGCCGTGCTCGACTGGGCCGAGATCGTGTCACGCGACGGCTCGCTCATGCGGCTCGATGTGGCGGCTCTGCGCTTTGGCTATCGCCGTTCGGCTCTGCCTGACGGAGCCGTCGTGGTGCGTGCGCGGCTGCAGGCGCAACCGACCGATCCAGCGGTTGTGGCCGGACGCATCGGTGAAATCCGTGCCGCGCGTGAAGGCTCCCAACCCGTCCGGGCGAGGACGGGCGGCTCGACCTTCCGCAATCCCGATCCGGCCGAAAGCCCGCTCAAGGCCTGGCAACTGGTCGATGCAGCGGGATGTCGGGGGCTGAGCATTGGCGGTGCGCAGGTGAGCGAGAAGCACTGCAACTTCCTCATCAACACAGGCACCGCCACCGCGACCGATCTGGAAACGCTGGGCGAGACGGTCCGCAAGCGGGTGCAGGAGAAATCCGGCGTGACGCTGCATTGGGAAATCAAGCGGATCGGCCTGCCGAAATCCGAGGAGGAGACTGCGCAATGAACGGCAAGAAGGTCACGGTCCTTATGGGTGGTGCCTCCGCCGAGCGCGAGGTCAGTCTCTCTTCGGGCAAGGGCGTGATCGCGGCTCTACGCGAGGCGGGCCATAACGCACAGGGGCTGGACGTCACCCGCGATCTGGCGGCTCTTGTCGCCGGTCTGGCGGAGCAGAAGCCGGACGTCGTGTTCAATGCCCTGCACGGTCGCTTCGGCGAGGATGGAGCGGTACAGGGCATTCTGGAATGGCTCGGCCTGCCCTACACCCATTCCGGCATCCGGGCGTCCGCCAACGCCATGGACAAGGATGCCTCACGACAGGTGTTCATTGCCGCCGGATTGCCCGTGGCCGAGGGCCGCGTGCTGCCCGTCGCGGAACTGGCGGACGCGGACCCACTCCCCTGCCCGTATGTTGTGAAGCCGCTGGATGAAGGCTCATCCGTGGGCGTGTCCATCGTGCGTGAAGGCACCAATCAGCGCGCGCATGTGGTCGAGACATGGACCTACGGGCCGCTGGCTCTGGTGGAGAGCTATGTGCCGGGGCGCGAGATCACAGTAGGTGTCCTCGATGGCGGCCCCGATGGTCCACGCGCCCTGACCGTGACGGACATCACCCCCAACGCCGACAGCGGCCATGATTTCTACGATTATGCCGCCAAATACGGCGCAGGCGGCAGCCGCCACGCGCTGCCTGCCATCATCCATCCCGACGCCTTCGCACAGGCCTGCGAGGTGGCGGTGGCGGCGCATCGGGCGCTGGGCTGCACCGGCGCATCGCGCTCCGACTTTCGCTACGACGACACACAGAACGGCGATGGTCCCGGACGACTGGTGCTTCTGGAAGTGAATACGCAACCGGGCATGACGCCAACCTCGCTCCTGCCCGAACAGGCGGCGTATTGCGGCATGTCCTATCCCGAACTGTGTGACTGGCTAGTGCAGGACGCCCTTAACCGCGCGGAGACGGCCCACCGATGAGCCGTCGCCACCATCCTCACGAAAGCAGGGACACGGAGGGCGGAAACCGTTTCCGTCACACCAGTCGCGCGGATCGTCCGTCACGACTGGGCCTGTTCCTGCGCCGCCACAAACACGGCGTGCGGATGGTGGTAAGCTGTGCTGTTCTGGCAGGTGTGGGCTGGGGATTTCTCTCTTTCCACGGCACGCAAAGGGTTCTCGCACCTCTCACGACACGGATTGTGGCCAGTCTCCCGCTGAAGGTGACGGATATCCGCATCGAGGGGCAGAATCTCACCAATCCGGTGACCATCCACGAGGCGCTGGGCATTGCGGTGGGCGACCCGATGCTGGGATTTGACGTGAAGGCGGCTCGCGCGCGTCTGGACGCCCTGCCTTTCGTGGAACATGCCAGTGTCGAACGCCATCTGTCGGGACTGATCGTAGTACGGCTTGAAGAACGCCCTCCCTTTGCCGTGTGGCAGCGCAAGGGGCAGTTCATTCTCATCGATCGTGACGGCAACCCGGTGCCCGACAAGGGCATGACAGGCAAGGACGCGCTGGCGTTCATGAAACTGCCGCTGGTTGTGGGTGACGGTGCGGATCGTGCCGCCGCGGAGTTTCTCGATGCTCTGGCCAAGGCGCCCGATGTAAAAGAACGCATGACGGCGGCCACTCTTGTGGGCGAACGCCGCTGGTCGCTCATGCTGCGCGACGGCACGACCGTCTATCTGCCGGAAGCCGCCGAAGTGCAGGCGTTCGACCGACTGGAAACGCTTCAGAAACGATTCGCGCTGCTTGATCGTCCCGTGGAAATCATCGACCTTCGATTGCCCGATCGCCTAACCATCCGCGAGCGGCCTACCCCCGCCTCTGACCTGCCCTCCACAGACGGACAGGCGGGAGCGGGCAGCAGCGCGACGCCCGATGAAGCCCTCCGCTCCGGGCAGGCGGGGAACAAAGGCAACGCAGCCGCGCCACGCCCGAAATCGTCGGACCCGGCGCGCAAGAAAGATGACCACGTGGAGAGGATGGACGAGGAACTGCCCGCATGAACGATCTTGGCCTCCCTTCCTCCCAGTCCTCCGCCCTCATCCTGAGCGGACGCGATCATCGCGGACGCGGCATGACCGGTAGCGGTGATGACCTGCGGGCGTCGTCACCGGGAAACGCGCCACGTCTTGCCCCGCGCGCATGGCGCAGCGGGCTGATCGGTGTGCTCGACATCGGCTCCACCAAAATCACCTGCCTGATCGGACGTGGAGAGCCCAACGGCACGCTGCGCGTTCTCGGGCACGGCTGGCTGCGTTCCAGCGGCGTGAAAAGCGGCGCGATTGTGGATCTCAAAGCGGCGGAAGCCATCATCCGCCACGTCGTCGGCAATGCCGAGCGTGAAGCCGAGCGCTCTCTGGACAAGGTGGTGGTCAACCTCTCCTGCGGTCACCCCGAAAGTCGGCTGTTCAATGTCCACTGGCCGATCGGCGGCCGGGAGATCACGGATGGAGACATTCGCCGCATCGTCACCGAAGGGCGGATGAAAGCCCAGCTTGAAGGACGCGCGGTCATCCATACGCTGCCGCTGGATTTTTCGGTGGACGAGACGGATGGCGTTACCGATCCGCGCGGTCATCTGTGCAACGAACTGCGCGCGCGCCTGCATGTCATCGATTCCTCCGCGACCGCCCTGCGCACGCTGGATTCCCTCCTCGGTCGCGCCGAACTGCGCATCGATGCGCTGGTCTCAGCCCCTCTCGCCTCCGGTCTCGCGGTCACGGACGAGGATCAGCGGCTGGTCGGCACGACGGTCGTGGATATGGGCGGCGGCACCACCTCACTGGCTGTCTTTGCAGATGGACAGTTGCTCCACACCGCGCAGATTGGAGTGGGGGGCGAGCACGTGACGCGCGACATCGCACGCGGACTGGGCACCTCCACCGACAATGCCGAGCGTCTCAAGACCATGCACGGGCATGCAGATCTGTCTGCCGACGATGACGGAGTTACGATCCGCATTGAACGGCAGGGTCCGGATATGCCAAGTTTCGAGGCAATTCCACGTGCTGTCTTGGGCGACATCATCCGCCCGCGCATTGAGGAAACATTCGAACTGGTCCGTGACCGTCTCGAAAGCGCAGCCCTTGGGCGTCTCGCAGGCGGGCGCGTCATTCTCACGGGCGGCGGTTCGCTTCTTGATGGCGTGGGGTCGGTGGCAGCCCGCGTGCTCAACCGTCACGTGCGGTTGGGGCGTCCCCAAGGCGTGATCGGCCTGCCCGATCAATGCGCAGCGGCGAGCTTTGCGACAACGGCCGGTCTGCTGATCTGGGCCGCCTCCGCCGAACGCCCCTTTGGCGACATCGAATTCACGGAAGAAAAGCCCACCGGGTTCTTCAGCCGACTCGTCTCATTCGTAAGGGAGCGTGTCTGATCCATTTTTTGGCACTATATTCATCAAAATAAGCATCTTTCTGTTTCACAGGCCGCATCGCGGGTATACCGTGACGGCTCCCCGCCTATGTCTCGTCCAAGGAAGCGCAGATGACTCTCAACTTGACCGTCCCGCCTCAGAATCACTCCGATTTCACGCCCAAGATCACTGTGATCGGCGTTGGAGGCGGCGGCACCAATGCCGTCGACAACATGATTCTCGCGGACCTCAAGGGAGTTGAGTTCGTCGTCGCAAATACGGACGCGCAGCAGCTTTCCAACAGCCGCGCCGATCGCCGCATCCAGCTTGGCCCACATCTGACACAGGGATTGGGCGCGGGCGCAAAACCTGAAATCGGCCGGGCGGCGGCAGAAGAAGCGGGCGACGAACTGGCGCGTCAGCTTGACGGCTCGCACATGGTGTTCGTCACGGCGGGAATGGGCGGCGGCACCGGCACAGGAGCGGCCCCCATCGTGGCGCGGATGGCGCGCGAGCGCGGCATCCTCACGGTGGGCGTGGTCACCAAACCGTTCAGCTTCGAAGGACCGCGCCGCGGACGCGCTGCCGAGGAAGGCATTGCCGAACTTCAGCAGTATGTCGATACGCTGATCGTCATTCCGAATCAGAACCTTTTCCGCATGGCCAATGAGCGCACCACCTACAAGGATGCGTTCAAGATGGCCGACAACGTCCTCTATATGGGCGTGCGTGGCGTGACCGACCTGATGATGGTCGATGGGCTGGTCAATCTCGATTTCGCGGATATCCGCACCGTCATGGCCGAGATGGGCAAAGCCATGATGGGCACGGGTGAGGCCGAGGGCGAAGATCGCGCCCGTCTGGCGGCGGAGGCAGCCATCTCCAACCCGCTGCTGGAAGACACCTCCATGTCGGGCGCGCGTGGCCTGCTGATCAACATTACGGGTGGCGACGATCTCACCCTGTTCGAGGTGGATCAGGCTGCCAACCGCATCCGTGAGGAAGTGGCCGAAGACGCGAACATCATTTTCGGTTCCGCCATCGATTCCACGCTTGAAGGCAAAATCCGCGTGTCAGTCGTGGCCACCGGCATCGACATCCCCTCCGCCAAGCCGCATCTGGCCGTAGACAACGAGGCAACCGCTCCTCAGAGTGCTGCTGCCGGAAACGACGGCGCTGCCGCTTCCGCCGACCCGCAGGCGGCCTTCGGCACGTCCGCTCAGCCCCACTCCACGCAGGCGAGCGAGGCCACCGCGCATTCCGGTCTGTTTCCACAATCCGCCATGCGGGCGGAACCGCAGGCAGCTGCTCCTGCAGAGACCACCGCGCGCCACAGTTCTCCCCGCGCCGGCCTGTTCACAGATACCTCTCGCCCCGCGCAGCCGCAGCCCCGGGCACCAGAGCCAGTACAGCAGCCACGTAGCCTGTTCGGCCTGATGACGGGCGTTCTGCGTCGTCCGGCACCAGAACCTCAGGCGAAGCCCGCCCCTCAGGCGTCTGCGCCGCAGGTCAACGCGGCTCCCCGCGCACCGCAGCCCGCCTCTCCGACCGTACGCCCGGCGCAAACGGACGATGGCGGTCTGGACATTCCGGCTTTCATGCGCCGTCAGTCCTGACACAGCTTCTGTCCATGTAAATCATGGGAATGGGCCGGGGACGTAACGCTCCGGCCCATTTCTTTTTTATGCACCCTGTGACAGATTGTATCCAATTCATTGATTTAAAAGAAAAATTATCTTCCAGTCTGGTAATAGGTCGCAATAAACAGTGACTGGAACCATTGAAGTGGCCGCGTATTGTAGCTGCATGGTTCATGGGCCTATTTCCCATCACAATTGCGAGCATATTCATGGACACCCTCAGCATTGATCCCATCATCATGGCGAAAGCAGACGATGATGTGCTGGCGTCCATGACCGTGGACCTTCCCTCATCCGTATCCGCTCGTTCGAAACAGGTGTCCTCACGTGCACCACGGCGGCGAACACTGCGCTTTCCCATTTCCTGCACCGGCGTAGGACTGCACACGGGCTCTCCCATCCGTCTCGTTCTCGAACCGGCTGCGGCAGGGAGTGGGATCGTGTTCCAGCGTATCGATATTGCCGGGGCCGCACCGCTTCCGGCCCGTTACGATCATGTTGTGGACACACGCCTGAGCACAGTCATCGGTGATCCCGCCGATCCTTTGCGCAATCGTATCGCCACAATCGAACATCTGATGGCCGCACTTTGTGGAAGCCGTATTGATGACGTCCGGGTGCTGGTGGACGGTCCTGAAGTGCCGGTTCTCGATGGTTCCGCCGCCGATTTCGTCTTCCTCCTCGATTGCGCGGGAAGCGTGGAACAAAAGACGCAGCGGCGCGAAATCGAGATCAAAAGAACCGTGCGAGTAGAGGACGGCGATGCCTTCGCGGAGCTTCATCCCTGCGCCACGCAGCAGTTGGATATGACCATTGATTTTCCGGCCCGCGCCATCGGTCGCCAGAATCTGAAGCTGAGACTGGAAGACGGGGCATTCCGCCGGGAACTCGCAACCTCCCGCACCTTCACCAACCGCGCGGAAATCGAGCATCTCCACCGGATCGGACTGGCGCGCGGCGGCTCGCTCAAGAACGCCGTTGTGGTGGATGATGACCGTATTCTCAATCCGGATGGCCTGCGCATCCGTGACGAGTTCGTCCGGCACAAGATGCTGGACGCTGTGGGCGATCTCTTTCTTGCCGGTGGCTGGCTGAAGGCTTGCTTCGTGGGACACAAATCCGGCCATCGCCTGAATAATCTGCTGTTGCGCGCCCTGTTTGCCGACAGCGCCAACTGGCGCGAAACCGGCTCTCTTCCCACGCAGGAAGACCGCCGCGCCGCCTGAACTTTCCCATCCACAAGCGCAGGCGCATCAGGAAGCCTTCCGCCTGCGGGAATCCATGCTATACCGGCCCCAGTCTGAACACGCCGAACAGTGAGTTGATACGTGCCGCAACCCTCCTCGCGCATCCCCCCCAGAGTGTCGTCGAGACTGGTTGTCACCATGGCCTGCGCGGCACTTCCCCTGCTTTCCGGCTGCTCGATGTTCAACAGCCAGAAAGAGAAACCCTCCGTCGCCATCGGCTCGGCGGATACGCTGTATAACAACGGCATCGATGCGCTGCGCACACGACGCTACAAGGTCGCAGCCGATCAGTTCGAAGCCTTGCAGCAGAATTATCCCTATTCCGGCTACACCGCGAACGCGCAGTTGATGGAAGGCTACGCCTACTATCTGCGCAACAAATACCCCGAGGCGGCCCAGCAGCTCGATCGCTTCATCGAGTTGCATCCGACCAGCCCGGACGCGGCTTATGCCTTCTATCTTCTGGCCCTGTGCTATTACGAACAGATCGGTGCCGTCAGCCGCGATCAGCAGATGACGGCCGAAGCCATGGCCCGTCTTCAGGACGTGATCGCCCGCTTCCCGCAGTCGAAATACGCCCGCGATGCGCAGCTCAAGATCGATCTCTGTCGTGACCATCTGGCTGGCAAGGAAATGCTTGTCGGACGCTATTATCAGGAACAGCGATCCTATCAGGCCGCCATCGGGCGCTATCAGCGCGTGTTGCAGGATTTCCAGACCACCAACCATGTGCCCGAAGCACTGGAACGGCTTGTGGAAGTCTATCTCGATCTCGGCCTGACGGATGAGGCCCGCCGCACCGGAGCGGTGCTGGCCTACAACTATCCCGACAGTCGCTGGTATCGCTACACCTACGACACTCTGAAATCCTACAAGCTGCTTACGGACAAGACGCCGGCTCCGGGCAAGCTCATTACGGCCCCCAAAACTGGCACAGCAGGCACGACCGACAGCCCCGCGCAGTCCGCTGCCCATAACGTAGGCCGCGCGGATGCACCGCCATCCCTGTCTTCCGCGCCGGTCTCACCTGTCTCTTCTAGCGAACTGTCTTCCGACGGTGGCGGTTCAGCCCTGACCGGCAATCTTGGACATAGTGGCGTTCCGGCTTCGGCACGCGGAGCACGCACCAGCGCACCGTGAGGCCAGTTCGGCGATCATCACATCGGTCAACTGCCGACAGGAATGGGGACAGGAAAGTCCCTGCATGGGGCGCCCTCTTGCCTTTCATCTCTGAAAGGCGGGAAATGCAGTCGCCATGCTGAGTTTTCTCTCCATCCGCGATGTCGTGCTGATCGAATCCCTTGATCTGGCGTTTCACCCGGGCCTGACAGCCCTGACCGGCGAGACGGGCGCGGGAAAGTCCATCCTTCTCGACAGTCTCGGTCTTGCTCTGGGTGAACGGGCCAATGCCGGGCTGATTCGCGCCGGTGCTCATGAAGCCCGCGTGACGGCCAGCTTTGAAATACCGTCGGACCATCCGGTTCAGGCCATCCTGACCGAACAGGACATTGCCGCCGATAACGAAGAACCGCTGATCCTGCGACGTGTCGTAGGTGCCGATGGCCGGTCCCGTGCGTGGGTCAATGACCAACCGATCGGCATCGGCCTTCTGCGACGCATCGCCTCCACACTCGTGGAAATTCAGGGGCAGCACGAACAGATGGGGCTGGCCGATCCGACCACCCATCGCGATCTGCTCGATGCCTTCGGTGTGCCGGACAAAACACGCCGAGAGGTCAAACGTCTTTATATCGGCTGGCACGAAGCGCGCCTCGCCCTTGAAGCTGCCCGACGCGAAATGAGCGAGGCAGCCCGGGAAGAGGAATGGCTGCGGCTGGCGGTAGACGAGCTTTCCGCCCTCGCCCCGCAAACGGATGAGGAAGTGCAACTGGCCGCCCACCGGCAGGCCCTGCAACGCAATGAACGCCGCGGCGAAGCTGTGGCGGCGGCACTCTCCGAACTCAATCCACGGGATCGACGCAATTCCGGCCCCGCCGCCGCATTGCGGGCGGCCAGTCGCGCGCTGCACAAACTCCTGCCCGCTCCCGGTCAGGACGACGATCTCGACGAAGGATTCGCGCAGCAGCAAGCCGGGGCACAGGAAGCCTTGGCCGCACTCGAAGCCGCAGAAAACGCGCTGGCGGACGCCGAGAGCCTGCTGGCCCGACTGGTGGCGGATCAGGATGTGGACCCGCGCCTTTTGGAGCAGGTGGAGGAGCGTCTCTTTGCGCTCCGCGCAGCGGCCCGGAAATTCGAGACCTCCGTCACAGACCTTCCCGATCTGCTGACGCGCCTAAAAGGGCGACTGGACGCGCTGGAAAGTGGCACCGCCCGACTGGAGGCGCTGGAACAGGCGGCCACCGAAGCGCGACGCACATTCATGGAGGCCGCCGAACATCTCTCCGTCGCGCGCGCCAAGGCCGCCCGCAAGATCGAAGCGGCGGTAGAAGCGGAACTCAAACCGCTCAAGCTCGAACGCGCACGTTTCGTGGCGCAGATCACGCCGCTGGCGGAAGAGCAGTGGAGTGCGGCCGGTCTCGAACAGGTGACGTTCCTGCTGGCCGCCAACCCCGGTCAGCCGCCCGGACCTCTGGGCAAGGTGGCATCGGGCGGCGAACTCTCGCGCCTGATGCTGGCCATTCGTCTGGTGCTGGCGGGGCGCTCGGTCATCGGCACGCTCGTGTTCGATGAGATCGATTCGGGCGTGGGTGGCGCTACGGCGGCAGCCATCGGTGAGCGGTTGCATCGCCTTGCGCGTGATATGCAGGTGCTTGCCGTCACCCACTCACCACAAGTGGCGGCGGCGGCCAACCATCACCTGCGCATCGGCAAGATCGTAAAGAATGGTCAGACCCAGACCAATGCCTCCCCACTCCCCGCCCCTGAGCGCCGCGAGGAAATCGCGCGGATGCTGGCTGGAGACGTGGTGACGGACGCCGCACGCGCGGCAGCGGAAAGTCTTCTGGAGAAACGGTGATGGACACAGCGGCCCTACCGGTCGATGCGCTGGACGAAGCGCAGGCAGCGAAAGAACTGGCGCGGTTGGCCGTTCTCATCGCGCGGCTGAATCATGCCTATCACACGCTGGATGCGCCCGAAGTGTCCGATGCGGAATTCGATGCCCTGCGCAAGCGCAATGAAGACATCGAAGACCGCTTCCCACAACTCATCCGCATGGACAGCCCCCGCTTTCAGGTAGGCGCGGCACTTGACGGTGCCTTCAGCAAGCATCGGCATCTGGTGCCCATGCTTTCGCTGGACAATGTGTTCGATGCGGAAGACTTCGAGGCGTTCATCACGCGCGCTGCTCGTTTTCTGGGCCTGAATGCGGAGCAGGAAGCGGCCCTCGCCTTCGTTGCCGAACCCAAGATCGATGGTCTTTCCATAAGTCTGACCTATGAAAAAGGCCGTTTTGTACGAGGCACCACACGCGGTGACGGCACCGTTGGAGAAGACGTCACCGCCAACATTCGCACACTGAAGAACCTGCCCTTGCGCCTGAAAGGTGGCGCACCGGACCTGATCGAAATCCGGGGTGAAGTGTTCCTGGGCAAAGAGGCATTCCTTGCCATCAACGCCGCACAGGAAGAGGCCGGACAGAAACTGTTCGCCAACCCGCGCAACGCCGCTGCCGGCTCTCTTCGTCAGCTCGATCCGAAAGTGACGGCGCGACGTCCACTTTCTCTCTTTGTCTATGCCATGGGCTTCTCCTCAAAACCCGTAGCCAGCACGCACTGGGCGTATCTGGAGCAACTTCGGGCATGGGGGTTCACAGTCAATCCGCTGTCCACCCGCCTTGCAGGTAAGGATGAGGCGGAACCGTTTCAGGAGCGCATCACGCACGAGCGCGCTACACTCGATTACGATATCGACGGCGTGGTCTACAAAATCGATGATGTTGCCTTGCAGGAACGGCTCGGCTTTGCCGGACGGGCTCCGCGCTGGGCCATCGCGTGGAAATTCGCCGCCGAACAGGCGGTGACACGACTGCTCTCGATCGAAGTACAGGTCGGCCGCACGGGAGCGCTCACGCCCGTGGCGCATCTGGAACCGGTCAATGTGGGTGGTGTGCTGGTAGCCCGCGCGACACTGCACAATCAGGACGAAATTGACCGCAAAGACATCCGCGTGGGCGATCTGGTGCGTATCCAGCGCGCTGGGGACGTGATCCCACAAGTGCTGGCTGTGGTGCCCGAAGAAGGGCGTGAGCGGATGGCGCCTTTTGTCATGCCGGATCATTGTCCGGTGTGCGGGGCGACGGCCGAGCGTGTACCGGGCGAAGCCGTGCTGCGCTGCACCGGCGGCCTCACCTGCCCTGCGCAGGTGGTGGAGAGGCTGGTGCACTTCGTCAGCCGCACAGCCTTCGACATCGACGGTCTGGGCGACAAAAGCATTGCCGAATTCCACGATATCGGACTGCTGAAAGCGCCGGGAGACATCTTTCGTCTGCCCGAACATGAAGCCCAGATCGCCAAGCGCGAAGGATGGGGCGTGACGTCCGCGCGCAAGCTGGTGAAAGCCATTGAAGCGCGGCGCACGATTTCCCTGCCACGCTTTATCTTCGCGCTCGGCATCCGACGGGTGGGCGAGAACAACGCGCGTCTGCTGGCGCGGCATTACGGCTCGTTCGCACAATGGCGCACGCAGATGGAGGCCGCACACATCGTCGGCTCCGAAGCACGGCAGGAACTGGGCGAGATCACGGGCATCGGTGCCGCGATTGCCGATGAGATTGTGGGATTCTTTGCCGAACCCCATAACCAACAGACACTCGACGATCTGCTCCACTATGTGACCGTTGAGGATGAAGTCGCGACCGAGGGCGGTGCGCTTGCCGGGAAGGTCATTGTTTTCACGGGATCGCTGACCACCATGACACGGCCCGAGGCAAAAGCGACGGCGGAACGGTTGGGCGCCAAGGTGACGGACAGCGTCTCCCGAAAGACGGATCTGGTCGTATTGGGGGCGGATGCCGGCTCCAAGGCACGCAAGGCTGCCGAACTTGGGATCGACACGTTGGACGAAGCGGGCTGGCGTCAACTGGCTGGACTTTGAACCGCAGCCGACTGCGATTTTTTGGAGTTTCTCTCCAAAAGACGAATTGCCGAACGCCCAAATCCCTGCCATGGTACCGGCCACCCGGGATCGGACAAGAACAAGAAACTGAAAACAACACCTGATTCCAGCGGAATGTGCCCAAACGGTTTTTTCCCCGGGAAAGGAAAGGCCGTTCGAAGGAGGCGCACCGCTCTCGGAGGGCGACGATCATGACGAAATGGGTTTACAGCTTCGGTGGCGGCCTCAATGAAGGTGGCGCCGACATGCGCAATCTGCTTGGCGGCAAGGGCGCCAACCTGGCGGAAATGGCGTCCATCGGGCTGCCCGTTCCGCCTGGCTTCACCATCACGACCGAGGTCTGCTCGGCGTACTACGAGAACGGCAACAGCTATCCGACCGATCTGGCCGAACAGGTCGCTGCCGCATTGCATCGCATCGAACATGCGGTCGGCCTGACTTTCGGTGATTCCAAGGCGCCGCTGCTCGTCTCGGTCCGCTCGGGCGCGCGCGTCTCCATGCCGGGCATGATGGACACGGTCCTCAACCTTGGCCTCAATGACGAGACGGTGGAAGGACTAGCGAAGTCCTCCAATGACGAGCGCTTCGCGTGGGACAGCTATCGCCGTTTCATCCAGATGTACGGCTCCGTCGTCATGGGCGTGCCGCATCACCGTTTCGAAGACATCCTTGAGCAGGCCAAGCACGCCCTTGGCGTGACCGACGACACCGCTGTCAAAGCCAACGACTGGCGCGAGATTGTCGAGAGCTACAAGGAAATCGTGCTCAAGGAGACGGGCAAGCCCTTCCCTGCCGATCCGCAGGAGCAGCTCTGGGGCGCGATCAGCGCCGTGTTCGGCTCATGGATGAACCCGCGCGCCAACACCTACCGCAAGCTGCACGACATTCCCGCAAGCTGGGGCACCGCCGTCAACGTGCAGGCGATGGTGTTCGGCAATATGGGCAACGACTGTGCGACAGGTGTGTGTTTCACGCGCGATCCGTCCACCGGCGAGAACATCTTCTACGGCGAGTATCTGGTGAACGCGCAGGGCGAGGACGTGGTGGCGGGCATCCGCACGCCGCAGCCCATGTCCGCCGAGCGCGCGACGCCCGATCAGTCTCCCATGGAGAAGGTGCTGCCGAACGCTTATCAGGAACTCATGCGTGTGCGCGAGATTCTGGAAAAGCATTACCGTGACATGCAGGACATCGAATTCACGGTCCAGAACAACAAGCTGTACATGCTCCAGACACGCTCGGGCAAACGCACGGCGGCGGCGGCTCTCAAGATCGCCATCGATATGGCGCGTGAAGGGCTGATCACACAGGAAGAGGCCATCGGTCGCGTGCCGCCGGCTTCTCTCGATCAGCTTCTGCACCCCACGCTGGACCCGAAGGCGGAGAAGAACCTGTTCGCGCGCGGTCTGCCCGCATCGCCGGGTGCGGCGGCTGGCGCCATCGTGTTCTCGGCTGAAGAGGTCGAGGAATATGCGGCGCAGGGCAAGGACGCGATTCTTGTCCGCATCGAAACCTCGCCTGAAGACGTGCACGGTATGCACGCGGCGCGCGGCGTTCTGACCACGCGTGGCGGCATGACCTCACACGCCGCCGTCGTGGCACGTGGCATGGGCCGCGTCTGCGTGGCGGGTGCTGGCAGCATCCATGTGGACTACAAGGCGCAGACCATGACGGTCGGCAGCACGACGCTCAAGGGCGGTGAGTGGATCACCCTCGATGGCGGCACGGGCGCTGTCTATGTCGGCAAGGTTCCCACCATTCCGCCAACGCTCTCGGGTGATTTCAGCACATTGATGGGCTGGGCAGATGAAGTACGTCGTCTGCGTGTCCGCGCCAACGCCGAAACACCGGACGATGCCGAGACGGCACGCCGCTTCGGTGCCGAAGGCATTGGCCTGAGCCGCACGGAGCACATGTTCTTCGGTCCCGACCGCATCGGGCATGTGCGCCAGATGATCATGGCCGACGATCCGACCACGCGGAAAAAGGCCATCGACGCGCTGCTGCCGTTCCAGCGGGACGATTTTGCGTCCATCTTCCGCATCATGAGCGGCCTGCCCGTCACGATCCGTCTGCTCGATCCGCCGCTGCACGAGTTCCTGCCGCATGGTGAGGCGGAACTCGAGGAAGTGGCCAAGGCTCTGGGACAGAGCGTGGACGCACTTCGCGCCCGTCGCTCCGCTCTCTCGGAAGCCAACCCGATGCTGGGCCATCGAGGCTGCCGTCTGGGCATCTCGTATCCCGAGATCTACGCGATGCAGGTTCGCGCCATTATTGAAGCGGCGATCCTTGTCTCCAAGGAAACCGGTGAAGCGATCATCCCTGAGATCATGATCCCGCTGGTGGGCATGAAGACGGAGTTGGACGTCACCCGCAAGGTGGCGGAGAACGAGATTGCGGCGGTGTTCAAGGAGCAGAATACGACGCTGGATTATCTGATCGGCACCATGATCGAACTGCCTCGTGCTGCGATCACGGCGGACCAGATTGCCCAGAGCGCGGACTTCTTCTCGTTCGGCACCAACGACCTGACCCAGACCACGCTGGGTCTGTCGCGTGACGACGCCGGTTCGTTCCTGCCTTACTACGTCGATCATGGCCTGCTGCCGAAAGACCCGTTCGTGTCCATTGACCGCGAAGGTGTGGGTGCACTGGTGCGTATGGGCGTCGAGGGCGGCCGTCGCACGAAGGCGAAGCTGAAACTTGGCGTCTGCGGCGAGCACGGTGGCGATCCGGATTCCATCGCATTCTTCGAAAGCGTTGGGCTGGATTATGTCTCCTGCTCTCCCTTCCGCGTACCAGTGGCACGTCTGGCAGCGGCGCAGGCAGCTCTGGCCCACAAGAAAAAGGAAGCCGCGACGTCCTGATCGCCGCAACCACTCACTGCACGATCAGGGGAGGCGCTCCATTGGAGCCCTCCCCTTTTCATTAGTCTCCCTTTCCCGAACGGGCCAACAGTTTCCACTCGGGCACCTTCCCACTTTCGGACAGGAACAACCGTCGCGATGAAACAGCGCAGCATCACCCTCCATCTGGTCTCCGGCGGAATCGGCCAGACGCTGGACTCTCTCGCGCGCGCCTGCGATCCGCACTTTCCCGATGTGGAACTGGAGTTTCGTCACTGGAACCTCGTGCGCACCCGCGCACAGCTTCGACAGGTCATCAAAGGCGTGGCGAGCGAACCGGGTCCGGTGCTGTCCTCGCTGACCGATGCCGCGCTTCAGATGGATCTTGAGGAAGGCTGCTTACGGCTGGGCGTGAAGCTGCTGGACGTGATGAAGAACACGCTCAACTTCCTCGAAGGCGTGACAGGCACACAGGCAAGCGAGGGTTCCGCAGGCGGCCAGTATGTCATGGACGAAAACTATTTTCGTCGGATCGACGCCATGCACTACGTGATCGAGCACGATGACGGACAGCAGACGCGCGAGTTGCGCGAGGCGGATGTCGTCCTTGTCGGCGTTTCACGCGCGTCTAAGACGCCGACCTGCTTCTACCTCGCCAACAAAGGGATCAAGGCGGCAAATGTGCCGCTTGTGCCTGACACGCCGCTGCCGCCCGAACTGTTCGACATCAAGGTTCCAGTGATCGGCCTGACAATCGACCCGGATTCCCTCATCGAAATCCGGCGCACACGTCTGATCACCATGGTCAGCGGCGGAAATCCGGCCTCGATGCGCTCGACAAGCTATGTCGATCCGGAGGAAGTGCGCGGCGAACTACTCTGGGCAAAGCGCCTGTGCGCCCGCCACGGCTGGCCGGTAATCGACGTGACGCGCCGCTCCATTGAGGAGACGAGTGCGGCTGTGCTCAACATCATCGAGCATCCGAACCCGGCGGGACTACCGGGATAACGGTTGGTTGCTTACAGATAGGTCCAGCCCTCCGGTTTTTAATGCCCAGAGGCTGGATATCCCCTCATGCTGTCTTCAAAACCGCAATCCGTTTTGCTTCTGCTGCCAGCACAATATTGCGGACTACTTTTGATGACACCGGCTTCACCAGCCATGAGGTTATGTAAAAATTCATTTTATAGAAACCATTAAGAACAACTCCGACAAGAGCAGATAATTCCACAAGGATTTTCTGATCCGAGCAACTACCTGCTTGGACCATAACGGCAACGCATGAGCGCACCTAACAGACCGATCGAAGTGGCTGTTAAATTGGAGACATCCAACAGCCATGGAGAATCAGAATGCGGCAAGCTGTCCTTTATTCCCCCAAACAGGTTCAGGATCTTATCGCCGCGGACAAAGTGGTGTTGATTGATGTGCGTGACCGGAAGGATTTCGATGCCGGACATCTGCCGGGTGCTGTCAACATGCCCGACATCTTCACCTATCTGGCCGAAACAACGCCTGAAGGTCTGAAAACACTTCAGAACACGTTTACCGATCTCTTCTCAGGCTATGGTCTCGATGGAGAAAAAACAGCGCTTGTCTATGAAGATGCGCTGCATACCCGTTATGGCGGATCCTGTCGCGGCTATTGGATATTGCGTTATCTGGGATACCCAAAGGTGGGGATTCTCGACGGCAGCCTGAGCGCATGGAAGCAGGCAGGTGGTGTGCTGACAACCGAAACAACCACACCCGTTCGCACGACTTTTCCGATCAATATTCAATCCCGTCTGATGGCAACGTATGAAGATGTGTTTCAGGCTCTGGGTGATCCTAACATCAAACTTCTCGATAATCGCGATCAGGTTGAATGGATGGCACAAAGCTCATCGCCCTACGGAATCGATTTTGCTCCGCGCAAAGGACGTATTCCGGGAGCGGTCTGGATCGAGTGGTACGATTTCATGCACATCACCGAAGACCACGCTTCCTTTCGTTCAAAAGAAGAAGTTCATACTTTGGCACGTTCCCGTGGTCTGATGCCCGAAGACGACATCATCATCTACTGCTTCAAGGGCGCACGGGCCGCCAACACCTATGTCGCTCTATCGGAAGCAGGATTTCAAAAGCTGCGTATATATATGGGCTCATGGAATGAATGGTCCCGCAATCCTGAACTGCCTATTGAAGGGGGCATCCCCAAAGCCGCAGCTCCGTTCATCAGGAACTAAACGGCACCAATACAATTGGCGGAGTACAGGCCTAAGACAGAATCTCCCGGTTGAGATTCCATGAGGTTTCGTTGAACTGACTGATGCGGAAACCCATTTCAGGAAACAATGAAATTTTTCACCGCCATCATTTCCTTATAAAAAGAAGCTAGTCCTTTCTGTGTTGCGGGCATAGCTGAAGCCGCCATGCCCGGCACGCCGAAAACCGTCTCTCTCATCACACCACTTGAAACGTCTTCATTCATGGAAGATCCGAACACCGAGAGAGCCGCTGCTTTTCCCATCGTCACGACAAGTCGGGGGCGAACCAGCGCCACCTCTTTCTCCAACCAGTGATGGCAGGCGCTGATTTCCAGTGCCAGAGGCGGACGTAACGTGCGTGTGCGCCCACTCGCAACAAAAGCGGCATGCCGAACAGCGTGTGTGATGCGGACTTCCTGACGTGTCAGACCAAGCTGCGCCAGAAGCGCGTCCATAATCTGCCCCGGAGTCCCGGAAAGGGGACGGCCTGTCAGATCATCCCGATCATCTGGCTGCTCAAGCACGAACATCAGGCCATCCCTGCCTGTTCCTTCTCCTGCCACGGCCTGTGTCGCACAGGCGTGCAAGACACAGCGTGTGCAAGCCGTGGCATCTTCCTGCAATCGCGTGAAAGCACAGGATGCAATCACGGGCGTTTTCTTTTGATCCCGTCGCGCGGTCAGACGTTCATGAAAAACCGGCGGCATCTGGAGAGCCTGTGCCGCCATCTGTTCCACACGTTTACCCGCAGATGCCACCAGTTGGGGAATAAGCGCGGCCTCGGGCAGATTACGCCAGTATTTCTTCGGCATCTCCGATTGCATGGCTCTCACCTTCAGCCGTGCCGGATTGAAAGTGGACGCAAAATAGGTCGTCCACAGCGCTTCGGTCACATCCTCAAGAGACGGCTGCGTGGCGGGCTCTTCGGAGAGTGTCAGTTCTCCACCTTCAAAAGCAGCGCTGCCTTTCGGTGTGAGGATCATCCAGTCCATGTCGCCAAAACGGGCAGAAAAGAACGGCGCTGTTCGCCCCACGATGTAATGATCCGGCTCAAACCACGCCACGAAACGCCGCCGTTCATCTGTCTGTGCGGGTATTTCGCGAAACCGCACGAAGGCCTTCATCTTGTGTCCATCCCGACGCACGGCTTTCTCCATGACCCTGGCCGCATTCACATCCGGATCGGGCGCAAACCCCAACAGGCCACGGGTGGTCTGCAATCGCCACAGAAGCCGATACAGCACGGGCAACCGCGTGGAGGATGCATGACACAGCACTGTGGCAGCCATATCCATGAAAGCGCGTGTCACATGCGGACGAGCGGCACGTAAGGGAATCTTCGGCAATGGATTAGCCGATTGTCCGAACAGGTCGCCGCCCTCTCCCGTATGCCAGTCGATGTCCTTCGGTGGCACGGACGCCATGAGCAATGTCCGGGCCACCTCGCGCCACTCGCTCACATCCGCATGGCTTGCAAGACCCACGCGCAGCATCAGAACAGCGACATCTGTTCGGGTTCGGGTGCAAAGAGTGCATGCAGATCAACGCGATCTGAAAGCTGCAAAGGGGACCACCCACGGGCACAGAGAAAGGGCTTCACCTTGCGCAGCGACACACGCATACGGGCGAGGTCTTCCAGTGTCAGTGCTTGATGACGGCGTGCCGCCAGCACGCTCGCTACGCCGCGCGTGCCCAGTCCTGGCACGCGCAGAAGCATCTCGCGCGGAGCCGTGTTCACGTCCACGGGAAACATTTCCCGATGAGCCAGCGCCCAGGCGAGCTTGGGATCGAGATCGAGCGAGAGCATTCCATCCGGTTGCGCTGCGGTGATCTCGTCAATGGAAAACCCATAAAACCGATAGAGCCAGTCTGCCTGATAGAGCCGATGCTCACGTAGGAGCGGTGGTTTGAGAACGGGGAGAAGGGCGGAAGCATCCGGAATGGGGCTGAAGGCGGAGTAATACACCCGGCGCAATCCATAGCCGCTGTAAAGCCGCGAAGAGGTGCCGAGGATCGTCGCGTCGCTCGCCCCGTCGGCCCCCACGATCATCTGGGTAGACTGTCCACCGGGCGCAAATTTCTGGCGGCGCTTCGTCTGCAATGTCGGTTCTTTTGCGGCCTCCATGCGCAGGCGCACGCCACCCATCGCTCTGCGGATCTGCGCGGGCTGTTTCTGGGGCGCGAATTCGGCAATGCCCGTGTCGGTCGGCAGCTCGATATTGATGGACAGACGATCCGCGAATAACCCCGCCTCTTCAATCAGCGCAGGGGAAGCTTCGGGGATAGTCTTGAGGTGGATGTAGCCTTTGAATCCATGCCCCTGCCGCAGATCGCGCGCGACACGCACAAGCTGCTCCATCGTGTAGTCCGGGCTACGAATGATGCCCGAAGAAAGAAACAGCCCTTCGATGTAGTTGCGCCGATAAAACTCCAACGTCAGCCACACCACTTCTTCCGCCGTAAATCGGGTACGTTCCACGTTGCTTGATGAGCGATTGATGCAGTAGGCGCAGTCAAAAATGCAAAAATTGGTCAGAAGGATTTTCAGCAACGAGATGCAACGGCCATCGGGAGCATAAGCGTGGCAGATGCCCGATTGCTGTGTCGAGCCGAGACCACCGTCCTTCGAAGTCCGTCGCGTCGTGCCGCTGGACGCGCAGGATGCATCGTATTTTGCGGCATCCGCGAGGATCGCCAGTCGTTCGCGTAGAGTCTTCCCCATACCGCGTTCATAGTTTGTTCTCGTTTGCGCGAGCAAGAGAAAAACGCGCCCTGCCCCGGACAAACCGGGACAGGGACGAATGCTTCACCCATGCGTGGGCATGACAAACTCCGCACCCGAACGGATGCCCTGTGGCCAGCGGGAGGTCACAGCCTTGAGGCGGGTGAAGAACCGCACTCCCTCCGGTCCATGCATGTGATGATCCCCGAACAGGGAGTCTTTCCATCCACCAAAGGAGTGGAACGCCATCGGCACAGGAATGGGAACATTCACGCCGACCATTCCCGCCTTCACCCCGTGAGTGAAGGCGCGCGCGGTATCACCATCACGGGTGAAAATTGCGGTGCCATTGCCATAAGGGCTGTCATTGACCAGAGAAAGTGCTGCGTTGAAATCCGGTGCGCGCATCACGCACAATACGGGACCAAAGATTTCCTCACGGTAGATGTCCATCTCTTTGGTGACGTTATCGAACAGCGATCCACCAATGAAAAATCCCTTTTCATGCTCGCTCACAACATGGTCGCGGCCATCCACCACCAATGTCGCGCCCTGCTCCACTCCAGAGTTCACCAGCCCCCGCACACGGGCGAGATGCTGCGCCGTCACCAGCGGTCCCATTTCGTTGTTGTCGTCCGTGCCATTGCCGATACGCAGCGAACGCGCACGTTCGGCCAGCGCCTTGACCAGCGGATCGGCCACAGGCCCCACGGCCACCGCGACCGAGATCGCCATGCACCGCTCTCCTGCCGAGCCATAGGCCGCACCCATCAGCGCATCGACGGTCTTTTCCAGATCGCAGTCCGGCATGACGATGGCGTGGTTCTTTGCACCTCCCAATGCCTGCACACGCTTTCCGTGCGCCGTGCCCGTTGAATAAACGTGCTTGGCGATGGGTGTTGAACCCACGAAACTGACGGCCTGTATCTCGGGATGTTCAAGAATGGCGTTCACCATATCCTTGTCGCCCTGCACAACCTGAAACACGCCATCAGGCAGTCCCGCCGCCTTGAAAATGTCAGCCAGCAGAAGTGCGGCGGACGGATCGCGTTCGGAGGGCTTGAGAATGAAGCAGTTGCCTGTGGCAATGGCCATCGGCGCCATCCACAGCGGCACCATCACGGGGAAATTGAAAGGTGTGATGCCCGCGACAATCCCCAGAGGCTGACGCAATGTGAAGGCATCCACCCCCCGGCTGACCTGTTCTGTAAATTCGCCTTTGAGCAACTCAGGCGCTGCGGTCGCGAATTCCACGACTTCCAGACCGCGTGTGACTTCGCCCTTGGCGTCCGAATGTATCTTGCCATGCTCGGCGGTGATAATAGAGGCAAGTTCGTCCGCGTGCTTCTCGATCAGGTCACGGGCACGAAACAGGACACGGGCGCGCGTCAGCGGCGGCGTCTCGGCCCAACCCGGAAAAGCTTTGCGGGCCGCTGCTACAGCAGCGTCCAGATCGGCCTGCTCACCGAGGACAACCTGTGCCGTGACGTCACCGGTCGCCGGATTGAAGACATCCGCGCGGCGATTACCGTGACCTTCGGTCCGAAGGCCGGCGATATGATGAGAAATGAGAATCATGATGTCGGTCCTTGTGTGGGAAAATGCGCGATCAGGCCGTCTGATCGGAAGGAGGAGCGAAGCCGGAAAGAGGACGAGCGGTGCGGGTTGCATCCGCATTGCGCGGCAACGTCTCGGGCACGAACAACCACGTCACGACGAAGCTCACGGCACAGATGGCGATGGGATAAAGCAGACCCGCGAACACGTTGCCCGTGCGTGAGACAAGGCTCAGGCTGATGAGCGGCAGGAACCCACCGAAGATTCCGTTACCTATATGGTAGGGAATGGAAATTGAGGTGTAGCGGACATTCGCGGGAAAGGTTTCGACAATGAACGCACCATAGGGGCCGTATATGAAGGCCGCGATGGTAACGAGCGCGAACACAGTCAGCGCGACCGGCAGGAAGTCGATGCCGTTCGGGTGCACGGCGGCACGCAGTACCATGAACAGCGGCAGATAAAGCACCACGGCCAGTGCCATGCCGATCAGCGAGAGCCGCTTGCGGCCTATGCGGTCCGACAATGCGCCGAAAAAGACGAAGAACGGCAGCCCGCACAGCGCCCCGACCGCCACAGCCAGCGTCGCGGGAAGGAAGGCCACCTTCATCACGCTCTGGAGGAAATACAAAGCGTAGAACTGGGCCGTGTAGAATGTGACGGCCTGCGCGCAGGCGACGCCAAAGAGGAACATGACGATCCGCCGCGCATTGCCCGGAATGGAAAAGGCGTCGCGGATGGGTGAGTTTGAGAGCTGCTGCTTCTCACGCATCTCCTCAAACACCGGAGATTCGTGCAGCCGCATACGGATACGGAACGACACCCCCACGAGCACGATCGAGACGAGGAACGGCAGACGCCAGCCCCAGTTCTCGAACTCGCCTTCTCCCAGCCCCAGACGAAGGCCCAGCACCATGCCCAGGGAGAGGATAAAGCCGCCCGAAGCCATGGCCTGAATGTAGCTTGCCCACTTGCCGCGCTCATGCGGAGGAGCGTGCTCGGCCACATAGGTGGCCGCGCCGCCATATTCCCCGCCCAGCGCCAGACCCTGAATAATGCGCAGCAGAATCAGCAGCACGGGAGCGGCATAACCTACCGTTGCAAAGGTGGGTAGGAAGCCGATCAGGGCAGTGGAACAGCCCATGATGAGCAGAGTTGCGAGAAACGTCACCTTGCGCCCGAAACGATCGCCCAGATGCCCGAAGACGAGACTGCCCAGCGGGCGCACGGCAAAGCCGGTGGCAAACGTGGCCACGCTGATAAGCGTTGCTGCCACGCCGTCTCCCGGTGGGTAGAACAACCGGGCAAAAAAGATGGCGAGACTGCCGTAGAGGAAGAAATCATACCATTCGATGACGGTGCCGACGCTGGATGCGAAGACGAGACCATGCATGGAACGGGGCTGAGAAGATGAACGAGCCATGAGGTGGTCCTCCTGTGCGGATAGGGCGGTTCAGGCCCAGACGCGACGATAAAGCTCAACGATTTCCGGAGCTGTGGGCACGCGCGGATTGTTGGCGGGAGAGCCGGAGGCGAGCGCCTGCTCGGCCATGAGCGGCAACAGGTTGTCCCAACGACCGGCATCCAGTCCGAACGCTTTCGGGCTTGGCACGCCGATCTCCGCATTACGCGCACGAAGCGCGGACACGAGCGCATCCCCAGCCGCGCCCTCGGAGGCTTCCGACCCAGCAATGCCCATCGCGTAGGCAGCGCGAGCATAGCGCTCGGGACTGCCCGAAAGCGACCACGCGGTGATTTCCGGCAGCAGCATGGCGTTGGAAAGCCCGTGCGCGACATGAAAATGCGCGCCGATGGGGCGGCTCATGCCATGAACGAGGGCGACGGACGCATTGGAAAACGCCATCCCCGCCTCGAACGCGCCCTGCATCACAGCGGCGCGGGCCTCCCGATTGCCCGGATCGGTGCAGGCTGTAGGAAGCCAGTCCCAGATACGTTTCATCGCTGTCAGCGCGAGCGCGTCCGTGAACGGGCTGGCACGCCGGGAGACATACGCCTCCAATGCATGCGTCAGCGCATCCGTGCCGGTGTCAGCGGTCAGCCGCGCGGGCATGGAGAGCGTCAGTTCATAGTCCACGATGGCGATACGGGGCTGATAGGCCGCTCCCATGCAGAGCATTTTCTCATCCGTGGTCTCATCCGTAATCACGGTGACGCGCGTGGCCTCCGAGCCGGTGCCCGCCGTGGTGGGAATGGCGATGACCGGCAACCCCGGTGCGTCCTGCACATGCGGCACCTTGAGCGCTGCGGGAGTGGTGTCGTGAGTCGCGAGCACGGCGACCATCTTCGCCGTGTCGATGGGGCTGCCGCCGCCAAGACCGATCACGCAATCGTGGCGTCCCTCATTTAGAAGGGCGAGAGCGGCGTTTACACACGCCACGGTCGGGTCCGGGACGGTTTCGGTGAAGGCGCGCAGATCCATGCCGTTCTCGCGCAGCAGATCGCGCACGCGGTCCAACGTACCGGACGACGCCATGAAGCCGTCTGTGATGACAAAGGGCGCACTCAGCCCGGCCTGACGAAGGGCATCGGGCAGCTCGTTCAAAGCGCCGCCGCCGATGCGGACGAAGGGAGGAAGAACCAGTGTCGTCATGAGCGTCCCCTGCATGTTGTCGGGTGTTTGCTGCTCGTGGAGAAGGCTCGTGACGAACCAGCTCTCACGGATTGACGATCCGGCGTTAGCGTGTGGGGCAACGTGCGAAAATTCCGCGTTTTCGCCCATGGCATGTGCAAGAATGCACGTAAGCGAAGACAATCCGAAAAGAGCCCTGACATGAAACGTGGGATGGACTGGCGCGACCTTCAGTTCTTTCTGGCGGTGGCGCGCGCGGGATCGCTGTCGGTGGCCGCCCGTGCTCTGGGCGTGGACCACGCCACCGTCGGGCGACGTGTCCAGTCACTGGAGCAGGCGACGGGGCTGACCCTGTTCGAGCGACACCTGCGGGGCTACGCCCTCACACGACAAGGTGAACGTCTGCTGGCTGTGGCCGAGGCCATGGAACGGGAAGCCGGACGAGTCGCTGAGAATGTGGAGGGCGGTCTTTCCGGCACGGTGCGGATCAGCGCACTGGAAGGCTTTGCCAACTTCTTTCTTGCACCGCGTATCGGGATACTGACGCAAGCCCATCCCGACCTCACGGTGGAAATGGTGACGATCCAGCAGATCGTATCTCTCTCACGACGGCAGGCCGATCTAGCTGTCGCCCCCACACCGCCGACGGGCGATCGCTTCGTAGCGGAGCCCCTGATCGACTACCGATTGTTCATCTATGCCAGCCCCACCTATCTGGCCGCTCACCCACCGATTGATGCGCCTGAAGATCTGGGGGCGCATCGGTTCGCGGGATATGTGGACGAACTGCTCTTTACACCGGAACTGGATTATCTAGGTAGCCTCGGTATCTCGCCACGTTCCGTGCGGATACAGAATTCCAGTATTCAGGCGCAAATGGCGGCCGTAGCGGCCGGGCTATGTCTGGGGGTGCTGCCAGCTTTCGTGGCCGCGACCCAGCCGGGTTTAGCGCGGGTTCTGCCGCACACCATGACTCTGCAACGTCGTTACTGGCTCATCACCCGCGCCGATGACGGACACACCGCACGACTGCGCCAGCTTGCTTCCATTCTACGCCGGGAAGTGGAAGCGAACCGCGCGCTTTTCCTGCCCTCGCCCGATGAGACGTCTAGCGAATGACGTGAAACAGCACGCGAGAGAGCGGTGTGTGGGACAGCACGATCACGATCAGACCGACCGCGATGGCGACACGCGCGCCGATGAATGTGCCGACTTCCAGCAGGTCATGCTGCGTGGCCATATCCATGAATGGATCCTGCGGGGCCGGAGCGGCTGGCGACAGGCTGGCTGCCAGACCGTTGCGATGCTCCCCTTCCGAGGCTGGGAGGCCTGCGCTTAGGAACAGTTCCACGCGGTAAACATCCAGCGCATCCGTGCGGTAGCGCCCACGCTCCAGCGCCACGGGACCACAGCGTGCGAGTTCCATCAGGAACAGCCGACGCGGTGTAATACCGAGATACCGCGCGGCTTCCACCCGTCCAAGCACATGCCGCCCCGGAAACACATGAATCGTGCTTCCGGCTTCGTGATCGCCAGCGGGGAACAGAGGGTCGGCCATAATTAGGAGAGTTCGGGATACACCCCTCTCCTGTCAATGTTTGTCACAGGATGCCAGCCCGTCCTTCACGGTCGCGGCATTCCATGAGCTGGACAACGGGGCCACAGAGAAAATAGAAAAACGTCTTTGAAGCCAATGGTTTTCCGAAACCGTTTTACCAGAAGAGACGCCGGGTCATGCGGGAAGACGATGGGACCGTTGCAGGATTACCTGACGGCCCCGCACTCTTTCAGACCCCCACGAGCAGTCGCGTCTTGGCCCGGTCGGGGCCGATCATGGGCAGCAGATCGCGCAGTTCGGGTCCATGTTCCTCACCCGTGAGCGCCAGCCGAAGCGGGCGGAACAGCGCTTTGCCGCTGCGTCCGCTCACGTCTTTCAGAGCGGCGGTCCATGTGGCCCATGTCGTCTCGTCCCACGGCGCGGGCGGCAGCAGAGAAGCGGCCTGCGCGAGGTAGGCTTCGTCGCCTTCCTGCACGGGAGAGACAATGTCGCCATGCGTCACGTCCCACCAGTGACGGGCTTCGGAGAACAGCTCGATATTGCTGCGGATCGTCAGCCAGAACGCTTCCGTGGCCCCCTGCGGAAGACGGTCCCGCACGGCTTCGAACGGCAATGCGGCCAGCACCCGGCGGTTAAGCCCCAGAAGCTGGCGCATGTCGAAACGCGCGGCCGATTTCGAGATATGCGAAAGATCGTACGTGGCGGCCAGTTCATCGAATGGCAGCGGCTCCGGGTCATCCGAACTGCCCAGCCGTGCAAGATACGACACCACAGCCTCAGCTTCCACGCCATCCTGACGCATTGTCTTGAGCGAAAGCGCGTCAAAACGCTTGGACAGCTTGCCGCCACCCTCGTCCAGAAGGAGCGGCAGATGCGCGAAGGTGAAGCAGTTTGGCTTGGCGCCCAGCGCCTCGGCAATGTCGATCTGCACGCCGGTGTTGGTCACGTGGTCTTCACCACGAATGATATGGGTGATGCCCGTTTCCAGATCGTCCACCACGGAAGCCAGCGTATACAGCACGGTACCGTCGGCGCGCACGAGCACCGGATCGGAGATGGCGGTGAGCTTGACGGAACAATCCCCCATCACGAGGTCTTTCCACTTCTTGCTGCCATCGGTTAGCTTGAAGCGCCAGTACGGCACCTTGCCGTTCGCTTCGGCCTGTGCGCGCTGCTGTGGCGTGAGCTTGAGCATGGCGCGATCATAAAGCGGCGGCTTATGCTGGCGAATGCGCATCTCGCGCTTGGCGGCCAGTTCCTGCTCGCTCTCGAAGCAGGGATAGAGACGACCGGACGCTTTCAGCGCTTCGATAGCGGCGGCGTACCGGTCCAGCCGTTCGGTCTGGCGAAAGGTCTCGTCCCAGCGGATGCCAAGCCACGTCAGATCCGTGCGGATCGCTTCCGCGAAGCTTTCACGCGAACGACCCGTATCGGTGTCGTCGATGCGCAGTTGGAACGTCGCACCGTGACGACGGGCGAAGAGGGCGTTGGCGATGGCCTGACGGGCGTTTCCGACGTGCAGCATGCCGGTGGGACTGGGCGCGAAGCGAAGTTTCATGCGCGATTTATGCCGGGGCCGAGCGGGAAACGCCAGAGGCGACGACAGACTCTACAAGCAACATGGCGGTACGGTTTCCTACACATGACACTCGTGCCCTCGCGTCTGCATTCCGGCGGTCGCTGCCACCCCTTATGTGACGGACATGAGCGTCCGGGATTTCGCAGCCTTTTCGGGCTGTCGCGCCGCGCGTTTCACAAGCTGCGCACGAAGCGCGTCAATGACATCCGACCACTCCCCCGGCACGCTTTGCCGGAAGATACGCAGGGTGGGATACCACGGGGTGTCGTCCCGCTCTTCCATCCAGCGCCAGCATCCATCGAAACGTGACAGCATCCAGACCGGCAGGCCGAGTCCACCGGCAAGATGCGCAACCGACGTATCGACGGAAATCAACAGATCAACGCCCATCAGCCGCGCAGTGGTGTCCTCGAAATCCCTCACCCCGACCATGCCGTTCACCACCGGCAGGCGGGTGGTCTGCAACTGTCGCGCCGCCTCCCCCATTTGGAAACTGACGAACCGCACGCCCGCCACGCTAAAAAGCGGCGCCAGATCGTCCAGCGAAATGGAGCGGCGACGATCCATGGCGTGGGAACGAACCTTGTAAGGGCGCGGGTTTCCCGACCAGACGAGACCGACAACCAGATCTTCCGCACGCGGCTTTGCCAGTTCCCGGACAAACTGTTTTCCCGCCTCAGCTTCGGACGCGGGCACGGACAGATACGGCTCACGTGAAAGGCGTTCCGGGATCACACCCAGACGATAAGGCAGACTGGCAAGTGGACAATGATAATCGAAGGTCGCCGTCGTGGGGAAAAAGCTGGCCGCCTCCGCCACGTCTTTCACGTGCTGAAACAGCCGTCGAAGCTGTGGAGGTGCCTCCACGGACACATGCGCCCCCAACGCCGCAACAGATGTCGCAAAGCGGATGAACTGGAGAGAGTCTCCCAACCCCTGTTCGGTATGCAGAAGAATTCGGCGTCCGTGCAGGTCTTCCCCTGTCCACAGAGGAGCCGGAATGTCTGTGCGTGGTGTCTGGCAATAGCGCCACCGGGATTCATACGCCTCCCATCCCCTTTCCCATTGCCGCGATTTCAGCAACGCCATGGCCCGCGTAAATTCTGTCTTGGGATAGGCGGGCTGCACGCGAAGCGCTGCCTCGGCAGCCGCCACAGCGTCTACGGAACGATTGAGCAGGATGAGCAGATGGCTGCGATTATGCAGGGCGACCAGATTGTCCGGCTCCAGAGTAAGGGCTTTCTCTACCGCTGACAGTGCCTCTTCAAATCGCCCGACCAGTTCCAGCCCCACACTCAGGTCGAGATGACAGTTGGGATTGTCCGGACTGCCTTTTGCTGCGCACAAAAGAAGGTCCAAGGCACGTTGTGTCTGGGACGTGGCAAGCAGAAGCCGCCCCAGTCTGTGGCAAACCGATGGTTCCCCCGGCTCCAGTTCAAGAGAGCGGGTGTAGAACCGGATGGCGCGCTCCGTCTCCCCAATCCCTTCGAACGCCACGCCGGCCGTGAAGAAGGACAAACTGGTCTCGGGCATCCGCCGTGCGCCGTTCTCCAGTTGCGCAAGAGCTTCTTCCGCACGCCCCACCCGACTCAGTGCATGAGCGTACAGCAGCCGAAAAACGAAATGTTCCGAATGGCGGCAACAGCGCACCAAAGGTGCCAGTGCCCGAACCGGGTGACCGAGGCGGAAGTGGGCGCGAGCCAATAACGACAACGCAATCGCGTCATCGGGAGTGTGCGCGAGATACCGCAACACCTCCCGACGCATACCCGCGAAATCCTCCACAAGTTCCAGCTTGCGACAGCGCGCGATAATGGCGTCCCGCTCAGTGTGAACGGATAAAGCGGGCTGGGGCGTCATGGGCAGAAGATCCTCCTGCCTCTTTCCTGCCAGTCAGATCTTAAAGCAGGCTTTCACTGAGGACCGGAAAATCCGCCGATGACAGGAAGGAATAATGTCCTCATGTTTTGCGGAGTTACTTCCCAAACGGCACGACGCATTGACGGAGGCAAGCGGGCTGGTTACCGACAATCTGTTCCACCCAGCAGGATGCCTCACCATGGATGCCCCGGTCTCACGGCCTCTTCCCCTTCGTGCGCGTGCAGAAGACCAGCACACGCAGCCCGAAGCCGGACCTGTCCCCACGATCGTGCTGTCTCCTGAGCAACGCGCTCTTGTTGCAGGCATTGCCCAGTCGGTGCAGGTGTCAGCCAAGACGGTAATCTATGGTCAGGGAACCCATGCGGAGATGGTGTTTCTGGTGCGCAAAGGCCTCGTGCGCATCACCCATCAACTAGAAGATGGCCGCAGTCAGGTTCTCGCTTTTCACTGGCCGGGCGATCCGTTCGGCCTGTTCGAGAACGACGCCTATCTGAATGAAGCCACAGCTCTGACAGACTGCGAACTGGAACGGTTCCGCCTGTCCGATCTGCGCGGTCTGTTCACGAAGGATCCCCAGCTTCAGAGCGCCTTTCTGATCGGCGCAGTGGCAGAGTTACGCATGAACCAGCGTCATCTTCTGCTGGTGACGCATCGTCCCATTCTCAAACGCGTGGCCGGCTTTGTGATCGAGTGCTGCCGCCAGCCCGAATGTTACGATGCCTCCACCGGCATTCTGACGCTGATTATGGATCGTTCGGACATCGCCGACTATCTGGGCACCACTGTGGAGACGGTCAGCCGCGCGCTGGGCGTGCTGGAGAACCGCAAGCTCATCATGCGGCGTGACGCCCGTCACGTTCATCCCGATCTTACCGGACTGAAGCGGCTACTGATCAGCCCGGAAGCCGAAGCGACAGGAAGAATCGATATCCCGTCCCTCCCTCTCAGTCCTCGCTCTCCGTAAAGATTTCGTCCTCTTCATCAATCAGACGGCGCGGGTCGAGTGTGCGCCAGTCACGCTCCATCCGCGTGGCGGGATGCTCAACGAAATCGTTGAGTTCGGTGGACGACTTCCATCCGTCCTCACCCGCATCGAGCACTTCCGCGTTCTCACCATAAGCGAACCACGCCTGTAGCGTCTCGCGGGATGACGCACCCGACACCCGGCACCGCTCGATGCTGTCGCGTACATAGGCCCGCGCGAAGGCGTTGGCGTGGGCAATGTCGTGAAAACCTTTCACGTCTTCAACGATATTGTCCTCCGCACCGCCCGAAAGGTCGAGAATACGAACGACGAATCCTCCCTTGTCGTCCGGGGTCTCGTCATGGTCGTGTTCGGCGTTCGTCATCGGCACTCTCTGAAAGAAAGAATAAGGTTGCGATCTTAGGGATGGAGAAGCCGACGGCGGCTTTCCTCCGCACGGCGCATGGAGGGAAGCAGGAACTCACGCCCCACTTTCACACTCTCCACCCCGGCATAGGTCACGATGTCCGCCGTGGCATACGTTTCGTTCCACAGCTTGGGGATAAAGGAACCCGTCCCCACCACGTCAATAGGGGCGCTGGCATCCGCCATGCTGGCGCATTTCGTCACACCGAAGCCCGACGAGACCACGATCTTCACTTTCTCGAAGCCTGCCGCGTCCAAGGTCTCGCGCATATGCCAGATGGCGGCGGCCGAAACGCCCGTGCCGATCAGATTGCGCAACTCGCTCTCAGAGCGGTAGCGGCGAATGGCATCGGGCACGTACCGATCCAGAACGGCATAGGATTCCTGCGGGTCCAGCCCTTCCATGAAACGTCCGCCATGCGTATCCAGTCGCAGCGCCACGCGCCCCTGCGCCGCCAGTTCGGAAAAACGGCGGCACACAGCCAGACCGTCCGTGATCTCGCGCCCATAGTAATCCACCAGCACCACGAGATCGCTGTCCGGATAGACCTCATGGAACATGGACGCGGCGCGCAACGTGGACCCGGCATAACCGATCAAGGCATGCGGCATGGTCCCGTAGCCATGATCCTGTCCGAAATACACCGCCGTCGCGTCATTCGCTCCGCCGACGAAGCCCACAGCCCCCTCACGCTGGGCGGCCCGACTGCCGACGGACGCGCCATAGGCCATCAGTTCCTGCATCTCGTAGCCCGCGCAGTGCCGGGCTTCCATGGCCAGAAACTGTGCCTTGGGAAGGGAAAGGGCCATCTGATAGGCCCGGTGCGCCGCCACACAGCACGGACCGAGTTTCTGGAGAACGAGCGTTTCCAGATCCACCAGATGGGAAAAGAATCCTGTGATGTAGAGCAGCGGCTCACCCGCTCCTACCCATTCACCTTCGGTGAACACCGGCTCGACAAGGATCTCGATCCCACGTTCCCGCGCAATGTTGGCAAGCCATGTTTCCACCATGGCCGTGGCCGACAGCACCGGACGGCGGATGAAGACGGCATACGTCACCACACAATCCCCAAAACGGGAGACGATGTCTTTCGTGCGGTTGAAGTAGCTGTCGGTCCGTGCGCGGATGGCGGCATCATCAATCGGAGCCGCACAGAGCGACCCAGCAACACCAAGCGCCGTGTCCGGTGAGGGAGCTTTTGGAGAGGGCTGACTGGAACGGGACATCTCTGCCGTCCTTTTACTCTGGCTCCGTCATGCGGAGGAATGCCGTATCAGGACGCAGGATGGCGTAGAGGACAACCCCGTCGCCAGCATCACAAAAGACGGAACAGGAACCAGCCGGCGGCAGCACACGCACCTCCCCCGGCCGGCATCCCTCGTCGATCAGGCTTCGGAAACGAGTGAATGGGCACGCCCCTTGAGCTCTTCAGCCATGAGGAACGCCAATTCCAGCGACTGCTCCGCGTTCAGGCGCGGGTCGCAGAACGTTTCATACCGCTCGCCCAGATCATTCTCCGTGAGCTGGTGCGCGCCGCCCACGCATTCCGTCACATTCTGACCGGTCATTTCCATGTGAACACCACCCGGCGACACGCCTTCATTGGTCAGGATGTCGAAGAAACCCTGCACCTCGGAGAGAATCGCCTCGAACGAACGCGTCTTCACCTTGCTTGCAGTCGAGATGGTGTTGCCATGCATCGGGTCAGACACCCACGTCACGGTGCGACCCGTTCCCTTTACCGCCTGCACCAGGGCAGGCAGGTGATCGCGGATTTTGGAGGCGCCCATACGCGAGATCAGCGTGATGCGTCCGGCTTCGTCCTCGGGGTTGAGGATTTCGAGCAGCTTCTCCAGATCTCCGATCTGTGTCGTCGGACCGACCTTGATGCCGATCGGGTTGCGCACACCACGCAGAAACTCCACATGCGCGCCTTCCGGCTGACGGGTGCGATCCCCGATCCACAGGAAGTGAGCGGAGCAGTCATACCACTCGCCCGAAGTGGAATCGATGCGGGTCAGAGCCTGCTCATAAGGCAGCAGGAGCGCCTCATGGGACGTGTAGAACTCCGTCTCATCGATCTGCGGAGCACTCGTGGCGTTCAGGCCGCAGGCCGACATGAAGGAAAGCGTCTCATCGATACGCTCGGCCAGCGCGCGATAACGCTCGGCCAGCGGCGAACGCTCGACAAAGCCGAGATTCCAGCGATTGACGCGATGCAGGTTGGCGTAACCGCCACGCGAGAACGCACGCACCAGATTGAGGATTCCGGCCGACTGGAAGTAGCCGGTCTCCATGCGCACGGGATCGGGCACGCGATCTGCCGCCGTGAAGGCCGGTCCATTGATGATGTCACCACGATAAGACGGCAGAGACACATCGCCCACCGTCTCCATGTCGGACGAGCGCGGCTTGGCGAACTGCCCGGCCATGCGACCGATCTTCACCACCGGCACCTTGGCCCCGAAGGTCAGCACCACGGACATCTGAAGCAGCACGCGGAATGTGTCGCGAACAATATCCGCCGAGAACTCGGAGAAACTTTCCGCGCAGGCGCCCCCTTGCAGAACGAAGGCCCGACCGGCTGCGGCTTCTGCCAGATGGGCGCGCAGACGACGCGCCTCCCCCGCAAAGACCAGCGGCGGATAGCGGTGCAGGCGTCCCTCGACGGCTTTCAGCGCCGCTTCGTCCGGATAGGACGGCACCTGCTTGATGGGAAACGAGCGCCAGCTCTCCGGCGACCAGTTGGCAGCCACGGGAGCGGCTGTCTGAATCGGAGCGGAGCGGGTGAGCGTGACACTCATGGTCGGTTCCTGTCGTCTTGGCCAAGTTTTCTGAGCCTTGGCCGTGTCTTTACACACATGATGAAGCGGCCCCGTCACGCGACGGATCCGGGAGTATGCCGAAGTTCAGGGTGGAGTGCAAAGAGTGGGGCGCAAACGTCCGCGCAACCGGGGGCAGGACGAGTTGAGTGATCTGTCTCAAAACGCGGAGAGCAGAACCGTGCGGGCGGAGCCTCCCGAGAACCCTGCATTACGTCCCTTGGGAGGTGGCTACGGCGAGGAGAATATCGCCGTGTCACCACACAGCTCTGCTTTCATGATGCCCAATGAGAACGGCTCGTGCCATCCAACAATTGTTGGTGTCTCGACCGTTCCAATCCGGGGATTATCCCCGCGTGTGCGGGGAACACTCTTCCTGAAACCCATTGATTTCAAAGAACAATAAGGCGGGTCAAAAATCCACCAGCCCAAAACGACCTCGCGGTCAACCTTTCTTACCCACACAGCAAAAGTCGCCGCAAGCCACCTTGAAGCCAATCTTGTTCACCTGACATTTCCTACGAAAACGGCCGCTGAGGAGAGCATAACTCTCACTCAGCGGCCGTCCCGCATTCTATCGTCCAGACCGGAGACACTCCGGCCCGTCAGAAACCACCCTCAGATCAAGGCAGGATTTCCGTCTCGGCGAAGAAAAAGCGGATCTCGTTGGCAGCGTTCTCGGCGCTGTCGGAACCGTGGACCGAGTTGGCCTCGATGCTCTCAGCAAACTGAGCGCGGATCGTCTTCGGCTCGGCCTTTTTCGGATCGGTCGCACCCATTACCTCACGGTTCTTGGCCACGGCGTTCTCGCCTTCGAGAACCTGCACGACCACGGGGCCGGACGTCATGAAGGAGACGAGATCGCCATAGAACGGGCGCTCCATGTGGACAGCGTAGAATGCGCCAGCCTGTGCGGGCGTGAGCTGCACGCGCTTCTGGGCGACGATGCGCAGGCCGTTGTCTTCGAACACGGCGTTGATCTTGCCGGTCAGGTTGCGGCGCGTGGCATCGGGCTTGATGATGGAAAGGGTACGTTCAACGGCCATGTTCGGCTCCCTCGTTTGGTCTGTCGCTCCGCGTTGCGCGAAACGGAGCGCGGGCAAGCCCGCAGCTGAGGCTCATCTAGAGCATTCTCGCGTCTTCGGGTAGGGCTTTGGAAGGACGGATGCTATGGAACGGCCCGAAGGGCTACGCGCCCCTCCCCTTTTCCTCGATCCGACGCGAGAGTTCCGTTGAGCCTGCTTGTCATTCATGATCTGACCCTTCGCATCGCGGGCCGCACGCTGCTCGATCAGGCCAGTCTCTCGATCGAACCGGGGCGCAAGGTCGGTCTGGTAGGACGCAACGGCGCGGGCAAATCCACGCTGCTGGCCGCGATTGCCGGAGACATCTCCCCGGATGGGGGCGATATCCGCCTGTCCTCGCGTGCGCGCCTCGGCCGTGTGAAGCAGGAAGCCCCGTCCGGTCCGACGTCACTGATCGAAACCGTGCTCGCGGGGGACACCGAACGCGCGGCCTTGCTTGCGGAAGCCGAGACCGCAACCGATCCGCAGCGCATTGCGGAAGTCCATGAACGCCTGCTGGCCATCAATGCCGACAGCGCGCCGGCCCGCGCGGCCAGCATCCTCTCCGGTTTGGGTTTCAATGCAGACGCCCAAGAAAGACCTGTGTCGGATTTCTCAGGCGGCTGGCGCATGCGCGTGGCGCTGGCAACGGCGCTGTTTCTTGAGCCGGACCTTCTGCTTCTGGATGAACCGACCAACCACCTCGATCTTGAAGCCACGCTCTGGCTGGAAGGCTGGCTTGCGCGTTTCGCCGGTGCGGCGCTGATCGTCAGTCATGACCGTGGATTGCTGGATTCCTGTGTGGATGCCATCGCGCATCTGGATCGTGGCAAGCTCTCACTCACGCCGGGCGGTTATGAGGAGTTCGTGCGCATCCGCACCGAGCAGGCGTTGCAGCAGGCGCGCGCTGCAGAAAAGGTTGCGGCACGGCGGGCGCACATGCAATCTTTCGTGGATCGCTTCCGCGCCAAGGCCACGAAGGCAAAACAGGCTCAGGCCCGGCTGAAGGCGCTGGAGAAACTTCCCGTCATCGACAGTGTGGTGGAAGACACCCCCACGCAATTCGCGTTCCCCGAGCCGACTCCTCTGCCACCGCCCATGCTGACGATGGACCGCGTCACGGCGGGTTATGATGGGCGTGTGGTGCTGTCAGACATTTCGCTGCGCATTGATATGGAAGATCGCATCGCCCTTCTGGGCGCGAACGGGAACGGTAAATCCACTTTCGCCAAGCTGGTGGCTGGGCGTCTCACACCGATGTCCGGCACGGTCAATCACAGCCCACGCCTGAAAGTGGGATATTTCGCACAGCATCAGGCTGAAGAGCTCGTAATGACCGATACGCCCATCGGCCATATGGCGCGGGCTTTGCCGAAGGCCGCGCCGACCGAGGTGCGCTCCCAGCTTGCCCGCTTCGGACTGGATGCAAACCGGGCCGAAACGAAGGTGAGCGAACTCTCTGGTGGCGAAAAGGCCCGGCTGTTGCTTGCGCTTGCCACACGCGACGCCCCGCAACTGCTCATCCTCGACGAGCCGACGAACCATCTTGATCTGGACGCCAAGGATGCGCTCGTACGTGCGCTGTCCGAGTTTGCCGGGGCGGTTCTGCTTATCAGCCATGACGCCCATCTTGTGGAAATGGTGGCGGATCGTCTGTGGCTGGTGGCGAACGGCAAGGTCACGCCATTTGAAGGCGATATGAGCGAATATCGCACATGGCTTTTGGAACAATCCCGTGCGATGGCACGAGGCAACGCGAAAACAGCCGACACGACGGTCGGGCGCAAAGAAGATCGACGGGAAAAAGCCGAGGCGCGCAAAGCTCTGGCGCCCTTGCGCAAGCGCGTGAAAGAGGCCGAAGCTAAGGTTGCGAAACTTTCCGGTGAATGCGGAAAGATTGAGGCGAAGCTGGCCGATCCCACGCTTTATGAAACCTCATCAGGCGAAAATGTGACAAAGCTGACCACTAAACTTGCCGCTCTGAAAAAGGATACGGAACAGGCGGAAGAGGAATGGTTCGCGGCTCAAGGCGCACTGGAAGAAGCCGCCGCCGAAAGCTGACAAGGCAACGAAGAGAGACGCAGTTCGGGCAGGACAAGCGTCCCTTTTCTTTCACTGATTACGTATATCAGCCGCTCCACAGTTCTGTCTGATCAGGATGAAGCGCCGATTCCCGCAACCTCGCGGAGAAATCGGATTACGCTTCACTTTTACTCGTGATCATACGCGTTCACGCATGAACAGACTGTCGTTCCGCACAGCATGAATATGCATGCTTTTTCTTTTCTGATCACTTCACCACGAACAGGGACTGATATCTGTCAGGCGACACGCGGACGTGCTCGTGACGAACGATCCCTTTGCGATCCGTTGCGGGTTCCCACGGCTGCGAGCAGCAACAGGGTAACAGGATCGACATGTTCTCCCTTTTCATGCCTCCCCCACCTTCATGACAATGATATGAAACAGTCTTTTTATTGAAAAAGGACTTTTCAAATATCCGTGCAGATCGACACGGAAACATCTTCCGGGACACGTTCGCTCTTCCTGACAGAAAAGACAGATTTGATGACCGATTTTACTCTTCTTCATGACACCACAGCCTTTACCGGCCCCACCGCAGCCGTCACGACCGCGGGGGCTACACTGGTGGACGGCTGGATCGATGCCGTCGGCGGGGTTTTCTCCACTGACAGTTCCAACCTTCTCCGCATGAGTGTGGATGATTCCACAACCTATTTTGACAAGCAGCTCCTGCGTCCCACCAGCGAAGATGTGCAGGATGGCAAAGTCACCTTCACGGCGACGGCAACGGCCTATCAGCGTTTTTACGCAGTCATCCGTTCCAACCGCAGCACATCGTCCCCCACATGCTACATGGTTGGTGTCGAATATGACGCCAAAACAAGTAAAAACTGCTATTTCGGCTACTACAAGGTCGTGAATGGCACAGCAACCTGGATCGGTGACACGACAGCCGTGTTCTCGCCGGGTATCGGGGCCGGAACAGATTTCACATTCTCTTTTGACTGGTCCCAAACCGACAGCGCGACCACAACCTTCAACCTGACAGCCACGAACGCCGCAGGCACGACGGTTCTCACCAAGACCTTCACGGATACGGAAGCCACTCTCCAGAACGTGACAGGCTCCATCGGTCTGTGTGCGTACAGCTACAAGGGAGGTGCCGGAAGCGCCAGCAATAGCGCCAGCCTTTCCTCTTTCGCTTCTTACAAGGCGGTCGCGACCACACCGTTCACAGCCTACACTCTCACCGGCCCCGCTTCCCTGACGGCTGGTACAGCCTCCACCTTTACCATCACGCCAGGCGCTGGCACTGCGCTGTCGACGGCTGCCGTTATTACGCCGACAAGCACGCTGGCAGGCACATTCTCTCCCACCACCGTAACCATCGCTGCTGGCAGCACGGCGGCGGCAACCTTCACCTTCACACCGTCCGCCACCGGATCTGGCACGATCTCCACCACGAACAATGCGAGCCTGAGCAACCCTGCAGCTCTTTTGGTCACATCGTCTGCTGCGGCATCTGCATTTTCGACCTACACAATTTCCGGCCCCGCGTCGCTGACAGCAGGCGCTGCCTCGACTTATACCGTCACGCCGGGCAGCGGCACGGCCCTCGCTTCCGCTGTCACCATTACGCCGGCCTCCACGCTTGCGGGCACTTTCAGCCCGGCCGCCGTCACCATTCCGGCCGGCAGCACCGCCGCCGTGACATTCACCTTCACGCCGACCACCACCGGATCTGGCACGCTGTCCTTCACCAACTCGGCCTCACTTACAAATCCAACAAGCCTGCTGGTGACAGTGGCCCAGGCTCAGGCCGCTTTTTCCACTTATACCGTGTCCGGAGCAACATCACTGACAGTCGGCACAGGCGCGGTTTACACCGTTACGCCGGGTTCGGGCGCAGCACTCTCCTCCGCCGTCACCATCACCCCGGCTTCCACACTTGCGGGCACTTTCAGTCCCACGATCATCACCATTCCCGCCGGCAGCACGGCTGCGGTCTCGTTCACCTTCACGCCGTCCGCCGCTGGGTCGGGCACACTTTCCTTCACCAACAGCGGCTCACTTAGCAATCCTGCAAGCGAGACGGTGACGGCAAGCAGCAACCAGACGGCTTTCACCACCTATTCCGTCTCCACACCGTCCATCCTGACCGTGGGCACGGCCGCCACCTTTACGCTGACCCCCGGCGCGGGCGCAGCACTGTCGTCTGCGGTCACTGTCACACCATCGAGCACGCTCGCGGGCACATTCTCTCCCACAAGCGTAACCTTCCCGGCTGGCAGCACGGCCGCCGTAACCTGCACATTCACACCGTCCGTTGCGGGATCGGGCACGTTCTCTTTCACGAACTCCGGGTCATTGTCCAACCCTGCTTCGGTCACGCTCACCGCGACAAGCACCAACAGTTCCAGCAGCTATGTCCTGTCCGGCGCGACGACACTCACGGTGGGGCAGGCTTCCACCTTCATCGTCACTCCGTCTTCACAGACCACGCTCAGTGCAAACGTCGTGATCACGCCTGCGAGCACACTGGCCGGCACATTCAACCCAACGAGCGTCACGCTGCTGGCGGGCAGCACCACATCCACGAGCTTTACCTTCACACCGTCCACTGCGGGCAACGGCAGCCTTTCCGTCACCAACAACGACAGTCTGACCGATCCGCAGGCTCTCGCTTTCACGGCCACATCCGCGTGGACAGGTTACACCCTGACAGCCGCCAGCACGGCGATGATCGGTGAACCCATCACGGTGACCCTCACCCCCACAGGTGGCTCTTCGCAGCCCGTGCCCGTAACCTTCACACTCAGCGCCACTGGGATTGCCGGCACATTCTCTCCCTCCACCGTCACGGTTCCTGCGGGCAGCACCGCGCCTGTCACCGTGACATTCACGCCATCGACTGCCGGCACCGTCAGTCTCGCATCCAGCAATAACGCCGGCCTGACCGATCCAGCCGCTCTCTCCGTAACAATCAGTTCGATTGTCTCAGTGGACAGCACCGCATTTTGTTTCAGCCCCGGAAACTGGACCGGCGATGAAGGCCGCGGCGGCAGTCAGTGGCGGCGTTCGGCGTGGAACGGCGCGTGGTTCCGCTTTGTCTGGAACGCAGGCACCAACCCGACGGCCGTGGTGAAAATCGGCAATGCGAAAGCCGGAAATCTGGTCAGCTACTTCGTCAACGGCGTGCCCACCCTGCGCAGCGCCGCCAATGCTGACATCACACTGTCCAACATCATCGCAAACAGCGAGAACCGGCTGGATTTCTATCTGTCCTATTCCGCGATCACCGCCAATGCCCGCTGGCCGGTCACGACAGCCACCGAACTGGTGCAGATCCTCGGTGTCCAGCTTGACGCTGGCTCGTCCCCTGCCGAAGCGCCCGCCATGCGGCCTTATGTGGTCATGATCGGCGACAGCATCACGGAAGGTGTCAACGCCAACAACGTGGTGGACAACGCGACCACGTATTATGGCGACAATCTCTGTGATTTTTCGTTCTTTCTGGCGCAAGCGCTCGACGAGATGGGATATGATGTCTCCATGATGGCCAATGGCGGCACCGGCTTTTCCCAGAGCGGCGATGGAAGTGTGCCGCATTTCTACAAGATCACGGGTTCCAGCGGTGGTCAGGGTGGCACACTTGACAGTGGCAGCCGCTGGAATCTGATCGACAGTCAGACCAGTGTACTCGATAGCGTGGGACATTGGAGCGCTTACGGCGATACAGGTGAAGAGCCGTTCGCGTTTTATCTCAACTATGGCTACAACGATGCCTATTATGGACACATGACGACGTCCGATTTTCAGGCAGCGCTCACGCAGAGCATGGAAACCCTGCGCAAGGCGGCTCCAAACGCCTGGATCGTGGTTCAGGTTCCGTGGTCGTTTCGTGACAAGTTCGGAATCAACTCCGGCCTGTACCTGCCTCTCTATCAGGCGGCGGTCACGGCCTATCAGGCCGCCAACCCCAACGACAACAAAGTCACGCTGCTGGATTTCGGTGAAGACATCTCACGCATGATCAATACGGCTTATGGCGGCTTCCTAGCGAGCGACAAGGTGCATCCCACACTGCACGCTCACGCCATGATGGCTCCACGCCTGACCGCGAAAATGGCTTCTCTGTTCTCGACCCAGAGCCGCTCTTACACATATTTCTGAGCAGACTTAAAAAGACGTGGAGCCGGCAGTTTTATAAAACTGTCGGCTCCACGATCCTCCTTCATTGCATTCACAAAACACGTTTACCGGTCGGTCAGTGTCCGTATAAACGCAATGATCGCCACACGGTCTTCTTCTGTCATTGCGGGCTGATCGCCGGGTTTGCGATCAAATGGTGCATCCACCGTATCAAGGTTGTCACGATATCGAGCAGGAAGATCGTTATACTTCCGCACCTGTCCGTCATCCCCCACGGGGTAAAATTTTGACGGCTCAAGATCGCGCAAGGCGTAAAAATCCATCACTTCCTTGAGGGAGTGAAACACCCCATTGTGGAAAAATACATGACGGGTGGCTGAGTTACGCAATGTCGGCGTCGCAAACATCCCACAATAAACGCTCAGCGCACGGCGACTGTTCGGCTGACGATCACACACGCCTAGGTCCGCATAAGCCGGATCATGATTGCGTGCGATGTCCATATTCCGGGGCACACCCAACGCCTCGTACTGATGATCGGTAAACAGCGGCGGCAGGCGATTGCCCTGCACGGTGTCGATGTGACACGCCGCACAGTTACCTTTTTGCGGATCGTTGAACGCTAAATAACCGGCCCGCTCCAGTGGTGTGAAGGACTCCTTTCCTTCCAGCCACGCATCGAATTTGCTGTTGTACGGGTGAAAGGACGGATCCTCGATCTGATAACGGGCAAGAGCGAACATCGCTTCGGACATAAGAAAAGAAGGGGACGCCTCTCCGGCTATGCCCGCGAGTTGTTTCAGATCGGACGTATAGGGCGCGTTGCTGATCCGGTCGATCACCTTCTGCGGTGTGGACGCCATTTCAGCCGGATCGTAGAGCGGACCCAGTGCCTGCTGCTGCAACGTATCGGCACGGCCATCCCAGAACAGACCGCCCTGTGGCACCATATTGCCGGCAGAGGCCGCCGGATTGGCGGCACTCTTGCCGCCACGTGTCGCATTGGCTGTCGTGGCCACTATCGCGGGAGCCGCCTCGCTTGTGGGATCGTCCACACCGACGCTGAAATTGGGCCGCCGCTCGGCGTAGGTCAGCGTCGGGATGGCACGCCGTCCCTGACGGTTCAGATCCTGTCCACCGCTAAAGACCGCTGTCTGACCGGACGGTGCGTAATGATTGGCCACTTCGTGACATGAAGCGCAGGATAGGACACCTGAACCCGACAGCAATGGATCGTTGAAAATCTGTTTTCCGATCTCGGCCATTGCCGAAAGCGGATGGACATCCGGACGTCGTAGTTCCACCGGACAGGGATTGCTGCCGTCAGACGCCGGAAGACAGGACCCGGCCGCCAACGCCGCCGAAGTTCCCGTCCACAGAAAGGCAAGAAGAGTGATGCAGCCCAGAGCGGGCTGCATCGAACGGAAGAGATCAGACATACTGAGACAGGAAGGACCAGATTGCTGCAAGAAGACCAGTCAGCCCAGAGGCGGAAGAACTCTGGCTCGACGAAGAACTCGAATGACCGGTGTTGAACGGTGAATCATCCTTATGGGAATTCTTACTGCTGTCATTACCCGAGATGCTGCCCGAGCGAATGTCGCCCGTATCCGGATCGAGGATCAGCTTCTCCGTGTGCGGCTCACCACGGAAATCGAACAGATCGTCGATCTTGCCAGCCGTGGCATCGAACGAACCCTGTCCAAGACGCTTACCGCCCAGCCAGTTATCCTCAATGAAGCGGACAATGGACGCCTGCGTCGTCAGAGTATGGCTGACATGGTTACGCTGGGCCCATGGAGAAATCGCGATCAGCGGGATACGCGTACCCGGACCGCAACGACCATTGACCGGCTTGCCGTCCACGCCCTTCGGCGCCGTACCCGTGCCGCACACCCCGGCTCCGTTCAACTGATCGGCAGAAGAGTCGAACGAACCGTGTGTCGGGGCGACATAAGCGTGATCATACCAGCCGTCAGAATCGTCATAGGCGATCAGGATGGCAGTGTCGCGCCACTCAGGAAGTTTCTGAAGCATGTTGATGACGTCAACGACGCCAACCTGCTCATCCAACGGATCAGAATAACCTGCGTGACCATCCTGATAGGCCGGCATCTTCACAAAAGAGACCGCCGGAAGATTGCCGTATTTCGCAACCGTGTAGAAATCCTTCAGGTCATATTCATGATTGGCCGGATCCTTGGTCGAAGTACCAGGAACGTAGGTGTAGCCAATCGACTTGACCGAAGTCGGACGCGCATGCGTGGGATTCGCCGTGCTCGCGTAATACTGGAACCAGTTATGGTGCGGAATGTAATCCGCCACGTTCTCGGACACGATGGTCGAGTACGTCTTACGCGTGCAACCCGTGGATCCGTCGGAGTTGGACAGGGACAGGTCGAACCCGCCCATGAAGCCGCCCCATGTGATGCCACGCTCGTTGAGCAGATCACCGATGTTGCGGCCCGTCATCATGCCCTGATTGGTCGCCGATGAGCAGGTATCGTAGCCCGGATCGATGTCATTGACCATCGTCCAGCCGCCCTGACCGTCAGAGACGTAGGCCGAAGAGGCTTCCTTCGTGGACGGCTTCTGGGTGGTTGCGATCAGCTTCAGACCGTTCGTCTGACCCGAGACAACTTCCAGAGCACCCGGCGTGGATGGGCCATACGTGTCGGTATAGGAATTGTCGCTCATGGCGAAGCGCTGAGCGTAGCGCCAGTAGGCCGTCACGGTGTTACCGTCGTAATAGCCCAGAACCTGCCCTTTGGTGCCGAACGCCCCCACACCACCGGATGAGCCGTTACCTGTGTAGAGCGGGAACAGATCGACCTTACCGTCGTCATAAGCCATCTGTTCGGCGGTATAAGCGTGATTCTGATCTGCCGTGCTGGCCTGCGTGCGATCAAGACGGAACGGCAGAGCCGCACCGGTACCATTGGCGGAGTTGGTGTTGGGATTCTGCTCAAGCAGACCGTTGGCGAGCAGGTTATTGACGACCGGTGTGCCGGAACGGGCACGGAAGCTCGGCTCACCCGTGGGGTTGGCCGCTTTCGGATAAGTGCCGAAATAGTGATCGAAGGAGACGTTCTCCTGATAGATCACAACAAGATGTTTGATGGGAGTCTTGGTGCTGACGCCATTTCCAAACAGGCTTGACTGCTGATTTTTACCCGATCCGAAATCCCAGTCTCCGGCATGACCGGGAATAGGAGAAAAAACGGACAGAGACAAAAGAGCGGACAGTGCAAGCTTCGTGCGCTTTGCAAACACGTCACGGAACCTTTCTTTACGCACGGAATAGCCGGATGTCGGAAGAATAAGTCTTCTAAAGAACTTTTCCGATCCACCGGCCCCGGCTGGGGTGTGGAGACAGCGCGTTAAGTAAATGAAGGAATTGTCATGTGGTGTTATCGTTTTGTGAAACGAAACTCTCCGCAACGGTTTGCAACCTCAATGCGAGATCTCACCATGCCAGATGCGGATCGACCCTTTTGTGGCTCATGATATGCACTGAATCTATCTTCTGTTTCTCAGAAATGGGCGGTGGCGCATATTTCGAGAACACAGGTGCCACATGTTTCGTGTTTCCATTCTGAGCAAGCGTTACACCCGAAGGTGCGATGGACGTGATGGTCCACCCCTCCGTTTTCTCGCCTTCGGAGAGAATCCGACTGCGCCCATCCCCTTTTTCAGGTCGGAAAATTGCACGCCACGCTCCCGCATGTCCGGAAATGCCAACAAGATGAAACGCACCCGCTTCACCGTGTGTCACACCTTTTGCCCGGCGGTCAGGCTCGAACAAAGGACGGCTGAGGATTGGAGCGATGTCCTCAGCCGAACCCTCCGTATCAGCAGGCACGGGTGTTTGGGCGTACAGAGGCGTTCCCACCCCGCACATCATGATCCCTCCCGTCACAAGACAGGCACGCAACGAAATGGATGAGAAGAGCGTCATGCTTTTCTTATGTTGGGTAAGCGTGTTTCATCGAACCGGAGAAGGCGCCCTGCGTTGGCAAGCCCCGCCAGAGTGGACGCATTGTGCAGCACAGCCGCCATCACGGCCCCTTGCGCCCCTAACAGATTGAACGCTGCGCAGACAATGAGGATAGCCGTCCACCCCACACCCATCCCGACATTGACCTGAATGGTACGGCGACACCGACGACTCAGACGTATGGTCGTTCCCAACCGCCGCAGATCGGATTGCATCATTACGAGATCCGCTGAACTGAGCGCCACGTCCGTGCTGTCCGCGCCCATGGCAATGCCTACGGCACCCGCGCGCAACGCCAGCGCATCGTTGATACCGTCCCCCACCACCAGCGGTCGTTGTCCATGCGCAACCTCACGCTGGACGCAGGCCATCTTGTCGGTGGGCAACACCTCCGCTTCCACAAGATCGATGCCCACGTCCGCGCCAATTCGCTGGGCCACCGCACGACGATCGCCCGTCAGAAGAATCTGACGTGTCAGACCGAGCTCCCGCAGTTCCCTCATCGCCTGCTCGGCCTCCGGGCGCAGGCTGTCGGACAGAAGCAACCAGCCCAGAAGGGCACCGTCACGGCTAAGGCACACCATCGGTCCATCGTGCTCAGGCACAGGCCCCGGGGCAATCCCTTCCTCCTCCAGAAGCGCTGGCCGCCCCATAAGGAAAACCGTGCCATCCGACGCGACGGCGCGCAGACCCAACCCATGCTCTTCCTGCACATCCACGAAATCGAAGGGTTGAGGCACATCCATGGAACGCGCGAGCGCACGACTGACCGGATGGGAACTGAGCGCGCCGAGGCTCGCACTTAGAGCCAGCAACTGTTCGTCAGAGATACCCGGTCGGGGCAGCACGCGACTGAGCGCGAGACGACCGGTCGTGAGTGTTCCCGTCTTGTCGATGACAAGAGACGTCACGTCGGCCAAGTGCTCCAGAAACGCCGTGCCCTTGATGAGGATTCCATGACGCGCGGCCACGGCAATCGCTGCAATGGACGCAGCCGGAGCCGCCAGCACCACGGCGCAGGGACATGATGCCACCAGCACAGCCAGCATGGCGGAGGTGGAGCCGGAGGCAAACCACACCGCTGCTGAAATCGTCATGATAAGCGCCATGTAACGTCCGGCGTAACGCTCCAGCAGACGCGTGAGCGGCGGCTTGGCCTCCTCAGCCACCTCCATCAGAGCGATGACCTGCCCCAGCGCCGTCTCCTCGCCTGTACGCGTTACCTCGACCGTCAGCACACCCGAGAGATTGATCGTGCCCGCCAGCACATGCTCGCCCGGACCGACCTCCACGGGCACCGATTCACCAGTAAGAGACGCCATGTCGAGAGAGGACTGCCCCGAGAGGATCAGCCCGTCCGCCAGCACGCGGTCACCGGCCCGCACTTCCAGCCGGTCTCCCACCGCAAGCTGGGAGGCTGTCACCGTCTCCGTCGTGCCATCAGGGTGCAGGCGCAGCGTCGTGGTGTCGACAAGTCGCTCAAGCGCCCGGATCGCCTCCTGCGACCCAAGAAGCGAACGCTCCTCCAGCACGTGGCCCACGATCATCACGATTGGCAGAAGGGCCGCCGTGAGCAGATCGCCAGTTGCCCACGATGCCAGCATCGCCACCGCTACAAGCTGGTCCGTCAGGCCATGCAGGGATGGATGACGCAGGCTCGCGATCGCGGCACTCAGAACAGGCGCCGCCACCAGCAGGGCGGCCCCTGTCGCCGCCAGGTCCGGAACGGCGCTGTTGGAAGACACCAGATACTTCCACGCCAGCGCAATCACGAGCAGCCAGCAGGCCACCATGGCCAGCACCAGCCGTGTGCCTAGCCCCCAACGCTCGGCACGGCTCATCAGAGAGCCAAACTCGGAGGCCGTGGCCTGACGGGTGTGATGGCCTAACCCGCGCCCGACATCGGGGGCAGAGGAAAAACCAGTCGCACTCATGGCGTGCTTCCTTCGCCCTGTCCGCTCTCACCGCTTCTGTCCGGAACGGGACCGCCGAACATCACCTGCCCCATGCCGGGAGCCACCGCCGTCACCTGCCCCACACGGCCGAGCAACGCTGCCGCCCGGTCGCGCCACGCCTGCACGCCCACGGCCTGACGAATGGTCGGCGCAGCGTCGCTCACCGCCTTGTCCACCGCCGAAATGGAGGCCGTCTGCTCGGACGCGGCATGAACGAACTCGACCGCGCTCGCGGCTGCCTCATCCGTCAGGCGATCATGCTCACGATTGGCGGCCTGAAGAATACGCTCGGCCTCCGTCCGGGCCGCCGCCACATTCTGCGCGGCGGACTGTTCGGCCGTCAGCACCTGATCGAAGGCTTCCTTCGCCCGTGGCGGCAACACCACCCCGAGGTCAATACGCGCCACCTCAATACCCAGATCCGCATGCGGCCCCTTCAATGCCGCCAGTCGCGCATTGACCAGTGACAGCAGCTCACCTCGCAAGGCCGCGCGACGGGAAGAAAGATCCTCATTTCCGGCACCTGCTTCGGCCTGTGAATGAACGACGAGAAAATCCTCAACAGGATGCGTGGCGGCAATGTCCGTGGCAGCAGCGTAGAAGATGCGTTTCAGTGCTGGCGTCACATGCGCGCGCGATTGCATGTAAGCCACGGGACGGATGATCCGGTAGAACACATTGGCGTCCAGCCGCACGACATTCCCGTCTCCGGTCAGGAGATAACTGGAATTGGCCGCATCCCGGCTTTTTTCCATGTGATAGAAATCGTCCGATTCTTGAAGTTCCAGATCGGTCTCATCGCTGCTGTAATCGGTGTTGTTGCGCGACACATGCAAAGAAATCTGTCGTTCGGACGACGGCAGGAAAGAGACGGTCTCGAACGGACGTGGGAGAGCGGCCACCAGTCCCGAATGACGTACCGACACGACACGACCGTAGCGCATCACGATGGCGTTGCTGTCGGCAGGCACGGAGCGGACATTGCCTGTCAGCCAGACTACGCCCAGAAGCGCCGTGACGCATCCCAGCACCAGAAAGGACAACTTGACGGATTGTGCCAGCGCACTTCCCGCCAGCACATCATTATCGCGGCGCTCCAGAACCTCCGTCGTCACGGCGCACCTCCGACGACGACTGGCAAAGCGCGATCATCCGGCCGGTACGGCGCCGACGTAGCCGGAAGCAACTGATCGGCGCTGCGGAACCCTGTCAGCGCGTTGAATGGAGGCGCATCCGTGCGCAGAACGAGGCGCGTGTTCTTGCCCACAATCGAATTGAGCGTGTCGAGCGTGCGCAGGGTGGCGTAAAGATCGGGATTGCGCGTGTAGCTATCGGCATAAATGCGCGCGGCCTCCTCACGTGCATGGGCTTCCGTCTCGGCCGCTTCCGCCTTGGCCTTGGCCACGATGATACGGCTGTCGCGCTGGGCATCGGATTTGATCGCTGCCGCCTGCCGCAATCCTTCCGCCGTCCGGGCCGCCGCAACCGTCTCGCGCTCGGCCCGCATGCGCGCCACAGTAGCGCTCAGCGTCTCGGCCGGCAGGCTAAGACGTTCAACGCCCACCTGATCGATGTGGATGCCATAGATCGCCTCCGCCTGCGGCCGGAGAACACCCAGAAGCTTCGTTTCGAACTCAGAAAGTTTCACATCCTGAGGATTGGTGTTGACCAGATTGCGCAGCGCGAAATCACTCGCAACGATCTGAAGCGTCGAACCGAGAAGCGAGCGCAACTGTCGTGCGGCCTCATCCGGATCGTTGCCGGTTGTGCGCAGGAAGTGTCGGACATGCTCAGGATCATCGGACACCGACCAGACGAGATAGGCCTGAATCAACACACGGAGCCCATCACGTGTGCCGACATCCTGCAGACCGCCCGAAGTTGTGCGCGCCTGAAGATCGACCACCTGTTCCACTTCCAGCGGCGCGGGCAGTTTCCATGACAGACCCGGCTCGGTGCGAACCCGCACAGGCGCGCCAAACCGTGTGACCACAACAGCCTTTCCTGTTTCCACCGTGTAGGACATCGCCGCCGAAAGGGTCGCACAAAACACCAGACCGGCAATGCCGAACCTCATACCCAGCCCCGTCATGCGGCGTGGCGTCCTGAGTGCGGCATCCTCCACTGGCATGGCGGTCGACAGCCTTCCATCCTGATCGGGAGACACTCCGTTCACCGGTCCGTTCATTTCGCCATCACATCGTCAACAGAGGGAGAAGAAACCGGCGCGCCATCGCGCAGATCCAGAAAACTGTTCGGAAGCCGGCTGTCGAGAACTGCCATCGCGGTTCCATCAAGAGCTGCCTTCAGGCCACCCAGATAGCGTTCCAGCAGGAAGGCGCGACCACCGGTCTGCCATGACCGGTCATCGCCTATCATCCGTGTGGCATTGGCCTGCGCCTCCATGCGGATGCTGGCCGCCTGTGCAAGCGCGGACGCCTGCTGGGTGTAAGCATCCCTACGTGCAAGCGCCGCCGTGCCCATGGCCCGCGCGCGTTCTTCGGCCACGCTCATCTGCGCCTTGACCTCTGCGGCCTGCACCGCACGCCACGACTGGGCCGCCGCCGCCGGTGGCTGAATGGAGTCCACAACGACAGCCACAATCTCGATACCGGCTTTATGTCTATCGAGTTCCTGCTGCACATGCCGGGCCATGATATCCGCCATGGTGTCACGGCGCGTGGCCATCACGCCTTCAAGCGTCTCGCTCGCAAAGAACCTCACCAGTTCACGATGTGCGAGCGATCGCAAAAGCGCATCCGGCGAAGAGACATTGTAGAGAGCGTCCATCGCTCCCTGATCCGACTGCCGCACGCGATAGAGAATGCGCAGATTGACTGTCAGCATTTCAAAGCCACCACCGCCCTCAGCTGTGCGTGCCACGAGACAGGTGGCATCCTCGGGGGAATTGTCCCACAAGCGGTTGGCGCTATCCGGAGGATCACCCTCGGCAGTGGCAGTATCGACGGCAGCTTTCGCCGCGTCCGCGTTATCGGTCAAAACCAGTGAGCGGATTGTCCCGAATTCCGTCAGGCGCACCTGCCCGAAAGGCCGGGGTAGCACGATATGCAGGCCGGGTCCGAGAACCGTGATCGGTCGCCCGAAACGCTCATAAATCCCACGTCGGTTCTGATCGATCTTCACAACTCCGCTGAACACCCATCCGAGCGTCAGCATCCCGACAGTGACAGGCAGGGCCGCACGACGCACGAAATCCAGCGCCCAGCTTCTTTCGAAATCGATTCCGAAATTCGTCTTCAGCATCAGGGCAATCTGAGCGGGACGAAAAGCCCGTGGATTGCCAAAGAGAAGATTTCCCACACTGATGGACGAAGGTCCGGCAGAGGCGGTTGACGACAGCCACGCGAGAACGAGCCTGACAAGGTTCTCACTGGCGGCATACATCACGAGAAAGGCCGGAACTTTCCAGAGCCACGAGGGCGTCGCAAGCCCACTTGCAGCACATCCCGTGAGGAATCCTGTGATGAGAAGCGTGACAATGACAAGCCGCATCAAGGCGGCCAGGCCGCTCGCCTCCCCCACATGTCGCACGCGCGCGGTCAGAAGCGAACGCTCCTGAAAGAGGAAGATAAAAGCAAGAAGCGCGACCAGAGAGGACGCAGTGACCAGCGCGCCATGTCCGAACGACAGAAGGTCCGTTTCCCGCCTTACGCTCCCAAGGCCACTCACAAGCGCAATCAGGGAGGAAGGAAGCAGCGCTGTCCACAGCCCCCATTCCGATACTCGTCCCCCGTCTTCTACTTTGACAGCGGCACGCCGCCGCGCGCCGGTCACAGCCATGACCGCAAAAGCACCACCTGCGACAAGCGCAAGATCTGCCAGAATGATTCCCGACAGAGGGGTATTCGCCAAAAAAGAAGACAGGCCAGCGTGATGCGCGGAGGGTCGGCGCCCGGCAAGCGTCAGCCCCATGCCACACAGAAAGGCCACAGAGGCAAATAGACCGCCGACAAGAAGCGATCGACGCAGCTTTTTCACATCAGGAGCAAATTTCTCCGCGACATCGAGAGCGGGAAGCTCTGGCCTGCCCTGCTTGTATCCTGCCACGATCTTCGCGGTTCCTTGCCCGGTGATGAAGATTTCCCCGCGTTATAGAAGGGAAAAAGGAAGTGTTCATGAACATCTCATGACAATGGCCGTGTCAGGTCAGACACCATTTCCGCAACAGATTGTGATAGGTGTTGGTCAACGCAAGCACTGCCGGATCACCGGCTTGAGTGCGCGTATGCAGGTCGATAATGGCCCGGTCGAGATCGAACAATAGCGTGCGGTTCGCCGCATCCGGGACCAGAGACTGTATCCAGAAAAAGGAAGCCAGACGCACGCCGCGTGTCACAGGCGCCACTGCGTGGATCATGGTCGTGGGATAAACGATCATGTCACCAGCGGAGAGCTTGATGAGTTCCGCCCCACTGCGTGTTTCAAGTTCCAGTTCGCCGCCGTCATAAGCGTCTGGTTCAGTCAGAAAGAGCGTGGCCGAAAGATCGGCCCGCAACATCCGCCCCGTGTCGTCGGGCAGTGTCTGTACCGAGTTATCGACATGCGCGCCGTAGGTCATGCCCCCTTCATAGCGATTGAACATGGGCGGATAGATCAGGCGCGGTAGTGCTACACTGCGAAACAAAAGATGACGTCCCAGCGCGCGGAACACTATGGCCCGTGCTGCCTGCGCTTCGTCAGAATGCATGTCGAGCTGACGGTTTTTCTTGACATGAACCGCCTGTACACCCGCCGTATCACGACCATCCTTCCATGGCCCGGCTTCCAGCAGCGCACGGCATTCCGCGATCTCGGACGGCTCAAGCACCGCCTGCATGTGGACTGGCATGGATCATCCTTCACTGTCGAATGGGAGGGAACAGCCAAAACCGCCACCGCTCCCCATAAGGGAACAATGGCGGTTCTGTCGGCAGTGCTTCGGCCCGGAGTTCATCCGAACCGAAGTCTGAAACGTGTCAGCCGAAGAGCAGAGAGGTCAAAGACGACCAGAAGCTCTGAAGCGCTGTCTGGATCTGCTGCAAAAGCTGCTGGATCATGCCGGTCTGAGTGGTTGTGGAGGAAGACGATCCACTGCCCGACGAGCTTCCCGTAGTGGAGGACGAGTTCCCGGAGCTGTTGTTACCCGTCGTCGAGCTGTCCTTGCCGCCATCACTGCTGGAAGCGGACGAGAAGTCGAACATTTCCATCAGGTCACCGATGGCCGGGCTGTTGGTCGGCGCATACGGGTTGCTGCTGGTGGTGACAGGGTTGGGCAGGTTGTCACGTCCCGTGGACGAAACCGGCTTGAGCCCCCAGTTCTTTTCCACGAACTTCAGGAACGACACGTGGTCGCCGTAAGTGTGGGTAACGTGACCACCCTTGGAGTAAGGGGAAACCATGATGGCGGGAATACGTGTGCCGTCACCGAAGAAGTCGAGCGGCTGGATGTAACCCGAATCCCACGAACCGCCGCCTTCATCGAAGGTGATGAAGATTGCCGTCTTCTTCCAGACTTCCGGCTTCGCCTTGATCTTCTCGATCACGTGCTTGGCGAACGCCTCGAACAGACCGGGTTTGGATGACGCGGGATGACCATCGAGCAGGGTGTCAGGCTTGACGATGGAAACAGCCGGTAGGTTCCCCAGCGCAAGATCGCTCTCAAGATCGGTCACATCCTTGAGATGCTCCTGGCGCTGCTTGGCATCCGCCATGATCTTGGTTTCGTATTGGAACGGATTGCAGATATCGCAATACACGCCGCCGAGCTGACTGGTGGGATCCTTGACGTAGTTGTTCCAGCCCGCACCGTAGTAACGCCACGTCACCTTCTTGTCGTTCAGGCGATCCGCAATCGTCGGCACATTGGACGGCGGAATGACGAACGTGCCGGTGTTGACCGTGCCATCACCGAAATAGCCGGGGCTGTAGTTGTTGACGATGTAGTAAGCGCCAGCCTTACAGTTCTTGGGATGCTTGCCCGGAAGCGCCTTGAGGTAATCGGAAATGGCTTTGACGCCTGGAGAGGAATCGTCGGCGCATTTAACATAGGATCCACCCGAATACCCATCCTGCGTGAACCAGTTGGTCGTCCCGGCCTGACGGTTCGGGTTTTCGATCTGGCTCTCAGGCGGCGTAGCGATGTTGCCGTTGCCGTCCGTGTAATAGATACCAAGGCCCGTGCCGAGAGCGATATGGTTCGCACCTGTGCCGCCCATGACGGACTGATGGAAATTATCGCTGGTCGTGTATTTGTCAGACAGGGACTTGAAATAGGGCGCATCGCCCATGGCCATGTTGTAGAACCCCATCGACACCGAGCCTTCATTGGTGCTCATGTCAGTGAAGTTCGCGGCCTGCGCCTTACCGTTTCCGCCCGTGCCGCTCTGGGTTTCCACCCAGGGGAACAGATCGTTGCGACAACCTGAAGGATTGGCGGTCGTCGCCTGCGAGACGGAACAGTCCGTCTGCTGCCACATCTGAAAGAAGCGGTGAACCGGGCTTCCAACATACGAATCGTAGGGAAGCTTGGAGCCCGTGAACTGGAACGGACCGTTGGGCAGATTGCTTGCATTGGTGATGCGCGTATCCACACCGCTGCTGCCCAGACCACTCGCCCCTGTCGTCAACAACTGCCAGTCGCTGCGATCCAGGCCGTTGCCACCGACAAGATTTTCGAACGCCTCGACAGCAGCGAGGGTCGCAAAAGGTGCAGGATCGGAATCAGATGCCTTGGCAGGCGTGCCCGCGAGAGCCGGAGCCGGCAGCTTGGTATAGGCTGTCTTATTCGGCGGCGAAATCTCATAGGTGTCAGCGCTTGGCGACTGCATCTGCGCCGCCTGAGCGAAGTTGGGGCCCGGCGTGCCGTCAATGTTGACGATCTTGCGCGACAGAATGTTATCGACCGTTTCGCCCTTTTTCGGGACATACGTGCCGTACAGATTGTCGAAAGAATGGTTTTCGCCAATAATCAGAACGATGTGTTCGATTGGCGTTGCGGTCTTGCTTTCCGAAGACTTCGCAAGGGCAGGAGCCGCGGGAACGATCGGCGCAATGGCCATCGACGCAGCAGCGAGGTGAGCGACAGAATGCGTCAGCGGTTTTCGCAGACGCTTCCAGACCGAAGCAGACATTTCATTACCTTCCGCGTTACCATTTCGTCAGGATTGAGAGCAGGTGAGCGTATGAAATCGGATAAGACAGCGCGCCATTACAAATATTGAGACAGTTTTGTTCTTGAAATACAAAGAATCATGCGGGGAAAATTCCCCCGTCGCGCTATTTTCTAGTTACATTCCGGTCACATTAAAAATGAAGAAAAGATTAACGTTATGTGTCAGCCGCCCTGCCCGGTTGCTCGGAACAATCCATGGCATGTCAGCCGGATTCCGCTCCGCTCAGCAACGGACGAATCATGATTGTCGGCCAGTTCTTTCCCGCGGCAACAAATCCCACATGAACACGGACAAGAAGCGGCAGATGAGGACTGTTCCATGCCGACTGCCATGTGTGTCGGCCACCGCTGAGGCCATAATAGGAAAATTCAAGATCTCGCACGCCCTGCGCCAGCACTTCCTCATGCGGCACTTCGGCTTCATTGGGACAGTCCGCACGGCGATAAGGATGCCACCGCAGCACCAGTTCATGCTGCGCATTGACGCCTAAAGCCGCTTCCACCTCATGCGCATAGCCTTCCTTTTCCGGTAGCCATGACACCACGCGCAGTCGATCAACCTGTCCGGAAAGTGTGGGGGTGTTCGCGTTGTCTGGCACCTCCGCCCGTTCGAGCAAACGGCGGAGCGCGTCCTCGATCCCCTCGCCTGCCACGTCCGCGCTGTAGCGCCGCTCAGCCATGAACCAGCCGCGCGTTCCAACACCGATACCCTGCCACAACGCCACGCACAGCAAACCGAAAACAATGGTCACCACAAGGATTTCCAGAAGAGTGAAGCCCTCGTCCTTCATTCGTCCATTGCCGGACGCACCGCCCTTCCGTTCAGTGTGACAGACCGGGTCGTTCCATTTTCATCCACCCGCACAGAGACCGAAAACAGCCCCAGCCTCTCGCCCCCGTTCTTAGGCGTTGCCACCGAAACCTGCCGGATCTCGACCGTGGAGTGATAGGGGCCTTCCAGATCGTAGCTTTGCGTGCCCGGACGCAACGACAATGTGGCCAGCACACCCGCAAGTTGGGAACGCGCCATGGATGTTGCGCGCAGATCGCGCTCCACCCGACTGCCGCCCGCAAGGCCGGCTTCAAGAGATCCCAGCATCGCCGCCAACGCAAATCCCGCGATCATAAGGGCGACAATCACTTCCAGGAGAGTGAAGCCTCCTTCACGTTTCATTGGTTTCGATCCGTCCGGTGACAGCACTGAGCCGAATCAGACACAGATGACGTCCAAACATGATTACCAGTGATGGTCCGGAAGCGCTGCCATCGGCCGAAAAACGGTACAGTGCACGAGGAAGAAATCCACCACCCCGCTTTGGCAGAAACATTCTCGCTGGTCCCGTCAAGCGTTGCAGGTGGCTTGCCGTGCCATGCACAGTCAGAAGCTGCTCCGTCTGCGCATCCACTTCCACGCTCACCGCATCGCCACTCGTTTCCGACAGCGCCTGTGCGTCGCGCAATGTATCGATCACACGCGAACGGGCCGCAGCGAAGGTCAGCGCATCGCTGTGAAGCGGACCACGTTCCAGCGTCACCCCCAGCAACAGCCCGGCGATCACCAGAACGACCATGATCTCCAACAGCGTGAAGCCGGCCTCGCCACCGTCGTCAGTGTGCAAGGTCATTGAGGCTCAGCATGGCCAGAAGAAGCGCCGAGACAATTCCCGCGACGATCACTCCCATAACGATCGTGATGGCGGGAACGAGAATGGCCAGCAGCCGCTGGATCGTCACGCGGCTGGCTTCCTCGTGAATATCCGCCGAGCGCAAGGCGATGGGCGCCAACTGGGCCGTCTCTTCCCCCACCTTGAGAAAATGCGTCATGGTCTCGGGAAATATCTTCGCTTTCTCAAGAGAGGATGCGAGGCTACGGCCCTCTCGCACATCACGGGTGGCATCCCCCAGACAGGCCGCACCGGCTGCGTTGGTGAGAACGCCTTCCGTGATGCGCAACGCCCCCACCAGAGGCACGCCATTGCGCATCAAAGTGCCGAGCGTGCGCGTGAACTGAGCCGCCATGATTTCCCTCAGCAATGTTCCCAGAATGGGAACCCGCAGCAGAAAACGATCGAACGCCATGCGGATATGAGGGCGCCGCAACGCGATGCGGACCGCAGCCACCGCCAGCAACAGGCCCACAAGCAGCAATCCGCCCCACGCCGTCAGGAAATCACCCGCGGCGATAACCACCTGCGTGGCGAAAGGTAGCGCTGCGCCATTTTCTTCGAACAGGGGCACGAATTGCGGCAGGACATGCGTGAGCAAAAGACCGATTGAAAAAACCGAGGCTACCACAAGAACCGTGGGATAGATCATGGCCGATTGCACGGTCGCCTTGAGCTTGCGCTCACGCTCCAGAAGATCGGACAGACGAAGAAGCGCTTCCCCCAAAGCGCCCCCGGCTTCACCTGCCCGGACAAGGCCGACATACAGTTTAGGGAAAATGCTGGGCATTGTTTCCAGTGCGTCGGCAAAGGACTCACCATCGCGCACGCGGTCGCGCAAGGCTCCGATCACCCGGCTATTCCGTGGCCCTACGGCGGTCTCACCAAGAAAACGCAGCGCACGATCAAGATCGAGACCAGCCGTGAGCATGGTGGCCAGCTTGCGGGTGAAATCCGCAACCTCCCCCGATTTCAGGCGCAGATCGCTACGCCGCCCGAGAAGTGAGAGCAGTTCACCGCGTAACGCCCCTCCACGTGTGGCAGGCGCGATCTGCACGATCAGAAGTTTCTGTCGTCTCAAATGCTGCGTGACCTGCGCCGCTGAAACCGCCGCCATTTCTCCATGCACCATGCGTCCTTCGGCGTTGACCGCCTGATAACGCCACACTCCTTCTTCAATGGCGCGCGCAGCCGCACTCATGCGTCGTGCCCGACGATCCGGCTGATTTCCTCAAGCGACGTCTCGCCCTTCAGGGCAACCTGAAGACCGGCCTGAAACATGGTCTGCATGCCCTCCGCCATGGCGGCCCGCTCAATTTCCGAATGATCCGCGCCGGAGAGAATAAGACGCGTGACCTCTCGCGAAGGCTGGAGAAACTCCGCCACAGCACTTCGTCCGCGATAGCCCGTCTGGCGACAGTGCGGGCAGCCGACAGGATGCCACAGCGTGTGGGATGTCGCGCTGTCCAGCCCCAGACGCCGCGCGAGTTCGGGGGGCACCTCTTCGGGACGCCGACACTCCGGGCACAGCTTGCGCACGAGGCGCTGCGCGAGGATACCCCGCAACACCGCCGTCAGCAGATAATCCTCCAGCCCCATGTCCCGCAGGCGCGTCACGGCGGCGGCGGCGGAATTGGTGTGCAGCGTGGAGAGGACGAGATGCCCCGTCAGGGCAGCCTGCACGGCAATCTGTGCCGTTTCCAGGTCACGGATTTCACCCACCATGATGACATCGGGATCCTGACGCAGAATGGCGCGCAAGAGGCTGGCGAATGTCAGACCGATGGTGGGACGTATCTGGATCTGATTGATGCCTGCGAGTTGATATTCGATCGGATCTTCGACTGTCATCACATTGCGCTCGGTCGAGTTCAGACCGGCAAGCCCGGTATAGAGTGTCGTCGTCTTGCCCGAGCCGGTTGGCCCCGTCACCAGAACGATGCCGTTGGGCGCTTGCAAAGTTTCCCGAAAGGACGAGATGATGGAAGGCGCAAGTCCGAGACGACTGTAATCGAAGCTGACCGTCGTGCGATCGAGCACACGCAGCACCGCGATCTCACCGTGCAGGGACGGCACTGTGGAGACACGGAAATCCACTTCGTGCCCACGCACGGCCAGCTTGATACGCCCATCCTGCGGCAGCCTGCGCTCGGCGATATCGAGCCGCGCCATGATCTTGATACGTGAAATCAGCGCAGCCGTCAGACGCGGGCTCTGGCTGTCCACCTCATGCAGCACGCCGTCATAACGATAACGGACCAGAAGCCGATCTTCGAACGGCTCAATGTGAATGTCGGATGCCCGCGTTTCCACGGCCCGGAAAATGAGCTGATTAACCAGACGAATGATCGGCGCCTCACTGGCCAGATCCTTCAGACGGTCGGTGTCCTCTTCAGCCGCCTCGCCCTCACTGGAGAGAGTGTCTTCATCTGCCGCGTCCTCTTCGTCCTCCGGATAAAGACGGGTCAACGCCGCTTCCAGATCGGCCGGACGCGCCACCTCCCGCACCACGCGGCACCCTGTCGCCAGTCCTACAGCGCTGGCGGTATAATCGTCCTGCGGGTCCGCCATCACCAAGTGAAGCGTATCTCCGGTGCAGGACAGCGGAACGGCACGCGCCTGCCGCAGAAAACGTCTGCCCAGTCGATCAGGAAAAACGGGCTCGACAATCTGTCCAAGACGCGTGGCATCGAGCACCTGCGTGCCGAGTATGGCGGCATAGGTGCGCGCCAGATCCGTTTCACTGACAAGCCCCAATTGAAGGAGCACATGCGCCAGCGTCTGCCCCGTCTCGGACGCCACGCCACGCGCCCGCTCAAGCACGCGCGCTTCGCAAACAGCCATGTCAATAAGGGCTGTTTCCAGATTCATTTTATCCGGCTTCATGACAGTCTTCGATCTTGTCGCCGGCATCGCAATCCGCCACTCTCACGCCGTCATGATCCCACCCGAACTGGTCATTCCCTTTTTTCTCGCGCCGTTTGTCGGCAGCTTCCTCAGTGTGCTCGTGCGCCGGATTCCACGCGGTGAACCGTTCGGCATGCAGCGATCGCGCTGTGAAGAATGCGGCACCTTTCTGCGTCCGCATGAAATGATTCCGCTCCTGTCGTATCTGGCGCAAAGAGGTGCGTGCCGTCGTTGCGGAGGCCGGATCGATCCACAGCATTTGAAGATCGAACTCGCGGCCATTCTGGTTCCCGCAACGGCGCTGCTTGGACGTATGGGTGTGGCTCACTTTCAGGGCCTCCCGCTCGAAGACAGTGGAATTTCGCTACCCTTGCTGATGTCCGACTGTGTTCTCGGCTGGACGCTTCTGGCGCTGTCGTGGATCGATCTCACCTGTCTACGACTGCCCGACGTCCTTACACTCCCGCTCCTGCTTGCCGGTCTGGCCGAAGGCTGGCTCACGGGCGGCATGGACACACTGCTGGACCGGGCACTGGGGAGCGGGATCGGCTGGGCACTGTTCGCACTGGTGGCGTATGGATATCGCGCTTTTCGCAAAAGGACAGGACTGGGTGGAGGAGACGTGAAGCTGCTGGCGGCAGGCGGCGCGTGGCTGGGGATAAGTGCACTTCCGAGCGTCATCGTGCTGGGCTCCGCATTTGGCATCCTAGCGGCGCTCGCAAGCATCCTTCGCGCGGGACGATTCAGCATGACAATCGTCGTTCCCTTTGGTCCATGTCTCGCCGCCGCCATCTGGACGGCACGGCTGATGCCGGGGACGTACTGACTCCCGTCCCATTCGATACCGGACACTCGCTTACATGAGTTGCCACCGCCGGAACCAGAGCAGCGGTTAACGTGTCATAAATCTATAACACTCGTCCCTCTGTCACCGGGACGGGAGGGGATGGTATTGCCTCGCGCATCCTTCACCGGCAGCCCGAACAGGACCGTCCCATCAGGTGATACTGTCTTTTCCCTTTCTTACTTTGCGTCTTTCATGACCGGCCAGAACTCTTCCGGACGACTCATGAGCGGCTTTGTCAGGTGGTGGCTGGATCGCATGGCGGAGATTCTGCCCGCCGCCTTTCTGTGCCGTTCGCGCAAAGACATGCGCCTCACCGTTGCACAGGATGGCACGGTGGACCTTCACGCGGTGAACACTCTTCGCAACGAACTTCCCAAGCAAGGCAGCCGCTGGCTTCCAACCCCACGCACACCCGATATCTCGCTGGTCCTGCCTGCCGGCAGTATTCTCTCACGTGATGTGCCCCTCCCCCGTGCGGCCGCCGCGAACGCTGCCAGCACCATCGGCTACGATCTCGACCGCCTGACGCCTTTTCGCGAAGACGACGTGGTCTGGAGCGTCCAGCGCAAGCCGGGGACCGAGCGCGGGGAGCAGATCATCTACCGGCTTCTCGTGGCGCCGCGTTTCCTGTTTGCACCCGCACTCGACACCCTGCGCCATGTCGGTCTCACTCCAACGCGCCTGTGCGCCGACACCGATGACGCAATGCAGGATGTCATCCCCCTCGGACGCGCCGTTGCGGCACGACACCCGGCCCGTCGGGTGCTCTGCTGCGCACTGATCGCACTCATCGCCCTTCCGTTCGTGCTTCAGCAGATTACGCTGTTCCGTCTTGACCGCGCTCTTGCCGCACTGAACGAAGGAAAAGAGCAGGCCGATGTCCTGCGGCACCGGATTGCCGCGTTCACGGCGGGGCCAGCAGCAGTGAACCGGGAGGAACATCGTATCGGGTCTCCTCTGCGCACGATCCGCACACTTACGGAAGCCCTTCCGGATGGGACATTTCTTACCGGGCTGCATATCCATGAGCATCGCGTCACGCTCGAAGGGCAATCGGCACAGGCGACACAACTGATCGGTATTCTTGAACACACCGCCGCCTTTACCGATGCAACGTTCTCCGGCCCCGTCACACGAGCGGAGAACAAGCAGCAGGACGTCTTCACCATCACAGCCAACGCGCCGAGCTGACAGAACATGGCGCTGACGTTCTCCCCTGACCACTTGCCCGAAGGCCGCCCCGGCCGTCTGCTGGCGGTAGGTGTCACGCTCCTGCTTCTGCTGAGCGCATGGCTCCTGATCTCCGGCCTTCTGGACCTTCACGCCCGCGAGCAGATGGCAATCGCGGACCGTCAACAGATGCTGGTCCGCACGCAGGCACTCGTGGACAGCATTCCATCCCTGCAGGAGCGTTACGAAACAGCCTCGCGCAGCGCCCACGGCGATACGCTTCTGCTCACGGAGAGTTCGCGAGAAACGGCCCTCGCCCGACTGCAGGAAATTGTGCACGACACAGCCCACAGTGTGCAGGTGGAACCGAGCAGCATGGAGCCGCTGCCCGTCATCCGGAATGGCCCGTTCGAGCATCTCGGGGTGCGCCTGTCCCTCACGACCTCATGGAATACGCTCGTTCACCTGCTGAATGCCCTGTCGGAAAATGCCTCTCCTCGCCTGCTGATCGACGATCTCCAGATTCAGGTCGCGGGCACATCCTCACTTGAGGACGAAGCCACGAAGGGGCGCATGGTCGATGCCTCCCTCACCATCCTCGCCCTGCGCGATCCCCGTCCGGCCGTGGCACCTGCCACGGACCGGCCATGATTCCCTCTCTTTCGGTGAAGCAGTGTTGAGACACGATATCCCCGCCCTCACGTCCTCTCGCGCCCGCCTGTCCCTCCGGCATATTCTGCCGTTGGCGGCACTCCCAGCGCTGGCGTTGCTTTCGGGCTGCGCGGACACACCACCTCGCGTGCCGCCACTGCCCATCTCCAGCCGCATGTACAACCAGACCGCCACGCCTCGCGTGGACGGAGACGTGGGCAGCACCGAAACCACCAAGGGCGGCACACTCAGCTACGGACATGTCCACGCCATGCCAGGACATGAACCGTCCGCTTCTACGGGAGGCGACATCACACTGAACTTCGTGGACGCGGACATCCAGTCCGTAACGGACGAAGTTCTGGGGCGGATGCTCAAGGCGAACTATCTGGTCGATTCCAATGTGCACGGGACCATTACGCTCAAAACCCCTCGTCCGGTTAATCAGGACCAGTTGCTGGCAATCTACCGCACGGCACTGGCGGGAGCCGGTGCGGCACTCGTCGTGGAAAATGGTGTCTATCGCGTGATATCCACTACCGCGCCGGGTGGCAACGACATGTCAGGCAGTACCGTCATCCCGCTGCGTTACACATCTGCCGAGAGTCTGGTGAAAACGCTCCAGCCCATTCTCAAGAATGGCAGCCATATCGTCGCGGCACCATCCGGCAACGCGGTGGTGGTCTCGGGTGATCCCGCCACCCGCGCCTCTCTCGATGAACTTGTGCGCACCTTTGATTCCGATGTGCTTGCCGGCCAGTCCTATGCACTCTTTCCCGCCACCAGCGGCAATGCCAACGAACTCAGTCAGGCGCTCCAATCCGCGCTCGCGAGCAAAAAGGGGCAGGCACTGGCGGAGCGTGTGCAGGTCATCGCCATGCCACGCATCGAGTCCGTGATGGTCATCACGGCGCACCCTCAGCTTCTCGAAGACGCGCGCCGCATGTTCGCCGTCATCGAGGCCGAACGCCGCAAAACCATCCGCCACTGGAACGTCTTTTACGTTCAGAACAGCCGTTCGAATGACGTGGCCTATGTGCTTCAACAGGCCTTCACACCCAATCATGTCACCGCCACCCCCACCGCCAAGATGCAGACCTCTTCATCGAACTTCCAGAACAGTTCTTCCGGTAGCTCGGGAAGTTCCAGCGGTCTCAGCAGTTCGGGCAGCAGCATGGGCTTTGGTTCCTCCTCATCCGACAGCGGCCTATCGTCGCAAACCGGTCAATCCGGACAGAGTGGCACGTCATCGGGTTCCCAGACCGGATCGGGTCAGGGCGGCCAAAATGATGATGGCATTTCCAACAATCCGCTGCTTGGTGGTCTAGGTGGCGGCAGTTCCGACAGTAACCGTGCGGGCAGCGAGATACGCATCATCCCTGACACACAAAACAATGCCGTTCTGGTTTATGGCACCGCCAATGAAGTCGAAACCATCTCGTCGATGCTGCGCAAGGTGGACATCATGCCGCTTCAGGTGCGCGTGGATGCCACTGTAGCAGAAGTCTCCTTGAACGATGCGCTCAATTACGGCACGCAGTTCTTCTTCAAATCCGGCGGTATCAACGGCATTCTCAGTAATGCCTCTCAGTCGCTGGGCAGCGCCAATCTCGTGTCGTCTCAGCTTTCGAGCAGCTTTCCCGGCTTCGTGCTGGGCGGCTCGGGACAGGGAGGTGCGCCATTTGTCATAAATGCGCTCCAGTCCGTCACCAAAGTGCGCGTTCTGTCTTCACCTGAACTGATGGTGGTGGATAACCAACCGGCCTCACTCATGGTGGGCGACATGGTGCCCTACCTGACCGGCACCACGGCAGGGGTGCTCACCTCCAACTCCACCATCACCAACTCCATCAACTATCAGCCCACAGGCGTCATCCTTCAGGTCACGCCTCATGTCAGCAATGGCGGCACCGTCACGCTCGACATTACCCAGCAGGTTAGTTCAGTGGCGTCGAGCACCACTTCCACTGGCAGCGGTTCGATCAACAGCCCGACATTCTCCCAACGACAGGTCACATCCCGCGTGGTTATTGGGGATGGACAGACGGTCGGACTGGCCGGTCTGATCTCCGACAAATCCAACCGCAACAACGCGGGCATGCCGTGGCTGAAAGATATACCGCTGCTTGGAATGCTAGGCGGCACGCAGACTAATACGCGTGACCGCACTGAGCTGCTTATCCTCATCACGCCGCACGTCATTCACAGTCAGAGCGAGGCCTATGCCCTGACGGAAGATCTGCGCGAACAACTGCCGCATGCCGCAGTGCTCTCGCATGAGATGAACACCATGCCGGCCACCGGTCAGGCCGATCCGCAACAACGCTTGCTCAATACGGTTGGATTGCACGACTGATATGGCGGCAAAGCCGAACGCCACGAGTGAGGACGGCTTTGCCCTTCTGCTCGTGCTGTGGACGCTTGGCTTCCTGGCACTGATCGGCAGTCAGGCTCTGATCACGGGCCGCGCGGCTCTCCGCCTTGAGAACGCCACGCTTCAACGTGCAAAACTCGAAACGGCCGCTGACGCCGCGATCATGACGGAACTGTTCGTCATAAGCACTGGCCAATCACATCCCACTGAAACGTGGCATGACATAGCAGTAGATGAGAACATGAGTGTTCTTGTTCGTAGCGTCGATGATCGCAACCGCATCAACCCTAACGTCGCGGGGCAAGCACTTATGGCCGCTTTCCTGACGGCTTCAGGGATTCCGTCCGATCAGGCGCAAACACTGGCTGCGGGCATACTTGCGTGGCGTATGCCCGGCTATCGATCGAAGGAAAACATGACAGGTGCGAAAAGCTGCACCTCGATGGGACTGCCTGTCCATACTTTGGAAGATCTGGCTGCGGTTCCGGGCATGACCGTGACTCTTCTGCACCGAATCGCGCCACATCTGTCATTTGCCCAACTGCACTTGCCTGATGGAACGAGCCACGATCCTGTTGTTCGACAGGCCATAGCGCGCTCAAGCATTTCAAACGGCTCCGACCAGATGTCCAATGCCGGAGATGTCGAAGAAGAGTCTCTGATCGTGGTGGATGCTACAGCCAGCCACGCGGATCATCACATGCATCGACATGCGGAAGTCATTTTGCTTCCGGATGCTCGCCCCGTCCCTTGGCGCGTTGTGCGCTGGGAGACGGAGACACGGGACATGATGTCCTCAGAGATTGCAGATCATCCCTGAATCTGTTCCAGCCTTTCCTGAAGGCCCTTGTGAGCACAGATCGTAATCATGGCCTTCCCGATCGGCAGGGGAACGATAGACATAGGGATGATTCCACGGATCCAGCGGAACGGTCGCGTCTTTCAGATAAGGCCCATTCCAGTTCTCGGCCGATGATGGCTTATGAACGAGAGCATCCAATCCATCTTCGGACGTAGGATAAACGCCCGTATCGAGCTTGTACATGTCCAAAACGGTCCCAAGCCGCGCAATAGACTGCTTCGCAACCGAGATGCGGGCTCCCCCCAACTGGCGCAGAGCCGCTGGCGCCACCAGCCCTACAAGAAGGCCAAGGATGGCCAGCACCACCAGAATTTCCAGAAGTGTAAACCCGGCCTCATCGTGCGACCGATCGGTATTGGCCTCCTGTGAGCATGACATTTTCATGAACCGCCTTTCTCAACCGTATAAGGGCAGTTACTAGACGCCAGAAAATGTCATGGACAGACAAAGAACAGCGGCAGATTTCGTCTTAATAAAACTTTCACGAATCTGCACAGCGACCCGACAGAGGCCCACATGCCCGCTCCCCTTCTTGCCTGCATGCTTGCCGCCGCCATCCGTTACGACATACCGCCACGAGTGCTGCCCGCGATATGGGAAGTTGAACGAGGAACGATCGGCCTTGTACACCGCAATGCCAACGGCACGGATGATCTCGGACTCATGCAAATCAACACGCAATGGATCACCACAATTTCCCAGATCACGCATATGCCCGCCGTACAGACAGCAGCGCGTCTCGTGTCAGACGGCTGTTTCAATATTGCCGCTTCGGCAATGATCCTACGGACTTATATGAATGAAACGCATGGTGACCTGATGCAGGCAATCGGCAATTATCATTCTCATACGCCTGATCTGAATAACGCTTACCAGCAGCAAGTTATGCGAAAAGCGATGCGCTTATTTTCTAGGACACCCACCACCCAATAGTATACATGAAATGAAAATTGAATATGTTACAAAAAAGTATTTAATTTACCACAATTAAGCAAATCATCATCGTAATAAATACATTAAATATAAGTCAAAAAATTATTTTTAAATAAATCAATGACATTCACTGCAAAAAAACACCTTTCGCATTTTTGTATCCCCATATTTCCTTCAATTTTTTCATATGGTCACTCACTTTGTTATTTGGAATATATTTATACAAAATCGCTTCAGCTTCTGAAAATCGACCATTAGCAACCAATACCGCAGCATAGTCTTCCTGCACTTTTGACGTGGTATCTTGTGCCATCGCATACGGTTTAATGATAGAAAGTCCTGTTTTTGCATCCCCGGACAACGCAAGAGATAAGCCCAAATTAATTTCTGGAGATATTTGCGTCGGATCTAACGAAATAGCTTTTCGATAAACATCCTGCGCTTCGGAATATTTTCCGTTTAAATCTAACGAAATACCATAATCATTCATAACGTGCACATCGTTAGGATAAAGTGCTGTTATTTTTTCTAAAATCTTCTGAGATTTATACGGGTTTTTGTTTATGTAAATACGAGCCAATCCCACCCATGCCTCTTTCGATTCAGGATGAATAGATAACGCTTCTTTGTAAAGGGAAATAGCTGCATCTTGCCGTTGTAATATTGAATTCGCAGCAGCCTCACGCATGATGATTCCATAATTTCCTGGATAGCGATGATATAAATCATTCAACTCATACATCGCATTCTCCGTCGCACCACTGGCCAACTGAGCATCAATCACATCTAAATCTTTTTCTGAGAAACTCTGCTGCACAGAACAGCCAGAAATCAACAGAGAAATCGCCATCAAAATTATATAAAAAAACAAATTACACCACCTTATTTCTTTAATATACTCATTACATTCACAATAGCTGGGCCAGCAACGATAATAAACATACATGGTAAAAGAAATATTATCATGGGGAATGTTAAGACGACAGAAAGTTTGGCAGCTCTTGCCTCAAAATTTGTCAGTTTCTCTTCTCGTATTTCGGAAACCAAGATTCTCAGAACCGATGCGAGAGGTGTTCCCGTTTCCAGACTTTGGGAGAGAGCGGCGCTTAGTCGTTCCAATGCCGGAATCCCAGTTCGTTTTCCCAACGCTTCAATCGCCTGCATCTGATCGGAATTAACTCTCATTTCATCTACAGTTTTACGAAATTCTTTAGCCACATTTGGATTTAAGGATTTCATTTCCGAAGAAACGCGTTCCATGCTGGGTTCCATGGCCAAACCAGACTCTGCACAGACTAAAAAAATATCCAACGCATCGCCCATTCCCATTTCCACAGACCTTAAGTAAATAGCATAGCGTTGATCCAAATAAACATTCGGAACTATAAAACCAAACCACAAAAATACTGCAGTAAATATTTTCTCAAAAAGATAATTACTTGTCATATGAGGCAAAAATAACAAACTAAATAGAAAAAACAAAATAGCACAACCGAACTTACTTCCAACTAAAATTCTTACATCCACGTCATACTTATAAATGTCCTTCTTTTTAATTCCATAAATAATATCTTTTGGAAAAAAATGAAAATTTATAATATATTCACCGATAAATAAAAATGATCTTACAATTATACTACTCCTTACAACATCAGAATCAAAAACATCAACATCATACTGACAAAAACTCAACACTCTATTCTTTATATTTTTTCTCTTTTTAATATTTAAGCTAATATTGTGAACAGAAAAAAGCATTAAACCAATAAATACAGAAATAAAAATATACATACTCATCTTAGTAAAACCTTGATTATGGCAAACATAGAACCCACCCCCAAGAAAAACAAAATACCTGCTATCATAAATATAAACAATCCACTGCTCGTATCAAAAAAAACACTTAGATACGATTTATCAACAAAGTAAAGCATAAAAAGCATAAAAATAGGCATACCCATCAAAACATAACAACTCAATCGAGCTTCAGATGCTAACGCAATAGCCTTCTTTCTAGCCATTAATTTTTTTCTAACATTTCCAGCAAAACTATCAAGTACTTCAGACAATCCACCTCCAGTACGAGACTGCAATCCAACAATTATTGAAAAAAACTTATATTCATTTACATTAGACGATATTGACATTTCATCTAATGACTCCGACAAGTCTTTACCGACAGAAATACTCTCCACGACAGACTCGAATAAATTTTTTGTTGGCTGAGGAGCTTGACGCGCGACAATTTCTAGACTTCTTGGCAATGAAATACCAATTTTCAAACTTCTAGACATCATAAATACTGCGTCCGGCAACTGCTCAATTAATTTAGTTTTATAGATACCATATTTCCTCATTAAAATAATTTTTAATAAAATTAAATAAATAAACAAAAAACACAAAAAATACTTTAACTTAAAAATATATACCGCCACAAATCTCACAACAACAATAACACCAAAAAATACAGCAAAAGAAATTGTAAAAAATTTCCTTATGTAACCCTCTCTAAATTCATATGCATTAAACTTTACTCCAACAATAATTTCTAATAAATTATAAACAAAATCATATCTATTAATTTTACTAATTATTAAACTTTTACTTTCTTCTTTTGAAGATTCATTAAAATTATTATAAACAACTACTTTAATTCTATTTATTTTTTTTATATTTTTGTTATTGTTTTTAAATAAAATTGACAATGAAATTATAAAAAAAGACATTAAAAAAAGTATTATTCCGATATACATAATCAAATAATTACTCATTTAACGTATTATTCCATGCTTTATCTAACTGATATCCAACCAATGACTCATAAAAACTCGGTCTTGATTTTGATACTTTATAATGCCCCTGTATTTTTCCATCATATCCTTCTCCATCCATACTAAAGCTAATTACATCATTCAATGTTACCACATCGCCTTCAATACCAGAAACATCAGTTATTTGTACTATTCTTCTTACTCCATCTCTTTGACGCTCTATCTGAACAATCAAATCGACTGCACCTACAATCTGAGTCCTAATAGCCCCCGCAGAAAGTCCAAAATTTCCCATTTGTACCATATTTTCTATTCTTGTAAGAGCATCTCTCGTCGTATTAGCATGAATAGTTGACATACTTCCATCATGCCCTGTATTCATAGCTTGAAGCATATCAAATGCTTCAGCTCCACGGACCTCACCAATAATAATTCTATCAGGTCGCATCCGCAAAGCATTCCTTACCAAATCTCTTTGTGTAATCTCACCAGTACCCTCAATAGAAGGAGGGCGAGTTTCCAATCTAACGACATGAGGCTGCTGGAATTGCAACTCAGCAGCATCTTCTACGGTAATTATTCTCTCACCTGGATCTATCAAACGCGACATAGCATTCATTAGCGTCGTTTTTCCAGAACCTGTACCACCAGAAATAATAACATTTAGTCGTATTCTAGAAGCTATTTCAAGTAATTTTGCAACTTTTACTGAACAACTTCCATTTTCAACTAACTGTTTAAAATCTATCTTCCTTCTAGAAAATTTTCTAATTGAAAGATAAGGACCATCTAATGCCAAAGGAGGAAAAACGATATTAACTCGTGAACCATCTTCTAATCTAGCATCAACTGTTGGACTAGATTCATCAACTCTGCGCCCAACACCCGAAGCTATCCTTTGACTAACGGCAATCAAATGGCGTCTATCTCTAAATTTTATTCCAGAATCCGCTAATTTTCCGTATTTTTCTATAAAAATTTTATACGGACCATTTACCATAATATCGGTAATTTTGTCATCATCCAGTAAGGGCTGAATTGGACCCAAACCATTAATATCATTAACCAACTCATTAGCTAAAAGCTTTTGCTCTCTCGCGTTAAGCTGAACTCTTTTTTCATTCGCTATTTCATTAACAACACGCTCAATTTCAGGGATAAGCCTCTCAGAAGAAAGTTTCGAAACCGCGATCGGATCCAGTCTCTCCAAACACAAACCATGCAACTCAGCCCACTGCACGATCATCTCTTTATGTGCAGGATGTACGACATCGCTATCAAAATGTATATCAGGTCTGTTTGACATCTTTTTCCCAAATGACGGAGAAATAGTCATGACCGAAACCTCGCAACAATCTGATCTACGCACGATCTCAAAAACGACTTCTCTTCTAGACCATCAGGCATCATAACAGAAGCAGCTTCTTGGGAGAGGTTTCCAATAGAAGATCTAAAATTACCTTTTAAACTTGCTGCTGGGCACCCTGATATTTCAGATTCATTCAATATTTTGGGTACGAATGGAATAATCACATCTGGAGGGCGTCCAAACCCATCTGATATTTCCTTAAGTGAAAGAGAGCCTGGTATGCCAAATTTATTGAGAACAATAAGAGGCCTAGACATTTTAGACTGAGACTTAAAGCTCGCGACAAACCGTAGAGCATCTCGTAAAGCTGATAATGTTGGGTCCATCACCAGCACATTTTGTTCGCACAACTCCAGCATCTTCCTAGAAATCTCATCATCGATTCCAGGCATATCGATAGCTATATAATTATATTTTTTTTTGACAACATCAATAAGATGAAAAGGCGCTCTCTCATCTACAACCAAAGTATCGGTTAAATTAATCTGCGATCCCAGAACATCACATCGCGCACCTACACGCTGGGCACTACGCTCAATAAATAATTCATCAACACGCTGCGGAGCTTCGAAAGCTGTCTTTAATCCTCCATCCACACGTGTTCCAAGAAGAATAGATACTGACCCAGTATAGAGATCTCCATCGATGATCAATGTATGTCTTCTAGCTACCTCTCCCAAATACCACGCAAAATTAGAAGCAATCGTTGTTGTTCCAACGCCTCCCCTCACCCCCAGAAACCCTATTACTCTTCCTCCTCGGGCAGCATGAAGCTCAAAATCACCATCTGCCAGAAATGGACCAAAAAACCGCGTTACCATCGCACGGTTAAGCGGTTTATATAAATATTCAGCTACACCCAACCCACGTGTAAGTTGTCTATAGAAATTAGCATCCTGTCGATCACCAATTACCAGCACTTTTACATCTGGCTCAATAACATTCGCAAGTTCGCCCAGCACGGTGAGAGGTTGATCCTCCCCAGAAACATCAATGATGAGAATTTTAGGCGTTGCCCCTTTCCTCAATTTTGATGTGGCTACCGAACACGATTGACATGCGATTGAATAGTTTCCCGGCTGAAATTCATCTAGAATTTCACGCAAAATATTCTCACTTGCGACATCAGCAACAAATGCTTGGACGACAACCTGTCGAGAGGATTTTGATTTGGCACCTTCAAAACTCTGCCCTAGATCAAGCATCCGGAACTGGCTCATTGTCCAGTTCCTCCATTCGACTGGCTATTAGCCACGTTCGTAACCTGCAAACGCTCAATCGTTTTCGTTTTTCCATCACGAAAACGATGCACGGCATCCGTCACCTGCTTAGCATCGTAATCCGCATCGTGCCTTCCATTAAAAATATCTGAAGGCGACGCTACCTGCAAAACAAGATTACGCTGATTGGAATTAGGAGAGTTCCATCGTCCCTGCATATAAGGAGGGTCGATTTCCGCACATCCTCCAAAGAATAAAAGTGGGACAACCAAGAACACACGCATAGACATCAGACTTATCATCCTATTCCACCATAAATCCGACATCTAATGGTTCTTTTGGTGAGGACTCTCCTTGCTTTCCCGACCCCTTTCGGGAAGAAGCCACTCCACTCTGCCTTAACCGGAACACACGGTTATAATCGTCAGGCGGCGTCCAATTATCATCTGGTCGAGACAAAAGATCAGGATTTTGCACAGGACGAACAATATATGGCGTTACTATAATAACCAACTCACTTTGATTATGCTGAAAACTATCGGATCGAAACAATGCGCCTAGAATTGGAATATCTCCCAATCCGGGCAAACCCAAGCCTGCCACGGTTGCGCTATCCTGAAACAACCCTGCTATAGCAAAGCTCTGACCGCTTCCCAACTCTACTGTTGTATCGGCACGACTCACCGTAAGAGCCGGAATACTAATGCTGTTATTGCCTTCACCAAACGAAACAGCACCCGTACTCGTTAACTGACTTACCTCAGGGCGCACATGCAGACTAATACGACCAGATGTCAAAACAGTCGGAACAAATGAAAGAGCCACACCATACTGCTTAAATTGAACCGAAACAGTGTTGCCATAAGACGAAATCGGTATCGGGAACTCGCCACCAACAAGGAAACTTGCTGGCTCACCACTCAAAGTTGTCAAATTAGGTTCCGCCAACGTGTGAACCAGTTGATCTTGGGCCAAGACATCAATGATCGTTTCGAGAGTAGTCGGATGACCCGCAACACGGAATCGGGACAAAAACGAAAAGCTGCTTTGGCTCGTGGCCATTGCCGCCAATGGATTTTTGGTGGCTACTCCAATAACTGCGCTTGTCCCCAGTGCATTCATGCTCTCCCATTCCACACCAATTTCTCGAACCAACTGCCGAGACATTTCAACAATCCGCACCTGTAAATTAACCTGCGCCGATTCTTTCATTCTCAAATGATTATAAACCGGACTATCACCGGCTTCATCACGAGCAGCTTCTTCCACTCGTTCAGCACGCTCAGGAGTAGCCGCCATTCCTTCCAAGGTCATGCCCTTCTCACCAAAACGAGAACGCACTTTGGTTGACGCTTCCTGCTCGCTTAACCGTGCGGTGCGCGAAGCAGCATACTGCTGTGGAAGGACAACAATGTCATATTGTCCGACAGGATGCCCTTCCTGATCCGCCGCCGAAATGGTGGTGCGACCCGGCCCTGTACCAAAAACAAATAACGTCGTGGAACTTGCCGGCCTAACCTCCGCCACCTTCGGATTTGCGGCAAATGCGCTGGCAGCTCCAGTTTTCAATTCAATTAATTTACCGGTGCCAACCTCAAGCGTAATGGCCGAGGAGACTGGCGCAGCTTGCGCTAATGACGGAACGTTACCTGCTGCGACAGCTACAAAGGCTGTCGAAAGGCATAAACGCCCTATCATTGCAATTAAATCAATGCGCATTACTTGAAACTTCCGCCAGACCGTTAAACACTCGAAGCGATGTCGAGGTCATAGGAACAGTAGGCTCAACTTCTTTTTTTTCCCTGAATTCGGGCTGGAAAACATCTTCATTCCAGACCGTTCCCGCAGCATCCGGATCAGACGGAAGCCGCATGAGAGAGCGTAGGGTAAGGATTATTCGTCCCATTTTTTGCGCAAGAGCCAGCTTCTGGGCATCGGCCGGTGACAACTCAAGAACGGCAGTTCTTGCATTACTCTGATTAGCGGGATTCGGGCTGACGCCGCGTATCAACCGCTGATCGATAGCTACGACTCTGACATTACGCAGGATGGTTTCCGCTGCCTGAGAATGGTCACCTGACGTACTGTTCGCAGTATTTATTGTTGGCACCAAAAGCACATCGACATGATCACCTGGCCAGATAAGCCCTCCCACAGCATTTCCGGGATCAATCGAGATCGCGATTCCTCGCTGCCCAGGCATCAGAAGGGCCGCAAGAAAACTTCCATCCCCAGAATGCACAACATCGTCTGTTCGGATTGGCCCCCCTTTCGGCACCGATACCCGCAACAGAGCCCCGACCATTCTCTGACGGACGGCAGCCGACGCTGGCATCGCCCCAGGAGACATGAAGGCTTTGGGAACTGAAGTTTCTCCCATCTCTTCGGCACTCAGCACTTCGCCCGCGTGCAGATCCTGCTTGGCCGTAAGAATGGCCACACGAGGTTCAGGTTTGGCCAATTGGACGACAGGATGCGGAACTTCCTTCCGCTGTGTCTGCTGGTACATAAGGTAGCCACACAGACAACTCAGAATCATGATGCAGATATAAGGCCAGTTTCTGTACATGCCGGCGAGTCTGCCTTAGAAATGATAGAGATTTATGAATGTTCCGGCGGCGATCGCCACTCCATAGGGAACGGTCTGATCTCCGATACTACCCCATCCTGTCACAAACTTTATCCAATGCCATGCCAGACACATACCCGCAACGACGCTTCCGGCAACAGCGATGGAGAGAAATAATGAGAGCAACCCGGAAATCGGGACGATCGGGATCAACCCGATCATAAGCTTCACGTCACCCCCACCAAAAAGGTGACAACGCCACAGGATATAAAGAAAAGGGGCCAGAGAGACTGTGACCAGAAGGCTGCACAGAGCATCTCCCCTTATGACAGCCACACCCAGCGACATAAAAAACACAACCAGAACAGTCCAATTATAAATGGACCTTCGGTAGATATCTGTACCCGCCGCATAAAAAAGAGAAAGGGATGCTAGCACAATAAACAAATTGTACAGCACCCCTTCCTCCACTATATGCTACAATACAGATTATGTATTTCCGGGCGCACTTCCGACAATGGTGCTGATGCTTCCATATACCGTGCTCAGGCTGCTTCCCAGGCCCTTCGCGGCGGCCAAAACAATAACCGCCAGAACACCGGCGAGCAGCGCATATTCAATGGCCGTCACGCCTTCGCGATCAGCAAACAATGAACGCATACGCATCACCATGCGCGAATTCATGGCCTTGTTGAGAAGAAGATTTGTCATGTGCATCGTCCTGTCATGACGTTGAAACCAGTCCTGCCGGAACGATTGAAGAAAATGTTCGCACGCACGGCTTGGATTACGTTTCTCTCAAATTACTTAAACAGAGATTAACGCCGACATTTCAAAACCACGTCCGCACGCCGAACGTCACATTCAGATCATGCACCACCTGTTGATCTCTCCGCGCCATATCCGCTGCCTGACCAAAAGTTCCTGCGTATGTCACGGCAATATAGGGCGCGAGCTTACGGTACCATTCATAACGCAGGCGTAAACCAGCATCGATGTCCGATGCGCCACGTCCTACTCCACGTGCTCGGTCCGCATTCGAATAGAGATTCAATTCGACCTGCGGCTGAAGAATCAATCGATTCGTCAGAAGAATATCGTAAGACCCCTCAACACGTCCGGCAGCCCCACGATCACTGAAATAGGCCGTGGCCGACAACTCGAAGAAATAAAGAGCCAGCCCCTGCACACCCACCGCGCCCCACGCGCGCGTCGGTCCATGGTCAATGTCCAGACGCACGCCTGTCTGAAAATCGAAATACCGCGAAATGGCGCGATCATAGAGGGCCTCATGGTCTCCTCCACCAAATTGGCCCCGAGTGCTCACCGTGCCTTCGGATTTGATCCACAGCTTGTCGTAATCCGTCCCGTACCAAGCCTGTCCATCATAGCGAAACTCTCCGCCGCGGCCGCTATAACGAGCTTCAAACTGTTCAAGAATGGCATGGAGATAAAGCCTGCGATCCATCGTAGGCATGATGCCATTCACATACCGCACCGGCGTTACAGGAACCGTCGAAACAGTGCTGACCTGCTGCCCATGCGCAGCCACAACACCCTGCAACAGCACGACCGCAATTCCGATTGGGTATCTCATGACACCACCACAGTGCGGAACATGCCCGTGTCCATGTGATAAAGCAGATGACAGTGAAACGCCCACAGGCCCGGAGTATCGGCCGACACCAGATAGCTCAGGCGCTCGCCCGGCTTGACCGTGATGGTATGCTTGTAAGGACGATACTCTCCCTGACCGTTTTCCAGTTCACTCCATAATCCATGCAGATGAATGGGATGTTCCATCATCGTGTCGTTGATGAGAACCAGCCGGAGCCTCTCTCCCAGCATCATCCGTATCGGCTCGGCTTCGGAAAATTTCTTGCCGTCAAACCCCCAGATAAAACGCTCCATATTGCCGGTCAGATGGAGCGTCATCTCACGTGAGGGCGGACGGCGATCTTCACCCAGCTTCACAGAACGCAAATCGGCATAGGTCAGCACTCGCCGCCCGTTGTTCTCCAGTCCCGCTCCCGGCTCCGCCAATCGATTGATCGACGTCATGGCAATGCTCTGCACTTCCACACCGGGATGAAGAGGAACAGGAGGCTCCTTTTTCAATGGCGCCGCTGCGACGGATGCGGACTTCTCCTCACTCATATCCATGTCGCCCATGTCGTCATCCGACATGTTCATGGGAGCCGGTTTTTCGTGCGGACTTTCACGTTCCGGCATCTTCATGCCGGACATCTCCCCCACCTCTGAGGACGCATGACCGCCGGACGGCATATCCATACCCGCCATGCCTCCGTGCCCGTCTCCAGCCATGCCCATATCCGTCATGGTACGCAAAGGGCGCGGATCCATCGGTGGAACAGGCCCCAACACGCCGTCCCTCACCGCCAGCGTGCCACGCGCAAATCCCGTGCGATCCTCCGACTGCACGAAGACAGTGTACGGCCCCTCCTCCCTTGGGTGGACAATCACATCGTATGTCTCGGCGGGTGAAATGCGGAACTCGTCCACATTCACCGGCTCCACATCGTTTCCGTCCGCACCGACCACCTGCATGGTCAGCCCCGGAATACGCACATCGAACAACGTCATCGAAGCCGCATTGATGAAACGCAGCCGTATCCGCTCCCCGGGCGCAAACAGCCCCGTCCATCCCGTCCCCGGGGGCTGACCATTCATGAGATAGGTGTAGATGATCCCCGACACGTCCGAGATATCGGTGGGAGCCATATTCATGCCTCCCCACGTCAGACGATCGCGAATGGTCGCCCCAAGTCCGTCCCTGCGCGCATCCCGCACAAACGTGCCCACCGTACGCTGACGGAAATTGTAATAGTCGCTGTCGAATTTGAGATTGGACACGATGTCCATCGGATCGGCATCGGTCCAATCCGACAGGAGCACCACATAGTCCCTGTCCACCCAATGGCGTGGCGCCTCCACCGGATCGATGACCAACGCCCCCACCATCCCCATCTGTTCCTGACCGCCGGAATGGCTGTGATACCAGTAGGTCCCGCTCTGACGGACGGGAAAGCGATAGGTGAATGTCTCACCCGGCTTGATGCCGCCGAAGCTCAGTCCCGGAACCCCATCCATATCGGCCGGCAGGCGGATGCCATGCCAATGCAAGGATGTGTCCTCACGCAGCCGATTGGTGACATGAATCCGAACCTCGTCCCCCTGCCGCCAGTGAAGGATCGGCATGGGGGTCGCGCCGTTGATGCCGGTTGCCATGACCGACATTCCCCCCAGAGGGGCCGGAACACGCTCTACGGAAAGATCGAAAACCGATGCGACCGAAGGAATAAGACCCGTTGCGGGCCGGGGCGGCTCAACCGCCCCCAAATTGCGAGGGCAGGCAAGCGCCGCCCCCAGCAGCCCCGCGCCCTTGACGAAGCGACGACGGGTCAACGACGCCGTTTGGCGCTCATGAAGCGATGACATGACAGATCATCCTGGAAAATGTGTACGGCACAGACGCTCACACGTCTGTCGCTAGAGGGACTTTGTCCCCGACGTCACACCAGGAATCTGGGAGGAGGAGAATCCGGCGCAGGTGTGCGCCCATCCCGCGGCACCGTATGAAAAACACCATACCGTGCGAGAGCCGCCAGACGCGGCGCAACCCATTTAGGACCGATTCTTTCCGGTAAGGGCGACAGGACACATGTCCCCGTCAGACAACAGGCCTCCGTCGCAGAATGATGCAGGGTCTGTATCTTCGGGACGGCACAGGCCGTCTGCGTCTTCCCGCACTCCGTCATGACCATGTCATGATGAGCATGATGCATCGGTGTAGCCTGCAGGACATCATGCATCGCCAGAGCGCGCACCGGAGCAAAAACGGACAGAACCAGAGCCACCTGCACAAGCAGGCACGCCAGCATCCATCCTCCATGTCTCCAGCGCCTGCACTGCACGCCGCTCTTCTCCCGAAGTCTTTGTCTACAACCTTAAACGGAGAGAGACAGGATCGCCACTCTCATCTGCTTTATTGCCGCCGTGTTCCCGCTCCAATTCCGAACATCGTGTCATGCAGACGCTCAAACGCATCCTGCAATGAGTCGTGCGCGCGGTGACCCTTGCTGCCCACGACCGTGACCGTCGCCGTCATGCCCGCCGCCATCGTCACACTGTCCGGCACATGATCGATCTGCACCCGCACTGGAATACGCTGGGCAAGACGGACCCACGTATAGACCGGATCCACCGTGGGCAGTCCCTGTACACCCGTGTTGGCATTGGGGGTCGCGATACCCCGTGTAATGCTGACCACATGACCTGACAGCGGCTCGTGAAAACCCATCAGATCGATGCGCACCGGGTCGCCAATGTTGACGGAGCCGATCTTGGTTTCCTCGAAATAACCATCCACCCAGTACGAACTCTGGTCGATCACCGTGATGTTGGTCTTGCCTGCCGTGGCAAAATCGCCCACCCGCATGATGAGGTTGTTGACCGGCCCGGTCACGGTGCTGCGCACATGCGTACGCTCAAGATTGATTTTGGCCTGCGACAGATTAGCCAACGCCTGCGCGTATTGCGCGCGCGAGACAGCCGCCGTCGCCTCATAGACCTGCTTTTCTTCACGAGAGGCCGCAGCATCCGTCAGACGGTCGCGCCGTCCCTGCTGAGCGGCCTTGAGTTCCATGTCCGCTCGCCGTTGGTCCGCCACAGCCTGCGCCACAGCCACCGCAACCCGGAAATCGAAGGGATCGATGTCATAAAGCACATCACCCGCATGTACGAACTGGTTGTCATGCACATGCAAAGCGAGAATCTGCCCCGTCACACGCGGCGCGATGTTGACGGTCTGCACACGGACCTGCCCGTTCCGGGTCCACGGGGCCGCCGTGTAATAATCCCACAGCACAAACGCGACGATCGCGGCGATGATGAGAATGACGCCCGTCGTGGTGAACTGGAGAACGCGCCGCGCCTTTTCAAACACGTGCTGTCCTCCCGTTCATGACACGTCCAACCGGAATGGCGTCTGCCTGACGTCCGGCAAAGGGTGCGTGTCGTTTCATGAACCTCGGTTCCTTTCTCCCCGCTCAGGCATCAGGCCCCGCGCGGTCCGCGTGTCAGAGCAGGATCGTGTAGACCCCGGTGAAAATGATGAGCATCCCGAATTCGGCCAGCGGCACGTCCCACAGGAACCGGTCCAACCGCGACCACGTCAGGAAAGGCTTGACGAAAAGCATGGTGATGAGCGCCAGCCCCACATGAACCAGAAACGACGACATCAGCAGGCCGCCGACATTGATGACCGGAAGAAGCTCGAACCTCACAGCGCTCTCCACTGCATCTTCGGGACGGGCAACAGGTCATAAAGCTCAATGGCGGAGCGGTTCTGCTCCAAAAGCCGGATCGCACCCGCCATGCCGGAAACGGCGCCCAGCACCGTCGCCATCTCGCCATGCGGCAGGTTGATGGACAGTTCCAGTAGGCGGCGTCCATGCAGCGACATGCGGCTGACGGCGGAATTGACATTGTAGACGATGGACGCCCGGAGCGCTGCCTCCGCCTCCGCCCTCACTTCAGGAATGGTCGCCGCACGTTCCAGATGCCGCCGGGCACGCGCGAGCGCCGCCCCCATATCGTCCAGACTGGCCAACCGCGCAAACACCCGATCCCGCGCCTTGTTGGCGGCAAGATAGCTGTTCCACAGACGTACCTTGGTCAGACGATCATAGTGACGGCTAATAAGTGCGGAGCCCGCCTGCTCTCCGTGCCCCTCGAACTGGCGGCGCAGATCGTGGCCAATGGCCATCGCCACGCGAAAGCGTCGCGTGCGGGCGGAAGGCGGCATGAGCAGCGTGAGCGAGATGAAGATCAGTATCCCAGCGAAGAGATACTGCTCATCACGGTTGATGAAGACGACCGGATCGTAGCTCTGCTCGTTCGCCACACCCAGAATGACGAAAAAGAACACACCCGCGTTGAAGCCTACGGCCGCCGTCTTGGGGTTAAGCAGCAGCAGGCAGCCGCCGAAGATCACCGGCAGCACCATCACGGAATAAAACACCATGTCCGAGCCGTGCGGCAGAATGCCGAAATTCAGGATCGCGGCCGTGATGATAGCCAGCGGCAGACCGATCAGCGCTCCCATTCCGAAGGCCCGCACATTGTAGGTCGTGGCCGCCAGTGTCAGCACGATGGCCGTCTGCGAAAGAGCGGAAAAGCTCTGGGGCAGCCCCGAAAGGATGCACAGACCCGCCGTCATTGAAAAACCGATCAGCACGCGCAACCCGTTCAGCAGAGCGAGAATGATGTCCTGATGGGCCACGATGCGCATCTCGGGTGCCTGCGTGCGCGCATGGCCCCCATTGTGAACGCAGTCGAGGCCGTCCTGCGTCCAGCGCCAGTAGGACAGCAACGCCATGGTGCGCTCTACAAACCACGCCTCTTCCAACGTAAGGCGCGTGTCATTGCCCGCCGCGTCCTTGTGTGTCTCACGGGCAAGCTGCTCCAGATCCTCGACCGCCTCTTTCGGCGTATCGGCCGTACCGGCACCGAACGCCTTGCGGGCGCGCTGCACCACTTCATCGGAAATGAGACCGCGTTCCAGCGCCATGGCAATGGCGCGGCTGCAATTGAGCATTTCCAACATGGCCACCATGGCCGAGCGCACGCCCGTCATGCGGAGATGGCCGTCCGCAATCTCCGTTCGTGCAAACGACACCTGTGATGTCAGCGCCATGATCTGCCCGGCAATACCCGCACAGGCCGCCGCATCCGGAACCGAATGTCCCGCCACCGCATCGCGCGCAATCCGCGCCACCATTTCCGAAACCGTGTCGAGCCCCGCGCACAAACGCGCCCATGCTGTGGGAGAGCCGAACACATCATTCACCGCCGCTGTGGCCGCAATGCCGATGATAATGGCCGAGACACGGTTAACAGTGACATCATAAGCTGTCTGCGGAGCGTCGATACAGCCGATGGCGATCAGGGCGACCGTGTAGCCCGCCAGCATCGCGGCATAGGCGCGGAAATCGCGCTCGAGCGTGCCCATGATGCAGCACAGAGACAGCCACAGCGCGACGCCGCCCAGCAGCATTGCCCGGTCCTGACTGAAGCAGGACACAAGAAAGAGCGCCACAAAAGCGCCGACAAATGTTCCGGCCAGTCGATAAAGCGCCTTGGAGAGCATCTGCCCGCGCAGAGGCTGGGCGAGGATCATGACCGTCACCGCAGCCGAACCAGGCGAGGAAATCTGGAGCCAGAAGGCCGCGAACAGAGCAATGACCACCGCCATCCATGTCCGCATGCAGAACATGAACCAGCCCGGCGGGAAAAAACCGCCTTTGAAACGAGGCATCCAGATCAGTTTGCGAAACGACCACCCTGCCTGTGCCGATGTGCTGTCGCCCGCTCCCACTCCGCTGCCCGATCCTGATTGTTCGCAACGCCGCTGCAGTCATATCCAATCGGCCGAAAAGCCCCGGATTTCAAATAACAAAGCGTGGCGAAGTATGCAGGGAAACGACATGAGACATGCCCTGCGGACACGTCATGAAAACGTGTTCTCTCGACGAATCGGACCTCAGAGTTCGCGTGAATAGACCCGGTGGCGCTTGCAGGGTTCCGGCACGATACGCTCAATCAGACGGCGCATCGGCAGGTTGGTCTCCAGAACCCACCCCAGTTCGATCTGGCGATAGGGCAGCACATGCCCCCGGTTCATCAACTCGCGGATCAGTAACGCCGGCAGCAACGCCCCAAGAGCCGTGCCCGCCAGTTTGCGGCTCACACCCAGCAGGATCACGCGGGCCGAGTGAAACTCGTGGCGCAAGAGCCGCACGCCCAGCTTTCCCCAGCCAAGAAGCGACGGCGCACCACCGAGGTCACCTGCCACATCGAAGACATTGGGCACCACAAGCGCCACACCAGCAGGCGCGCCTTCCTGCTCGACCAGCACGAAATGTTCGGCTTTCAGAATGGGGCGAATCTCACGGATCATGCCCGCCATTTCCTCATGCGTATAGGGAATGAATCCCCATGTGTCCTGCCACGTCCCGTTATAGAGAGACCGCAGAATCTCCCCATCCCGTCCGACATTGCGCGGATCGAGTTTACGGACCGACAGCGACCCCAGCCGACCTTCCCCCACCTGCAACGTGCGCGGAACGATATGCGCAGCTTCCGCCTCCGGCCCCATCTCCATCTGGTAGGAAAGAACGTCCATGGTCTTTTCCAGACCGGCCGCCTCCACAGCCGCCCCGAGATAGGACGGATGCCACGGCATCATCACCATGGGCAGCGCCTGCTGCCCCTCGATCATGATGCCGTATTCCCCATTGCTGTTGAGGGTCCATGGCCCCAGCATTTTCGTCATACCCCGGCTTTTCAGCCACGCCGCCGCCGTGTCGAGCAGGGGCTTCACCACCGATGGATCGACCGCATCGAGCGCACCGAAAAAGCCGGTGGTCGGCGTCAGCCCCGTCGCGGGAGAGGTTGTCTCGATCAGCCTGTCCACCTGCGCCGAGACACGCCCCACCAGTTGGCCATCGCGCATCGCCAGAAAATACTGTCCCTCGCCATGACTGTAGAATCCGGAATGCTTCGGATCGAGCAGCGCGCGCTGTTCCATGTCGAGAGGCGGCATATAACCCGTCATCCCCGCATAAAGGCGACGCGGCAGCCGGATGAAGTCCGAAAGCTGACGAAACCCGTTCACCGGGGTAATGACAAGGCGCGCTGGCTGGGTCATGAACACTCCCTTAACAACGCGCGGCCGCGCACGCGAAACATTGACCGCTCCCGGCGGTCCGGAATGGACATACCGTTGAACGACACCGCTGCCAACGTGAACAGGAACGTATCCCGACCTCCGCCCCCTCCCCGTCATGCAGCCGACGTTACTCCGGCTTGCATGCTCATCACGGGAGCATCGGGGGGAATCGGACACGAACTGGCCGTGCGCTATGCCCGTCCCGGCTGTACTCTGACGCTCTGGGGACGTGACAAGAGTCGGCTTCAGGCAACGGCTGCGGCCTGCGAAGCACGAGGAGCACGCACGCATCTGCGCACCCTCGATCTTTCCGATGGAGAAGCTGCGATTGCCGCTTTCCGAGAGGACGACACTTCGACACCTTTTGACACAGTTATTCTTTGTGCCGGTCTGTCGGACATGAAACGTCAGGCCGATCGCACAGAGAGAGCCGAAGACGTGCTGCGTCTCGCGCTGGTCAATTACGCGACACCCGCCGCCCTCACCATGGCCGCCGCCGAGCGGATGCAGGCACGGAACGGCGGTGCGATCTGTCTTATCGGCTCGGTTGCGGCCTTTCATGACCTTCCCTTCGCCGCAGGCTATGGCGGCTCGAAAGCTGGTCTGGCGCGGTTCGCCAGTTCAGCACGCATCGCCCTTGCCCCGCTCGATGTGCGCGTCACCCTTGTCGCGCCCGGCTTCGTGGACACCCCCATGAGCCAGCGAATCATCGGACCGCGTCCTTTTCTGGTCTCCCCAGCCCGCGCCGCACGCCACATCATGGCCGCCATTGCGCGCAATCAGGGGGAATGTGTCTTCCCATGGCCGTTCCGCGTTCTGCGCCTTATCGACCGCCTGACACCACGCCCCCTGCGGGACCGCATCATGGCGCGGATCGACGCCGACCAGAAACCGACCGCCTGACACGGACAATCGGAGAACAGGACCCATGCAGGAGATCATCGCCGCAGATATCGGCGGAACCCATGCCCGATTCACCCTTGCCCGTGTCGGGAATGGCTGCGTGCATCAACTCGATGCCCCCTTCACCGTCGCTGTGGCGGATCATGAGACGTTGCAGGACGCCTGGACGGCCTTCGCCCGTCACATCGGGGCCCCCCTGCCGCGCCGGGCCTCGATCGCGCTGGCCTGCCCGGCGCGGGGCGAAGTGCTCATCATGGCCAACAATCCGTGGAGTCTCGTGCGGGCCGAACTTCCGGGCCAGCTTGACATCGAACCTCCGCTCCTACTGAACGATTTCGAAGCCGTCGCCCACGCCGTAGCCGGTCTCGATACCGATCATTTGCCACCTCTTTGCGGTCCCGATCGCCCTCTCCCCATAGCAGGGACCGTTCTTGTCATCGGACCGGGCACCGGTCTGGGCACGGCCGCAATCGTGCGGCAGGAAAACGGTCCGGTCCTGATCTGCGGAGCGGAGGGAGGACATATCGGTTTTGCGCCCTGCGACACGTTTGAAGACCGGCTTCTAGAGCGTCTGCGCGCTGTTCATGGCCGCGTCTCCGCAGAGCGGGTGATCTCGGGGCCGGGAATCATCCCCATCTGCGCGCAGATTTCCGACGACATGGGAGAAACCCCACGCAGCCTCTCGGACAAGCAGATATGGACCATGGCGCTGGAAGGTCATGACCGGATCGCCGTTCATGGGATGGAGCGTTTCTGTCAGGCGCTGGGCTCATTCGCAGGCGACATGGCTCTGGCGCATGGCGCAACAGGACTGGTCGTCGCCGGCGGCTTGGGAAAACGCCTGACAGGTATCCTGCCAACCTCCGATTTCGGGTCACGCTTCGTCGCGAAAGGTCGCTTCGAATCCATGATGCGCCGCATACCTGTGCGCATGATCGACCATCCGGAGCCGGGCCTGTTCGGCGCGGCATCGGCACTTGCGGTCAGGTTGTCACAGGAAAACTGATCGGAAATTTCCGGCCTGCAAAGGCCGGATTGGAGGTCCGGGCGGGAATCGAACCCACGTACGCGGATTTGCAGTCCGCTGCATCACCATTCTGCCACCGGACCTCATCCGGAGTGGGCGTCATATCGCCTGCCTTTTCTTTCAGGTCAAGCCACCGCTCGCGCAACTCTTATCGATCCACAGGTTGACGCTTTTCCTCAAGCTGCGATCCTGTCCGCCGAACCTCTCGCGTCCCTTCCGGCGATGCGGCTTCACCAGCTATGCGGACCCAGACGATGCCCCAGACCAATTCCCTCTCCGCTCCCACCTCCGCCGATTTCGCGAAGGCCCGGCAGATCATGGTCGATGACCAGATCCGCCCCGTCGAAGTGAATGACCCGCGCATTGTCGCCGCCATGCGTGAACTGCCACGCGAACTCGCGGTGCCGGAAGACCAACGCCGCTTTGCCTATGCCGATCTTTCACTGCCACTGGGAAATGGCCGTTTTCTCCTTCAGCCCATGGTTCTCGCTCGACTGACGCAGATGGCTCATATCGAACCGGGAGAACGTGTGCTGATTGTGGGCGCGGGCATGGGCTATCTCGCCTCTCTTGTGGCGGCGCTGGATGCACAGGTCACTGCTCTGGAATCCGACCCGCTACTCGCTGCGGCCGGCCAACTCTACACCGCCCACGCCGCTCCAGCCGTAGCGTGGCGTCAGGGCGCGCTTACAGAGGGAGCCTCCAGCGAGGCTCCGTTCGATCTTATTTTCTTTGAAGGCGCCGTCCCTGACATTCCCGCCTTCTGCGCTGCGCAACTTGCGCCACAAGGCCGCATAGCAGGCGTATTACAGCCCGAAGATGGCACATCGTCCGCTTTTCTTGCCCATCATGACAAGAAAGATGGATGGGCAATACGTCGCTTTTTTGATGCGACAGCCCCGGTTCTGCCCGCTTTTGCTCCGGCTCCCGCCTTTGTTTTTTAAGACCGGCACATGAGAGGTTTGAAACCTTCCATTAATGTGAATGGTGGAAAAACCACAAAACGCATGGCATAAGCCCTACCGACTGTGTTCCGTGTCCTGCGGAGCCGAGCAGCGACTGAGAGAATTTCCATGAAATATTCCTGTGGTCTAGGGCTGGGGCTTGCAGCCGCGCTGTATAGCTCGACAGCGCTGGCCCAGAAATATGACGGTAGCGGCGAACCGAGTTTCATTCCTCACACGTTGCAGGAAGCCCTCTCCGCTGCCTATCTCACAAACCCCACGCTCCAACAGGAACGCGCCACTCTCCGTGCAACGGATGAGACCGTGCCGACCGCACTGGCGGGCTGGCATCCGACCATTCAGGGCCAGTTCGATCCCAGTTATTATAAGGGCTACAACAACTACGAAGGCGAGACCGATCCGACCAGCGGCAAGAAAGTCGGATATGATCGCAAATACAGCACCTTCGGTTACGACGCGATGGTCTCCATCACCCAGCCGATCTACAGCGGCGGCAAGACAACGGCCAAGACTCATCAGGCCGTCAATCAGGTGATGGCCGAACGCGCCAAGCTGGTCTCGACGGAGCAGCAGGTGTTCATGGATGTCGTGAATGCCTATGTCGGGGTGATTGAAGACGAACAGCTTCTCCAGCTCAACATCAACAACGAGCATGTGCTTGAGCAGCAGCTCAAAGCCACCAACGAGCGCTTCCATGTAGGTGAAATCACGCGCACGGACGTAGCACAGGCCGAAGCAGCCTATGCCAGCGCCAAGGCCACGCGTCAGCAGTCAGAAGGAACGCTTCAGACGGCGCAGGCCACCTATATGCAGATTGTCGGCATGGCGCCTCCTCCCAATCTGGTGCCGCCGCAACCCCTGGTGCTTCCGGTCAAATCCCAGACGGAAGCCGTCGCTCTGGCCGTAAAAAACAATCCTGACGTCATCAATGCGCTTTTCACTGAAGCCGCGCAAAAAGATGCCGTTGCCGTCGCCATGGCAGCACTCATGCCGACCCTGTCCGCGACCGCGGCCTATTCCCGCGCCATCAACCAGCAGCTGAACGATCAGCAGGACGTCAACAAATACGCCACGCTGAATCTGAGCGTGCCCATCTATCAGGGTGGCTCCGAATATTCTGGCGTCCGGCAGGCAAAACAGCAGGCCATGGCCGCACGACGCGCCGTCGATGTTCAGCGCCGCACCGCAGCGCAGGCCGCTGCCTCGAACTGGCAGCGGCTGGTGTCCTATCGCGCCGCTATTGCCAGTAACCGCGCCGCCATTCAGGCGGGCATGGTCGCTCTTGACGGTGTGGAGCGACAGGCCATCGTGGGCACAAGCACCACGCTGGAAGTTCTGCAGCAACAGAGCACCCTGCTTCAGGCGCAGGTGGCGCTTGTGCAGAGCCTGAGCAACATGGTGACCGCTTCCTATAACGTGGCGTCGGCCATCGGTCGCCTCACGGCACTCGATCTTCATCTCAATGTGCCGCTGTACAATGAGAAGGCCTATTACGAAGCCGTCAAGGACAGGCTGTGGGGCCTCAACGATTATGCACTCGATCAGCCCGGCCGCTAAAGGCATGGCATACGTGACAAGACAAAGGGGTGTTGCATGACAGAAAGCCACGGCGAGACAGGGGAAAACGGATCGGTCGAATCGGTCCTCTCGTCCATCCGTCGCATCCTGCAGGAAGGTAAAGACGCCCAGCCGACCGAAGAAGCGGCCGCCGAAGCGCATCCTGAACTCTCATCGGCGCACGAGGAAGAGGACGACAGCGTTCTGGTTCTCGACTCGTCCATGCTGGCTGACGATTCCGCTCCTCATCATGTGCCAGACGCGCATACGCCGACACCACAGGAAGAACCGTCTCACAGCCAGGCTCCGACTGAGCCAGCGCCTGTTGAAACGCCTGCGCCAGCCGAATCGACCGGGCCCGTGGCGGTTGAGGAAACCCCATCACCAGCAGCCGAAGCACACTCCGAGCCGGAACAGGCTCCCGCAGAAGAGACTCATGAAGAGCCGGCACCCGCCATGGAGTCACCTTCCGTCGAACCGGCTTCCGTCCCAGAGCCGGAGCATGTGGAACCTGTTGCAGAATCCTCTTCTGAGCCCGCTCCTGTGGAACCGGAACCAGAGCCAGTCCCGGCACCAGCACCAGCACCAGCACCAGCACCTGAAGAAGCTCACCCCATCGAATCGCATGAGGAAGCGTCTCTTCCGGTCAAGGTCGAGCAGCCCATTTCTTCCGAAGAAGCGGTTGCACACCCCCTTGCATCTCCGGCAGAACAGCCACAACACGCAACGACCACGCGATCGGAACTGATGATGAGCGAAGACAGCAATCTGCCGGACACAACGACCGAAGCCCCCGAGCCTGTTCAGATTCCTCTGGACAAACAAACCGTGGGCGCTACGGAACATTCTTTTGGCGCACTCCAGCAGATCCTGCGCCGTAAACACGCTGTTGAACACAGGGAGAGACGAGTGGCTATCACGCGCGGTGGAAACCTGACGATCGAGGATATTGTTCGTGACGAAGTCCGGGCATTCCTCAAGGAATGGCTTGATCAGCACCTGTCCGGCATTGTCCAGCAGGCAGTCCAGAAGGAAATTGAGCGTCTGAGCGACCGCTAAGGTCATAAGGGGACTTTTCCATCGTTTCGCATGGTGGAACAGGCTACCCCGTTCCCAGACCAGAGCCTTCAGGAAGACGCAGCGCAAACCCGCGCTGCGTCTTTCGTTTGTCCCCCACGCAGAATCATTCGGTGAAGAGACCATGCTCAGCAAGACGTTTCAGCCCCAAGAGGTCGAGACCCAGCTTTACGAAACATGGGAAAATGAAGGTCGCTTCGCTGCCGATCCGCAGTCCGGCGGCACACCCTTCACCATCATGATTCCGCCCCCCAACGTCACGGGAACGCTCCATATGGGGCACGCGCTCACCATGACGTTGCAGGACACCCTGATCCGCTGGCGGCGGATGCAAGGGCGTGACACGCTGTGGCAACCGGGCACCGATCATGCCGGCATCGCGACCCAGCTCGTGGTGGAACGTCAGCTTGCCGGCGAGAACACCAGCCGCAAGGAACTGGGGCGCGAGGCTTTTCTTGAGCGCGTGTGGAAATGGAAGGCCGAGTCCGGCAACGGCATTACCCGCCAGCTCCGCCGCCTCGGCGCGTCCCTCGACTGGTCACGCGAACGCTTCACGATGGATGATGGCCTGTCCAAAGCCGTCCGCGAAGTTTTCGTCACGCTCTATCGTGAAAAGCTGATCTATCGTGATCGACGTCTCGTAAACTGGGACCCGCATTTCCGTACCGCCATCTCGGATCTTGAGGTGGAGAACAAGGAAACGCGCGGCCACATGTGGCACATCCGCTATCCGGTAGAAGGCGAAGGCAACCTCACACTGACTGTCGCCACGACCCGGCCGGAGACCATGCTGGGCGACACGGCCGTCGCCGTGCATCCCGACGATGAGCGTTACAAAACGCTTGTGGGACGCAACATCATCCTGCCCCTGACCGGGCGCCGCATTCCCATCGTAGCCGATACCTATTCCGACCCCGAAAAGGGCACAGGCGCGGTCAAGATCACACCTGCCCATGATTTCAACGACTTTGAGGTCGGCAAGCGGCACAACCTGCCCATGCTCTCCATTCTGGATGAAGCCGCCGCCGTCACGCTCGAAGAGATCGCAGACGATCTGCACACCGTCGAGGGTCTGGCCGATCCAGCCTTCGTCCGTTCCCTCGAAGGTCTGTCGCGCGAAGACGCCCGCAAGGCCATCGTGACCGAGCTGGAACGCCTCGAAATCCTCGAAAAGGTCGAGCCGCATACACTACAGGTGCCGCATGCCGAGCGCGGTGGCGCTGTGGTCGAGCCGCGCCTGACCACCCAGTGGTATTGCGACGCCGCCACGCTGGCCGGACCGGCTATAGAAGCCGTCGAAAAAGGTGACGTCACCTTCGTTCCCAAGCAGTGGGAGAACACCTTCTTCGCATGGATGCGCAACATCCAGCCGTGGTGCATCTCGCGTCAGCTGTGGTGGGGGCACCGTATCCCGGCATGGTATAGCCCGGACGGCACCGTCTTCGTCGGCAAGGACGAGAATGACGTCACCGCGCAGGCCACCGCGCATTACGGCAAGGCCGTGGAGCTGACACAGGACGAGGACGTGCTCGACACGTGGTTCTCCTCCGCATTGTGGCCGTTCTCCACCCTCGGCTGGCCGGACAAGACGCCTGAACTCGCCCGCTACTATCCAACTGACGTTCTGGTGACAGGCTTCGACATCATCTTCTTCTGGGTTGCCCGGATGATGATGATGGGCCTGCACTTCATGAAAGAGGTGCCTTTCCGCACCGTCTTCATCCACGGTCTCGTCCGTGATGAGCGCGGCCAGAAGATGTCCAAGAGCAAGGGCAATGGCATCGACCCGCTCGACCTACTCGACAAATATGGCGCGGACGCTGCCCGCTTCACCATCTGCGCCCTGACTGGCGTGGGCCGCGATCTCAAGTTCGGGGCCAAACGCGTGGAAGACTACCGCGCCTTCGTCACCAAACTGTGGAACGCTGCACGCTTCTGCGAAATGAACGGCGTGAAGGCCGCACCCGACTTCGATCCTTCGAAAGTGACCTCCCCTCTCGGGCGCTGGATCATCTTCGAGACATCGAAAGCCATCGACGAAGCCACTCAGGCGCTGGAGAACTTCCGCTTCGATGAGTATGCGGGGGCCTGCTACCGCTTTGTGTGGAACCGCTTCTGCGACTGGTATCTCGAACTGGTCAAACCCGTCTTCTCGGGTGAAGACGCAGCCGCTGCCGCTGAGATGCGCGGTGTCACAGCATGGGTGCTGGAGACTATCCTGCGCCTGCTTCAGCCCGTCATGCCTTTCGTCACCGACACGCTGTGGCACGAGTTCGGCTTCGGTGCGGAAGGCACACTGATCAACGCCACATGGCCGAAACCCGTCTCCGTGCCCGGAGCGGAGGCCGCCATCAGCGAGATCGACTGGCTGACGCGCTTCATCTCCGAAATCCGCACCGTGCGCTCGGAAATGAACGTGCCGCCCTCCCGTCTCTCGCCCGTGCTGCTCAAGGATGCGTCTCCCGTCACAGTGGAACGCGCCAAGAACTGGCAGGAGACGATCGGTCGCATGGCGCGTGTGTCCGAAATCGATGCTTTGACCGGTGAAGTGCCGCGTGGATCGGCGCAGACCGTTGTGGATGAAGCCACGCTGGTGCTGCCATTGGCCGATCTGATCGACCTCGATGTGGAACGTGCGCGTCTAACGAAAGAACTGGCCAAGGCCGAAGGTGAAATCACGAAAACCGAGCGCAAACTCGGCAATCCGGATTTCATCGCCCGAGGCAAGCCGGACGTGGTGGAAGAAACGCGCGAGCGCCTTGTGACACAACAGGGTGAGCGCGACCGTCTTCAGGCCGCGCTCGCCCGCCTGTCCTGATCAACACTGCGCGGGAAGGCAGTTGTCTTCCCGCACCGGCCTTCCCATGATGCGTTCACGTCCTGAACACACTTCATCAGGGAAGGCCCCACTCATGACCTCATCCGAAACCATTGTGCTGGGCGGCGGCTGCTTCTGGTGCATCGAAGCCGTCTATCGCAGCCTGCGCGGCGTGCTGTCCGTCCATTCAGGTTACGCGGGCGGCACCACAGCCCATCCCACCTATGAACAGGTCTGCTCCGGCCTGACCGGTCATGCGGAGGTCGTGGAAGTCGTCTTCGACCCGGCTGTCATAACCTGTCGCCAGATCCTTCAGGTGTTCTTCACGCTGCACGATCCCACCACGCTGAACCAGCAGGGCAACGATGTGGGTACACAATATCGCTCGGTCATCTTCACGACATCGCCCGAACAGGAAAGTATCGCTGAGGCCGTACGCGACGAGTTCACGCAGGCCGATGTCTGGGGCGCACCACTGGTGACACAGATCGAACCGCTGCCGGTCTTCTGGCCTGCCGAAGCCAAACATGAGGACTATTACGCCCGCAATCCCGACACAGGATACTGTCAGGCCGTGGTCGGTCCGAAAGTCGCCAAGATGCGCAAACTGTTTGCCGACCTCCAGAAATCCTGACGCTTTCAGCCTTGCGCGACATCCACCCATGTCGCGCCGACCAGTTCGGCCAGACGCGCAGGCGGCAATTTCACGGATGTCGTGCGAGAACCCGCAGCGGGCCATACGTCTTCGAACTGCCTGAGTGACACGTCACAATAAACCGGCACAGGCCCGGGCAGCCCGAACGGACAAACGCCCCCAACGGGGTGACTCGTCAATTCTAAAGCATCTTCTGCCGAGAGCATGCGGGGACGTGCGCCAAACGCTTCCTTCGTCTTGCGGTTATCGAGCCGCGCATCGCCAGCCATCACCACCAGCACGCGCTCATCCCCAACACGGATGGCGAGCGTCTTCGCAATCTGCCCCTCCTGCACGCCAAGTGTTTCGGCAGCCTCCACCACAGTGGCCGTGCTCGCTCCCTGCTCGATGATCGCCACGTCCGGCGCATTTTCGCGCAACCACGCCTCGACTGACTCGCGGCTCATCTTTCTTTTCTCCTTATGTGTGCGAAATCGAGCGCGCCATGGCCTCCAGCATCCGGGCAATCGCCTCCGCTCCGGGGTCCGGCACATCCGCCAGACGCTCGCCCGGCACGTAGGACGCACGTCCCGCCCGGGCTTCGCCCATGCTGCGTGTGGCATCGGCTCCTTTACGGGCCGCCACTGCCGCATCTCCCAACGAACCACCCTTTGCGAACGTCTCAAGAGCCGGAACCAGCGCGTCCACCATTGTCCGATCCCCCGGATTGGCGCCCCCGTGCCGTCGCATGGCGTCCAGACCCTCCACCAAGGCCTGCCCCCACGGCTTGTCGCTACGCCCAGCCGCCGACAGCATGATGGACAGCAGCACGCCACTGGAGCCACCCGCATGACGCGCCAGCACCGCTCCCAAAGTGGTGCAGAGTTCTTTCGGCACTGCCAACGGCAAGCGCGGCAGAGCCGCGAGGATCTCCCGCGCGGCTTCGGCAAAGGTCGAACCCGCGTCACCGTCGCCAATCTGCGCGTCCAGCTTGTTCAGGCTATCGGCATTGGCGATCAGCGTCTCGGCGCCCACACGGATCAGCGCTTCAAGCTGCGGTTGTGAGGACGGGGGATAGGGAAATGTCTCCGGCATGACGGGCAGCGGACGGACATCTGGCTCGCCAAAGCGTGCTGTGCCCGGCCAGGCCCACGGCTCCACAGGCGATTCCAGCGCAATCCGCAACTCGTTTGTGAGTGCCAGAAGCGTGAGCGAGAAACCGTTCATATCCAGCGCCGTCATCATCGGAGCCGGACCGATCACCAGATCGACTTTCTGCGCCAGTGTCGTACGAGAAAATGATTCAAGCAGCAGCGTCTGCTCAATGGGAGGCACCGCACCCAACATGTTCAGAAGCAGGGCATATCGCGCGCCACCACTGATGGGCAGCGCGGTTTCCAGCGTGTCCGCCGCCTGCTGCATCAGCACATCCGCACCCGCCACATCGATCCGACGCGCGCCCGGCTCGCCATGAATGCCCAGCCCCAGTTCGCCTTCGTCATCGGCCAGCCGCGTGGTCCCGTGCGGGTCGTAGGCACAGCAATCCGTCAGTGAGAGACCGATGGAGGCCAACTGCTTTGCCGCATCCCGTGCCTGCCGCGCCACCTCAGCCAGAGACGCGCCGCTGCGGGCCGCATGACCTGCGACCTTCTGGACAAGAACCGTTCCCGCCAGCCCACGCGGATAACGCGCGTCCGGCAGCGCCGTGTCATCGCCCACCACAACCGTCTCGACCGCCAGCCCCATGCCCCGCGCCTGCTCGGCCGCCAACGCGAAGTTCAGCCGGTCTCCAGTGTAGCTCTTGATGACAAGCAGGCAGCCCGCCTCCCCTGTGACAGAAAGGATACCGGCCAGAATCGCATCCACGCCCGGAGAGGCAAAGATCGACCCACAGACTGCAGCGTCCAGCATGCCCTCGCCCACGAATCCCGCATGAGCCGGTTCATGCCCGCACCCACCACCCGACACCACGGCCACCCGGGACGGATCGCGCTCACGTCGCAGAACCACCTTGATCTCGGGATAGCCGTCCAGACGGCACAGGTGACGCCCCATGGACGAACGCAACAATCCATTAAGGGAGTCTGTGACCACGGTCTCGCGCGTGTTGAAGAAACGTTTCAAATCGCCTGTTCCCTGTCCATCATCGGTTCACCGTTTCGTGGGCTGCAACACTCTCCCGCGCAAGTCATGCGCTGCACAAGTTTTCGCGGGCAACCTGCCATGCCGCGCGAGACCAGGCTTGTTCCTTTCCGTCAGGAAAGGGGCGCTGTATGGTGCCCGCCCCTGCATCTCAGCGGAGACTGTTCATCCCATGGACCCGGCGGCCCCTCGCCCTGACGGCAAACCTCTTTCGTTTCAGGATCTGATCCTGACCCTTCATCGCTTCTGGTCGGCCCAAGGGTGCGCCATCCTCCAGCCCTACGATCTGGAAATCGGCGCGGGCACGCTCTCTCCGCACACCACCCTGCGCGCACTGGGCGACACGCCGTGGAAGGCCGCCTATGTGCAGCCGTCCCGCCGCCCCGCCGATGGCCGCTATGGCGAAAACCCCAATCGCCTGCAGCACTATTACCAGTACCAGGTGCTGCTGAAGCCAACGCCGGAAGAAAGCCAGCAACTCCTTCTGGAGAGCTACCGTGCAATCGGCATCGACCCCGATCTGCACGACATCCGTTTCGTGGAAGATGACTGGGAAAACCCCACCATCGGCGCATGGGGTCTTGGCTGGGAAGTCTGGTGTGACGGCATGGAAGTGACGCAGTTCACCTACTTCCAGCAGGTCGGCGGCATCCCTGTCTCCATGCCTTCCACTGAACTGACCTACGGTCTTGAGCGGCTGGCGATGTATGTGCAGGGCGTCGAGAACGTCTATGACCTCGCCTTCAATAACGCCGGCCTGACCTATGGCGACGTGTTCCTGCGTGCCGAGCAGGACTATTCACGGCACAATTTCGAGCTGGCCAACACCGACATGCTGCTCCGTCACTTCACGGATGCCGAGCGTGAGTCCGTGGCTCTGGCCGAAGCCGGCGTGGCGCAGCCGGCATATGACCAGTGCCTAAAGGCCAGCCATCTCTTCAATCTGCTGGATGCGCGTGGCGTCATCAGCGTGAGCGAGCGCGCCTCCTATATCGGCCGCGTCCGCACACTGGCCAAGCTGTGCTGCGAAACATGGCTGGCTGGCGAAACTACCGCGAAGAAGGCGAAGGGCTGATCCATGGCCGACCTGCTGATCGAACTCTTGTCCGAAGAAATCCCGGCCCGGATGCAGGAAGCCGCGGGGGAAGACCTTGCCCGCCTGCTCCTCAAGGCGCTTGCGCCGCTTGATCCGCGCGATGTGAAAACCTTCACCGGTCCCCGCCGCATCGCCCTGACCTGTGGCGTCAATGATGAAGTCCCGGCCGCCACCATTGAGGAACGCGGTCCACGTGAAAACGCGCCGGAAAAAGCTCTCGAAGGTTTCATGCGCAAACATGGTGCCGCACGCGACGAACTGACGCTCAAGAACGGCTTCTGGGTTCTGGAACGCGAAACGCCTGCCATCTCGGCGACCGTGCGCATTGCCGAAATCATGCCCGCTTTGCTGCGTGGTTTTCCGTGGCCGAAATCCATGCGCTGGGGCGTGGGCAGCGCCTTCACGTGGGTGCGCCCGCTGCGCCGTATTCTTTGCCTGCTTGACGGCAGCGTGGTGCCCTTCTCCCTCGCCATCGAAGAAGGCGGCGTGCCGGACAATGGACACGGGCTGGCAAGTGGCAACCTGACCGAGGGACACCGCTTCTTCCCCGCCGGCAACACCTGCGCCGAGCCGTTTGCCGTGAAGGACTTCGATACCTGGCGGGATGGCTTGCGAGAACGCCGCGTGATGATCGACGCCGCTGAGCGCCGCCAGACCATCGTGCACGGCATCGATAGCATGGCCCGCGAGGAAGGGCTGAGCATCGTCACCGACCCGGGGCTGGTGGAGGAAGTCGCAGGCCTCGTGGAATGGCCCGTTCCCATGCTGGGTCGCATTGATGAGCGGTTCATGGAACTGCCTGCAGAAGTGATGCAGGTGTCCATGCGCGTGAACCAGCGCTACTTCGCGCTGCGCAACAGCGACGGAACCGCAGCACCGCGTTTCGCCTTCGTGGCCAACATCGACCCCACCGATGGTGGTGTTCAGGTGATCGCGGGCAATGAGCGCGTGCTCCGCGCCCGCTTCGAGGATGCCCGCCACTTCTGGGATCTCGACCGCAAGCGCACACTGGAATCCCGCGTAGCCGATCTCGACCGCGTGATTTTCCACGCCGATCTCGGCACGCAGGGCGAGCGTGTGCGCCGCATCGTGCGCATGGCCGAAATTCTTGCACCGATGGTCGGCGCTGATCCGACGCACGCCGCACGCGCGGCTCTTCTGGCAAAGGCCGATCTCTCCACTGGCATGGTGGGAGAGTTCCCTGAGCTTCAGGGCGTCATGGGCGGCTATTACGCCCGTCACGACCGGGAAGCCGAGGACGTCAGCACCGCTATCGCGGAGCAGTATCAGCCCAAAGGTCCCTCCGACACGGTGCCGACGGCCCCCACCTCCGTGGCACTGGCTCTGGCGGATCGCTTCGACATGCTGACGGCGTTCTTCGCCATCGGCGCAAAACCAAGCGGGTCCGGCGATCCTTATGGCCTGCGCCGCGCGGCTCTGGGCATCATCAACATCATCCGCAAAAACGGATTGCGGCTGGATCTGGTGGCTCTGTTCGTCAAGGCATCCGAAGCATTGCCCGAGTCTCTGCGTAATGCGCCGGATCTCGACCTTCTGCCCGCCTTCATCGCTGAACGTCTGCGCGTGCAGCTTCGCAACGAAGGCGCACGTCATGACGTGCTCGCCGCCGTATCCGTTGGCAACACCGACAGCGACATTGTCCGCCTTCTGGCCCGCACGGATGCCTTGGCCGAGATGCTGGCGACCGAGGACGGCAAGAACCTTCTCGCCGCCACGAAACGCGCTGCCAACATACTGCGGATCGAGGACAAGAAAGACGGTCCGCACGAAGGCACGCCCGATCCGGCACTCTACACGCAGCCGGAAGAAGTGGCTCTGGCGGAAGCCCTGAACCGCGTCATCCCGCAGGTTGAGGCCGCGTTTGCTGACGAACGCTTTGTCGATGCCATGAAAGAAGCCGCCAGCCTCCGCTCCGTGCTGGATACGTTCTTTGAGAAAGTGACGGTAAACGCAGACGACAGCGCCGTGCGCGCCAACCGCCTGAAGCTGTTATCCGAACTGGTGCGTATGACACGCCTGATTGCCGACTTCAGCCAGATCGACGGCTGATCCATAAAAAGAGGCGCTTGCCCGACCGCAAGCGCCTCTTTTCCAAACCCACCAGAAAAAAGGCCCGGTCTCGTAAAAGAGCCGGGCCTTTTTGGTTTCTATTCGTCTTCGTGGTCGTCCAGATCACGCTGGACTTCCGGACGCTTAAGCAGCGCATCCACTTCCATCGCGTAATCCAGCGCCGTATCGGGCTGGAAATGCAGCTCTGGGGCCACCCGAAGACGCAAAGTATGCGCCAGTTGGGTGCGCAGCCATGGCGCCACCCGCTTGAGCGCGGGAAGCAGGCTTTCCACATCCGTCCGCCCCAAACAGGCGACAAAGGCCGTCGCGTGCTTGAGATCGGGAGAGATGCGCACTTCCGTCACGGTGATAGATACGCCCGCCAGTTCCGGATCACGAAAGTCCGCACGCGCGAACACTTCCGCCAGAACACGCCGCACTTCTTCCGCTACGCGCAACTGACGTTGTGACGGTCCGCCTGTGGAAAGGCCGGCGAGTCGCCCCGCCGGCCCCTTTCCATCTTTTCGGTGTGAGCCGCGACTCATGCCGGGATGACTTCCATCTCGAAGCACTCGACTACGTCACCCTCTCGCAGATCGTTGTAGCCTGCGAAGGAGAGACCGCACTCATAGCCGCGCGCCACTTCCTTGACATCGTCCTTGAAGCGCTTGAGCTGGCTGAGTTCGCCCTCATGAATGACCACGCCATCACGCAGCAGACGCACGCCACAGCCACGCTTGACCACGCCTTCGGTGACGTAACAACCCGCGACCTTGCCGACCTTCGTGATGTTGAAGACCTGCCGGATTTCGGCGTAACCGAGGAACTTCTCGCGATGCTTCGGCGCGATCTTGCCCTTGACCAACTGCTCCACATCATCCGCCACCTGGTAGATGATCGAGTAGTAGCGGATCTCGACACCGTCACGCTGCGCCATCGCCCGGGCCTGCGCCGTGGCGCGGACATTGAAGGCAATGATGAGCCCGTCGGACGCCTTGGCAAGCTGCACATCACTTTCCGTGATCTGACCCACTGAAGCGTTGAGCACCCGAACCGCCACTTCCTCATGGGAGAGCTTCTCGACTGTCGCCTTGATCGCCTCGGCCGATCCCTGCACGTCCGCCTTGATAAGGACCGCAACCTGCTTCTGCTCACCCGCCTGAATACGGGCCAGCATCTGGTCAAGCGTGCCACGCGCGGCTGTCTGACCGGCCGCCGTGTGCTCCTTGATCTTGCGCTGACGGAATTCCGAGATTTCGCGAGCGCGATTCTCGTTCTCCACCACCACGAAGGACGAACCCGCCTCCGGCACTCCACCGATACCGAGCACCTCGACCGGAGTGGATGGCAGCGCCTCCGAAAGCTGACGATTGCGATCATCGACCAATGCGCGGACGCGGCCCCACTCGGCACCGGCGACAACGATGTCGCCTTTACGAAGCGTGCCCTTCTGGACCAGCACCGTGGACACAGCGCCACGGCCACGATCCAGTCGGCCCTCAATAACAGCGCCTTCCGCTGGACGATCAGGATTCGCCTTGAGATCCAGAATCTCGGCCTGAAGAAGAATAGCTTCTTCCAACTTGTCGAGATTCGTCTTCTTCAGGGCGGACACTTCCACATCCTGAACATCGCCGCCCATCGACTCGACCACGATTTCATGACTCAGAAGATCCTGACGCACACGATCCGGATTTGCTCCCGGCTTGTCGATCTTGTTGATCGCCACAATGATCGGCGCATTGGCCGCCTTGGCGTGTTTGATGGCTTCAGCCGTCTGCGGCATCACGCCGTCATCGGCCGCAACGACCAACACCACCACATCGGTCATGGACGCGCCACGGGCACGCATGGCCGTAAAGGCTTCATGACCCGGTGTATCGATGAAAGTGATCTTCGCACCGGATGCCAGCGTCACCTGATAGGCGCCGATATGCTGGGTGATGCCACCAGCCTCGCCCGTCGCCACATCCGTGGTACGCAGAGCATCAAGCAACGAGGTCTTGCCATGATCGACGTGACCCATGACGGTCACGACCGGCGGACGCGGACGCAGATCTTCTTCCTTGTCCTCGACACCTTCGATGCCGATTTCCACGTCGCTTTCCGCAACGCGGCGTACGCGGTGACCGAACTCCTCGACCACCAGTTCCGCCGTATCAGCGTCGATCGTCTGGGTTACGGTCGCCATCACACCCATTTTCATGAGCGCCTTGATGACCTCTCCCTGACGGGCCGCCATACGATTGGCCAGTTCCTGAACGGTGATGCTCTCAGGCAGCACGACATCGCGCACGACACGCACCTGATCGGTCCGCAGACGCTCAAGCTCGGCCTGACGACGCTCACGTTCACGCTGACGGCGCACCGACGCGAGAGAACGCGTCTTGTCGTCATCCCCCTCAATCGCGGCCTGCACGTCAATGCGACCGGAACGACGGTTCTGATCCTTCTTCACACCACCCGGTGTACGACGCGGCTGCGCCGGCGCACCACGACGTGGCGGGCGACGCTCTTCCTCACCGCCTTCACGGCCACCGCGCAGACGAAGGGTTTCCCCCGCCGCAGGTGTGGCTGCGGCAGCCGGTGCCGGACGCGTCTGCACCAGCGGCTTCGTGGGCATGATCGCACGTTCAGCCAACGGACGCAGACGACCCGGAGGTGGCGCAAGCGTGACCGTGCCGGGAATCGGCTTATCGGACACAACCGGCCCACGCTCTTCCACCTTGGGAGCGGCCGGCTTCAGCGGAGGCTGCTCCTCGGCCTTGCGGGCACGGGCTTCCGCCTCGGCGCGCTCAGCTTCCTCGGCGGCACGACGCTCTTCCTCTTCCTTGCGACGGGCTTCTTCAGCCGCCGAAAGAATACGGATATTTTCCTGCTCAATGCGCTGCGCTTCACGCAGGGCAGCTTCCTGCCGCTGCTGCTCCAGAACGCGCTGACGAACCGCGATTTCCGCATCCGTCAATCCACGCTTGGCACCACGCGGGCCGCGCGCTCCACCTGGCACGCCAGCCTTGGGTGCACTCGGACCCGGCCGTCGATTCTTGCGGACCTCGACCTGGACCACCTTCGAACGACCATGGCTGAAGCTCTGACGCACGGAGCCAGCATCGACCGTGTGTCCTACCTCCGAACGGCCTGCTGGCCGCAGGGACAGCCGCCCCTTACCCTGATCCTGATCGTTGCCTTCGCTCATCTATCCGCCTGTTCAACCCGATCACCGGAAAACCCCGGCGTCCGCAGGGCAGACACGTCGGTCATCCCCGCAAAACGTTTACTTTCATGCCACAGCCGCGAGGCCAAAGCCCCGGACCGCAACGCCGCATGCACACATCGCTCGCGACCGAATACTTCGCCCAGCGCCTCCGCCATCAGCGGGGAGACCACCGGGATGTCCCTTGCGCCGGACAGGAGACGCCGACACTCGTCCGCGCTTCCATCCGACGCCTGCACGACCAGACCGGCTTTCCCAGCCACGATCCACTCACGCACCTTGGCATACCCACACACAACCTGTCCGGCGCGACGCGCAAGCCCCAGAGTCTCCCGCACACGACGCAGAAGTCCGGTTTCAATCAGATGTGCCAGATCTGGAGGGATGACCACCTGTCCACGGGCAGCCCGTGCAAAGGCCCCACGTGTCCGAGCGGTTTCTAGCACATCTCGCCGCGCACTCAACCATATTCCCCGTCCGGGCAGACGCGCATCCAGATCAGGGACGACCTGCCGGTCTGGCGCCACGACAAAACGCAGCATCCTTTCCGGCCGATCGTGCTCGCGCGTCACCACGCAACGCCGCAACGGCCCCTTCTCGTCCGCCTCCTCCGCTTCTCCAACATCGGGCAAGGCCTTTCCAACCTCACCTTCGCCGGACAGGGATGATGTCAGGTGCTCATCCGGCGTCATGCTCAGGAGTTACCTCCTCGGTTTCAGCTGGCGCGGACTGCTCGTCCTCACCCTCGAACCAATGCGCACGGGCCGCCATGATGATTTCGTTGGCCGTTTCCTCGTCGATGGCTTCTTCACCGAGAATCTCAACCAGTTCGTCACCCGCCAGATCGGCCAGATCGTCGAGCGTTTTGACGCCCTTCTCACCCAGCGTCACCAGCATCTGGTTGGTGAAAGCCTCCAGCGCCACGATTTCATCTGTGACCCCAAGCTCTTTACGCTTGGCATCAAGCTCTTCCTCACGACGCACAAGGAAGCCCTCGGCACGACGCTGAAGTTCTTCCACGACCGACTCGTCAAAACCTTCGATGCCCACCAGTTCATCCGGCTCGGCGTAGGCCAACTCTTCAATCGTATCGAAGCCTTCCGTCACCAGAAGCCCCGCGATCACATCATCGACATCCAGTGCTTCGACAAACAACGCTGTACGACGACGGAATTCTTCCTGACGGCGCTCCGATTCCTCGGCTTCCGTCAGAATATCGATATCCCAGCGTGTCAGCTGGCTGGCCAGCCGCACATTCTGGCCACGACGTCCAATGGCGAGACTCAACTGTTCGTCCGGCACAACGACTTCCACGCGCCCAGCGTCCTCGTCCATGACGACCTTGGACACCTCGGCCGGCGCCAGCGCGTTGACCACGAAGGTCGCCGCCTGCGGACTCCACGGGATGATGTCGATCTTCTCGCCCTGCAATTCAGCCACGACGGCCTGCACGCGAGAACCACGCATACCCACACAGGCACCAACCGGGTCGATGGACGCATCCTTAGAAATCACGGCCATCTTGGCGCGTGAGCCGGGATCGCGGGCCACAGCCTTAATCTCAATGATACCGTCATAGATTTCCGGCACTTCCTGCGCGAACAGCTTGGCGAGAAACGCCGGATGCGTACGGGAGAGGAAAATCTGCGGCCCACGTGGCTCGTCGCGCACATCATAGATGTAGGCACGCACACGATCGGAATTGCGGAACGTCTCGCGGGGAATCAGTTCGTCCCGACGCAGCAGCGCCTCGGCAGAACCGATCTCAACCATGAGGTTGCCGTATTCCGTGCGCTTAACCGTACCGTTGACGATCTCGCCCACGCGGTCTTTGAACTCGTCATACTGGCGCTTGCGCTCATATTCCCGCACGCGCTGCACAATCACCTGCTTGGCCGTCTGCGCCGCGATGCGCCCAAAATCGATGGGTGGCAGCGGATCGATCAGATGTTCGCCAAGCTGAATATCGGGCTTGAACTTGCGCGCGATGTGCAGCGGGATCTGCGTGTCCTCGTTCTCAACCGTTTCCACGGCCTCGGTCCAGCGAGACAGCCGAACCTCACCCGTACGCCGATCGATGGTCGCGCGGATATCTTTCTCATGACCATATTTGGCGCGACCAGCCTTCTGGATGGCCTGTTCCATCGCTTCCAGGACTTCATCCCGGTCGATCATCTTTTCCCGCGCTACGGCGTCCGCCACCAAAAGCAGCTCGGGACGTGCAACAGACGTATCCATACTCATCAGAACTCCACGACAGACCACACGCTGATATCGTGCATCAGCCAGACCCGACAGACCGGCATTGAGCGCAATTCACGCCCATACACGATCTGGACAAGAATATGGGGGCAAGGGAGAGCTTACGCCACCCCGCTCCCGATCAATGACGCCGCGAAGGGGTCTTGCGACCCTTTCCAGCCGGCTTGCTCGCCAACTCGCCGTCCTCACCCTCGACCGCCTCAGCCTCAGGCACCATAAGCGCCCGCGTGGCTGCGATCAGTTCGTCAGTGAGGATCAGACGCGCTTTGCGCAGTTCACGGAAGGGCAGAACCACCTCCGAACCATCGTCCAGCCGAAGACGCCCGCCCTCTTCCGTAGCCCCAAGAACGATGCCCGAAAAGCGACGTCGTCCGTTCACCGGCACCATCACTTCCGCTTTCGCCAGATGCCCGGCAAAACGCTCCCAGTCCTTGGGACGGGTGAGCGGACGATCGATTCCGGCGGAAGACACTTCAAGCGTCCAGTTTCCGGGAATGGGATCTTCCACATCCAGCACCGCACCGACTGCGTGGCTGATACGCTCACAATCCTCAACAGTGATAAGAGAACCGTCGGCACGATCAGCCATGATCTGCACCGTCGGCACCTCGCGCCCGAGAACGGCCAGACGCACCAGTTCGAACCCGAGATCCTCCAACGTGGGAGAAATCATCGCGGCGATCCGGGCTTCAAGGCCTGAAGCACTTGAGAAATCTTCGTCCAAAACAAAAAAGGCGGCCGCTATGGCCACCCCCCAAAACAAGCGGAAGATGAAAGGAATTAGTGTTTTTCTACGGCATCGTCACACCAACCGCAAGCCTGAAAAAAGACCTGCTTTTTGTAACAGATATTCACATGCAGGAAACCGATCCTCACAGTCGGCGTATCCCTCTTGCCACACGCGACGCGCCTATGTCTGATGGACAGAAGATGACAGCGTATCGCCCCGATTTGCAGCAGCAGCCCGAACCCGGCCCCGGTGGCTCTGGGCCGCGTCTCGCCATGATCGCTATGGCTGGGCTGCTTGTGCTCGGCGGTGGGGCGTCGTGGCTCGCCAACCATCGCGCTTCCCCCGAGGCCTCTCCTGTCACACATTCAGCTTCGCAGCAGCCCATGACCGGCGGCAGCCAAGCCTCGGCGGCAGGGCAGTTCACCCTGATTTCTCCCGACAATGCCGCCCGCGCCTTGCGAAAGGCGGGATACTCCACGGATGAGCAGGCGAAAATACTCGCAGGGATCAATCGCAGGGATTACCGACTGGTGGTCATGCCCATTTTTGACGCCAGTGGCGCAGGTGGGACAGTCAGCGTCCAGTCCGGCCCTATTACACGTGTCGTCACTCTCACTCCCGAACCGCAGGAGATTGTCCTGCCAATCGTCGTGAGCGGGGATGTCACGTTTACTCCTCTTTCCAACCCCGGCGTCCGCGGTATTCAGGTTGGAGGGATCATGGTGTCGGGGCCGGAAGCGTTTCCCGTCATTCATCAGGACGAATCTCTTACTGTCACGGTGATCGCCCAGTGATGCGTGCTTTTTCTCTTCACCTCTCGTCCATCACATGAAGGGCCTGATTCCCACGCTCAACCGGCTCATGCCGGTGATGATGGTGATCTTTCTGATCCTCGCGAGCATTCAGGCGGCTGCCAGCTTGCATCTTTCACTCGCGAGCGTGGATCAGTTCATGGAATGGTGTGCTCCGCTGTGGCCGGTTCTGGCCGGAGTCGGTGCGTTTTTTACATTGGCAGGGCTCCTGTTCGAGACCCGTGCCGAACGACTTGCCCGCAAGGGACTGCTGCGCAGAAGGGGATGGATGATGGACGTGCTGGCGCGACTCACGAACCGGCAGGCGCTGGAAGAAATGCTCGCCCGCGAGCAGCGTGATGCCGCCATCGACGCCGAGGAACTCGCGGCGAACCTGCGTGCGCGCGTCATCGGGCAGGATCAGGTGTGTGAGGACATATCGGCTCAGCTCCGTCGTCGTCTCGCTCTGCACGTGCGCGGCAAACCCGTCGGTATCTTCCTGCTTGCCGGCCCTCCGGGCACCGGCAAGACCTATCTGGCCAAGCAGCTTGCCCGGCAGCTCGAACGCCCGCTGCTGCATTTCGATATGACGCAGATGAGCAGCCCACACGCCGCGACCCAGCTTTTCGGCTCCCCCAAGGGCTATGTCGGGTCGGATACCTACGGCAAGTTGACCGGCGGGTTGAAGGAAAAGCCCGACGCCGTGGTTCTGCTCGATGAGATCGAGAAAGCGCACCCTGACGTCTTCAAACAGTTCCTGATTGCGTGGAACGACGGTTATGTGACCGAAGCGTCCACAGGCGCGCATGTCTCCACCACGCAGGCAATCTTTATCCTGACCTCCAACATCGCCACGGAAGCGCTGACCGACATCGCCGACCGGCTGGCCAATGATCCCGACCGTATGCGCGCCGAATCGGTCGAGGCATTGCGTCAGGCAGGTTTCGCGCCCGAGGTGCTCAACCGTCTCGACCGGATCTTCGTGTTCCGTCCGCTACGTGGCCTCGATATCGCTCGCGTTTCGGCGCTGGAAATCGAGTCCATGATCGAAAGCTACGGGTTGACCATCGAACCGGGCGGGATCGATCCCACCATCCTTATGGACGTCATGCGCCGTCAGAACCGTCTCGGAGACGGTGCCTCCGCACGTGACCTTGCCCGTTCGATCGAGGACATGATCAGCGAATCGCTCATCACGGCACGTCAGCAGGGCGCCAAAATGGTGCGGATTACGCATGGCGAAGACGGAATTGGCGCCGAAGTCGTGAACGAACCGCTCTCGCCCACCCGCCCTCACATGACGCCCTGATTCCACATCATGTCCGCTTTCTCGCGTCTCTGGCACCGCGCGCCGCTCTGGCGTCTTTCCTTCTTCGGCATGATTGCCTTCTCTGGCCTGACGGTGCTGTATCCACCGCACTGGCTGCTCAAACTCTATCCTCCGCTGGACAAGCTGGCGCATCATGTCGCGGCTCCGCCCGCAGACGAAACCACTGGGCCCACTTCAGGCGACACCGGCAAAGGAGCCCCCACTGGCGGCGATTCGGTGCAGGCCGCAGCCCCTCCCATCGACGCCACACTGACGGACATTCTCCCTTTCGCTGGCCATCAACTGCCGCTTCCCGCTGGTGTATGGCACCCGGTCCTCACCGATCAGGCCGGTCCGCATGGAGAGATCAACAGCAATGTGCTGGTGCGCACCGATCGCGGTGTGGTGACAGGCGTCATCATTGCCCGCTCGACCAATGCCAGCATCTCCGCGACCGAAGCGGACAACATCGCGGCTCCCTGTCACGATGACCGCTACACCTTCCGCCGCCAGCTCGCAGCGCCACCGGGCAGCGCGCAATGCGTGGCGACAGACGTGGTGTACGTCGATCATGATGAGGTCAGCGCCGCTTCCGACGTCAACTGGGCGTTCCGCCGCCTCAAGGTGCTGGGCTTTCCCATGCCTTTCGTGCTGGCGCAGGCGCTGTGGGTTCACATGGTTCGCGCAACAGATGGCGGCATCAATTTCGAGGCTGTGTCCATTGCCCTCAGCCCCGCCGAGCCCGGTAGCGCAAAGCTCAACACCACACCTGCTGATTGGACCCCTCAGGGAATCGGACAGTCACCCTTCGCCGGGCGCTTCATAAACAGTGTGAACAACTGGATTCTGAGCTGGGCGCCCGTGCTGCTGGCAGGCCATGAAGGTCGTCTGCAACCCATGGCTAACGGTCAACTGCGTCCGGGAGCCGTCGATCCAGCCTGGCACGGCTCAGCCGGGCGCATCCCGTAAAGGCGCAGCTCAGTCCGCGCCGACAAGTTCGGTCGAGATTTCCACCAGAAAATCCAGCACAGTGCGTGTACGCAGCGGCAGGGTCCGTGGTCCCGTGTGCACGGCATAGAGCGGCATGGGAGGCACCTTCCACGCTGGCAGCACCTCGCTCAATTCACCCGAAGCCAGCAGGTCGCGCACCTGAAAGCCCGGCAAAAGCCCTATGCCCACTCCTGCCTGAATGGCGTGCAGAGCGGCCTCGCTGCTGTTGGCGCGAAAGACCGCCCCCGGCGCCACCACGCTTTCCTCACCCTCTTTATTGAAAAAATGCCAGTCCTGACGGCCGCCGCCATAAGCGAACACCACGCAAGGCTCTTCCGTCAGTTCCCGTGGATGTTCGAGACGACTTTTCGGTGTGAAGTGCTTTGGAGACATCACAAGAGTGCGCTGCACAGCGCCCAGCTTGCGGGCGATCAATGAGCCTTCCGCAATCTCGCCCACGCGGATGGCCAGATCCAGACCTTCCTCGACAAGATCACCAAACCCATCCCGCATGATGACTTCGACCGACAGATCGGGATGCTGGCCCAGCAGTTCATTGATCCGGGACGTAAGTTGCAACCCGAACGCCGTGGTGACGCCCAGCCGCACAAGGCCGGACACAGATGCGCGTCGGCGCCCCAGGACGGTCTCCGCGGTCTCAAGGATTTCCAGAACCTCATAGGCATGGGGAAGCAGGCTTCGCCCGTCTTCCGTCATCATCAGGCTGCGGGTCGTGCGCGCAAACAGCGTGGTACCGTAATGCGCCTCAAGCAGCGCGATGTGGCGGGAGATGGTGGGCTGACTAGTCCCGGTTTCACGTGACACGGCGGAAAAGGAGCCGGTCGCGGCCACGCGAACGAAACTGTGCAAAGCAGCAAGGAGGTCCATCAGGTCAATCGCGCAGGAGGAAACTCACGCGATGATGACCGAGGGAAGATTTATGCACAATCGGGTGAAAACGGAGGGAGCCATACCGAAATGTCATTGATCGGCAGAGCTCCCTCTGCACCTCAGTGGTGCGCGCCACTCCGGCGTTCACTCACCGCAAGACGGCGCTCGGCCATACGGGCCAGCCGCACGAAGGGCAGACCGAGCAGCAAATAAGCACCGCCGACCATCAGACCAGTCCCGAAATAGTCGAAATAGGTCGAGGACAGCCGGACATAGGTCTGGCTGAGCTCCGTCAGAGTGATGATGCTGACCAGTGACGAATCCTTGAGCAGCGAAATGAAGTCGTTCGTCATCACCGGCACGACCACACGGAAGGCCTGCGGCACCACGACGTAACGCAGAGCCTGCGTGTGCGTCATGTTGAGCGCCGTCGCCGCTTCCATCTGGCCACGGGCCACGGATTGCAGACCCGCACGGTAGTTTTCGGCTTCATAAGCCGCGTAGTTCAGGCCCAGTCCGATCACACCCGCCACGAAGGGCGAGAGCCGGATACCCAGCCCCGGCAAACCATAGAAAATGAACAATATCTGGATCAGCAGCGGCGTTCCGCGCACGATCTCGATGTAGAGCGTTGCCAGCATGGCCACCCATGTCGGCCCGTAGCGCCGCGCCAGTGCCAGCACCAGACCGAGAGCCACCGCCAGCACCATCGCGCAGGCTGAAACGGCCAGCGTCATCACGGCACCCTTGCCGATCAACGGTAGGAAGCTGACATAACGCTTCAGTCGGGCGCGCCAGCCCTGCGTGGGCATGGTCGCCGCGATGTAGCGCTGCCACTCTGTCGGCGCGACACCCGGCTCGGAATAATCACCCGTCCACGCCGCCATCTCCGGCGTCCAGAGATTCCAGCGCGCGAGGATGCGGTGCAGCGTACCGTCCGCCACCATCGCCTTCAGCGCCGCGTCCACCTGATGCCGCAGCTCGATATTTGCACCTTTGGCAAACGCGATACCGTAGGACAGATGCCCAACCGGCGGTCCGACGATACGGAAGTCGGGATCGGCTTCCCCATAAAACAGGGCAATGGGACCGTCGATCAGGATCGCGTCGAGCCGCTTGTTGCGGAGGTCCGCGAACATGTTGGACTCTTCGTCGTAGCCGCGCACGGTGATGTCGTGCCGCTCACCCATCATGCGCTCGGCCAGCGTGTCCTTCACCGTGCCGATGACATGACCACCCAGACGCTCATAGGAATCCAGCCCCGCCTGATCGCGCCGGACAACGATACGTTCGGACGTCATGTAATAAGGCTGGCTGAAATCGACGGCATCCATATGCTCGGGCGTCATTTCGATGCCGCAGATGACCATCTCGTAGAAATTGCGTTGAAGGCCGGGAATTAACCCGTCCCAATCGTTCTGAACGAACTGCGATTCACGGCCCAGCCTGCGGCCGATCTCCTCCATGATGTCGTATTCGAAACCGCTCATGCGATTTTCGTCCGACGGATCATGGAATGTGTAAGGCACATTCGAGGTGCCGTCCGCGCCCCATTTCAGGACTGTAGCGGAAGCAGGCGATGCCACCGGCTGAACCGGGGGCGACTCCGGTTCCTGTGCGAGAGCGGCCGGACCCTGTAAGAACAACCCCACCATCGCGAGCGCGAGGGCTCGCAACACAAGCGCCTTCATACTGAGGCTCCAAGAAAACGCCGCGTCCGGGGATCGCGCGGATTGTCACACATTTCGTCCGGATCACCGATCTCGATGATCTGCCCGCCATCCATGAACACGATGCGATCGGACGCCGCACGGGCGAAGCGCAGGTCATGGGTCACGACGATCTGCGTCATACCTTCACGGTCCAGCGCCCGCATCACTTCGAGTACCTCTTCCGCCACACGCGGATCGAGGGCGGAGGTCGGCTCGTCATAAAGCATCACGTCGGGCCGCATCGCGAGCGCGCGCGCAATGGCCGCACGCTGCTGCTGGCCGCCCGACAACGTGGCGGGATAGCGCAGGGCAGCGGCTTCAAGCCCGACCTTGGCGAGAAGCTCCCGCGCCTCCGCCTCGATCACGGCGGGCGCGACATGCTTCACCACGCGTGGCGCCAGCATGACGTTGTCCAGCACGGTACGATGCGGAAAGAGGTTGAAGGACTGGAACACCATCCCGACATGTGCGCGCAGCCGGTGTGCCAGCGCCTCATCGGATGATTTCCACAGACCGCCTGCCCGCCGGATACTGTCATCGGCGATGGTGACGGTCCCCTCATCGGGAATTTCCAGGAAATTCAGGCAGCGCAGGAAGGTGGACTTCCCACAGCCCGAAGGCCCGATGATGGATACGAGTTCGCCCCGCTCGACCGTAAGCGAGACATCGTCAAGTACCTTGTTCGAATCGAATGATTTGCTGATCGATTCGGCACAAAGCACCGTTTCAACGCAAAAAGCCGGCTCGGGATTCCCCGAACCGGCCAATTTGCTGTCGTCAAGAGACGAAGGAGTGTCAGGCAGCTTTCAGCATCCCACGCAGAACGTAATGAAGAATGCCACCATGACGGTAATATTCCACCTCGTCCAGCGTATCGATGCGGCAGAGCAGCGGCACCTCTTCCTTTTTCCCGTCAGCACGGGTGATGACCAGCGTCACGTCCATACGCGGCGTGATCTTTTCAAGACCGATGATGTCGAACACCTCATCGCCCTTGAGATCCAGCGTCTTGCGCGTCGTGCCTTCCTTGAACAGCAGCGGCAGCACGCCCATGCCCACAAGGTTGGAACGGTGGATGCGCTCGAAGCTCTCCGCGATCACCGCCTTCACGCCCAGAAGCAAGGTGCCCTTGGCCGCCCAGTCACGCGAGGACCCCATGCCGTATTCCTTGCCGCCGATGACGACGAGGGGCGTGTGCTCCTTCTTGTACTCCATGGCCACATCGTAGATGAAGCCCTGCTTGCCGTCCGGATAGTGCTTGGAGAAGCCACCTTCCGTTCCGGGGCACATCTCGTTCTTGATGCGGATGTTGGCGAACGTGCCGCGCACCATGATCCGGTCGTTGCCGCGACGTGAACCGTAGGAGTTGAAGTCCTTCGGCTCGACACCGTGCTCCATCAGATACTTGCCAGCCGGCGAGTCCTTCTTGATGGCGCCGGCCGGCGAGATGTGGTCGGTCGTGATGTTGTCGCCCAGCAGAGCCAGAAGACGCGCACCCTTGATGTTGCTGGTCGTGGCCGACGGCTCGACCGGCATGTCCTTGAAGTACGGCGGATCCTGCACATAGGTGGACTTCGGATCCCACTTGTAGGTCTCCGAACCCGTGGCGATCTTGAGATCCTGCCACTCCTTCGTGCCCTTCGACACCGTGGCGTAACGCTTGATGAACTCGTCACGATTGATGGAAGACCCCATCAACGCAGCGATTTCATGGTTCGAAGGCCAGATATCTTTCAGGTAGACCGGCTTGCCGTCCTTGGACGTGCCCAGCGGCTCCTTCGTGATATCCTTGCGCATTGTGCCAAGCAGTGAATACGCCACCACCAGCGGCGGGCTGGCGAGGTAGTTGGCGCGCACGTTCGGGGAGATACGTCCCTCGAAGTTACGGTTGCCCGAAAGCACCGACACCGCCACCAGCTTGTTGCTCTCAATGGCGTCAACGATGTTGTCAGCCAGCGGTCCCGAGTTGCCGATGCAGGTCGTGCAGCCATAACCGACCGTGTTGAAGCCCAGCGCGTCGAGGTCTTCGCTCAGATTGGCGCGGTTGAGATAATCGGTGACCACCTGCGAACCCGGCGCCAACGAGGTCTTCACCCATGGCTTGGGCTTCAGGCCCAGCGCACGCGCCTTGCGGGCAACGAGGCCAGCCGCGATCAGCACAGCCGGGTTGGACGTGTTGGTGCACGACGTGATCGCAGCGATCACCACGTCACCGTTGCCCAGCTCATAATTGGTGCCGGCAACCTTGACCTTCTTGTTCGCATCATTGGCGGGCACGCCAAGGCTCGAGGTCAGCTCCTTTTCGAACGCCGAGGTGGCGTCGGTTAGCACGACGCGGTCCTGCGGACGCTTCGGGCCGGAAATGGAGGGAACGACTGTGGAGAGGTCGAGTTCCAGCGTGTCGGTGAACACCGGCTCCGGGGTCTCCGCTGTGCGGAACATGCCCTGCGCCTTGTAGTATTCCTCAACCAGCTTGATGCGATGCGCATCGCGGCCCGTCTCGTGCAGATAGTCCAGTGTCAGCTTGTCGACCGGGAAGAACCCGCAGGTCGCGCCATATTCCGGAGCCATGTTGGCGATGGTCGCGCGGTCCGCCACCGGCAGGTGATCGAGGGCCGGGCCGAAGAACTCGACGAACTTGCCGACCACGCCCTTCTTGCGGAGCATCTGCGTGACGGTCAGCACCAGATCGGTGGCCGTGGCCCCCTCAGGCAGCTTGCCTGTCAGACGGAAACCGATGACGTCAGGGATCAGCATGGCGATCGGCTGGCCCAGCATAGCCGCTTCCGCCTCGATGCCGCCCACGCCCCAGCCCAGAACGCCCAGACCATTGACCATGGTCGTGTGGGAGTCGGTACCATACAGCGTGTCGGGGTAGACGTATTCCTTGCCGTCCACGGCCGCTGTCCAGGCCACCTGCGCGATGTATTCCAGGTTCACCTGATGGCAGATGCCGGTATCGGGCGGCACGACCGAGAAGTTCTCGAACGCTTCCTGGCCCCAGCGCAGGAACGCATACCGCTCGCCGTTGCGGTCGAACTCGATGGTGATGTTCTTCTGCAGCGCGTCCGGCGTGCCGTAGACATCCACCATCACCGAGTGATCGATGACGAGATTGACCGGCACCAGCGGGTTCACCTTCTCGGGGTTGCCCTTAAGCTGCACGATACCATCGCGCATCGCGGCCAGATCGACCACACCCGGAACGCCCGTGAAGTCCTGCATCAGGATGCGCGACGGCTTGAAGGGCACTTCCTTCGTGCTGCGTGCGTCCTTGAGCCAGCCGGCAATCGCCTTCGCATCGTCGGCCGTATAGGAGCGACCGTCCTCGAAGCGCAGTACATTTTCGAGCAGCACCTTGAGGCTTACCGGCAGACGGTCCACCTTGCCGATGGTCTTCTCGGCCTCGGGGATCGAGAAGTAGTGGTAGGTTTTTCCGTCGACCTTGAGCTCACGCCCGGTCTTGAGGGAATCGTGCCCAACCGATTTCATAAAATATTCCTCCGCGACAACAGCATCCCGCTGGTTTGTCGAACCGGCAACTTCCACCACATTCGTGATGGCTGCCCTGCCCGGTTTCCCGGGCCGCCGGGTTGATCTCTGATCGGCGCTAGAACATACCCGCAGGCGGTCCGGGCACAAGGCACACCGTGACCACGAGAACGCGAGCAACCGGGAAACCGGCCCTTGCCGAGGTCACAAATAAGGGATCGACCGCCTTGCCCCCCTCTTCTGCCTCACCCATCCTTCTGGTGGAGGACCTCTCCGTCTTCCGGGGTGAACGACTCGTTCTCGACGGCGTCGATCTCACGATGGATGCAGGCGACGCCCTGTTGCTCACCGGCCCGAACGGGGCGGGCAAATCCACCCTGCTCCGTATCCTCGCCGGACTGGGACGCATGGATTCGGGACGAATGCTGTGGAAAGGCGAGGACATTCTCGCCGATCGCACCACGCATGCGGAACACATCGCCTATCTTGGCCATCACGACGCTCTCAAGCCCGGCCTGACCCTCAAGGAAAACCTCGCCCTCTTTGCACGCGGTCGCCCAATCGACGCGGCCTTGGACGCCTTCGATCTGGACCATCTGCGCGATGTGCCCGCCCGCCTCTTCTCCGCAGGACAGAAGCGCCGCGCCGCCCTTGCCCGCGTTCTTCTGGCCAACGCATCGCTCTGGCTGCTGGACGAGCCAAGTCTGGGGCTGGATGCACGGTCGGTGGAACGGCTGGGGACAGTGCTGCGCCACCATCGTGAACAAGGCGGCATGGTGATCGCCACCACCCACGTTCCATTGCCGTTGGAAAATCCACGCAACCTCGCTCTTCCGGGTGCCCCCGTCGAAGACGACACGCTTGTGGAACTGGCCCACACATGAACACGCGCAGTCTCTTCGTCGCCATCGTGATGCGGGATCTGCGTCTGGCCATCCGACACGGCGCGGACACGCTGGGCGCTGTGCTGTTTTTCATTCTGGCCGCCGCCCTGTTTCCTCTGGCGCTTGGTCCCTCTCCCGCCCTCCTCAGCCGCATGGGCCCGGGCGTGGTGTGGGTCTGCGCCCTGCTGGCGGCTCTGCTGCCGCTGGACCGGCTGTTCGGCACGGAACTGGAAGACGGATCTCTCGATCAGCTTCTCCTGCTGGGTCTGCCACCCTCTCTCATCGCGCTGGCGAAAATGACGGCTCACTGGCTTACGACCGGCCTCCCGTTGCTGATCGCAGCCATCCCCATGGCCGTGATGCTCGGTCAGTCCAGCCACACTCTGCCCGCGCTCATGGCAGGACTGGTGCCTGGCACGCTCATCCTGTCACTGGTGGGCGGTATGGCGGCCTCTATCGTGCTGGGTGCGCGTCGTGGGGGAGTACTGCTGCCGTTGCTGGTGCTGCCTCTGGTCACGCCAGCGCTGATCTTCGGCGCGGCCGCAGTGGAATCGGCGCGAACCGGGTTGCCGGTTGCCGCCGATTTTGAGCTGCTTCTGGCCTTTCTCGCAGGCGCCCTTCCCCTCTGCCCTCTGGCGGCAGGAGCCGGACTTCGCGCCGCCGTCGAGTAAAGGCGCGATCAGTTCTCGGCCAATGTCTGGCGGCTGGCCCGCACGCGCGTCACACGGCGACCTTCCATCTCCAGAACCTCGAACAGCCACCCGTCGAACACCACCTTGTCTCCCACAGCGGGAACACGACGCAGCAGCGCCAGAAGCAGGCCACCCAGCGTGTGATAGCTCCCTTCCGCGGGTAGCGCACCCAGATGCAGCCGATCACGCACCTCATCAGCGGAATCCGAGCCTTCCAGCATCACGACATCGCCCACCTTCACCGGCAGAAGCGTGTGGGGGCCATGCTCATGCACCTCGCCCACAATCGCGTCGAACAGATCGGACGCGGTCACGATACCTTCGAACGAGCCGTATTCATCCACCACCAGAGCAATGCCGAGCGGAATCGACCGCATACGCTCAAGCATATCCAGCGCCGAAATGGTGTCCGGCACCACCACCGGTTGCCGCAGCCCCGCCTCCACCGAGACCGGCATGCCGTCGAGAAGGCGGTCAAGCATATCGCTGGCGAGAATGACCCCCACCGGATTGTCCAGTCCCCCTTCGCACACAACCAGACGCGAGAACGTGGTGGTCCGCAGCGTGGAGATCAGTTCATCGCGGGGCGCGTGCCGCTCGACCCAGCAGATCTCGTTGCGCGGGGTCATGATCGCCCGCACAGGACGGTCCGCCAGACGCAGAAGCCGCTCGATCATGGTGCGCTCTTCATGCTCCAGCACGCCGGTCTGCGCGCCTTCGAGCAGAACTGCGCGGAGTTCCTCTTCGGTCAGGGTCTGACGATCGGTTTCCGACACGCGCAGAAGACGCAGCACAATGGCCGAGGATTTACGCAGAACCCACACGATGGGCCGAGTCACGGTGGCCAGAAGGTCCAGCGGCAAAGCCAGACGGGCGGCGATCTGCTCGGGCTGCTGGAGCGCCATCTGCTTGGGCACGAGTTCACCCAGCACAAGCATGAGAACGGTGATGCACACCACCACCACCACCATCGACATCTGCTCGGCAATGGGGCGGATAGCCGGAAACTGCTCAAGCCACGGCGTAAGAGCGGCCTCAATCTTCACACCACCGAACGTGCCTTCGAGAATCGAGACCAGTGTCATCCCGATCTGGACGGTCGGCAGAAAGCTCTTGGGGTCATCCGCCAGCTTGAGCGCCCGCTCCGCACCACGCACCTTCTGCCCCACAAGTATGACAAGGCGCGGTCTCTTTACGGAAATCAGCGCAAGTTCACCCATTGCGAAAATGCCATTGAGCACAATGAGCAACAGGATAATGAAGATGGAAACGATCATGACATCCGTAAAGAACAGAGAAAGGGCAGAACCCGGAAGGTTCTGCCCTTTCTGTTAATGCAGTATGGCGGTGGGCCGGAAGATGCGAAAATCAGTCGGCAGCATCCACCGGAACCGCTTCTTCCTTCGCCTGCACGGTACCACCTACAACCTTAGTCACGCGAGGCGCCTTGGCGGGCTTCTTACGGGCCGCGATGTCCTTCAACTGCTCGTCAACCTGCTCCGCATAGTTGTACTGCGCAGGACGCTGGTTCACGAGAGAGATTTCCGGAGCCATCGGCTTCTCGGTTTCGGGACCGAAGAGAGCCACCTTGGCGATGTGCCAGGGACGACGTACCGCATCCATGACCGCCGTGGATTCATAACCCGAATGGACCATGCAATCGGCGCACTTTTCATAGTTGCCGGTGCCGTAATCGTCCCACTTGGTGTCGCTCATCAGTTCGTCGAACGACTTCGCATATCCCTCACCCAGCAGATAGCACGGACGCTGCCAGCCAAACACGTTACGGAGCGGCTTGCCCCACGGCGTGCAATGATAGGTCTCGTTACCGGCGAGGAAGTTGAGGAACAGCGGTGACTGCGTGAAGCGCCACTTGTGGCCCTTACCCAGACGGAAGATTTCGCGGAAAAGCCGCTTGGTCTTCTGGCGGTTGAGGAAGTGCTCCTGATCCGGCGCGCGCTCGTACGCATAACCCGGCGCGGTCATGATGCCGTCCACGCCCATCGCCATCACTTCATCGAAGAAGGCAGCGACACGCTTGGGATCGGCACCATCGAACAGAGTGCAGTTGATGGATACACGGAAACCACGCGCCTTGGCCTTTTTGATGGCTGCGACAGCGCGCTCATACACACCTTCCTGGCAGACGGACGAATCGTGCATCGTCTTGTCGCCGTCCAGATGCACGTCCCACGAGAAGAACGGACTCGGCTCGTAATCGTCCATCTTCTTTTCCAGAAGAAGGCCATTCGTGCAGAGATAGACATACTTCTTGCGTGCAATCAGACCGCGCACGATGTCGGGCATCTCCTTGTGCAGAAGCGGCTCTCCACCGGCAATCGCGATCACAGGTGCGCCCGCTTCCGCATCGGCATCCAAGCACTCCTGAAGAGTCAGGCGCTGGTTGAGGATGGCCGCGGGATAATCGATCTTGCCGCAGCCGGCGCAGGCAAGGTTGCAGCGGAAAAGCGGCTCCAGCATGAGTACAAGAGGATAACGCGCCCGCCGGGTGACATGTTGCTTGACAACATACGCGCCGACCCGGACGGCCTGCATCAAGGGTACCGCCATTACGATCTGCTCCTCAGTCGGTCGGGCGACCGACGCCCGTCAAGTTCTGCGGACACATATAGGGTTATGTCCGAGAGAGAAAATAGGAATACCTTATGGCCCAGGCCTGCGGGCAAGTCATGGCCCGCGTGCGAATATACGGCACCACGATTCCTGAATGTGTCGGCTATAGGATAACCCGCTTCAGGCACTCAAGTGCTGATTGCACAATTGTTGCAATAAGACCACACTGATCGGCCATTCGGAAAACGAAGCTTGTCAGAAGGACCGAAACATCATCAAGCAGGGCCAGCATTTTCGAATTGACCCTGCTCTATCCGCTGCGGCGAGAACTGTCCTTTCATGTTCGTTCTTCCGTACCTGTTGCCGTAAGGCAGGACGAATTTCGATGACCGGCAACTGACGTGACCCGCTCCGCGTTTTCGCGTGTGGCAGACGCTCCGCGCGACAATGGGCGGTCACGGCCCCAGACGACGGAAGTGACATGATGGCCCACACCCCGACCGATTCTGCATCTTCTTCTTTCCAAAATGGAAAAGAAGGCGCCCCCACACGCGGCCGTTTTCCTGAGCTGGACCGAGTTGGCCTTCCTGTTGATCTGAGAAATCTGTCGATTGACCAGCTCAGGCAGGTGGCGGACGAGCTGCGGTCGGAGACGGTGGATACGGTCTCGACCACGGGTGGGCATCTGGGCGCCTCGCTGGGCGTGGTGGAACTGACGGTCGCCATCCACGCGGTGTTCGACACCCCTGACGACAAGCTGATCTGGGACGTGGGCCATCAGGCCTACCCGCACAAGATTCTCACCGGTCGCCGCGACC
>NZ_JAHRDV010000040.1 GCF_019083805.1 Acetobacter estunensis
CAATCCGGTCATACAGGCGGGTGTTGCCTGCAAGCCCAAACAGGAAGTCAACGTGGTTGTCTTCGCACCATGTCATCAGACTGTCCCGGGCGAAACCGCTGTCCCCACGCACCAGGATACGCACCCGGGGCCAGCGGCTCCTGATCTGCTCCACGATCCGGCGGATGTCTGCCAGTGCTTCCTTCCCCGGGTCCCTGTCTGCCGTGCGCAGGGTAGCGCTGAGGAGATGGTCCCCGCAGAAGATGTATAACGGCAGATAGCAGTTATGGCCGTAATATCCATGAAAGGCCCGGCCTTCCTGATGGCCATGGATACGGTCATCGGTGGCATCCACATCCAGAACGATCCGGGCGGGTGCGCGCTCATGCTGGTCCATGAAAAGCGTCACGAACAGGGTAGCCAGGGCCTCATGATCAGCAATGATGCGGCAGTAACGATCTGCCTGCTGCCCACTGCGCTCTAGCCGGTTCAGCGTGGATTTGCCAGCCAATGCTGCGCAGTTTGCCCGGCCTCCTGACAGACGGCCCGAGGCCAGACCCATGACAGGATCATGACGTAAAGCGTCATGGTCATTAAGGTCTTCATAGCCCAGTGCCAGGCCCATGATCCGCTGACGGACAAGGTCTTCAACCCGGTATTCCACAAAGCCGGGATGCCGCTTATCGCGAAAACAGGCAGCAAAGCGGCGGCTGAGCCCCAGAATGTCATCAGCCTGCTTCACCAGAATGACGCCCCCATCCGAACTCAT
>NZ_JAHRDV010000041.1 GCF_019083805.1 Acetobacter estunensis
ATCTCCATGAGCCAGTCCGGCAGGGTCAGGGCCACCCCATCCTCACGGGAAATCCGGACGTCACTGATCCAGGCAAACGGCTTCTCGCGCCACTCCGGCCCTTGCCGCAGGCTGGTGGTGACGCGCGTTTCCGCCAGACGCGCGAGGGCGCCATAAAGCCGGCGATACTGGTGGGTGCCGTCAGCCCATCCCAGATCCTGGAACAGCCGCCAGGGCGTGAAGCGCACATGGCGCGACACCCACAGATCGTGGTTGAGGGCATCGACGATCTGCCCGGTCAGCCAGAGCAGGATATCGGCGTCCCGGATCGTCGCCATGCCCAGAGGAGCCGAGGCTTCGACAACGATTTCCATCTGACGCGAGCGGTAGCGAAGTGGCTCAAGGCGCGCCATGTGCCCCAGCGCGAAGAACGGACGGCCCATCAGATCGCGGATGTCGCGGGGCCGTGCCGCCCCCGTGACCACAAACCGGCGGTCGGGCTGACGCCAGCTATCGGCGACCGGCATCATCGGCCGGCACTCCGCTGCGCCTTGCGAACCCTGGCCTGCAAGCGGATGATATAGGCGCGGGGATCGGACGGCATCGGGATACCCCCACCATCCCCGGTGGACAACCGGACGTTCAGATCGGCCCAGGCGCAGAGGTCTTCCACGGCATAGACGATCCGG
>NZ_JAHRDV010000042.1 GCF_019083805.1 Acetobacter estunensis
CAAACCCACCGCCTCCTCCACCGCCACCGTGAGCAAAGGCGGGTGCAGTACTGCTGAAAGCGAGAGCAATGGCGAATACAGATGAAAGAAGGGAAAGACGGTTCGTGGACATGATGTGTCTCCCGAATGCCGGGCAGGATGATGGACCTGACGCCTGATGCCGACAGGGTAATGGCGCGAGGTCCGAAACGGAAACTGAGCGTTATATGGGTATGACGGTCCGCGCATGCCACCAGTGGCGATCAGAACACTCTGGAGGCACATTGTGACGGGATGAGGACCACTCAGCGCCGCAATTGTCTCGGTCCGTAACAGCGGGTCGCCCATGTTCAATATTCGGCCGCCTGCTAGATTGCCGTTGCGAGGAAATATGAGGGCGATCGTGCGGAAATTGATGCTGGCCAGTCTTCTGGTGATGGAATGTGGCGTGGCGCAGGCGCGTTCCTACAGGCCTGTGGCGGCCTGCACGCCGCTTCCGCAAAAGGACGAGGCCGCGCGACTTGTCTGTACGGACGATGATGTCGCCCGTCATGCGCTGATGTTCGATCAGGCATGGCAGGCGCTGCGGCATGAAACGCAGGGCGTGGCGCGCGACGTGCTCGATCGAGATGTC
>NZ_JAHRDV010000043.1 GCF_019083805.1 Acetobacter estunensis
CTAACATACCATCGAACTATACACCAGAATATTCAGTTTAATAATTTAAAAAAATAAATAAGAAAAACAAATAAAGGAAATTTATACATTACTTTATTCTAGTTGTAATTGTAGTTATACACACCTCCAAAAAAGCTAACCAGTTTAGCCACTTCCCTCCCTCCCTTCCTCTCGAAATCAATCGACCGGCGATCTGGCGCGACATCAGTTTTTGTTTTTTTTTTGTTTTTTCTGCCGCCCTTGGAAGATGTGCATGTGCAACATTTATTTAACAAAACCCCTGCATCTAAAACTTACAGTTGCTAAAGCAAAAAGCAACAAAAAAAAGTGCCGCAGATGGTGGTGTGGGTTAGACTACACGCACAAGGGGCACAAAGTATATATTTCATACGTATGACTTGTCGTTTTCAATGCCAGATCTACTCGTAAGCGGGGGGAGTTCCGATCGTGCAGTGCAGACGAGCAAAGAAAGGATGTTCAACGTTGCTTTTTTCTCCTCATGGGTTTGTAAGATGGGATTCTATAGTTGTAGTTTGCTTCCTTTAGGGATGTGTAATTCTATACAC
>NZ_JAHRDV010000044.1 GCF_019083805.1 Acetobacter estunensis
GCACTGAAAGAACAGAAGAGGAACAAGAAGCAATCGACCGAGCCACATTTTACAGAGATCTTGCTGATTATGCAACCGCTTGTGAACGCCAAATTGCAGGACACTATAAACTCTGCGATCATGAATTCGGATTGTGGGATCTAGCCAAGGCGGTAGCGGTCTGGTAGCTGTAAGATGCCGTTCCTAACAGACTCCGTGATGAATTTCCACGAGTATGAGCCCGTGGGCGCATCTTTCCTCACATGATCCGCTATCATATAAGTTGCATCTTTTTCCAGTGGCACTACGGTCCCTGCGTTGCTCTAGAAAGTTGTCAATAGCTGCCCGAGTACTGAATATAGGCGGTTACGCCAAGAAGCAGCTTACCTTGATGTGATGCAACAGATCTGTTCGCATGGGGACTCGCTGCGCAACCCAAAACTTGATTCCGTCAAAGATGTTCCCCCCTTCACCGCCCTCGACGCCATCGTAAGTGACGGCGGCGGGCATCTTTTGCGTGCTATCGAGAATGAATCGAAGACAGAGCTTGGGACGCGTGAATGAAGTGGAGATACAGTG
>NZ_JAHRDV010000045.1 GCF_019083805.1 Acetobacter estunensis
GTGTCGCAAAGGAATACGAAGAAAGCAAAAATTGTTACTCACCACCTCGCTCAACGAGGAGCCCAATGACTCCTGTGCTGATTCTCTTCTGAGGCTGTGCGATTGCCCATGCGAGAAGTGTTACTTCCTCTTCGTCAGCAGAATCGACCAGTTGGCACATGGTTTGCTGGTCATGGTAGTAGCCCGCATCCAGCAACGTGGCTACTATGGTCGGAGATCTTGGGTATTGCTTCATAGCTCGGATCAATACCGGTTCAGGTCCATGCTGTGCAGCCATTACGTCGATGCGTGCATCACCCTCACGGTATTCAGCGAACAACTTGAACAGATCCAGCACTTCGTCTTGATCTAGAACTGTGTCAAAAATGTACTGGAATGCCGAAGATAACGTGTCTGATGTGGGATGGCACTCGAGTAGTTTCTTTGTCCAGTGGACATTCGCGCGTGAAGCAGCCAGTTGTAGTGGTTGACCTCCATTGAAGTCGTCATCTGGGCCATGAGAAACCAAGACGGAAACAAAATGGTCAGCCAATACCTCTGAC
>NZ_JAHRDV010000046.1 GCF_019083805.1 Acetobacter estunensis
GTTTGTAATTGTGCATGAACGAGCAGTTGCAGAAATATGCTTGTTCATGGTTAGAGCCATGCCTCGAAACGTGTCGTTATCCTTATCGAACCCGCCCACGAGGATGCGATATGTCACTAGGTAATTTCCTCAGGCATATTTACATCATTCAGGCCTCTCGACGAAGCACTAACCATCTGTCACTTGTCACAGAGCTTGCGATGCTTGTAGGCGGAGAAAGACTCGATGTAATGGTTCAGAGCCATGCTCGCGATGCAGCAACAATGAGATTTGTATGAAACTTCCAGGCAGCTGTGTCGCCAAATTTAATACTCTCCCAGTATGCTCATACGCTATGGCCTATACGCGCGGCAAGCAAAGAAAGCATGTAAGCAGCAAAGCGTCATTCTTACTTTCAGTAATCTACGAGCCCTGTATTATTAGCTGACTACACAAGCTAAACTCCCTCGAAGGCATTCTAAATTTGCAGGAAGAAGCAAGTTTCACAGAATCCGCCGTACGCAGCCCAGATGGAACTTCCGCATCCCCTGTTGCCTCC
>NZ_JAHRDV010000047.1 GCF_019083805.1 Acetobacter estunensis
GGTGTTGGATGGTCAGATGTCCTCCTAGCGACGGCACTGATTTCCCGGCGTCTTCTTCACTTAGATACTGGACACAGAACTCACGATACTCATCCTCGTCTAAGACGGAGTCCTCACATGCACGGACTAGACTCGCCACAGTCGCGTGCGTAGTCCGCCAGCGCTCATAGGCAAACCGATGTACGCCAGGGGGAGACGAAAGCCCCAGTCGTGGGAAGATTTTTGATGGTGTGTATACGGAGCAGTGTACAACACCATCTTGGCCTCTGTAAACGTCACGGAAAAGCGCAACGCTCCCAGATCCGAGGTCGTGAACAAGCAGATCTGAATCCGAGGTCAGAACCATCGCCCCAGTGCTGGCGGCATGTCTTGCGCAGAACCCGTCTGCTTCACCTGGAATAATGCGTATGAGATTTCCGTATTTAGGGTGTCTTCTCAAGGAATCAATAACGGCCGGTACGAGAAAACTTGGGGCGGTAAATGGTTTTGTCTGTGGCCTGCCGGTCAAGAAGGCGTCGACTGAAGTTGGCGCATAGGC
>NZ_JAHRDV010000048.1 GCF_019083805.1 Acetobacter estunensis
TTGTCACCAAAGCCTCAGCTTGGATTTGGAATCCGCAAAAGATTGCAATTGCCTAATAGGATGTGAGAAAAAAACAACCGTAAAATATAGCACAGTTTCCTACTCACATCTTCCGTCTTGGATTTTCCTTTCCCATTAGCCGTAAAAGCTCGGAGAAATTTAACTCTGTCATCAATATAGCTCAGTCGTTCAAACTGTTTCGTTGGATTATGAGAGTCGGTGCGAAACACTGAGCGTGCTTCGAGGTCCTCTTCCTCGACCCGGCATTCGATCTGTCCAGGCTCGTCATGAAGGTGCCTTCGACTTGGGAAGGCATGCAAGCATGTAGCAGACTGAAAGCTGACAACATCAAGACATTAGCGACCACTGTTTTCACTATGGAGCAGGTTGTTCTGGCAGGGGAAGCTGGTTGCACATCTATTTCGCCTTTCGCTCACGAGCTTCGCGCGCATTTGGATGCTGCGTAAGTCGGTTCTCTTTGGCTCCATTTCACCTTTATTGACTTCCACAGGCGCTATCAAGACGC
>NZ_JAHRDV010000049.1 GCF_019083805.1 Acetobacter estunensis
GGCCCAAAATACCGAACAGTACTTTCATTCATAACAGGATGGACTTGGTTAATCGGGAATTGGACCATTACTTTGTCTGTGAACTTTGGCTTCGCATCACTCTTGGCAGCCACGATTAACATCTACTACCCGAGCTACGAGTGGCAGCCGTGGAAGCTCGTCCTCGCTTTCTATGGCTTGTGCCTGGTGACATTTATTATTGTTGCCTTTGGCAATAAGTTTCTACCAACCATTGATACATTCTGCGCAGCTTTCACAGCCATTACTATTGTAATTGCTTGCATCTATCTGTCTGTCAAGGCGGATGATGGTAGACACTCCGCCGCTTACACACTTGTAAGCTGATTCCTTGTTCCCTAGACTACAATGGACTAACTCGAAATGGGAATCACCTGTACGCTCGTCAGCAATTGAGCAAGAATTATGAGACTCGATACCCACGAAGAATAGACCAGCAATACATCCTACAGGTACAGCAAGCGAAAGCGCCCGTGGCAGCTTTGTTGTTGCGTCGCCGCATTCT